>DASVCW010000041.1:0-72750 GCA_036381435.1 Balneolaceae bacterium | reverse complement strand
TGGCCAAGTACTCGCATTTGTCGCCCTGCATCATTAAAATAATATTCGCGATCCACGTTGGCACCCGTCCATTCCAATAGATTGGCGATGGTATCACCGAGTACAGCGTTTCGTCCGTGCCCCACAGTTAAAGGACCGGTGGGATTGGCACTCACAAATTCAACCAGAATGCGCTTGTCCCGAAGCGAATCCGTTTTTCCATAATTCACATCCTGCTCTAAAATTGTTTCAAGCTCATCAAACAGGTAATTTTCAGCATAACGAAAGTTGATGAAGCCCGGTCCTGCAATTTCTATGGCATCAATTCTTCGGGAATCATATTCTAAATTTTCAACAATCTGTTCAGCAATTTTGCGGGGATTATTTTTTAAGGGACGTGCCAGGTTCAAAGCCAAATTGGTGGCGGCATCCCCGTGCTCGGGCTGGTTTGGTTTTTCAATCTGAATTTCGGGGACATCATCATCCGAAAGATCGAAATTTTTAAGAGCTTCGCTGAGAATTGCTTTTAAATACTGTTTCATTTTAGTTATTCAATTGCTGAAATTATGGAAGGGCAAATATAAGGTTTTTTAGGCTTGGAATTTAGTCATGTAGGTCGGGTTGCTAACCCGACAAGACAAAACTTTAATTCAATTTGTTCTTTTAAAAAATGTTAGCCGAATCTTTAATTAATCTTGCATCAAAGATTGTTGTTGACGGGTTAGCAACCCGTCCTACTCTTTCAATAGCTTTTTAAGGCGTGGCTCCAATTCCTTTTTTGTCAGTGCTCCTACCGCGAAATATTTTAAATTCCCATTTTTACCGATGATGTACGTGGTCGGGATCCCCATCGTGGGCCCGTATTTTTCCATAATCGTTCCGTCATCAATGACCACGGGATAATTCACATCATACTTTTCCATGAATGGTTTGACTACCGCCTTACCCTGCTTGTCGATAGATACGCCCAGGATTTGAAGCCCGTCATCCCGGTATTTCGAATAAAGATCTACGAATTCGGGAGTTTCAACATGGCAGGGTGCGCACCATGTAGCCCAGATATTGAGCAACACCACATTCCCTTTTTGCTCCGAAAGCTGAAACTGCTCTCCATAGACTAAAGTTACGGTAAAATCTTTAGCTTTGGCCTCGTTGGCGGCCGAATAAAGCGGCACGGAAAGCGGATCTAATTGCGGAAGAGGTTCTGTAGCCCCTGAGCCGGAATTCTGGGATGAACAAGCCATCACTCCCAAAAGCACCGGCAGCAGTAAAAAATATCTCTTAATCATTTTAGAAGATAAAATCATGGGTAACTGGCGTAAACCTTTTGACTTCCGTCTTCTTTAAAAAGAATCACCTGATATGGGTCGCTTTCTCCGGTTATCATGCCCGGTGAACCCTCCGGCATACCCGGTACGGCTATGCCTATGGCTTCGGGACGTTCGGTAAGCAGTCGTTTAACTTCCTGAACGGGAACATGTCCTTCAACCACATAACCGTCGATAATGGCCGTATGGCATGATGCCAATTGGTAAGGTACTCCATTTCCGGCTTTTATTGCAGGCATTTGACGGCTGGGTTTTACCGTAACTGCGAAACCGTGATGCTCCATATACTTCGCCCATTTGGTACAGCACTGGCAGCCGGGATTTTTGTACATCACCACTTCAGTCAGTTGATTTTTGGCCTCCTGTCGGTTGTAATAATCATTGATGATGTAAAAGATAGCTCCCGCAGCAACAAGAATAACAACGGAAGCATAAGCGAAAAAACGTTTGGGCTTCATGCTGAAAATGATTTAAGGTTTATAAAATAAATAAGCTTTTGGATGATTAAAGTCCTTTAAATGAGGATTTAAAGGTAAGGATTCTTTGAACGGATTAGAACCTGAATTCTTGTTTAAGAAGTTGAATTAGAGTCCTTATTACTTCAGACCCCGGCCCCTGCCTATTCAGCAAAACCGCGGAACAAGGAGGGACTTTTTGGAACTACCTTGGGTTTTACTCTCCTTCCTTGTCCCGATGTTTCTTATCGGGATAGGGAAGGAGTTGGAGGATGGGTCCCTAATCCAACGCCCTTTCCAGATCTTCAAGCAAATCATCAGGGTGCTCTAAGCCTACACTAATGCGAATCAGATTTTTAGGGGTAGTTGAATCAGGACCTTCACTGCTTAGACGATGCTCCCAGGTGCTTTCCACTCCGCCAAGACTGGTAGCGCGACCGATTAGCTTTGAGCCCGCAACAGTTTTCAGCGTATCATCTGCACTTCCTTTCACCAGAAATGAAATCATTCCGCCAAAACCACTCATCTGTTTTTTGGCAATTTCATGCCCTTCATGTGTTTTAAGTCCCGGATATAGCACTTTTTCAACTTTAGAATGATTTTGCAGGAATTCCGCCACTTTAGCGGCATTTTCATTATGGGCCCGCATGCGGTAAGGTAGCGTTCGGATACTTCGCGAGAGCATCCAGCAGTCTTCAGGAGATGGAACAGCACCCGTCATTACCTGTAGCTCTTTAACACGTTGCATAATGGCATCAGCTTTTTTCCCGATTACTGCACCGCCCAGGATATCACTATGTCCGCCGAAATATTTTGTGGTTGAGTGAAGCACCAGATCAGCTCCTAAATTTAAAGGCAGCTGATTTACGGGTGAAGGCCAAGTGTTATCCACGCAAACTATGATATTTTGCTCGTGAGCCAGTTCGCAAACAGCAGTAATATCGGTGATATTCAGTAAAGGGTTTGAAGGCGTTTCAATCCAGATTAAAGTAGTATTTTCCTGAATGGCTTTTTCAACATTAGAGACGTCAGTCATAGGGATAAAATTCGCTTCCAGTCCCCATGGCTTCATCACTTCTTTTACCAGTTTTCTGTTTCCCGCATATACATCATCAGGCATGAGCACATGATCGTCAGGCTTTAGTGCCTGAAAAACCGCCGTTGCTGCAGCCACTCCCGATGAAAATGCCGCACAGCTTTCACCTTCTTCCAGTTCAGCTAACAGCTTCTCAAGCTGTAACCGGTTAGGGTTTATATGTCGCGTATAGTTTAGGTCTCCTTCCTGATAACCTTCTTCCCGTAGCTCAAAAACAGTCGATTTATGGATGGGCGGGACTACATCCGACGTTTCGGCATGGATATCAAGTCCCGCGTGAATGGCTTTCGTTTCAATATGCATATCAAATTTCTTTAGCTTTTCATTTTTATTGGGCCACAGATTTTATCCACGCTCATCGGCGTAAATCAGCGGCCTTAACTCCACCCCGTATTGCTTTAATCCTCTCCAAAACCGGCGGATGAGAATAATTCAAAAACACATAAAACGGATGGGGTGTCAGGTTCGATAAATTATCTTTAGATAGCTTTTTCAACGTTTGTACCATAGGCTCGCTCTGAAAGGTGGTGGAAGCGAAGGCATCAGCTTCAAATTCGTACTTTCGGGATAGAATTTGCATGAAAATCGACAAAATCATTTCAATCGGCGCGTATAGCAACCCAAAGAAAATGAGCCCGGTATAAACGGAAGCCTGATCCATATAAAACGCCTCATACAGACCCTGTGAATTGAGAAAGGTTGAAAGCAGGAAAAACATCACCCCGGTTTGTAAAATGCTAATGCCCATATTTTTGATGATGTGTTTTTTCTTGTAATGACCGATTTCATGAGCTAAAACTGCTACCAGTTCGTCTTCGGATTGGTTTTCAATTAAAGTATCATACAAAGCAACACGCTTGTTCTTTCCAAAACCGGTAAAGAAAGCATTAGATTTGCTGCTTCGTTTAGAACCGTCAATCACATAGATACCTTCGAGCGAAAAATTCACTTTGTCGGCGTATTCCCGGATTTTTCGGCGGAGGTCACCTTCTTCCAGTGGTTCGAACTTGTTGAAAATAGGCATAATCCAGGTAGGGGCTATGAACTGAATAAACAGTGTGAAAGCAGTCACTGCACCCCAGGCATAAAGCCAGGCATATTGATCAATGAAGGTGAAAAAGGCTAAAATACCAGCAAGCAACGGACCGCCTAAAACGATTCCCAAGGCTAATCCTTTTAATAAATCTGAAACAAAGGTTTTGGGAGTTGTCTTGTTGAAGCCAAAGCGTTCTTCAATCACAAAGGTTGAATAGATGCTGAACGGAAGCGATAAAACGCTTCGTGCAATGACCAGGATTCCGATATAAGCCAGTCCTGTCCAGATAACGCCTAAATCCCAGCTTCGAACGATTTCATCCAGCCAGTTGAATCCGCCCGCAAACCAGAAAACGAGTAGCAGTATTAAGTTAAAGGCTGATGTGAGAATCCCGAAACGCGTTCGGACTTTGGTGTACCGCTGCGATTTTTCATAAGTCTCCTCATCATAGACTCCCGAGAATTCATTCGGCAGACCCTTGTCGAGTGACTTCATATTATAGAAATCGGCTATCAGGTTGAGGGTATAATCAACCAGCAGTGTAGCCAGTATAATGATGCTGAAGATGTTCATGGGTTTTGATCTAAATCAAAAATTTTAGAATTGATACGAAAATAATTGCAGGTTCTTTACTTTTTTAAATTCTTTATCAGCAGATAAGAGAGGCATAAACTCAGAACGTGCAGTTGCAGCAATGATCGCATCAGGCAATTTAATTCCTGACTGTTTTCGAATATCAATAGTATGAGTTTTAATACTGTGATTTATGTCAACAATTACACAATCTTTCAAAAAAGCTTTTACTTTACGTTGTTCTTTTACAGTGATTTTGTCGTAGGCTAAAAGCTCAAGTTGCGTAATAAAAGAGACATGCAGAATTTCATTGTCGAGCAAATTAACGAGAGGCTTTTCTCCACCCAAGAAATATAAGGCGATGTTTGTATCAATCAGAATTTCCATTCCATTCTTCGCGAATGCGTTTCTGATATTTTACCGGATCTTCTTTTAGTTCAATAACTCCCAAATATTTTTTTGCATCAAGCCCTTTTATATCTTCTCGGGCAGACTTCATCTTTGATTTAAGTTCAGCTATATCTTCGCCTTTTTTCAAAACTGTAATACTCATAGTTTCACCCAGCAATTTATTTTTAAAATTAACTATGTGAGTTTTTAATTCCTAATATTATCCCTGTCCATCATCCGCCATATTCTCCTTCATACCGATCAGCGGTTCTTCAAACCAATTTTTTAATTCAGATAATCGCTTTGTCCTCGCATTTCATCGTTTTGGTGACAAAGCAAAGCCATTTATCCCATATTTTAAATAGCTAACGCTTATTCTAAATCGTAAATTGCTTAATTTAGCCATTGCCGAATAAGCATGATGGTTCTTCAGGGAAGAATAAGAAGAATTCCATTTCCTGTTCCTTTTCAAAGCTCAATTCAAGACCTTCAATTTCATCTATGGCAATGGAATCTATACCTGATGTACGTTTTATAGTTATTAATCTAAATTAAACTTTATTCATCTCTTTGTACAACCGTTTCATCAACTGAATCTGTCCGATATGGTAAGTATCATGGGTAGCGATTCCTCCCAGCAACTGCCGGAATGTCCACTTCTTCTTGTCTGAAGAATACTCATTTAGCTGATCCTCAGGAAATGCTTTAATCTCTTTTATAAGCTTTTCATGTTCTGACTTAATGAGGGTCTTATCTTTTTTCCAGTTTTCGTCGGTGGCCTCACCAACTGCGGGCCAGTTTGCAGGAGATTTTCCGAAACCTTTTTTGGACTCCGGATTAATATTACGTCGCACACTGTACTTCCAGTAAGCAATGTGCAAAGCCAGCTCCCAAATACTATGGCGGTCAGGTGCCGGTTTCCATGCAGCCTGTTTAGAATCAACTCCGCGCAGAGCTCCCATTAGCGTGGGACCACCATGCCAGGGCTCGAAGCCTTTGGGAGGATCCAAAAGTTCTAAAACTCCCCTTAGTTGAGAATTCTTCATGACAAATCAGTTAAACCTGTATCTTATACTGTCTTTTCTATAGTATGATTCATTTATGAATTATTAAAGCTGAACTTCAAAAATTGTGAGCCATGAAATTTAATTTTTCTGATAAACACGTCATCATAACCGGCGGAACGGGAGCACTCGGTTCTGCGGTGGTTGATTTATTGATACAGGCGGGTGCAAAATGTAGTATTCCCTGTTTTAATGAATCTGAAATGGAAGCGTTTGAATTAAGGGATGATGAAAATATTTTCATTAAAACAGGAGTTGACCTGACGGATGAAAAAGCAACTGAGAATTTTTACCGCGAAGCTGTTAAAAAACAGGGTGGGCTTTGGGCTTCGGTACATACGGCAGGCGGATTTGCCATAGGAGCCATAGAAAAAACGACACTGGAGGACTTCAACAAACAGCTTCATATGAATTTGATTACCTGCTATAATTCTTGCCGGGCAGCCGTTGAGCTGATACGAAAATCAACCGGCGGACGCATTGTCAATATTGCTTCTCGTCCCGGCATTGAGCGGCGGCAGGGTAAAGGAATGACAGCCTATACGGTAGCCAAAGCCGGAGTTGCTGCTTTAACCGAAGCACTTGCCGCTGAAGTAGTCAGTGATGGAGTTTTAGTCAATGCTATTGCACCATCCATCATTGATACGCCTGCCAATCGAAAATCAATGCCCGACGTCAATTATGATAAATGGCCGAAGCCGGAACAACTGGCTCGTCAAATTGTTTATCTGATATCACGCGAAAATGAAATCACAAGCGGGGCTATAATACCCGTGTACGGCCAAAGCTGACGCTTGTAGCGAAGGTTCCAGGCACTTCCAAAGTGGCCGGGTATTAGCTAAAATCAATATTCATCATAGAAACTAATGATTTTCTTATTAATTAGTTTAATGTTAAACTAAGTCATGAAAACAAGAGTTTAACTTTATATCAGTTGATTTATGAGACAATCAAAAAACCCTTTATTGACTTCATACAGTTTAGGAGATCTCCAATTACCTAACCGAATGGTGATGGCACCCTTAACAAGAAGCCGAGCCGGTGAAGGCAAAACACCCACCAAGTTAAATGCAGAATACTATAAGCAGAGAGCCTCGGCGGGACTCATTATTTCGGAAGGCACACAAATTTCACCGCAGGGAGTGGGTTATCCCTCTACCCCCGGCATTCATTCTGATGAACAAGTTGAAGGATGGAAGCAAGTTACCGATGCTGTTCATGAGGCTGGTGGACGAATATTTGCGCAGCTATGGCATGTAGGCCGGGTATCTCACCCGATGTATCATGGTGGAGAAAAGCCGGTGGCACCATCAGCAGTAAAGCCGGAAGGAGAAATTTTCACCACCAAAGGCATGAAACAATTTGTAACACCACGTGCACTTGAAACCGATGAAATTCAGGGTATTGTCGAGGACTTTCGAAAAGCTGCAGCCAACGCCATTAAAGCAGGATTTGACGGGGTTGAAATCCACGGAGCCAACGGCTATCTGATTGGTCAGTTTATTAAAGACGGTACCAACAAGCGCGAAGATAAATATGGGGGAAGCATAGAAAATCGTGTCCGTTTTGCACTTGAGGTAATAGAAGCTGTATCTGGTGAGATAGGCGCTGGTAAAACAGGTATACGTTTTTCACCCAGCGGCACCAATCAGGGTATATCTGACTCCAATCCGAAAGAAACTTATGCCTATCTGATTAAGCAGTTAAATGCATTTGATCTTGCTTACATTCACCTTATGGAACCCATGACAGATGTCAGGGAGAAACCGAACTATCCTACAAAAGTAACTAAGTACTTCCGGGATATTTATGATGGTACCATCATTACTAACGCTAACTATGATCGGGAATCCGGAATGAAGGCTGTCAAAGAAAATTATGCTGATCTGGTTGCTTATGGACGCCTGTTTTTGGCCAATCCTGATCTTCCTGAACGTTTTGAGGCTGATGCTGAACTTAATGAGCCTGACCGTGATACGTTTTATGGCGGCGGTGAAGAAGGATATATTGATTATCCTTTTATGGATGAAGTGCAACAGAAAAAAGCTTCATAAGAAATAGATTACAAAACAAATATCTTGATTAGAAGCTATAAACAGTAATTTTATTTATTAACTAACTGATTAGTTATGTCTGAACATCGAGGAATACATCATATTTCGGTAATTGCCGGTACCCCCCAGGAAAACTATGATTTCTATGTAAAGAAACTGGGGATGCGCATGGTAAAGAAGACGGTCAATCAGGATGATCCTACCAACTATCATCTTTTTTATGCCAATTCCGAAGGAAGTCCCGGTTCAAGTCTAACCTTCTTTCCGTGGCCCGGCGCGCGAAAGGGAAAGCCTGGGTCAGGTGAAGCAACGGCCGTTTCTCTGGCTGTGCCTGAAGATTCATTTTCTTATTGGCAAAAACGCCTGAATGAGCTGAAAATTAATTTTGAACCGATTGAGTACTTTGGCAAAAGAGGGCTTTCCTTCAAAGATCCGGATGGACTTAAGCTCCATCTGATTTTTGATGATACGATGGCTGCTAATGTAAAAGACTGGCCGAAATCCCCTGTTCCAAAAGAGCATCGCATCCAAGGTTTTTGGAGCACAACGCTTCAACTTGACCGGATTGAGGAAACGGAAGAAATTCTCACTTCAATTTTGGGTTTCTCAAGAGCAGAAACAGAAGAAAACTCAACGCTTTACCAAACAGGAAGCGATTTAGGACGATACTTAATTATTGATGAAGTTCAACCCAAGCGGGGATTGAATGGTGCGGGAATAGTTCACCACGTTGCTTTTCAAACGAAAGACGAGGGAGATCTCGCAAAGCTGCGTCAGCAGGTGATGGAATTCGGATTACAACCCACCCAAATTATTGACCGCCACTTTTTCAAATCGGTCTATTTTCGAAGTCCGGGCGGAGTACTTTTTGAAATGGCTACGCATGGACCGGGTTACTTTGTAAATTCCAATCCCGGTGAAGACCAAGCTGAAAAGCTTGAACTTACACCATGGCATGAGCCACAAAGGGAAGCCATCGAAGCCGCGCTGCCAACTATTGAAATTTAATTGAGTTAAAAAAGGTGCCGGGTACTTGCGAAGTGCTTGGCACCTTTAGCCTGATGGCTTCTCCAAGTTCCCTTGGAGAAGAGAGATTTAGGGAGATTGGCCAAACTGTAGAATCTAATTAACAATTGTCTTTATGCCTTTATTCCGCATCGACCCCGATCATTCTTTCAACGGCCCACATCAAAATCAGAAGATAGTTACTGCCGGGGCTGATGCAACCTCAGCAAATATAGCAATGGTTTTAGTTCACGGACGCGGTGCCACAGCTGAAAGTATGTTAACATTCTCGAATGAGATCAAACGGAAAGATATCCATTACCAGGCACTGCAAGCGAGTGATTATACCTGGTATCCGCGATCCTTTATGGCACCGAAAGAGATGAATGAACCGGGCATTTCAAGTGGACTTCAGGCAATTTATGATGCTATAGCTTCACTTAAGGATGAAGGTTTTTCACCAGAAAAAGTTGCGCTGTTAGGATTTTCACAGGGGGCTTGCCTCGCTACCGAGTTTGTAGCACGTCATCCTCAAAAATATGGTGCTGTTTTTGGCTTGAGTGGTGGATTAATCGGAGAGAAAGTAGATCCGGAGCTATATAGCGGGTCACTTGAAAATACACCCGTTTTCCTGGGGTGCAGTGATGTAGATCCCCATATTCCCGAAGAACGCGTTCATAAAACGGCTGCGGTTTTTGAGAACCTGAAAGGTAATGTGAATTCAACCATTTATCCCGGAATGGGTCATACAGTAAGCAGGGATGAGATCAGGCAGATCAATGAAATTTTAAATGATATGTAGGACAGGCATCTTGCCCGTCAAATAGACGATTTTAAATAAAGGTTCTATGTAGGTCGGGTTGCTAACCCGACAAAGAAAAACAGATAGTTCTTTTCATACAGCCCATGAAAGGCTGCACTCCTAAACCCTTAGCAGAACACACTTTCTTTGAGCTTTAAGCGTAGGCGCCGCAGAGCGACGGCACGAGATAAACGAAGATCTTAGACTACTTGTCAGACTCCTCTCAAATTGTTAATCCTTATTCTGAGATCAAAAAGTTCAGATTTACATTTCCCTGCTGATTTAAATCCTTTCCTTGTCGGGCAAGATGCCCGACCTACACCTCTGCTCCGTTTATATTTCTCTTTACCCTTAAAAAGAGGGAACTTATTGTATAGGACGAGGGTTAAGTTTATATATTACAACTATTTATAAGAGAGCGTTTTAAAAGTTTCGGTTGTCATGAGCAAGAGAGTTTTACTGCCCGTCATGTTGCTGTTTTTTGTTGGCAATGGCTTAGTAGTTGCCCAGGAAAAGAGGGAAGTACGGACTGAATTAAGCATTGTATGGGGTTTTGCGCAAGGAGCATTTGGAGATAATCTTGACCGCCCTATTCCCGGTATTTTGTTTTCTTTTGGCGGACGAACGCCGAACCTGCCACTGGTACTTACCACAGAAATAGGATGGCTGAATTACGGTTTTGATAATTACCTGGAGGTCCGGTATCCCACCGGCAATGCTCCTGTCACGGGTGTTTCAGTTGTTAATGTTGAAATGGGAAATAACATTTTGATGACTCATCTGGTAGCACGTGTGCTTCCATTCGAAGGAGAAATATCTCCTTATATAGATGCTTTGCTTGGTTTTAAATACCTTTCTTCTAATGTTTTCATTGAAAGTGAGGCTATTGTTGATGACGGTGATCTTATAACCTTTGTTGATGACGGGCAGATTCTAACTTCATCCACTTTTGATTCTTTTACCATAAGTTATGGCATCGGTGCCGGAGTTGATATTGTGGTTTTTAAAGAGCCGGACACCGGCAGAACTCTTTCAATTAATTTGGGTGTGAGATATCTTTTTGGTTCGGAAGCCGATTATTTGGCAGAAAATTCAATTCGTGCGGGGGCAAGCGGTGTTCTTTTTGAACAGATTGAATCTGATACTGATATGCTGATTCCTAAACTAGGTATGCGGATTGGATTATAATCCCACTTGTCGCGGAGTTATCCCAGCCGCTTTTTATACTCATTCTCCAGTTTAGTATGCACCCTCCAAAACCCGCGTGGCTGTCGTTCGTTAAGTTGATCCGCCAGAATAGCAAGATGAGTATGCCAGCCGGCAGCAACACTTATCATTTCAGCATCCTCCAGACGACGATGAGTAAGTACAAGCAATATATCTTCATCTTGTGGAATCAATTCAAAAGTAACTTCAGAATCTCCACCCCAGGTATAACTTAAGAGGCGAGGCGGTTCACATCGTATCAAAAGCTTTTGTTATAAAAAATTTCTCAGCGGTTCTCTGTGTATTCTTTGTGATCTCTGTGAAATTACACAGAGCTACGCAGTGGGCACGGAGTAACTGTTATTGAACTATACGGCTATGGTTTTCAGCTTTTCCAGCATAAATGTCCAGCCGGCTTTGGTGCGATCGACATATTCCGTCCATACATTTTCATGAACCAGCGTAAGCCGGCATCCGTTTTTAGTAGAGGTGATGCCAATGCTAACCACGCTTTCTTCCTCAGACTCTCCTTCTATTCCCCACGTAAAAATCAGCCGTTCGGGACGATTTATTTCCAGGTAGGTGCCTACATGGTTAATTACATCATCACCCCTGCGCACGACAAATGAAAATTTTCCATTCTTTTCGGGATTTGTTTCCAACTTGATGATTTCTTCATCCCGAACGTCAGGACCGAACATCCAATGGCTGATGATTGAAGGATCAAGCCAGGCATCGAACACTTTTTGGGGCGAAGCCCTGAAATCTTTGATAACTTTTACTTTCGGATGACTCTTTTTACTTGTTTCACTCATTCCGGTTTATGGTCGCTTATAAGATTCAGGTTAATGCCATGCTCCAGCCAAGCTTTTAATGCTGATAAAACCAGTGCCCACCCTTCTGTTTGACCGGCAACTTGTTCAATTAGGTTTTCCTCATCTTTATCAAAACCTCTTTCGACGACATGTACAAAGGTGGTTTGATCTGATTTGGATTCGAACGATATTTCTACTGTTCTAAAATCAGACTCTTTCTCACCCGAAGGCCATTGAAATTGAATCAGCTCATTTCTCTTTACCTCTGTCACCGTAATGATGGCTTGAACCCCAAATTGTCCCCAGGTCCATTCTACGGTTTTTCCCGCTTCCAGCCGGGCACTGCCTTCGGTAAACCAGAATTTAGAAGTAATTTCGGGATTGGCCAATGCTTCAAAAACTTTGCTTACAGGTTTACGAATTAGCATCTCTGATTTTGCTACCCGGTGATTTTGTGCATTCATAGTTTATGTTTTATTATCCTTTTCTTTTGCTTGTTCATCCTCTTCGGCCAGCAGTGCTTCCAGCGCATCCAACCTGTGGGACCAGAACTTCCGATACTGCTCAGTCCATTCCGCCACTTTTTTTAGTTTACGCGGATCAGCTCTGCAAAGTCGTTTGCGGCCTTTTTTTCTAATCACTACCAGCCCGCATTCATTCAAAATCTTGATGTGTTTGGAGACAGCGGGACGACTAATATCGAAGTTTTCAGCGACATCATTCACTGAAAGTGCCTGCCCCGCCAGCAATCCAATAATTTCTCTGCGGGTAGGGTCTGCTATGGCCTGGAAAATATCTCTTTGCATTTTCACTACAGATTATAATTACGTAACCATTTAGTTACTAATCTAAATGTAACAATTTTGTTACGCAAATTATTTTTGTTTTAAGAGAAGCATTATGCTTTTTTAATCTTAAAACAAAAAAATCGACGTATGAAGCGCCTTAAAAACCAAAGAAAAGAACGGAACCGGTGAATACTCCCTGAACTTTTATTAAGTTTTATCGTGATAATGTACTGCTCGCGATAACTAAAAATGTTTAACTCATGGCTTATTTTTTATTCAAATTCATTCATATTGCAGCAGCTATTATATGGATCGGCAGTGTCTTTACACTTGGCATGCTTAACATCGCATTGGCCAGAAAGCGGGATCGTCCGGGACTTGCGGCAATCGCGCGACAAAGTGAATTCTTTGGCAGGGCCGTTATAGGTCCCTCAGCAATTACCACACTGATAGCGGGTATCGTGCTTTCCGCGTTTTTTGGGTTTGGGGCTCCTTTCTGGATTATCTGGGGACTTGCTGTTATCCTAATAACCGGATATCTGGGCAGTAATGTTACGCAAAAGGTTGGTATAAAGCTGGCCGAAGTAGCCGCATCGGATGATGCTGATGATTCCAAGTTGCAAGTCCTTCAGCGCAGGCTTACAATACTGACTTCTATCAACCTGCTTCTGCTGTTTTCGGCAGTTTGGGTGATGGTTTTTAAACCGGTTCTTTAAGTCATTTTTTATCCATTAATCATCATTTAATGAATAGATATTTTTTCATACTGTTGGCAGCCACGATATTTATAAGTTGTAATGCTGCGGAAAAAGAAAAAGCGGTTTCCAATCCTGAGCCAAAAATAGCCGCGCGTGGCGATACCATTGAAGTACAAATCAGTATTGAAGGAATGGTTGAAAGCATGCGGATGTATTTGCTGGAGCCTCCCGAAAATTTTCCTATACAGTTTTCTACCTATGCTCCTGCCGAGATGGTGACAGAGACGGTTAACTTGGAAAATGGAAAGTCTATCAGCATTATGGCGAATTTCGGGGGCAGGCTTAACAAAAATGCGCAACTTACAATTTTTGCTTTTCCGGCGGGTTCAGTGGGCAGTGAAGTTCATAAAAGGGTGGCTGAAATTGCTAAAAGTTATAACGCAGTTCCCGGAGATTCTGCGCTTCACCCATGGGCAGAAAAGCTATATGATTTGAGAGGGGAAGCATTCGGCTTTTTAGCACTGGATGTTAAGGAAGGCGTTTGGTTTTATGTATTGGCAGCTTATCCGCCCCAATATGCCGATGGTATGGGTCCGCGGATAAATCTTATTTTAGAGAAATGGCGTTGGGCAGAAAGCGGTGAACCGCTTAGAAGTCAATAAATAACCGGAGAAATTTAGTTGGTATATCTGCTTTCAATTCAACCCTGACAGGGTTAGAGTGGAATCCTTCTGAAATTTATCAAGATGAATTTCGCCGAATCCGAATCAATTTATAAAAGAATAAGTTTTATTTTTTCAGTAACCACAAACTTCACTTACTAAAAAATAAACTTATGAAATTTGGTAGTGTAGAAAAGCCGGAAAGTATAGATTTTTCGCTTCCGGAAGATCATCCGGAAACAGCTAAACTTCTTTCAAATGTTGGGAATTCAGGAAAACCAGAGATCTATGTGGGATGCGCCAAGTGGAACCGGCAGGAGTTAAAAGGTTTCTATCCGAGAGGCACCAAAGACGAGCTGGAGTACTACTCCTCACAGTTCAATGCGGTGGAGCTAAATGCCACTTTTTACCGAATTTTTTCCCGGTCTCAAATTTCGTCATGGTACGAAAAAGTGCCGGGTGAATTCCGATTTTTCCCCAAGTTAAATCAACAAATAAGTCATCGAAAATGGTTATCGGACGTGCAGGATGTAACGGAAGCTTTCCTGAACAGTGTCTCTCATTTTCAGGATAAACTGGGTACCAGCTTTTTGCAATTACGCGATAACTTTGCTCCCAAGTATTTCGACAGGGTCAGAGATTTTATAGAATTCTGGCCTGAGAGATTTCCTCTCGCTGTAGAATTTCGGCATTCGGATTGGTTCAACGATCCAAAAATAGCTGAAGATCTATATAAACTTTTGGAAGAAAATAATGTAGCCAATGTTCTTGTCGATACGGCCGGAAGAAGAGATTTACTCCATATGCGTCTCACCAACAATGAAGCCTTCATCCGTTACGTAGGTGCCAATCACCCCACCGATTACTCACGACTGGATGATTGGGCAGAACGGCTAAAGTCATGGACAAATCAGGGATTGCAGAAAATCCACTTTTTTGTGCATCAGAATGAGGAGCGGGAATCACCCCGGTTGGCGGCGCATTTTATTAAAAAAATGAATGCTGAGACAGAGGCTGATTTAAAGATTCCAAAATCCGGCGATGATGACAGCCAGGGAGAGATGTTTTAACGCGTTTTATTACCGGTGGAACGCATCGCTTGTAAGTGTTCAAGATTTCTATCATTCATAAATCCGGCATATTCGTCCGTTTCAACTCCATAAAGAGCCATTTTCCCCTCCACATCAAAATGAATGCCCCAGCCATACCGTTTGCCAAGCGCTGATGAACGCAGGCAGGCACGTCCCTTTGAGAAAAACCGTTCTCTTTCTGTTGCTTGTTTCGCTGGCGGAATTTCCTGCTTAAAGGCAAAAACATCAAAAGTCACATCATCAGAAGTATATTCATAGGGGTGATTTGCAATCATTTCATACTGCATCCGAACAGCTGTTTTTCGTTTTCTCCGGGGCGGTTTTTCAGCCGCATCAACCGGACAATCTTCGGCAACTTCGATGAAGGTGCTGTAATAGTTGGTGGTTTTCATAGAAATAAGCTATTTGCGAAGAGACAAGCTAATCATTTAGCCGGTTTTCAATATCCATCCGTTGATATAATATTCGAACTACCTCAACAATATTATCAATTCCTGTCTTGTAAAAAATTAAATGCGATTTAACTTCTGAAGCCCGGTATCCTTCTTTCACATGGCCCATTGATTTTCCTAATGATGGATTGTTTGCAATAAATTCTATCTCTGAAATTATCGAATGGTAGTATCTGTCAGCTTGCTCAAATGACCAGTTTTTAAAGGTATATATCCATATTTCTTCGAGATCAGCTATGGCTTTTTCACTTATTCGATACAAAGCCCTCTTCATGCGTGCTTGTTATGCAGCGACTGCAGATGCTCCTGGGTATCAAAGTTTTCACGCTTTTTGCTCTTTTCACCCTCATCCAGAGCGCCTCTTAATTTTTCAAGTTTTTGCTCTTCATTTTCAAGCAATCGCAATCCTGTTCTTACTACTTCGCTTACGGAACTATATCTTCCGGATGATATTTTTTTATTTACGAAGTCCTCAAAATAATTACCTAATGATATGGATGTATTTTTGCTCATTTGTTGAAGTATTTTTATTTAAAATACCAATATTTGGTATTCACAGCAAGTCATTATTCAATAGAAAGCCGGTTACCAAAAGAGATCAGTTATTTCCAGGAAATTATTTTCATAGACAATAGTATCAAAAAGAAAAATGATAGGTATAAAGGCAGTCCATATACCTCTATATTGTATACCATTTTATACCATTCATTCATCATGTTTAGCAATCACCCAAATTGCGTGAATAATGCCTGGTACAAAACCCAAAATAGTAAGCAGAATATTGAGCCAAAACGCCCCGCCAACTCCAACCGTTAGAAAAACACCAAGTGGCGGTAGTATAATTGCAAATATTACTCTGATAACACTCATATTGGGAAGATTTGGTTAAGGTGAAGATTCGAAGATTTAACTATAACAATAGACATTACCGCAAAAACATTCACTTCACTTTTTACTCTACGACTCGTTGCTGCTTAGTTTAAACTCAGGATTATAAATAATGCCCAGACAATTGCCCCAGGGGTCTTTAACGGTAGCTACCATAACTTCACCCCCTACATTTTGAGGACTTTCGTGTTCCGCGGCTCCAAGTTCAATTAACCGCTCAAACTCCTTCTTTATATCCTTTACTCCCCAGTAGGTTAACACATTATCAGATTTTTCTCTGGCTGATTCATCTTCCGGCAGCAGGCCCAGTTCATAGTCCCCAATGCTGAATCCCACATAAAAAGGTTCATCAAAATAAGGTTCTGTCTCAAAAACTGTCGCATACCATTTTTTTGCTTCATCAAGGTTTGCAACTTTATAAATAGTAGTTCGAAGGCCAAGCATTGGAGCCTCATATTCTTCACTTTAAAAAATTAATTATTCGAATAACTGTTGGTTTTTCCCATTTCGTTCCTGCAACATAAATAACTTTTGGCTGTATAAATCGTTTTCAACCAACCAAAACCAATTTGAATCTTGCCTGCGCCTTTATTGTTCATCAGTTAAGTGATTAACTCAATTAACAGGAGGTCAATATATGATTACGCGTGAAACAATCGTCAATCTTGCTAATCAGGAAAACGATACCTGCATTTCAATTTATTTGCCTACCCATAAAATGGGTGAAGAAGTTCAACAAGATCCCATACGACTGAAAAACTTATTAAACGAAGTAAAAAACCAGCTTAGAGAACATAACATCCCCGAACAAAAAATTGAAAAGCTTCTTACTGAACCCAAAAAGCTCCTTGATCAGCCTTCGTTCTGGTCTCAAAATGATGAGGGATTAGCTCTTTTTATCAGCGAAGAAAGCTTCGATTATTTTCGCGTCCCTCACTCTTTTGAAGAGCGCATATTGGTTGACGATCATTTTTTAATCACTCCGCTGGTGCCAATGATTTCGCTCGAAGGCACTTTTTGCGTGCTAACTCTCAGCCAAAAAAATATTCGTCTGCTTCGATGTACACGCATAAATGCTGAAAATGTTGAGCTCAATGATTCTCCCCTTAGTATGGATGAATTCCGGCAGTATAATGTCTATGAGAAAAATATTTATTCCGGGGGAAATTCCAGATCGCAAACCATGTTTCAAGGCTGGGGTGATGGCTCTTTGGAAAGCGATGACATTGAAAATTACCTGAAAACGGTTGAAAATGAAGTTACTTCCATTCTGAGAAAGTGGAATGATCCGCTTATTTTGGCGGGGGTAAAAGAGGCGGTCGCTATTTACAAAAAAGTGAATCACTACAACAGGCTGATGGATCAGGCAGTTACCGAGAACCCTGACCCGTTGAGTGATGATGAGATAAAAAAGGCGGGATGGGAAGAAATCCAATCCTACTTTTTGAAAGATATGTATGAGGATATGCAGCGCTTTGGCGATTTAAGCGATTCAGAAAAACAGTCCGAAAATCTTACAAAAATTGTAGAAGCTGCTTATTACGGCAAAGTAGATTCGCTCTTTGTTTCACTGGATGGGGATAGCTGGGGCTGGTTTGACCCCGATCGTGACGTGGTTCATCACAGCAACGAACCCAAAAACGGGGAGCACGATTTAATTAACATGGCCGCGATCAAAACGATCACCCAGAGTGGCAACGTATATGCCCTCGATAAAGACAACATGCCCAATAATGCCTCCATAGCGGCCATCTTTCGGTATTCGTAGCAAAAAAATCACGCAGAGCCGCTAAGGCGCAGAGAAAAGTTTTCTCCGTCTTTGCACCTCTGCGTGAAACCCGAAATATTCTTCGAAACTTTGCAAATAATGATTTATTATTGTTGAATGAAGATTTTTGATTACTTCGAATGGCTAATCATAAATCAAAATTCATAATTCCTAAATCAAAATATGCAAAACCCGCTGTTAAACGCCTCGAAGAATGATGAAGAGTTTGAGCAATCTTTGCGCCCCGGCAGTATTGGTGACTTTATCGGGCAGCGAAAAATCATCAAAAACCTTTCGATCTTTATAAAAGCTGCTCAAAAAAGGGGTGAGGCGCTGGATCATGTCATCCTCTCAGGCCCACCCGGCCTGGGAAAAACAACCTTGGCGCACATCATTGCCAATGAGATGAAGGTCCAGATCAAGCCAACGACCGGACCTGTGCTTGAAAAAGCGGGCGATTTGGCGGGAATGCTTACCAACCTCGAAGACGGAGATGTGCTATTTATTGATGAAATTCATCGCCTTAATCCTGTCGTAGAGGAGTACCTGTACTCCGCGATGGAAGATTATAAGCTGGATATTGTCATTGATTCAGGTCCCAATGCCCGCAGCATTCAGATTGAACTAAACCACTTTACACTGGTGGGCGCAACCACGAGAAAAGGTTTGCTTACCGCTCCCCTCCGCGCACGTTTTGGTATCGACATGCGGCTCGATTATTACGACGTGGAATTGCTGCAGCGCATCGCCCTTCGTACAGCTTCCATCCTTAATATGGGCATTACCGATACAGGTGCCCATGAAATCGCGCGTCGCAGTCGGGGTACGCCGCGTATTGTGAATAAACTTCTTCGCCGCACTCGCGATTTTGCCCAGGTCGAAGAAATGGACACCATCAACAATCAAATTGCCGATAAAGCCCTTAATGCCCTTGATGTAGATCAAAACGGGCTGGATGAAATGGATATCCGCATTTTAAGGGCTATCATTGAAAATTATGAGGGCGGTCCGGTGGGACTCGGAACCCTTGGCGTGGCAGTAGGTGAAGACAAAGGTACTATTGAAGAAGTCTATGAACCCTACCTTATTAAAGAAGGCTTTCTTCAGCGAACGCCAAAGGGACGCATCGCGACTGCCAAAGCATTCCAATATTTAGGCGTTGAGCCGGGTAAAGGAGAGAGTGATCTTTTTGGTTGAAAGCTAATTAATCGAGGACACGCAAAGGCGTAGGGCCGCAGAGAAAATACTTTGCGCCTTAGCGACTCTGCGCGAACATATTCTTCTGCAACATTAGGCAGATTTTTGTAGCTTCATGGCTCTATAATATTCAACCCATTTTGACACGAATTTTTGCTCAATGAAACATTTATTTACCTCAGAATCAGTATCAGAGGGACATCCCGATAAAGTTGCCGATCAAATTTCTGATTCCATTCTTGATGCCATGCTCGAACAGGATGCTGATTCCCGCGTAGCCGTAGAGACACTCGTTACTACCGGGCTTGCCGTTATTTCGGGTGAAGTTACCACCGATGCTTATGTTGATGTACAGGAAATTGCCCGTCAGGTGATCCGAAATATCGGTTATACCAAAAATTCTTATCGCTTTGATGCCGATTCATGCGGCGTTTTGACGACCATTCACCAGCAGAGTCCTGATATTGCTCAAGGGGTTGATAAAGACGGGGCCGGTGATCAGGGTATGATGTTCGGTTATGCTACCAGGGAAACCGACACCTACATGCCGATGTCACTGCAATATTCACATGACCTGCTGTGGAAACTAGCCGATATTCGTAAAAACGGCTCGCAGCTTCCCTACCTTGCGCCTGATAGTAAAAGCCAGGTTACAGTTGAATATGATGATGAAGGAAATCCCAAGCGGATTGATACCATTGTTATTTCCACCCAGCATGATGAAGGTGTAGATCAGCAGCAAATCAAAAGTGATCTTAAGAAGTATCTGATTCCCGAGGTGATTCCCGGTAAGCTTATTGATTCGGAAACCATTTTCCATGTCAATCCCACCGGTAAATTTGTGATTGGCGGCCCTCACGGAGATACGGGACTTACAGGCCGGAAAATTATTGTTGATACTTATGGCGGACGCGGAGCTCACGGCGGCGGCGCGTTTTCAGGCAAAGATCCTTCCAAGGTAGATCGCAGTGCAGCTTATGCTTCACGCCACATCGCTAAAAATATCGTGGCTGCCGGGTTAGCGGATGAATGTCTCGTACAGCTTGCCTACGCCATCGGTATTGCCGAACCTGTTTCTGTTAGTGTGAATACATATGGAACGGGCAAAGTGAAAGATGTGAAATTGGCCAAAGCCGTTCAGGAAGCCTTCGACTTAACCCCGGCCGGAATTATTGATCGTTTCAACCTCAAGAGGCCTATTTACGCCAAAACCGCAGCTTACGGACACTTTGGCCGTGATGAATTCCCTTGGGAGAAGCTTGATTACACCGGCAAAATTCAGGACGCTTTATAAAAATAATATGACAGCCAGTGAATAGAACACAGATATAAGCAGATTGTACTGATAATCAAGATAATTTTTCTGTGCCTATCCTTAGCATCTGTGTTCCAAACTGGTGGGGTCATACTTCGCCTTGAGTAGCCATATCACTCCACTTCCATATCGTTGTCATGATAATGCCCCGCTACATAAAACGCTGCGCCTGCTAATGCCAAATCTTTCAGAAAGGGCGTTAAGGAAGTCTGTACAGAATTAAATAAACCGGGCAAGTGGATCGTAAGAACAAAAACAAGCAGTATAATTCCCAGCAGCATACCTGCTAAGCGCACCTTCCTTTCTGCAATAATGCAAATACATGCTGCCAAAAAGATGATGCCGGTCAGGTAAACCCAAATAGCATCGCCGGGAAAAAATGCGGGGACATAACCCGCTAATACGGTTGCATTTAAAAAATGGTTAATTCCAAAAACGCCGAATGGAAGTGCGAAAAGAATACGACCTGTTGTTGATAGTGCATTCATAGAAACCCTGGTTTTATTGATAGGAATTAAATCAATATAGGTAAAACTCTTTTAATGCCAAATATAACAAGCGTTTGCAGAATAGGCTACCAACTTCCGAGCAGACGGCGAATTTGTACAATTTGCCCGATATGATATGCATTATGGTCAACAATTAGCATGGCTTCCCGAAAGAGAGTTTGACCGTTGCCGTGGGGAAAAGGAGCTTGCAATTCATTCCCCGGATTTTCAACCATCTCCCGCATTTCTTGAATTCCGTCTTTCACGGTCTGGATTGATGCTGTCAGTGCTTCTTTGTTAGTCGGTTCTGATGATTTCGGCCAGTAATCATCCGGCCAGTTGATCTCCTCATAATCGGGATTTTTACAGAATTCGAGAATATCATTCTGCGCTATCCGAATATGTTCGATGAGTTGCCAAATAGTATGTGGCAAGCCTTCAACGGGTGAACCGGCATCTTCAACAGAAAGGTTATCAACCGCTCGCTCAAAATCAATATGCGCATTTTTTTCGGCCAGCTGTTCCAGCAATAAATCACGAATTGATTTGGAGGATTTCATGGCAAGAGGGGTTGGTTGAAGAGCACTTGAAGAGAGAAGGGAGGGACCCACAAGGCTTTATTTTCAAGTAACTATTTATAATATATCGCTTTTACCCTACACGGAACAAGTTTTTCTTGTATTACATGTAAATAGTATAAGTAATATATAATTAATGTTATTTTAATATTTATCTATTGATAAACTATCGTTAACTTTAACCTTTCTATTTAATTATCTTTTATTGACTCTTTTAGCCCTTTTTGTGCATCATGCCAAAACAAGTTGGAAAACTTACTCTTTATTCTGTTGATGATCTTCATAAGCAGCTCGGCCTTAGCAAAATGACAATCCGGGCGTATCTGCGGGAGGGAAAAATCCGTGCCCGCAAGCTGGGTGTACAATGGTATGTGACCGAAGAAGCGCTGCGGGAATATTTTAATGAACCACAATCCGGAAGTGTATCAAAAAGAAAGAATTCGAATGATTATCGTTATGTGGTGAAGGGGGTGAATGATCTGGTCAGTGAGCAGGAGGAGTGTGCAACGGTTGATGAAACGATTGAATGTATTGAAAATCAGGCGATAGTCAGCCTGTTTCAGGTTGCGGTTATTGATCGAAAGAATGGTGAAGTAGTGGAACTGATCAAGGCGCGCGATTTTTTAGAACGCCATGGCAATTAACTTTTAGAAACTTAGAAAACTTTAGCATGCTTAAAAAGGAAGATACCAAATTAGAAATTTTCGCTTTCGGTGATGACGGAAGCAGCAATGATGATAATTTTTATTGTCTCGTAAACCTTACTAAAAGTCCCGATGGCATGGATTTGAAAAAGCTTTCCATGGCAGACCCCCGTACGTTTGATGAAACGCTTAATAAAATGGGATGTATCTTAATGCTGCGCGGTGATGAGGTTGAGGAGCTGATCAAACGCGGCGATATTACTGATTCCGATTTGCATCAATCGCTATATGATTTGGCGGTGGAAGAGAAGATTATTTCTTGAGGCGGCAGACGTGAAATGTGAGACGAAGTAATTAATTTTTAGTTTACTTCTCTTCTGGCTATTGCACAGAGTTACGCAGAGTAGGCACAGAGATTCACAGAGAAAAACGTTAAAACATAAAAACGGTAACGCTATTCAGGTATTTACCTTCCAACTTCCAGCTTCTACCTTCTAAATCACAAACGGTTCATGCTGTTGCCACCAGTGCCAGCTTCGAAGCAAAGCAGTTGTAGTTTTAGCGTCCGTAATTTCTCCCCGGTACACCATCTCCACCGCTTCGCGAAAAGGCATTCGTTCTTTTAGCACGAACTCGTCATCATCCATCGCCTGTTTCATCTCTTCAATATCCCAGGCTACATAAAAATGGATTACTTCATCCGCATAACCAATGGCGGGATAAAAATGTCCCACATAGTCGAGATTTTGACAGATCAGCCCCGCCTCTTCTTTAAGTTCACGTTCAGCAGTGGTATCAGGAGTTTCACCCGGATCAATCTTTCCGGCAGGAGTTTCATAAAAAATCTGTTTAGCGGGATACCGGAATTGCCTAACGAGCATGACATCTCCGTTTTCAAAAACGGGTACAATAGCCGATGCCCCCGGATGTTTAATCCATTCACGCACAGAAACAGAGTTATCAGGCAGCCGCGCTTCATCCGAAAAAACATGGAGCAGTTGACCCTTAAAAATTTCTTTTGATGAAAGGGTTTGTTCAATCAGTTTTTGCGAGTCGTTCATAGTAATAATTTTGTTTATCTTTTGTGATGAAGTAATTTATAAACATTACACGAGTATGTGTTGAGCAATTGAAAAATAAAAATATGACCTGACAGCGTGCCAGTGGTTTTCTGATTCGTGTCAGCGTCTTTTTAACCAACGCTGTCAGATCCTTCGGACACTTACAGATTGGTTTTAAGTTAATCGCTCAAAGAGCTACAAGTATAAGAAGAAAAAATTCTCCCATTGCCTGAAGCCATCAACATAGATCAAAAAAGCGTAGAAGTGAAACAGGTGTTTTTCACCTGGTCGAACCTTATTTCAATTTCACGAGTTTTTATTGCTTTTCCCATTGTTTATCTGCATTACCTAAACAATCATCAGATTACGTGGGTGATAACTGCTTTGGTACTCTATGGTATTATATCTGATTATCTGGATGGTTTTATCGCCCGGCTCAACAATGAAATCTCGGAATGGGGAAAAGTTCTCGATCCCGTTGCTGATAAGTTCTGTGCTTTCATTCTTTTTCTTTACGCGGTTTATATCGGCATCATTCCCTTGTGGTTTTTAATTCTTGAAGTAATAAGAGATGCAATTATTATGAGCGGCTCGCTGTATATTCGCAGATTGCGAGGAAAAGTGGCTATGGCCGTGATGTCGGGCAAAATCAGCGTAAACGTGCTGGGGCTTTACTGGCTGTCGGAGTTCTTTTATCCCGAAGCCACAGCCGTTCACGATATGCTGATGGGCGCCTCCCTGGCACTTATGTTTTTCTCATCCTTTGATTATCTTCACCGCTTTAATCAAATTCGCAAGGGCTTGGAATTTAATTAACAGATTAACAGTATTATTAACCGCAGAGACGCTAAGATAACGCAAGGTTCGCAATGTAGTAAGTTAATCTCTGCGTTCGCTGCGCCCTCTTTGCGTGCTTTGCGGTTTAAAAAGAATTAATTGACATCGTTTGAATATGGGTTTACTCGAAAAAATAGGACTCAAGAAAAAGGAGAAGGTCGAAAAAGGTACTGAAAAGAGCCGTTCCGGCATTATGGACAAAATCGGTAAGGCCATTGCCGGTAAAGATACGGTTGATGCCGAAGTACTCGATGACCTGGAAGAAATTCTCATTACCTCTGATGTCGGTGTCAAAACCACCATCGAAATCATTGACCGCATTGAAGCCCGCGTCGCCCGGGACAAGTATCTTAACAGTGACGAATTACAGGCTATTTTGCGTGAAGAGATTATCGCCCTGCTCAGGGATCACGCCACAAATCAACCTGCTGAGTTTGATGCCGATTTCCCTCAAAAGCCGCATATTGTGATGATCGTAGGGGTAAATGGCGTAGGCAAAACAACCACGATCGGCAAGCTGGCTCACCTTTATAAAAAGGCCGGTAAAAATGTGATGCTGGGAGCAGCCGATACCTTTCGCGCGGCAGCTGTTGACCAGCTAAAAATCTGGAGTGAGCGGGCTGATGTGCCTATCATCCAGCAGGGGCAAAATGCCGATCCAGCCGCAGTTGCTTACGATACCGTTGCGGCTGCCCAAGCCCGCGGTGCTGACATAGCGCTGGTTGATACCGCAGGACGTCTGCACAACAAAAAATCGCTGATGGACGAACTTGCAAAAATCAAACGGGTAATGGGCAAGATTGTGGACAATGCTCCCCACGAAGTGCTGCTTGTACTTGATGCTTCAACCGGACAAAACGCCATGCAGCAGGCCAAAGCATTTACTTCATTCGTTGACATCACCGGGCTCGTACTCACCAAACTCGACGGCACGGCCAAGGGCGGAATTGTAATCGGCATTTCTAATGAATTGGAAGTTCCAGTGAAGTACATCGGCGTGGGTGAACAGATTGAAGATCTTCAGGTTTTTGACCGCGAACTGTTCGTTAATTCGATGTTTAAGGATTAAATGTGGCATTTTTCATCTAGGGTTCTGGGTTTGAAGCCCGATGAATGGGATTGAGATTCTTGCCCATCCACTCATCGGGCGACAAAACCAGTCGCCGGATGAGATGATGATTCTCTATCTAATGCTCCAAAAGCTGTACTCCCACTCTTTGATTCAGGAGACTTCCTCACCTTTTCAATCCCCCTTCGCTAAGGGAATTTTCAAGCCTGTTATCAAAAAAAGTCTCCTAATCCTGATTTTAATTCATTGTGGAGCCAGGGGGTGAATCATTCCCTTGCGTTCAGGAATCCAAATCCTTCACAGCTAATTTAGTTTTATCGGAGAGGGAGGAATTTGGGATTCTTCAAGAGAATTGTTCCACATTAGTCATTTTTAATTTCATTTCCTCCTTAATTTTAATAAAATATACTAAAGGTATGTTGGACAAATAAATTCAGATGGCTTATTGCAAGGTACTCTCCTTCAGGGTGATGATCGCATCATTCATTCTGATAGCAGGGATCTCTATACCCCACACTTTCGCACAAAATGCTTCTCAGGCTGACCGGCTTTATGGAAAAGCTATAGATTTGCAATACAAAGCGCAGTACGAAGGTTCATCTGCACTCCTTCATCAAGCCATTCGCCATTACAAAGCAGCCGCTAAATTTTCGGAAGTGGCAAAGTGTTATAATTCTCTCAGTTTCAATGCCCGTTTGCAAAATAAACTCGATAAAGCTGAAGGATTTGCACAAACAGTACTAAAAATTTATAAAGAGTATGCAAATATCCCGGCTCTTGAAGCGGTAGGTGCTTACCATAACCTCGGCATCATCCAAACCGACAGAAATCATTTTGAAAAAGCCCTCCATTGGCTGAAAAAAGGAATGGCAATTGCTAAAAGGGCTGAGCTACCACCCCCTCTTTGGGTCAACCTTTATACCGCCATCGGATCGATTTATCATGAACAGGGGAAGTACGAGCAGGCGATGGAGCAGTATCGCCTAGGGGTTGAAGCACTGGATCATGATAATCCTGCACATCAAAAAGACCTGGCGGTTCTGTATAATCATATCGGGGTGAATTATGTGAGTATGGGACGCTACGATCAAGCGTTGCTTTTTTATCAAAAAGAACTGGAGATGAACCGGGGGCTGTATGGTGAAGGCCATCCGAATGTGGCAGCAGTTTACAATAATTTAGGGGGACTCAGTTATCGATCGGGTGATATCGGCAAGGCGATCGGCTATTTTAAAAAAGCGGTAACTTCGTTCGAGCAAACGTATGGTATAAACCATCCGGCAGTGGGCATAGCTTTCAATAATATTGGAGTAAGCTATTTTCAGCTTGGGGATTTTGAACAGTCAATCAAATATCTCATCAAGTCGGCAGAAATCAAGAAGCAGGTTCGCGGGGAAAATCATCCTGACCTGGCGATAAGTTACAACAACATCGGCAGTATCTATCTGGAGATGGAAGAGTATGAAAAGGCCGAAGATTATCTCAGTCGTTCGCTGGTTATTCGAAAAAAAGCGCTTGGGGACAGTCACCCTAAGCTGGCCAATACTTACAATTCACTCGGCCTGCTTTTTTTGAAACAAAACGAGCCCGATTCTGCGATAACTTATTTTAAGCGCGAAGTGGAAATTACGCGAAAATACCGGGGTGATGATCATCCTTACGTGGCAGATGCGTTGAATAACATTGCCAAAGCTTACGCAGAGCAGGGATTCTTTGATCGCGCGCTCACTTTTCATCAACAGGCGCTGGAAGTGTTATCCAATGGTTTTAAGACAAATTCTTATTCCGGCAATCCTTCAGTCAAAAACATTCGCTATCCTGTTTACGCAGTAAATGTGTTATTTGATAAAGGGAAAACGCTCTATCAATTTTTCAATAAAGGCAGCAATACTGTCCTTTTGAAAGCGGCGCTGGCATCATACCGCCGCCTTTCGGAGCTTCTTGATTTCCTGCAAACCGGCTTTCAAAGCAAAAAGTCCAAATTGTTGATGAGCCGTGAGAGCCATGAGATGTATGAGCAGGCTATCAAAGCGGCCTACCGGCTTTTTGAAGAGACAGGTGAGCGGGCCTACCTGGAACAGGCTTTCTTCTTTGCAGAAAAGAGCAAGACGCGGGTGATCCTGGAACTGATAAAGACGCAGCAGGCCAAAGGTTTTGCAGGTATTCCCGATTCGCTGATTCGTTATGAAAACCAGCTTCGTAATCAAATCACTGATGTTCATCAGCAATTGAACAATGCTATTGATACTCCGGGAGAAGCGGTTGAAACCGGCCAACTCAGGAATTCACTCTTTGCATTGAAACGGTCTTTAGACAATCACCTGCGCTACCTGGAGGTTGAATTCCCGCGCTATCACAATCTGAAATACAACCAGGAAATCCCAAGTGTGGATGCCATTCAGGAAATACTGCAAAAGCAAAACCTGACGCTGGTGGAGTATTTCTATGGAAAAGAATCGGCTTGGGTTTTTGTGATGGATGCAAACAACCTGCACCTGGCCCCGCTGCCCTTTGATTCCCTGCTGAAGAAAAACATCCGCCACTTTCGAAAAGCGATTATGCAACAATCCGACAGTTTATATCTAAGCCTCGGATTTGACTTATATGAAAAGCTCCTGCACCCGGTGGTTAAGCATATTCAAAGCCCCAACATCCTCTTTGTGCCCGATGGTGCCCTGAACCTGTTGCCGTTTGAGGCGCTTTTGGTTCAGTCTACAGATGACAGGGAGAACTTTTCCTATACTGACCTTCCCTATCTGATCAACTATTTTACGGTCAGTTACAGCCCGTCATTTTCGTTATCCACATTGTCAGAAACATCGGATGGGCCTGCTTACACTTCAAATTTTGCCGCTTTTGCTCCGGTTACTTTTTCGAGTGAAGTGGTTGCCGGCCGAAACCGGGGAGAAAAGGGACCAAACTGGCCGCCGCTTTTTTCAACGGAATATGAAGTGCGGCAGATTGCAGCGCTTTTTGAAGAGGATGACGAATTTTGGAGCAGCATTTTTAGCAATGAATCTGAATCAAAGCTTTTTATGCGGGAAGAAGCCACCGAAAAAAGATTCAAAACAGCAGATCTGGGTAACTATCGGTTCTTGCATTTAGCGACCCATGCTTTTGCTACAGATACGGGAGCTTACGAATCTGGTATCGTTTTTTACCCGGGTACCGATCCCTCTGAAGACGGCATTTTATATGCAGAAGAAGTGTATAATCTCGATTTACAGAATGAGCTGGCGGTGCTGAGCGCCTGCGAAACGGGCACGGGAAAAGTGATGAAGGGTGAAGGTATTATCGGTCTGAGCAGAGCTTTTCAGTTCGCAGGAGTGGAAAACTTGCTGGTTTCTCTATGGAAAGTGGACGACCGCTCCACCGCCCGGCTGATGATTGATTTCTACAGAAATTACTTAAAAGGGGCTTCGGTTTCCTTTTCTAATGCCTTGCGAACAGCTAAGCTGGAGCTTATAGCTCATCCGGCTTACGCTCATCCAAAATTCTGGGCGCCTTTTGTTTTTATCGGCCGGTAGTTAAAGATGTAGGCCACTTTAAAAGTGGCCTACATCTTTGAAAGAAAATCTACCATAACAAACATGCTTTTACACATGATTTGTTATGGGTACTTTGTTAAGAATTAAGGAGTGTCGGTTGTGGTGGTGTCATCATCCCCGCTTGTAGAAGAACCACCAGTACCATCTGAATCGGGTTGCTTCGAAAAAGTTAATGATGAAAACAGGTTTTTCTCTAATAAAAACATATGATCTCCCGGATTTATTTGTTTGACATTTATGATAAGTACTTAAAGTGTAAGTACTACAAGTAATATTTAGATTTTATTACATAAAATCCAGTCTATTAAAAGTAAAAATATGTGCTTATAAAAAAGGGTACAGCTAAAGGACATGATCACTTCTATTTATGAATAAACGACGATTTTTATTTTTACTTGCATGGCTTTTCCCGCTTTCTTTATCCGGGCAAAGCCTCCAACTGGCCGATTCGCTTTTTAAAAAAGGACGCTTTTATGATGAACAGGGCAAAATGCGTCAATCCGCCTTTTACTATAGAGAAGCCTATAACGTTTACCGAGAGCATCAGGATACTACAGGCTGGTTAAAAGCGGGGAAAGAATATGCTAGTGCCCTGGTTTATCGTTCTAACAATGGGCGAGCCATGGAGCTGTATAAAATGCTTTTGGAAGTAAAGCATCGTGCTAATGATGTCTATAATCGTGGAGATATCTTAAACAGCATGGGGTGGTCTTCAAGACGGATTGGAAAATTAGATCAAGCCTTGAGTTACTACCAAAAATCACTCCCATTAGCTCTTGAATCCCGAGACAGCCTGCTCATTGCTGTAGTCTTTAATAATATTGGTGTTGTCTATTTTAAAAAAGGTAATTATCCCGGATCTCTTGACTATTATCGCAAGTCTTTGCCTTACTACAAAGGCTTAGGCAGTCTAACCAGTTTCGCTAGAACATTAGCTAATATCGGCCATATTTACAAAGAGTTATCTGTTTATGGAAAAGCATTAGATTATTATAGACGCAGCTTAATAATTCGGAGTCAGTTAGAGAATGTAAACCAGCTGGCAGGTATTCATGATTTAATAGCAGGAGTACAATTTGAACTTGGAAATTATAATCAATCACTAACAGCTCTTCAAAAAAGTCTTGAGTATCGAAGAGAGGCGGAGGTGCCCCAAGCAACAGCTTCAACCTTAAATGATATTGGCCTTTTATATAAAAATTTGGGCCAGTATGATAAGGCACTGGATTATTATCAACAAAGTTTAGTTATTGGTAAAAAAACAAGTGGCCCTGCTTCCATTGCTATTACTACAAGAAATATAGCCATGGTTTTATGGCAGCAGGAAAAATATGAACAGGCGAGTGAGCTTTATAAAAAAGCCCTCACCCTGAAAAGAAGGATTAATAACTCTTATGACATTGCTTTATCTCTTCAAGATTTAATCCGCATGGAGCTTCAGTCCGGCAACTATTATCTGGCGCGACAGTACGCCGGGGAGCTTAAGGCTATCGGTGATTCTACCAATAGCAACGATATTTTAGCAGATGTTTATACCTGGCTGGGTGAAATTGAAAAACGACAAGAAAACTTTCAGCAATCGCTTGCTCATTATAAAAAAGCCTATGTTTACAGCCGCTTTTTGAGTCATTCAGAGCAAATCACCCCGCTCAAAAATATAGCGGAAGCCTTTCACCGGTTAAATTCTGATAAAGCAATAACCTTCGGGCAAAAAGCGGTGGCTATTATTGAAGAAAGCCGCACCAAAGCGGGTGCGCTTTCAGAATTGAAGTCAGGCTATTTCAGCCGCCATGCCGATTTTTATATTCAGCTTGCTTCATGGGTGCTCAATTATCGGCAGGATAAAGCCGAAGCTTTTCGATTGGTTGAACTGGCCAAGGCACGTTCCCTCAGCGATGAACTGGCCAAGGCGGCTCAGGATATCGCGGAACGCCTGCCCGAGGAAGTACGGATTGAACGAAATCAAAAGCGGCATCACATAAACCGCCTTTATTCGGAGCTGGAAGCGGCAGAAAATTCAGAACAACACGCCTCCATTCAGCAAAAAATACGCGTGGCTGAGCTTAGTTACGCCGCCTATGAAAGCAGTTTGTATGCCGAATACCCGGAACTCAGGAGATTTAAATCACCCGAACCTTTGAGCCTTGGGGAAGCCCGCGTCCTTGCCGGCGAAGGTACCGCCCTGCTCGAATATGCGGTTACCGATAACCAGTTAATTATGTTTCTCATCAGTCAAAATGAAGTCCGGGTTGAGCAGTTTTCAATGTCGGACGATCAAGGTCTGGAGGCCGAATTAACTGCCCGCGTATCGGCTTTCCGGAGTGCCGTTTTAGCCCACGCTTCGGAGACCGTACTTCAGCGGAGATCATCGGATTTATATAATGTGTTGATAGAACCGTTTGAAGATGATCTCAAAAAGTACAGTAATCTCATCATCGTACCGGACGGCGCCCTGTCCTATCTGCCGTTCGAAGCCTTGATGCAGGGCGGCCACTATCTAATTGAAAACTACAGTATAAAGTACGTACCGTCACTGACCAGCCTCACGCTTTTAGACTCATATGCCTCAATTGAAGACAAAAAACTGTTGGCCATAGCGGGCTCGCAATTTTCTCAAAACGAATTGGGTACCTTCCGCAAAAGCTCACTTGCGGCGCTGCCGTCCACCCTTATCGAGGTTGATTCGATTGCCTCCCATTTTAAGCGGCCTTCTGTTTTAACGAACCGCGAAGTTTCTGAGGGAACGGTCAAAAAGCTGCTTAACCGGAATGATTACCAATTCATCCACTTCGCCACTCACGGGGTGATTGATGAAGAACGTCCCTGGCGAAGCGGTCTGGCTCTTTCCATAAAAGGGAAGCTGACGGCCTCCTCAACAGAAGACGGCATGCTTCGAAGCTCTGAAATTTTTGGTCTGCGCCTAAATACTGAAATGGTAGTGTTGAGCGCCTGCAATACAGGGCTGGGTGATGTGGTCAGCGGTGAAGGAATTTTAGGAATGCAGCGCGCCTTCTTTTTCGCGGGCGCGTCAACGGTGGTAGTCAGTCTTTGGAACGTGTACGACCGCTCCACCGCTTTTCTGATGAATCAGTTTTATGATTTTATTCTAAAAAATACGGGCGACGAAGACTGGGTGGACAGCCTGCTGCGATGGGTGGGATGGGATGAATCCATCCCCTTCGGACAAAAAGCCACAGCCATGAGAAAAGCGAAGCTGCAGATGATTAATCACCCGCTCTATAATCACCCGGTTTACTGGGCTCCGTTTATTGTTGTTGGTAGATAGGGAGGTATAAGGGTAAAGGGGTATAGAGGGTGTAGGTCGGGCATCTTGCCTGACGTAATAAGAGCGCTGATAGCTTGGGGGAGATGAACTTTGCTCAGGGTTGGAGCATGCCATCCCCCTGCGCCCCCTTCGAAGGGGGACTAAACTCCCGCTGATGGCATCAGCGGAGTTGGTAGCTGTAGTCTTCATTAATTTTCTTATCATGGATCATTTTAAAGGGGAAAATAGAACTGAATTATCGCAGATAATTCAATATGCGTCCCCCTTTGAAGGGGGCTCGGGGGATGGCAAAGTAGCCAGCGCAAATTAAAAAGCAGGCCTTGAAGCGATTGGATTTGCTGTTACAGGTCCTTTTGATTATAACTATAAGGCAATTATTGTTATAGGGCGGGTTGAAATAGCCAAAAAGGAAAAAAGGGTGCCGGACAACCTGTCCGGCAAATGTAGCAATACTAAAAGCGTTCTGAACACCCCTCAGATTTTCTTCGGCACACTGGAGAAAATCGTCTCCCCTATATTCTATCTCTTTGCTATCAAGGCGGGAGTGTAGCTCCATTTAAGCCCATGAAGAAAGCCCAAAGATTCACTAAGAACTTTGTGAACCTTTGGGCTTCTTCGTGAAATAGTTTTGAAAGAATTAAAGTACGAGAGATATTTCCTATCCTCTAATACCTTACCCCTCTACAACTAATCAACCTGAGTAATTTCTATAAACTCCTGATTATCAACCGTAGGTGGATTTTCAGTGTTCGCTACGAGTACCGTTGTCCCGTAAATAGTACGGATGATTTTTGCCATTTTATCAAAGCGGATTTTATGTACTTCATCCGAAGGACGGTGATAATCTTCGTGAACACCAGTAAAGAAAAAAATAAACGGCACACCCAGTCGCCCGAAATTCCAGTGATCACTGCGGCGGTAAAACTGGTTAGGATCCTGTAAATCGTTATACCTTTTGCTCAGCTTAACCTGCCCCGTCTTGGCGTTGGCCACCTGCAAAAGACTATCCAGTTCTGAAGAGATAATTTCTCCCCCGATAATATACACATAATCCTCAACCCCCATTTTTTCATGCTTTTTGTCGATTCGCCCAATCATATCCGTATTAAGATTCGCAATAGTTTTCTCAATAGGGAATACCGGGTGATCTGAGTAGTAGCGTGAACCGAGAAGGCCTTTTTCTTCACCCGAAACATGCAGAAACAGGATGCTTCGTTTCGGCATCACCCCGTTTTCTTTAGCCTCCGAAAAAGCATGCGCCACACTTAAAAGCCCTACTGTTCCGCTTCCGTCATCATCCGCGCCGTTATAAATACGATCGCCCGTTGAGTCGGGGCGGCTGATTCCCACATGGTCATAATGCGAAGTCAGAACGATTACTTCATCTTTAAGCATGGGGTCTGCTCCCTCAAAAAAGGCCAGCACATTTTTGCTTTCGAATGAGGTCTCGGTAGAGTAGGGAATCTGGGTGAGGGTGTAGCCTAATCTTTTGGGTGAAAAATCCGAAATATTTTGTATCAGTTCTTTCCGGTATGATTCGACGGCAGCAGCATCTCCAAGCCCCAGTAACTGAGCAGCCATTTCGGGACTTACCAGGTTATAGCCTTTGCTGAATCCGCGCGAGTCTGATCCGTCATCAAGGTAAGCGAGGCGCATATTGGTTAATTCGCCAAAACTCATCGCAGCTTCTTTGGCCGACTTTTCGAACTCTTCCTGGCTCATATCTGAAATCAGCAATATGCCTTCGGCGCCGTTTCTGAAAATAGCGCTGATACGGGCACGGGCGTCAACAGAGGGGGTGATGAGCGTATCGCCATCTACCACGTGAGGAATCTTTTGAAAAACCATTACCCATTTGCCTGAGAGATCAACTCCTTCGAGATGGGCAACATCGTGAGTAGGGTCGTTAACTCCGAATCCCGCAAAAACGATTGGTGCCTGAAGGGTGTCGGTGCCGCCAAAAGCGCGGATAAACTTAGCGGTTGAATTTTCAGATGCTACCGACCGGCTGACGGGTGTCTTTTCTCCACCTTCAATAGCAGAGGTTTGAAAGACAATGCTGTCGGTGACCGTGGCATTCAGCTTATAGTGCTGAAAATAGGTGTCGTTATCTCCTACCGGCTCTAAGCCCATTTTGCGATACTGTTTGGCGAGATATTCAGCCGCCATTTTTATGCCTTCGCTGCCCGTTTCACGGCCTTTCATAGAATCGGCGGCTATCACAGATAAATGCTTTCTCAGGTAATCTACAGTAATTTCATCCTGGTACGAAAGCAGTGCTTCAGTATCAGTGGTGGGTTGTGTAGCTTTTTGAGTTGATTGTTGGGTTCCTGTGCAGCTTACCATTACGGCAATCAGCACAGCGAACAGTGATTTTAGTTTTAAGTTCATCATTGATTTAGTTGGTTTGACTGAAAGTTTAATGAATGGTTTTTGAGATTTTTAGTGCATTAAAGGCTTTCCCCTCGGACCACCCCCGGCCCCTCCCTATCCCGATAGAAACCATCGGGACAAGGAGGGGAGTTTTGTTTGCTCCTCAATTTTTGCTTTTTCGTTTGTTAAAAGTCCCTCCTTGTGCCGTGTTTTTGCGGCATAGGGAGGGATTTAGGGTGGGTCCAAATAGCAAAAACTTTTATCAAGCTAAAATTTCTGATTAAGTTAATATTCATCCTTGTCAATCCCCCTTCGCCAAGGGGGACTTTTAACGTCATGATGCGCCAATAATTTCATCCACAGCTTTTAAATCGAGATAAAACTCTGTGGGGCTTCCGTTCTCGACATATAAATTAATTTGGCGTTCCTTCAACATCTCTAAAATAGCCAAAAAAGTGACAACAATTTTAGCGCGTGTTTTCAACTGCTCGCAAAAAATAAGGAATGACGTCCGTCCCTTTTTTTGGAGGAAATTCAATACGTACTCTTCCTGTTCCTCAATGGTATATTGCTCATCCTCCACATGATGAATTGTATCCTTCTTTTTCACATCCATCAGCACTTTTTTAAAGGCTGTCATCAAATCAAACATCGTAACATCGTGAAGGGCTTCACCCGATACTTGGTCGGATTGTTTTTCAACTTCGTCCGCCTTATGGTAGCCGCGATAATGACTTTTTTGGGCCTCTTCTTCGAGCGGTTCCATTTTTTCGGCCATTTCTTTGTAGCGTTTGTACTCCAGCAGGCGCTGCACTAGTTCATAGCGCGGGTCATGCTCATCGAGTTCGTCATCCGAAGTCTCCTGCGGCAGCATCATTTTTGCTTTAATAGACATCAGCATACTGGCCATTAAAATAAATTCGCTGGCTACGTCAAGATCCAGTTCTTCCATCAGCGAAATATATTCCAGAAACTGCTTGGTGATATACGAGATAGGGATATCATAGATATCGAGCTCATCCCTTTTGATGAAAAAGAGCAGCAGGTCCAGGGGGCCTTCAAAATTTTTCAGTTGAACTCGATACATATTGCCTTCTAAAGCCTTTAGCCGCAGATGTGGGTTTTGATTTTGCTTAAAAAGTACTATTTCCCTTATTTAGTATCAAAGTTTTAAATTTTAATACTGTTGTTTATTATTATTTTACTTTTGGTACGTTTTTGGCATCATCTTACAGGCATTTAACTAATATGGAATACTCCGATTTACCTTCAGCCCTGCAAACCGATGATACTGACAGGGTGAATAAACTCGTAAAAGCCCTTTACCCCCGGCTTATGGCCTTTCTGCGTATTCATATGAATGCAAGTAAGGCTGATGCGGAAGATTGTGCTCATGATACCTTGTTAATTTCGATGGAGGCCCTAAAAGAAGGCCAGTTAAGAGATTCTGACCGTGTAATTTCCTACATCTTATCTATTGCACGCAATAATTATTTAAAATTACGCCGAAAGCATAAAGAAGAATATCTTGAAGAACTCTCTTCTGGTTATGAACAACGGCAAGATCCGCTCCAGCTGCAGTTTTTGCTGGATGAAGAGCAGGAAAAACTGCTTGAATCGTGCCTGAACCTACTCGAAGAAAAGTATCGGCTGTTTATGCAGCACTGGCTTTGTTACCCTAATGCCCATGCAGAAAACGTTGCAAAGAAATTTGGAATCAGTATAAATAGCGTCTGGACGCGCAAGCATCGCCTTATTAAGAAGCTTAATGACTGTTATCGAAAAAAAAGTAAATTTTAATGTAAGGATTTGCTTTCTCAAGGGTCTTACTATAGAGACATGGTAATTTTTAAAGAAAAAGCATTACATATTAAAAGGCAGGAGAATTTTTTATGAATAATAATTCAAGGGATTTGGCATTGGAAAAACGCATAGATGCCTATGTTAAAGGCGATCTGGATGAAGAGCAGGCCCTGCGGCTTTGGGAGGATCTTCTTAAGCGTCCCGATTATATTGAACTGCTGGAGACGGAACTGGGAGTAAAGTCTATTTTGGAAAGACAGGCAGCTTTGAAGAAGTCTGAGTCTTTATCCTCATCGAAAGATGCGATCATTTATCAGCTTCAAAGTTCCTGGAAATGGGTAGCTGCCGCGGCTGTAGTAATAACGATGATTGTAAGCATGAACTTGCTGCAGACCAAAAACAGCGAAACAGCTCGAAGTTTAGCCCTGGGAGAAATCAATTTAAGGCAGCATTTGATAACAGCTCCTGTCACGCGTTCGCAAACTTCACAGTTTACAGCTGCTGATTCTTTGCTGAATCTTGGTTTTAAAGCCGCCATTGGCGGAAATATTGACCGGGCCCTTCAGTTTTATAACGAAGTTATTGCAAAATATGATGATGAACCTGCCGCAGTTCGGGCACTTCTTAATATCGGGATGATTCAATACAATACCCGCTATTTTGATAAAGCTATCGACTCTTTTAAAGAAGCGATAAAGAAAGTATCTGAACAACCCATTGCCAAAGAAAAAGCCTATTGGTATTTAGGAAATGCCTATATCCATCAGGATGAATTGGTTTTAGCCCGCGATGCTATCCAGAATGTTTATCAAATGGACGGCATTTATAATCGCCCGGCTGGCAAACTGCTGGAGAGGTTAAATGAAAAATTGGGCAAGGCCGGGACAAGTAATCAGTGAAAAAGTAAAAAATAGATATGACTTCGTATTGCGTATTTCGTATTTGATTGAAACCAATACGTAATACGCAATACGTCCCCTCAGCGGCTCTGCGTGAACTTCCCCACTCGCCTCGGCAGATCTGCGTGAAAACCCTCCTATTTTAAAAACATTTTTCATTTAAAAGCTTTACACTAAGCAAAAGTGCGGCTTAATGTGGGTAGAATCCCTCACATTTCAATAATGTTCACCAAATCATCTTTTTATGAAGTTCCGAATTCTTGCTTTCACTCTTGGTTTTCTAATCTTCACCGGCATTGCCCGGGCTCAAAGTCCCGCCGATGCAGAAGCGACTATGGACTATTATTTGCCCGATGATGTCACTTACAACACAGAAATTCCCACTCCGGAAGAAGTACTGGGCATGGTGCCGGGCGAATGGCATGTGCGCCACGACCAGCTTGTAAGGTATATGCGGGCGCTCGCTGAAGCTTCCGACCGGGTAACCATTACTAAATTCGGTGAAACCTATGAAGACCGTGATTTGGTTTATCTGACGATCACCTCTCCTGAAAATCAAAAAAATATTGAGCAGATTCGCCAAAACCACCTGGCGCTGACCAATCCCGGACAGTCGGAAAATTTGAATACCAAAGAAATGCGCATTGTTTTGTACATGGGGTACAGCATTCACGGTGACGAACAGAGCGGTTCTAACGCTTCGATGCTGGTAGCCTATTATTTGGCAGCGGCACAGGGAGCGGATATCGAACACAAGCTTCAAAACAGTGTAATTTTGCTGGATCCAAGTTTGAATCCTGATGGAATGAGCCGTTTTGCGAGTTGGGCCAACACGCATCGCAGTGAACATCTGGTTACGGACCCGAGCAGCATGGAACTGAACCAGCGCTGGCCGAGCGGCAGAACAAATCATTACTGGTTTGATCTGAACCGCGACTGGATGCCCGTTCAACATCCCGTAAGCCAGGGACGCATTGAGACCTTCCACAAATGGAAGCCCAATATTTTGACCGATCACCACGAGATGGGCACGAATTCCACCTTCTTTTTCCAGCCGGGAATTCAGTCACGCACTCACCCTCTTACTCCACAACAGAATCAGGATTTAACCGCCGCTATTGCTGATTATCATGCCGAAATTCTGGATGATCACCAGAAAATGTATTTTTCTCAGGAAAGCTATGATGATTTTTACTACGGTAAAGGCTCAACTTATCCCGATATCAACGGCAGCATCGGAATTCTTTTTGAGCAGGCAAGTTCGCGCGGACATGCCCAGGAAAGTGTAAACGGGGTGATTAAATTTCCCTTCACTATTAAAAACCAGTTTTTAGCATCGCTTTCCACCCTCGAAGGTGCTCAAAACCTGCGGGTGGAAATCCTGAATTACCAGCGTAACTTCTTTCGGGAAGCGAAGCAGGAAGGAGCCAATGCAGACATTCAAGCGTACGTTTTTGGTACGCCTTACGATCGCGCCCGTACCTATCATTTAGTTGAAATGCTGCGGCGACACCAGATTGACGTGTATCAGTTAGCATCAACTGTTGAAGCCGGCGGAGAAACTTTCGAAGCAAATTCATCCTTCATCATTCCCTCTGATCAAAAACAGTATCGCTTTATAAAAGCCCTTTTCGAGCGGAGAACGACCTTTCCTGACAGTCTTTTCTATGATGTCTCGGCCTGGACTATGCAATATGCTTTTAACCTGCCGTTTGCAGAATTGGAAGATTACAGTGATGATCTGCTGGGCACAAAGGTTGAAGGCCTGCCCGCTTTTCCTAAGGGTGAGATGGTCGGTGGCAAGAGCAACTATGCTTATATTTTTGAATGGGACGGCTATTATGCTCCGAGGGCGTTAAACCGGCTTCTTAAAAATGATGTTCGCGCTAAAGTAGCCACCAGGCCATTTACGGCGGTTACATCAACCGGAGTGAAAGAATTTGATTACGGCAGTATTTTGGTTCCGCTTGGTCCGCAGTCGGTTGACCGGAAAAAAATTCACTCTTTGATTCAAACAGCCGCTAATCATGATGCGCTCAAAATTTATGCCGTTGAAACCGGACTCACACCACGAGGCATTGACCTTGGAAGTGAATCTTTCGAATTAGTAGTCAAACCCGAAGTGGCGGTTATAGCGGGAGAAGGGTTTAGTTCTTATGAAGTAGGCCAGATTTGGCATCTGCTGGACCAGCGATACCACATGACACCCACCATCTTTCCCGTTGATCGTCTCGACTTTGCCGATCTTGATCGTTATACCGTTATCGTTTTGGCCAGTTTATACGGTGATCTTTCAAAAGATGCCACAAAAAATTTAAAGGAATGGACGCAAAATGGCGGAACACTTGTCACTATCCGATATGCCAACCGGTGGGCTGATCAGGCAGGATTGGCTAATATTGAATTTGTTAATGAAGAAAACGGGGAAGGCGAAAAAAATGAAGAAGTTACCACCAAGCCTTATGCCGTGATGGACCGAACCCGCGGTGCGCAATATATCGGCGGTGCCATTTTTCATACCAAGCTTGATTTAACCCATCCCCTGGGCTATGGATATAACGATGATGATTTAACCGTTTTCAGGAACAGTGCTATGTTTATGGAAATCGCCGAAAACCCCTATGCCACGCCCCTTTACTATACTCAACAGCCGCTGGCGAGCGGGTACATTTCGGATGAAAATCTTGAAAAACTGGGAGGAACGGCTTCAATTATCGTCAGTGATGCGGGAAGTGGCATCGTTGTTTCGATGATTGACAATCCCAATTTCCGCGCTTTCTGGTATGGTACTAACAAGTTATTTATGAACGCCATTTTCTTTGGCCAAACGATTGATGGTTCGTCCGCAAATTAGTAAATCCTCACGTCCCAAGGCTTTATCGGAGAGTATACCTGCCTTTGTTCAACCCTTTTCAGGGTTGTAATTAAAACTTTAAAATTATAGGCCCCGATTCCATCGGGGCCTATTCATGTTTACATCTCTTCGGGATTGTTGAATATTTAAGCTGTTTTGATATTCCACAAACCTACCTATTAAAACATTAAAAAACAGAACTCTTCATCCCCAAACTTTTGAATAGCTAAGCCCGAATGGGCTTAAACAGGAATAGCACCGGATGCAAATCCGGTGATAAAGAAATTCATTATCACAACCCCGAACGGGGTTGAATACAGAGAAGGGTTTTGTGCTAATCGAAATGGTTTTTCTATTTTTTTAGTTGCAGTAATGCAAAACATCAGGAAAAACCAAACAAGAGAGAAATGAAGGTCATACTTTATATTTTAGGTATAATTGCCGCTATTGTCATCATCGGGTTTATTGTGCTCTCCTTTACCGTTGATGGCATTGTAAAATCGAATATCGAAGAAATAGGCAGCGAAATGCTAAACACCCGGGTTGATGTGGATGATGTAAGCATTTCTATTTTAGACGGAACCGGAACTATAGAAGGGATCGCCGTTCAAAATCCCGAGGGATTCAGTGATTCAGCTGCTATAAAATTGCAGCGCATTCATATGAAAATTGATCTCTCAAGTCTGCTTTCTGATACGGTAGTGATTGATACTATTATCGTCAATCAGCCTATGTTATATTTTGAGCAGAAAGCTAATGGCGCCATCAACTTGAAAGAGCTTACCGATAACATCGATATGACTTCATCAAGTGAGGGTGGGATGATTATTGATTACCTACGGGTTGAAGAAGGCCTGGTAAAATTAAGTACCGAAATTGGCAAAGGGAGACAAGCACAAGTTAAATTTGATGAAATTGTAATCACCGATATTGGACGAACCGGCAGCAATACGGTAGAACAAACGGTGCGTCAGATTTTAGAACCAATCATTGAACGTGCCATTCAACAAGCCATCAAAGAAGGATTGCTGGAGCAGGCTAAAGACAAACTGCAAGATATACTGGATTTTTAGGCCAAAAAGTCTTTACAGGCATGTTATTTTTAAAATAACTTTCCACTGTCATTTCGAAGTCCCGATGCTTCTTATCGTAACGTCCCGACAGCAGTCGGGATCATCCGCTTTGAACATGACTGGTAGCTATATTAACGTGAGTTCGAGATAAAGATATAAATCCAATTGGGAGATTGCTTCACTTTTTATTTGGCCCTAGCTAAAACATTGATGATTTTGAATTTAATAGGGTTAAAAAAGATATTAATGGTAATCCGTTCGCAATGACAAGTTTCTTTTTTGCCCGCTCCAAATCCCCGAAACTGTCATCGCGAAGAAGCGGTTTTTGCGACTGAAGCGATCTCCCATGTAGATACAGACTATCTTCATGATTGGAAGATAGGAAGGTTTGAATTCTGCCCTGGTTATATCGAATTCACGTTATATTAGATTATTCACGTTAACCTAATATCGACCTCACAATAACGTTAAGCCTTCCCGCAAACCACTTTGTAAACCGGTAAAGTTTTTTTTATTCTATTTGCAACTGGATCTGACTTTTAATTAAAACCTCACTTCCTTGAAGCTTAATATTATCCATTTTTACAAAAGTGTTCTGTTAATAGTTCTAGGCTTGACATTTGTCTTTCCTGATAGCTCTTTCGGTCATACTGATAAATTTTTATACTCATTTCAAGTCGATACAACTGAAACCGACAGCGTCGATAAAGATGATAAAGGTCTGCCATTAGATCCGGCACGTATGGTCTCGCTTACAACGCATGAAGGAACCTGGATGTCGGTTGATGTTCACCCAAGCGGAGAGAAGATCATTTTCGATATGATGGGAAATCTCTATACCATTCCTATTGAAGGCGGAGAGGCTACCCAAATAACCGAAGGTATGGCTTATGATGCACATCCGCGCTATAGCCCGAATGGAAAATATGTCTTGTTCATTTCTGACAGAAGCGGGGGCGCGAATGTTTGGTATATGAATGTAGAAACCGGCGAAACATTTCAGGTTACCGAAGGGAAGAATAATCGCTATCCGTCTGCAGCTTGGTCACCGAATGGTGAATATATTGTGGCTGCCAAAGGTGGCTTAACCAATAAGCTATGGATGTATCACCGCGACGGGGGCAGTGGAGTGCAACTGGTGGATGAACCCGAAGGTCTAAAAATGATTGATCCTGTTTTCGGACCGGAGGGACGGTTTATCTACTATTCACGCCGAATGGGCGGCTGGGAATACAATGCGCAGCTTCCGCAGTATCAAATTGGGGTGTATGACCGCGAAAACGCTTCAACCAGTGTCATCACCTCTCGCTATGGCTCGGCTTTCACTCCCACTATTTCGCCTGATGGAAAGTGGATGGTATATGGAAGCCGTTATGAAGATCAAACCGGATTGGTAATTCGTAATTTAGAAACAGGTGAAGAACGATGGCTGGCTTATCCGGTGCAGCGTGATGACCAGGAATCGATTGCTACAAACGGAGTGCTGCCGGGCATGTCGTTTACGCCTGACAGTGAAGCATTGATTGCCACTTATGGCGGGAAATTATGGCGCATTCCCGTCAACAGCACAGAGGGTACAGAAGAAATTGCCTTTACCGTAGATCTGGATATCAAATTAGGTCCGCTACTCGATTTTGAGTATCCCATCAGCGATAAAAAGATGAAAGTAGCTACTCAAATTCGTGATGCCGTTCCCTCACCCGATGGAGATCAACTGGCTTTTACCGTTTTAAATCGACTTTATGTGATGGAGCTTCCCGGCGGCGAGCCGCACCGCGTTACCGATATGAATGTTGTAGAAGCACAACCTGCTTGGTCCCCCGATGGTGAGTGGATTGTCTATGCCACCTGGAGCAGTGAAGAAGGTGGTCATCTGTATAAAGTACAGCCGGACGGCGATGATCTAACACGCTTGACCGAACAGCCTGCTATCTACGGCAATCCGGCCTGGTCGTTCAACAGCGACCGTATCGTGTTTTTGAGAGGCTCGGCACAAAGCTTTAGAAACGGCATTGGCCCGGGTGCTTTTTTCGGATCGATGGAAGATATTGCCTGGATACCGGGAGACGGTGGTGAGATACATTTTATTGCAAAAACAGCCGGGCGAACCAATCCTCATTTTGTAAAATACAACAATCGCATTTACCTCAACGATGACAACGTTTTGCTTTCAATAAGGTGGGATGGCAGCGATGTCGAAAAATATGCGAAGGTAACGGGAATTACTACATCTTCATTCTTTAGTAACCGTGGTCCGAACGGAGTGCTACACCCCGTTGATTCAAAAGAAAACGGTCCTGAACCCAGTGAAGCTTCACTCATAAAGGTCGCGCCGGAGGGCAACTGGGCGCTGGCAAAAATAAATAATGCGGTGTATGCCTTTATAATACCGCAAGTGGGTGATATGATAAAAGTATCGTTAGACGATCCCGAAGACGCCGCTTTCCCTGCCCGAAAACTTACCGAGATCGGAGGCCAGTTTCCGGTATGGGCTGACAATGGAAAGGTAATTCACTGGTCAATTGGCAATGCTCATATGGTATATGATTTGGAGCGTGCGTTGGCGGTTGAAGATAGCGTACAAGCCGCAAAAAAAGATAAAGAAGAAGAAAAGGAAGCGGAAAACGGGGAAAAAGACGATGAAGAGAAAGCGGATGAGGAACCGGCCTATGAGCCGAAGGAATATCGGGTAAAAGTTATGTATGAGCAGGACATTCCGGAGGGAGTGTTACTGTTAAAAAATGCTCGCCTCATCACTATGGATGGAAATGAAGTTATTGAACACGGAGATATTCTTATTGAAGATAACCGCATCAGGGCGGTGGGTAAAACGGGAACGCTTGATGTACCGGCGGGAGCAGAAGTCATGGACATGACAGGCAAGACGATTATTCCGGGCTTTGTGGACACCCATGCCCATATGTGGCCGACATGGGGTATCCATAAAGACCAGGTTTGGAAGTATTGGGCTAATCTAGCCTATGGAGTAACTACGACGCGCGACCCCCAAACAGCTACTACGGATGTGCTTACCTACAGCGATATGGTGGATGCCGGCAAGATGCTGGGGCCGCGCGTCTATTCCACAGGGCCGGGACTCGGCTACTGGGCCTATAACATTCAAAGCCTGGAGCATGCCAAAAATGTGATGAAACAGTACAGCGAATATTACGATACGCAGTACATAAAAATGTATATAGCGGGCAATCGGCAGCAGCGCCAGTGGATTATAATGGCAGCTAAAGAACAAAAAATTCTGCCCACTACCGAGGGTGCCCTTGACTGGCGGCTGAATATGACCCAGCTTATCGACGGCTATCCCGGGCAGGAGCATAACTTGCCTATTTATCCGATTTATAAAGATGTGCTACAAGTTACGGCTGAAGCCAAAATGGCTGTAACGCCTACATTGCTTGTTACTTATGGAGGGCCTTGGGCTGAAAATTATTTCTATTCAAAATACACTCCCTACGACAATCAGAAGCTGCGGTATTTCACCCCCTATCCCGAGCTGGCCTCAAAATCCCGGCGTCGTGGGTTTTGGGCTGTGTATGATGAGTACATGTTTTATAACCATTCTAAATTCATCAAAAAACTGGTGAATGCAGGTGGATTAGCAGGAATAGGCAGTCACGGACAGTTAAACGGGCTGGGCTATCACTGGGAACTATGGGCCGTGCATTCAGGCGGTATGAGCAATTATGATGCGTTGCGTGTGGCTACCATTATCGGAGCCAAAGCTCTGGGGCTGGAAAGTGATTTGGGTTCCATTGAAGCCGGTAAGCTGGCGGATTTAATTATCCTCAATAAAAATCCGTTGAAAGATATACATAACACCACCTCTATTGAATATGTGATGAAAAACGGCAGGCTTTATGAAGCGGCTACACTAGATGAAATATATCCTCAGAGCAGACCTGCGCCGGATCATTGGTGGGGAGATAAGAAACCAAAAAAATCACTGCCGGGAATAGGGGGATATGAGTGATAAGAGAGGAATTTAAAAGAAGATGCCGGTAAGAAGTAACAAGTAAGGGAGCTTACTTCTTACTCCTTACTCGTTCTCATCACAACAATCTAATCCCCCGAAAGAAGCTTCCTCCGCCGACTGTCATGCATAATTAAGCTAATTTACCTTTTCTTGCTGTTTTTCTATTTAACGCGAGTTCCACTGTAGGTGTGCCTATGGCAGAGATAAAAATGCTCTGATTAGATCAGAAGGCAAAAATAAATCTTTAATATTACATCCCTACGGGATTTGTGGTTGTTTTGTCTTTTTAATTGCTACCAATATTTCGTCCCTGTATGGACGATTAAGCATAAAATAAGTTTAAGAATCGTACCTATATTCAAAAAGATTTGTTTAAGTGATCCCTTTAGGGATCATATATTGGTAGTCCTTAACTCGATTAATGACTTAATTTAACCTTTCTCAAAAAAATCGTACTGTTGGTGTAATGAATGTTCTGTTCGCTCGTCTAATCAACAGAAATGACCAAAAAAGAATTTAAAATTTGCGTATTGCCGACTCAGGGCAAGCTATTTCGACTGGCTGTAACCATGCTGAACAGCCGGGAGGAAGCCGAGGATACCGTTCAGGATGTGTATCTGAAGTTGTGGAATATGCGCGAGAAGCTCCTTGATTATAGCAGTATTGAGGCACTGGCGGTTACGATAACCAAAAACCTGTGCCTCGATAAACTCCGCTCATACCGTAATCGGAATCAGAATGATGGCGGACTCGAGCTTGTGAAAATGGAGGCTTCCCCGCGAGTGAATCCCGGGCAAAAGGCTGAGCTCAATGAATCGGTTCGGTATGTGCATGAGATCATTCAGGATCTTCCCGAAAGGCAGCGGATGATCATCCATCTGCGGGATGTTGAGCAGCACAGTTATGAAGAAATTGCTGTAATGACCGGCCTGGAAATCAATAATATTCGCGTGGCTCTTTCGCGGGCGAGAAAGGAAGTGCGCCGAAAATGTTTAATAAAACAGAATTATGAACGCCAAAAAAATTAAACAACTGATCGACAAGTATTTCGATGGAGAAAGCAGCCTGGAGGAAGAACAGCAACTGCGGGAGTACTTTCGCCGCGAGAATATCCCGGACGAGTTAAAATCATATGCCGATCAGTTTCGCTACTTTGAAGCACAATCGAATCAAGCTGCAGAAACAGATCCTTTTGCTAAAATTGATTTTGAAGAGAAGCCTAAGACAGAAGGGTTAAGGCTGGTGGCGGATAACAAGATGAGTTCTTCTTTTATCTGGTCTCTTCGCATCGCCGCAGGCTTTATTTTGTTGCTGGTCGGTTTCTCTGCGGGGCATTTTTGGAGTGATGAAAATGTAGCTTCAGATCAGGAAATAGCGGCATTACAGCATGAAGTGCGGCAGATAAAAGAAGCCTTGATTTATGACGGCATTTATCAACAGGCTTCTGCGGGTGAGCGGCTATCGGCAGTTAATACTTCAACCCGACTTTTTGCCAATGAAAAGCTGGACCGGCAGATTACTGAAATCCTTATTCACACCATGAATAACGATAAAAGCGTGAATGTGCGAATAGCTGCTGCAGAAGCGCTTTTTCAATTCCGGGAAGAATCACGCATTCAGAAAGCACTGGTAAATTCTCTAAACGAGCAGGATGATCCGCTAATGCAAATTACGCTCATCAATATGCTGGTGCAGTTGAAAGCGAAAGGAGCGATTAACGAAATGAACAAACTGCTTATGAAATCCGATACGCGAAAAATTGTGCGCAACCGGCTGGAAGCGGGAATCGCGGCGTTGAAGGCGTGATTAAGCGAATCTATAACTTAATGAACATTTTTTAGAACCATTTTTTAACCTAAACTAAGCTCAACTATCATGAAATATTTGACTCTTTTATTAACCCTGTTTTTGGCTTTTGTCTTTCAACCGGCCAAAGCTCAGCAATTCACCTATGACTTGGGAAACAGCCCTAAGAAAGCTATTCAGTTTTCTCTTTCGAACAGCGACATCACTGTTGAAGGCTACAATGGCAGTGAAGTAGTAATTGAAAATACCGACTACGAGGCGCCTCCTGAGCGCGCTGAGGGTTTGCGTCCGTTATATGGCGCGGGTATGGATAACACCGGAATAGGTTTATCGGTTGAAGAAGAAAATGGTGTACTGAAGGTAGTTCAAGCTACTTCAAACGATGGCGAGTTTATTGTGAAAGTGCCGAATAAGGTACGTATCATGATTGAGGAAGTAAGCTGGGGTGGCGGTGATATCAGCATAAGTAACCATAATGGAGAAATTGAAATTCAGTCAAAAACCGGCGACATAAAACTTGAAAATATTACCGGCCCTGTAATCGCCAACAGTACCAGCGGTGATGTTGATATTGTGTTCTCGCAGGTTTCATCCGCCACTCCAACAATGATTTCATTAGTCAGTGGGTATATTGATATAACGATGCCGGCTTCAACTCAAGCTGATCTCCTTTTAAGTTCAATATCCGGAGAAATTTATACGAATCTTGATATTGAGATTGAAGGAGAAAAAGAAAACATGATGCGTCTTGCCGGCGGACGTAATATTAAGGGCACACTCAATGGCGGTGGGGTTGGTATTTCATTGAAAACCATTAGTGGCGATATCTACTTGCGAAAAAGCGAAGGAGCGGCAGAAGTGAGAAGTGAGACTGCAAACGGCAGACGTGAGAGGTGAGACGATGAAAAAACTAGTCTGTACTATTCTTACGTTACTGTTTTTAGTCAGTTTTTCGACTGCTCAGAAAAGGTTTGTTGAGAAGTCTTTTTCGATGGATAATGATGACAAAGTTCGTCTTGACCTTCCCTTCGGAGATATGATTTCAATAAAATCCTGGAATAAAGATGAAGTTTTATTCAAGGCTGAGATTGAAATCAACGGGGGGAAGCTGAATGAAGCTTTAATCTTCGATTTTTCTCACGAAAATGGCCGGCTTGATATTGAATCGGATTATGATGAAGATATGCTAAAAACCGGACGACGTGAAGATTGCCCGGATGAATATTCACGATATAGCTGGAGCGATGACGACAGCTACTACATGGTTTGCAGCAATATAAAGTATCAGGTTTTGGTGCCTCGAAATGCTGATATCGGGGTGGAAACCATCAGCGGCGATATTGAACTGGTTCATTTAAGCGGACCCATTCATGCAAAGTCGATCAGTGGTTTTGTGGACTTGAGTTGGCCTTCGGGTGAATCTGCCGATATACGAATAAAGACTATTTCGGGAGAGGCTTATACCAATTTAGAAAATCTTCATTTTAAAAATAAAAAAGAGCACATTCCCCTGGTTGGTTATGAACTGAAAGGTCAGATTGGCAGTGGCGGATCTTTGATAGTTTTAGAATCGATTAGCGGAGATATTTATCTTCGTGAGAAGTGAGACGGCAAAGGCAGAAGTGAAATGTGAGAAGGCAGACGGATTGATGTAGTCCACTTTGCAAGTGGCCTACATCTCTCGATCGCACCATTGTAAAGTTAGCCACTCATATAACTTTGGAAGAACCTGATGCAGTTCTTCCAAACCTTATAGAGTTTTCCCTCCCAAGTTCTACTATAAGTCGGGGCGACAGGATTTGAACCTGCGACCTCGTCGTCCCGAACGACGCGCGCTACCGGGCTGCGCCACGCCCCGAATATTTTAGAATAGCTTTTATTTCGGTTTAAATCAATGCTAGAATGAATCCGGCTTAAAATTTAACTATTTGGTTAGTTCATTTTGCTACTCTTACTGATTCTTTTATCTTGATATCAACTGTTAACTAACTAATTAGTTTTATGGCTGTTGATACTTCAACCGGTACAAAAGAAGAAATCATTAAAGCGGCACGGGCTGAATTTGTAAATCATGGGTACGAAGGAGCACGCCTTCAGCAAATTGCTGACCAGATAGGCGTAACAAAAGCGATGATTCATTACTATTTCAATACCAAAAAGAGGCTTTTTGAGCAGGTTTATAATGAATCAGTGGAAGAAATATTCGGCGGATTCTCACCCATTTTGGAAAAAAATATCCCCTTATTTCAAAAAATCGAAGAATTGGTTGATGAGTGCCTCCAAAAAGCACAGGAGCAACCGGAAATCCTTTGCTTCGTATTTACCGAAAGCGGACGAAAAACGGATTGGCTGATCTCGCTTTTTAATGAGCAAATCGAACTCAATCTGAAACTGCTGGAGGCACAGTTAGCCAAAGCGGCCTCTAATTATGAAATTGCTTCGGTTAGCGCCTCTCAACTGATACTTACCATTTTTGCTTTGTGTTTTTATCCTGTTCTTTCATCACCCGTAAACGAATCGTTGTTTAAAATTGATCATACGTTTAATGGTAATCAAAAAGGAATTGTTCTGGATACTGTTCTTAATTGGCTGACTGCTTAAAATCATTATTAAGATTTTGCCATAATCATTAGCAGACTCTAACCGACATTTGAGCATCTATTAGTTACTTTAGGCCTGATACAGAAAAAAGAGAGGTTCTATTACCTAAAAATAAAGCTTATGGGATCAGAAAATATTCGTCAGCTTGCAGCGGTGATGTTTAGCGACATTGTTGGCTATACGGCAACCATGCAGGAAGATGAAGCAAGAGCAAATAAACAAAGGGAACGACATCGTTCAGCCCTGATAAAAAGGGTTACGGAGTTTAAAGGCAAAATTTTGAATGTCTATGGCGATGGTGCGATCACTATTTTTAACAGCGCTTTTGATGCTGTTAGCTGCGGTATTCATATACAAAAAGATTTAAAAAACCCTTCGGTGCCCCTCCGAATAGGGCTTGATATGGGAGATGTGGTTTATAACAATGAGGAAGTGTTTGGTGATGCGGTGAATATTGCGTCACGTCTGGAAGAGCTATCCACCCCGGGTAGCATTTTGATCTCCGGAAAAATAAAAGACGAAATCAAAAATAACGGCAAAATAAAAACGGTTGCGCTCGGTTCGCATCAATTAAAAAATGTGAAACAGCCGGTTAAAATATCTGCCGTGAGTAATAACGGACTTAAGGTGCCGTCATCTGAAGAAATTAAGGCTAAAACCGGCAGGGCACCTATCCGAATGATGGTTCTACCTTTTATGACCATGACAAGTGAAAAAGGGTTTGAATATTTTAGCGATGGGCTGTCGGAAGAAATCATTAATGAACTGACAAAGCTTTCAGGAATTGAAGTTAGCTCTCGGACATCGGCTTTTGCTTATAAAGAGCGGAATGAAGATGTGCGGCGCATCGGCAAAAAGCATTCTGTGTCACATGTGCTTGAAGGAAGCGTTCGTAAAAGTGGAGATAAAATCAGGGTAACGGCACAGCTTATAGAAACCGGAGGAGGTTTTCATTTATGGTCTGAAACCTATGACCAACATCTGAAGGATATTTTTTACTCCCAAGATATTATTTGCAGACAAATCGTAAAAAAAGTGGGAAAAAGCCTTGATTTGGCGTCTCCTGAAAATTCCGGACATCAACCGGGCCGCAACGATTATGATTTGGATTTAAAAGATAAGTTGAACTTTAACCTTCTGAGATCTGCTAAATTAAAGTTAGGCTTGGGCCAGCTTTAGAATATTTTTACGCAAAATAGATAGCATGAGGTCTATTTCTTCGAGATGGGTACGAAAGCTAAGCACCGCCAGCCGAAGATAAATGGTTCCGTTAATGTGGGTTGATGAAAGGAAAACCCGCCCATCAGAATGAATCTCATCAATCAGCTTTTTATTGAAGTCGTTAGCATCGCCTGACTTGGGGACGTATCTGAAAAGCATCACCGATAACTCCGGTTCGGGACCCACTTCGATGCCGTCAATTTGCTGAATTTTCCGGTAAAAATAGCGGGTAAGTAACAGTTTTTCATCAAGCGCGGCACGGATGGGCTTCAGGCCAAAAAGTTGCAGCGGCAGCCACATCCGCAAACCCCTGAAATGCTTTGAGAGCTCGGGTGAAAGATCAGCGGGTGAACGTTCTTCATTCGCTTTCAGCGTATCCTGCAGGTAATTAGCTGTCATATGCTGCGAATCAAAAAGTCTCTGTTCATCCTTTACCAGTACTGCGCCCGACCCATATGGCAAAAACAAGCCTTTATGAGGGTCGATTGTCACCGAATCGGAACGTTTAATACCCCTCATCGCCTTTTTCCCATGATCAGTGAGCAGAAAAAAGCCGCCGTAGGCCGCGTCAACATGAAACCAAATTTGATGCTGCTCTGCGATATCAGCAATATCATTTAAAGGATCCACGGCACCGATATCGGTTGTACCGGCCGAGGCAAAAATGACCAGTGGAATCAAGCCGTTTTTCTTATCGGCCTCAACCTGTTTGCGGAGGTCCTGCGGTTTCATCCGGTACCGGTCGTCCATAGGAATTTCGCGCAGTTTTGCCTCACCCAGTCCGCCAAATTTGAGCGCTTTAATTACGCAATGATGAACTTGGCGCGTGGTATAAACTACGGCCCGATGAAAATCTTTCGCTTTAATTTCTGAATGGTCGCGTGCTGTTACTAAGCCAATTAGGTTGGCAATAGATCCGCCTGAAGTTAAATTACCGCCTGCACTTTCGCCATAGCCAATAAGATCACACAACCACCGGATGCACATATTCTCGACACGTACAGCACCGGGGGAAGAGAAAAAAACGCCGACATAACGGTTGGCAACGGCTGCCAGGTAATCAGCCACGGCAGAGGGATAAAGTCCGCCACCGGGAATGTAGCCTAAATGTTTTCCTGAAGCGGAATTGATTCCGGGGGTATCAACCTCCGATTTTAACACGTCAAGAAGATGATTAATATCAACAGGCTCTTCATCAATAGGCAAATCATAAAGCTTTTTGCCCATGCTCTCTGTAGTAACGTAAGCAGGCTTTTCGGTCAAATCATCTAAAAAATCATTGCCGTATTTCTGTGCCTGGTTGATGAGCCGGTCTCGTTCCTTAGCCCCGGGCTCTAGTTTCCGGGCTTCCTGTTCAAGTTTTTTAATACAAGATTTCATAAAAGGGGCGGTAAAAATAGATGATTTCTTAGCCGCTAATGATAGGATTCTTTAAGGGCAATGTCTATAAAAAATGGCAGGTTTTCATTCACTCTTCCTCTTTATACTGCTCGTTATAAGCATTTTTAATACGTTGATTCATGTGCCGCTTATAATTTTCATACTCGTATTTCCTGACAGTAAACTCAGATTTATAATTACCGTCGTTGCAAACCACCTTCAGCTTTTTGGGTTGATCATCAATCTCGCTGATTTCAACCCGAATAGAACCCAATTTGTAAGAATTAATCACGGAACTCATAGTTACTACAATTTTTAAATTCACTTAAAGATAAGGAAGTTAATCAAAATCTATATTCCTTCTTTTTTCGTATGTTATTTATAAGTTGACTACTGAGCGGTTAAATAAGGGCGTTCTGGGCGCTCAACGCCTTAGTTTTAAAAAGGAGCAACAATGAGCAAATCAAACGACAGTGACTTTTATAGTGAACTGCCTATTCTAAATAGTTTTTTTGATGCTTCACAAGCGGATAACTATCATTCTTTGCCGGGTGATTGGTATATAGGGGTAACTGATATTGTAAATTCCACAGCAGCTATTGAAGCCGGTCGCTACAAGACGGTCAACATTCTGGGCGCCTCACCCATCGTTGGCATATTAAACGCAGTCGGCCAAAATGAAATTCCCTTTTGTTTTGCCGGTGATGGTGCCGTTTTTTGTATTCCACCCGAATTGCTGAATGTTGCCCGGAAAGTTTTAGCAGACAGCCGCCAAATTGGGCAGGCTGAATATAAACTGGATTTACGTGCGGCCGTTTTTCCCATTTCTTTCATCCGGCAAAATGGTTATGATATAAAAGTAGCCCGTTACAAGGTTTCTGAGGTCTATTTACAAGCGGTTTTTTTAGGCGGAGGAATCAGTTTTGCGGAAGAAGTGCTGAAAGAGAAAGGAGCTGATGAATTTAGAATTTCGCCATCAGAAGGTCCGTCTTCGGCAGATTTTACGGGGCTTGAATGCCGCTGGCAGGAAGTGAAACAGCAGGGAAAAGAAGTGATTACGCTGCTGGTAAAAAGCAACCCGCGACACGATAATCCGGATCAAATTTATGAAGAAGTATTGCAAAAAATGCGGGATATTTTCGGTTTTGATGACAGAACAAATCCCATCACCGTACCGGAGTTATCTATGAACATGTCTGTCTTTAAGCTTTGGGGTGAAATAAAATTCCGCACCTTCGGTCTGAACCGGTTTCAACGCCTTCTGTATTTGATAAAGGTTGAACTCCAGATCGTTTTAGGCAAGATTTTAATGAGGCTGAAAACCAAGACGTCCAAAACCGATTGGGGGCTGTACAAATCTGATTTATCATCAAATTCCGATCATCGTAAATTCGACGATATGCTGCGAATTGTGTTAAGTGGAAGTTCTCTTCAGCGACACAATCTCGAAAAGTTTCTACAGCAAAAGTATGAAGAGTCTTCCCTGACTTACGGCCTGCACGTTGCTGAATCGGCAATGATTACCTGCATGGTTTTTCAATATCATCGCGAGCATGTGCATTTCGTGGATGGCAGCGGCGGCGGTTATGTGAAGGCATCAAAGGAACTTAAGAAAAGAATGGGCATCGATACTCACAAAGTTAGCTAATGACAACGTGATTTCGAGATAAGGAGATATAATCTATTCTACAAAACCTAAAGCCCAAAGGGCTTTAAATGAATAGCACCCCGTGAAATCGAGGTGATTAAAAAAGTCTGTAACCCAACCCGCCAGCTGGCGGTTGAATTAAGGTAGAACCTTCAACACGCGGGTTCAATCCGCCGGCTGGCGGAGTTGCCTATCATGCTATCTTTTAACCCCGAATGCACCTTCGGCCTATTCGGGGCTATTCACGCTCAATCCCTTCGGGATTCTAAACAAAGGCATAACAACCTCAATCAACATAGCGGTCTTTAATTTTCATCATATAATCGAAGGCGGCATCGTGCTCGTTGGGAATTTTGCCATCCAAAATAGCTTCTTTTATGGCGTCTTTAATATCGCCAATCGCGGGACCCGGTTTAATGTTCAGCGCTTCCATGATTTCATCACCGCTTACCGGATTCTTCCATTTTCGCAACCGGTCTTTCTCTTCAACTTCTTTGATTTTTTGGTCAACAAAATCAAAATTTTTGTTATACCGCTTTACCTTATAATCATTTTTACTGGTGATGTCTGCCCGGCAGAGTTTCATCAGGTCATCAATATCTTCACCCGCTTCATAAAGTAAGCGACGGATGGCACTGTCAGTCACTTCATCCGAGACGAGTGCGATGGGACGCAAGTGCAGACGCACCAATTTCCTCACGTATCTCATGCGTTCATCCAGCGGCAAGCCTAACCTGCGAAAAATTGACTTCACCCATTTTGCACCCAGTGCATCATGTCCGTGAAACGTCCAGCCCGTACCGTTCACAAATTTTTGAGTAGCCGGCTTAGCAATATCGTGCATGAGGGCAGCCCAGCGAAGCCAAAGATCTTCACTCTCTACAGCCACGTTATCCAGCACTTTTAAAGTATGCCAGAAGTTATCCTTATGGCGAACTCCCCGCACTTTTTGTACGCCATGCAGTTTTACCATTTCGGGGAAAAAGTGATGCAAAAGGCCCGTTTTAAATAAATAAGCAAAGCCGATAGAAGGTATGGGCGACATCACTATTTTATTGAGTTCTTCAATAATTCGTTCTTTCGAAATGATGGAAATCCGTCCCGCCATCTCTTCAATGGCTTTATACGTTTCTTCTTCGATATCGAACTGCAATTCTGAGGCAAAGCGAATAGCGCGCATCATCCGCAGGGGATCGTCATCGAAAGTTTGAAGTGGATCAACCGGTGTTCGGATGAGCCTGTTTTTTAAATCCTGAATACCGCTGAAGGGGTCGTTCAATTCACCGTAGCTCCCTTTATTAAGCGACCATGAAAGAGCATTGATCGTGAAATCACGCCGCAGCTGGTCGTCTTCAAGTGAGCCATTTTCAACCACAGGTTTTCTGGAGTTTCGCCGGTAGCTTTCCTTGCGCGCACCGACAAATTCCAGATCAAGGTTATGGTGCTTAATGTGGGCTGTCCCAAACTGTTTAAATACCGACAGGGTTTTTGAACCCAGTTTTTCAGCTGCCTTTTTCGCCAGATTGATACCCGAACCTACGGTCACAAAATCAATATCAAGCTCATCATCACTTTTAATACGACTAAGGTAAAAATCGCGGACATAGCCTCCCACGACAAACACTTCTTGTCCCGCAGCCTCGCCCGCCTGCGAAATTACTTCAAAAACTTCTTTATGTTTTGGGTTGATGTCTTGCACAGATTGAAACTATTTTTTGCCACTAAAGCACAAAAAACACAAAAAGAATAATATTTAATCCAATTTAGTGTTTTAGTGTTTCCGTGGCATTTAAAATGAGCGTAAAAATAAGAACAAATCCACTTGCTTTCAGAAATTCTTTGAGTAATCTTTAAGGTGAAGTAGCCACTAAAGCACGGAAAACGAAAAGAATGATATTTTTTCAGTATTTGTTTCCGCGATAATTCAAAGGCACAATATTTAAACAAGTTTTGGTGTTTTTTGCCGTAGGCATCCCTTCGGGAGTGCTTCCGTGGCGACCAATTCAATTATTTTTAATGTGAAATCATCTTCAGCAAAAACAGCTTTGCGAATCAGCCTGCTGGTTTCGTTTATTTCGCTGACACTCAAGCTTAGCGGTTTTTGGATCACCGGTTCTACAACCGCACTCTCCGATGCCGCGGAATCGGTTGTTCACGTGCTTGCCGTTTCTTTCGTTTATTACGGACTGATCTTAAGTACAAAACCGGCTGATGAAAAACACCTTTACGGGCACGAGCGCGTTGAATTTTTGTCTGTCGGCATTGAAGGAACAGTCATCATTCTGGCAGGCATCATTATCATTTATCAATCTGTAGAGAACTATCTGTTCGGCCACAACCTGCAGGAGTTGATGAGCGGCGTCTATCTCATCGGCGGCGCGGGTTTGATAAATCTGACACTGGGAAGCTATCTCATAAAAGTCGGGAAGCGCGAAAATAACATGATTGTCATCAGCAATGGCAAACACACGCTTACCGATGTCTGGACCAGTGCAGGTGCGGTGGCTACTTTGCTGATCATAAAATTCACCAATTTCTTACTGCTCGATTCGATCATCGCCGCGCTGCTGGCCTTTTATGTAATGTACGAAGGCTACAAATTGCTCCGATACTCCATTGACGGACTCATGGATTCCCGAAATCCCGATATACATGAAGCCATTCGCGAAGCCCTTTCTAAAGAATTACCCGGTTCTATGATAGAAGTGCATAACCTTCGGCATCGTACCACAGGCAGTACCACCTGGATTGAGCTGCATGCTGTTTTCAAAGAAAACATCAGCCTGAAAAAAGCCCATGATGATGCTACCCTGCTTGAAAAAAGGCTTATCAATGCTATGCAGGGTGATGTGATTGTAACCATTCACCTGGAGCCGGAAGGGCACCATGAAACGGTCCATGATTCATTGAAAGATGTTGACCAAGATCGTCCCTTGAGTGATTTTATATAATGGATGTGTAGTACACTTTCGAGTAGTTTGTAAGGGTGAATCTATTCAATTATGAAGAAAAGTATAAAAACTTAAAGCAACCCATGAGTATGCTACACCTTTTACTGATTCCCGGAAGGTATAGCACACTTCTTGCCTTAATCGTCGTTTTAAAGCAAAGCGTTTAATTAGGCTGCATTAAAAAGATTATTCGCCCTGTCTAAAGTGTACTATACCTCAACCCCAACTTTCGAATGATCGCCCACATGCACTTCCTGATCTACGTCTTTTAACTCGGCATGCCGCCCGATGGTCGAGCCTTCGATATTACAATCTTCCAGACGGGCATTTTCCTGAATAAGGCTGTTTTTAACGGTGCACTTTTTTAGAGATGATCCGGTGGCGATACTGGTATTGGGACCGATAATACAGTGTTCAAGCTCCACATCATCACCTATATAAACGGGGGGAATAATCTTTGTATCAGAATATAAATCTTCATCCACTCCATCATATTCCTTTTCAACAATGACCCCGGATGTTTCGAGCCAGGCGGGCAGGGTGCCACAGTCCAACCATTCATCAACCGTTGCTTTTTTGAACACTTTGCCATCTTTTAACAGGCGGTCGAGGGCATCAGTGAGCTGGAACTCACCGCCGTGTCCGCGCACATCATGTTCCAGCAGATATTCAATTTCCTTTTTAAGCTGTTCACCTTCTTTAAAATAATAGACACCGATAATGGCCAGGTTTGAAATCGGTTCACTCGGTTTTTCTACAAAGTCGGTGATTTGTCCGTCTTCTTCCACAGCCACGCCAAACCGGGAAGGGTCATCAACCTCTTTCAGCCATATAACACTGTCGGCATCTTCGATAGAAACGGAACCTTTCATATCAAAAATCGTATCAGCGAACACGATGATGCATTCTCCGCTCAAATCTTCTGCAGCAGAATAAACGGCATGAGCGGTACCAAGTGCTTCATCCTGTACACGAAAAGCTGCACGGGCATTTTGGCGTTCACTCATTGCTCTCAGTTCATCCTTGATTTCCTGACCGAAGTCGGGGCCTAAAATGAAGACAATTTTGTCAATGGGGCGATCAAGGGTTCGGGCAAAGGTCTCTGTGATGCGTTCTACAATCATTTTTCCCGCCACGGGTAACAAAGGTTTAGGGACAGTGTGGGAATGAGGCCTTACTCTTGTTCCGCGGCCTGCCATAGGGATTATTAATTTCATATATTCCAACAAATTTAGATTTAAATCTACCACGAAAGCACAAAAACACAAAATGTCTAAATACTTCTTTATTTAGTGTTTCCGTATTTTATTCCGTAGGAATCCCTACGGGAGTGGCAAACAATTTAGATGAAGATTTACGTATGGTATTAAGCGCGATTAATATAAAAGAAGTTCCATACTTAAGCGACCTTTTCCGGAGCCTGTGAAAAACTTTATCATGTCATGCTGTCCGTCGGCTGGCGGATCAGCATCTGTTGTTAATCGCTTGTTTAAAAGCAGCTAATAAAAAATTTTCTGCTTAGAGACCCTGAAATAAATTCAGGGTGACATAAGGGCTTTTCAAAGGCTCCTTCTACCAAGTAACCTTTAAAAATTGATTACAGAAATTTGAATTGGTATTTAAACGTTGTTGACGCCCTTATCCTAATTTTTGTTTTGGTGATGGCTCGTCATACTTTTCTGCGGGGGCGTTATTTCTTGCATATTTTTCAGCAGAACGGCTATAAGTTCAATGAATACTGGCAGTGGCTGTTGCACTATTGGAACCGGAGGGTGATCACCCCCGACCATGTGCTTTATAATGTGATTATTTTTGTGATGCTTATTTTTCTGTCCGACATTGTGACGGGTAGTGCAGTAATCATCATCCTGGCTATGTTCGGCATTTTCTGGTTTGCTCCGTTCAAATATTACCGGGGTGAAAAGCCCAAAAAGCCACTCGTTTATACGCCCCGGATGATCCGGCTCATCATCCCCTTCGTGCTGCTTTCGCTGATTATTCCCGCTGCCACAACCTACATTTCTTATACCGGAAAAATCCCCTTTACCCCGCTTTCGATAGACCTTTCTGTATTTTATGCCGCCGACATGTACCTGCTGTCGTTCGGCTGGATTTTGGGCAATGTATTAGTTCCGTTTCTCATTTTTGTGGCGGCTTTAATAACCAAACCCTATGAAAATTATGTGCACTGGCATTTCAAGCGGCTGGCAAAGAAAAAGCTGGCGCGTATGCCTAATCTCACTGTGATTGCCATCACCGGCAGTTATGGAAAAACCAGCACCAAGTTTATGATTCGCGACCTGCTCAGTGAGCGTTATTCGGTTTGCACCACGCCCGGCAGCTTCAACACGCCGATGGGCATTTGTAAGGTTATTAACAATGATCTGGAAAGTTTTCACCAAGTGCTGGTTTTGGAAATGGGCGCGCGTTACAAAGGCAATATTGATGAACTTTGCGACATTGCCGAACCGGATATTGCGGTAGTCACCAACGTAGGAGTAGCTCATATCGAAACATTTGGATCTCAATATGTGATCGCCCAGGAAAAATCGACACTGGTAAAACGAACCAAGCCGGGCGGAAGGGTGGTACTGAATGCGGATGATGAACGTGTTGACGCCATGTCTGAAATTCACAACGATGTTGAAGTAATTCGTACGGGAGTGAGTCGGGGGCAAATTCGCGCCCGAAATATTACTTACAATCAGAAGGGCATGCAGTTTACAGTGGTGGCGGGTGATGAGAAGAAAACCTTTTCCATGAAGCTCTTGGGTGTTCACAATATTCACAATATGCTGCTAGCTGCGGGTGTGGCAAAGTCGATGGGGCTGAGACTTTCTACCATCGCGGTGGCGGCGGGACGAATGGAACCGGTTGAACATCGCCTGGAGCTGAAAAGGCAGGGTGAAATTACCGTTATTGATGACGCTTTTAATTCAAACCCTGTTGGAGCAAAGAATGCCGTGCAGACGCTGTCGGAGTTTAAGACCGGCCGGCGTGTTATCATCACCCCGGGGATGATTGAACTGGGCGATCTTCAGGATGAAAAAAATCGGGAATTCGGTCAGCAAATCGGCAGTGCGAATCTGGACTTGGTAATTTTAGTGGGGCAAAAACAAACGAAAGCCATTCGGGAGGGCATAGAATCAACCGGCTTTGATATGGAGAAAGTAAAGATTGTCCGCAGTCTCTACGATGCCAACAGGACTATGCATCATTTTGCAAAGGAAGGCGATGTGGTTTTATATGAGAATGATCTGCCGGATTCATTTAATGAGTGAAGTTGTTATACCAAGACTTCCCAGTGATTCTCTAAAAGAAAATGTAGGACGGACATCTTGTCCGTCGGGGAAAGATTATAAATCAGCAGGGGATTTTGTCCCAAATACAATCTCTGAAATAGAAACCTTCCCTAATTCTTTATTTTAATCGTTTTAGGATTAATTGTTGACGGGCAGGATGCCCGTCCTACAGACTCTTCATTATAAAGCTACTTTCATCCCTACGCCCGTATTAAACATTCCCAGACGTGCTCCGCCGATATCACCAACCACAAAAACATTCAAACCCACTTCTCCGAAGATGGAAAAACGTTCACCTAATTCATAGGAACTACCAATCAGAAAACCGGGAGCCATAGCGGGGTCGCCATCAAAAACCAGGGTCAAATCAGCTCCCCAGTAGGTTTTCATTGATTCTGAAATTATCCAGTAATTATAGCGAAGGTAAGTCAGGTCTAAATAGAAACGCTTGCCAAAGGCCAGGTCATCAAAGCTTGTGGTAAAGAAAATAAGAGCTCTGAGTTTTGCATTATTTTGGACTTGAAATGAAATTCCCGCTCCCGGAGAAATGGCATCCATCTTCACTATCAATTCCTTTTGAGGAAAAATTTCTTCATCGCTGGACTGAGCCATGGCGGTTGAAGTGGCCAGAAGCATAAAGAAAATACATGCAGTTACAGGAATACATAATCGTTTAATGAATTTATTCATAAGCTTTATTTTTGATGCTTGTTAATTACCCGTAGAGGTACAGAATACAGATTTTTTCTCCGTGATTCTCTAAAGAAAATGTAGGACGGACATCTTGTCCGTCGGGGAAAGATTATAAATCAGCAGGAGATTTTGTCCCAAATACAATCCCTGAAATAGAAACCTTCCCCCAATTCTTTATTTTAATCGTTTTAGAGTTAATTGTTGACGGGAGGATGCCCGTCCTACAGAGATATTAAAATTACGTGTTTCTCCCAGCAACTCCGTGAAACGCCTTTTCCATTCTATCATTCAATAACTCAACCATTCATAAATTTTCAACCCTTCATCACCCTTTCAATCTCATCACGTTCTTTGGGTACGTCAGTTAAGTTTTCGTGCCCGTCTTCAGTGATAATCAGGTTATCCTCTATCCGGACGCCCCCGAAGTCGAGCATATTTTCCAACTTCGATTTATTCAGGAAGGATGAAATTTTATCATCTTCAAGCGCCGGTTTCAGCAGGGCGGGAATGAAATACAGTCCCGGTTCAATGGTGAGTACCATTCCCGGCTGAAGGCTGCGTCGCATTCGCAGATACTTTATACCGGGGCGCTCAATGCGATTCACCCCTTTGGGATAACCGCCCACATCATGTGTATCAAGGCCTAAAAAGTGTCCCAGCCCATGAGGAAAGAACAAGGCAAAAACATCTTCTTTCATCAAATCATCAATATCACCCTTAACAATTTCGGCGTCTTTAAGCCCCTGCATCATAACCTTGGCTGCCATGATATGCAGGTCTTCCATTTTAGCATCAGGTACCGATGCTTTAATCACCTGTTTTTGGGCTTCCAGAACCGCTTCATACACAGCTGCCTGAAGTTCGGTAAATTTTCCATTGGCGGGATAGGTACGGGTGAAATCAGAAGCATAGCCATTGCACTCGAAACCGGCGTCGATCAGAAACAGATCACCGTCTTTAATCTGTTGATTATTCTCCACATAATGAAGAATAGCGCTGTTATCGCCGCTGCCGAAAATGCCATTGTAAGCATCCTGCATCAACCCGTTTTTAATCTGGTGATAATCGAATACAGCTTTAAGTTCATACTCATACTTTCCCGGTTCAAGCGCTTTCAGCACCGCTTTATGAGCGATATTATTAACCCGAGCCGCTTCCCTCATCTGATCGAGCTCCCAGTCTGATTTAAATACCCGGCAGTGGGTGGTGGCTTCGGGAAGCGCATCTAAATCGATGGGAGTTTTACGGTCGAATTCTTCGATGAATTCGGCCTGAATTTCATCAATACAATAAATTTTTTCCGGCTTTAAATCTTCCAATATCTGGGGAAGGCGCCCTTCGTAGTGGAGGTGATCGGGCTGATATTCTTCCTGATATTGTTCTTTGGTTTTCACGCGTCCGTGCCATACCGCGTATTGGGCATCACGTCTGGGGACAAAAAGGTGATACTCCTGCTTATTCAGGTCCAGAATCAAATGAAAATCCGGTTCATTTACCCCGGTTAGATACTGAAAATTTGATTCCTGACGAAAGGGAAATTCATAATCCGTATCATAGCGATACATAAGCTCAGCGCCCTTCATATAAACAATAGCGCGCTCTTCCTCGTCGAATAATGAAAATAATTTTTTGCGGTGTAAGTGATGCATAAAAAATGAGTTTTATAGAATATGATGTTAACTGATCTCCAATAAGTTACAGTAAAATCATCACTCAGGAAAACGACTATTGTGAATAAAAAAGCCAGGGCTAAACAACTTTGGTTTGAGTTGCAGAATGCTACTGGCCATCCCCCGAGCCCCCTTCAAAGGGGGACGAGTGCTCCGCTGATAACATCAGTGGATTGGGCTGCTCAAATAAATCTTGCTTCTAAAGCCTTTTCACTTCTGCCTTCTCACTTCTCACTCCCCCTCATCACTCCAAAGCATCCACATTTACATTTATCTGTACCGAACTGGCCCCCTCCGGTTTTCGTTGATTATAAAGTTCAAAAGTTTTATCAACCGTTTGTTCAATAGCACGAGCACCGTTAGCGGGATCAATTTTAATGAAGCTCTCCCACCGGAAATAATTCTGCATTTTGACGATAGCTGCCGGCGAAGGTCCCAGCACAGGATCAGAATCACCGAGCGTTTCAGCCAAACATTCGGTGAAGGCATGAGCTATGGCCTGAACGCGATGATCCTTTTTCCCTTTAAAAACAAACCGGATGATGCGCGAATAAGGCGGGTAATGAAGCATTTTTCGAAAGCCCAATTCCTGGCGTGCAAAAGCTTTAAAATGATGTTTTTGAGCCGTAGTTATAGCAGGATGATCAGGCTGCCGACTTTGAAAATACACTTTTCCCTTCTTTTCCGCCCTTCCCGATCGTCCCGCCACCTGGCTAAGCAACTGATACATTCGTTCGCCGGAGCGGAAAGAAGGAAAGGCGAGCTCGGTATCGGCATCAATCACCCCTACTACTGTTACATCGGGAAAATCAAGTCCTTTGCCTACCATTTGCGTTCCCACCAAAACATTCGCTTCCTTACGTCCAAAGGCTTTTAAAATATTGGCATGGGCATCCTTGCCTGAGGTGGTATCATAATCCATTCGCAAGGTTTTTACGCCATCAAAAAGCGTCGAAACCTGTTCTTCCAGTTGCTGAGTTCCGCTTCCCTGCGCGGTTACGGCTTCGTTTCCACATTCTTTACAGTGAGTTGATTGTCGCTCAGAATAACCGCAGTAATGGCACCGCAATTGTTTTTTTGATTTATGAAAAGTGAGGCTCACCGAACAGTGAGGGCATTCCGGAATCGTGCCGCAGTAGTCGCATTGTTGGTACGATGAAAATCCCCGACGGTTGTAAAGGAGAATGGCTTGTTCATCACGTTCGAGTGCTTCTTTTATTGACTCAAAAAGCGGAACAGCCAACGGCCCGCGCATAGCCGAGCGGTATTGCTTAAGATCAAGGATTTCGACTTCCGGCATTTGGGCTTCAAAAGGGCGTTTGGTTAAAGAAAGTAGTTTACTCTTGCCTTTTTTAGCGCCATAAATGGAAACCATGCTTGGGGTAGCAGATCCCATCACCACTACCGCTTTGTTCAGATTTGCCCGCATAATGGCAACATCACGTCCATGATAGCGAGGAGCGGGATCTTCCTGTTTATAAGAGGCGTCATGTTCTTCATCAACAACCACTAACCCTAAATTTTGAACCGGTGCAAATACCGCCGAGCGGGCACCAATGGCAATCCGCTTTTCGCCTTTTTGCAAAGCTCTCCAGGCATCATAACGCTCGCGGTCGGTTAACCGGCTGTGGAGAACGGCGATATCATCACCAAAAATCATATAAAAGCGCTTCACAATTTGGGGTGTTAGCCCAATTTCAGGTACCAATACCAATCCGCCCTTGCCTTGATCCAATGCTTCTTTTAAAGCATGAATGTACACTTCAGTTTTACCGCTGCCCGTTACGCCAAACAGCAAAAAACTGGAAAATTCATTTTTTGAGAGGGCTGATTGAATTTCTTCATAAGCGTATTCCTGCTCATCATTCAGCGTTTTTATTTGTGATGGATCATGCTCGTGCCTGAAATTTAAACTTGATGATTCAACTTCTTCAGCTGCGATCAATCCCTCTTTTTCAATACGCTGTAGAGTATAGGCTTCAAGTAAACTATGCCCGGCGAGTTCCTTCTGAAATTCGGGCAAGTCCAGTTCGGTCAGCAATTCAAGTGCCTGAATCCACTTGTAGCTTTTGTCTGCCTCTTTATGCTCTCGGATGAATGCAAGAATTTCATTCCGAGTCATTTTTGTAGTCCACCTCCATAGATTTTCTGTTTTAGGATCCATTTTTACGGCCGGTTCTTCCCTGATTTCAAGTACTTTTTGGCCAATCAGCTTTTTTATTGCCTGGTCATTCCACCGCCTGTTGGCCTCTTTCAAGGGATATGATTGCTTTTCCCGAATATCTTCAACGATCTCTTTTTGAAGGTCATCTAAAAAGAGGGGAACGCTACCTTCACTCACTTTTAAAAATTTTTCTGCATAAAAATTTAGTCCTGTGGGCAGAGCGGCTTGAATAGCTTCGCCCCGGGCGCAGTAATAAAACCGGTGTATCCAGTCGCTCAGCTTCAGTAATTCTGCAGAAAGTACAGGCTCGTCATCCAGAATTTTCTGTACGGAACGGGTTTTGAAATCAGGTTTATTTTGATGGATATCGATAATAAAACCAATAGCCTTGTGCTTTTGAAGGGGAACCCAAACACGCTTTCCAATTTTTGCGGCTGATCGCAGCTCATTCGGCAGTTCATAAGTAAACAGCTGTCGAACAGCCGTTGAAAAAGCAATGTCGGCAAATAAAGGCAAAGCGCAGCTAATTTTGGAGGTTCTGATTGCGGAAAAGCATATCCATTTTCATAACGTGAATCAATGATTGATTTTGAAACCTCATAGAAATCTCATCTGTTTTTAGCGTTTTCCCGGCTCATAAAAACTTCAATCAACACCTAAGCTTAATATTTTCAGTGCTATACGCACATAAATTTATTTAATTTTATGAAAATTTGAATTTTCTTAAAAAACAAGACTGAAAAAAATAAAAAATAATCTTTTTTAAGTCATTGGAATAGAAGGAGATACAGTATCAGTAAAACTTCAATTATGAGAGATATAAATAATACTTAAAATTTAGAATTTCTTAACAGATTTCAATAATATATAACAAGATAAACTAATAAATAACAGGGAGTTAGCAATATGCATCTATTCACATCTTCATTCTCTGAAAAAAACAGCTTTAATTTTAACTTTAAACATTCAAGAGTTATGGCTAAAAAACTACTATCTCTTATCTATATGTGTTTGTTTTTCGTTTCTTTTGCGATAGCGCAAACAGGAACTTTAACAGGCACCGTAACAGATCAGGAAACGGGTCGGCCTCTTCCGGGGGTTAATATTTACATTCCTGAACTTGAGCGTGGTGCCGCTACCAATGCTCAGGGCGAATATACTATTGAAGGTATAGACTTTGGTACTTATACCCTTCGTGCCACTTACATTGGCTTTCAGACTTATAAAGATCAGGTCGTAGTCGATGCTGAAACGGTAACGCAAGACATTTCACTTATTCCGCAAACCCAGCAATTAGACGATGTTGTGGTAACCGCGCTTGGTATTGAACGGCAGGAAAGATCGCTCGGCTATTCGGTACAGGAAGTCAGCGGTGCTGATCTGAATGCAATCCAGGAATCCAACTTTGTGGGTACGCTTACCGGTAAAATAGCGGGAGCAAATATAACCAATTCCAACGCTATCGGCGGTTCCTCGCGTATTGTACTGCGTGGTGTCAATTCCTTAACAGGCAACAATCAGCCTTTGTTTGTGGTTGACGGCATACCCATCAGTAACGCTAATTTTACTACGGCAAACCAGAGACGAGGTGCCGGAGGTTATGATTATGGTAATGCTGCAAGCATTATTAATCCTAATAACATAGCGTCGGTAACGGTACTAAAAGGCGCAGGTGCCGCCGCTTTGTATGGATCACGTGCCGCGAACGGCGTTATTCAAATTACTACCAAAGATGGTTCCGCTGCACAGGGCGGCCTTGGTGTTTTTATAAACTCAGGCGTTACGGTTACACAAGTTTTTGGCCTTCCTGATTATCAAAATTTATACGGGGGCGGTTCTAACGCTCCATTCAGAGTAAATGGAGAGGGACAATTGGTTGTTGATTTTGCCACTGACGAATCCTGGGGGCCCCGATTAGACGGTCGTCCTGTTCGGCAATGGTACAGCTACGATAATGTCAACGGTTTGCTGGGTCAAACTACCCCGTGGGTAGCTCATCCCAACAATGTAACAGACTTTTTTAATAACGGAATTAAATTCGATAATAGTATCGCCTTTGCCCAAGGTGCCGAAGACTATAACTTCCGCCTTTCTCTGAGCAATATGCAGCAAACGGGAATCTACCCGAACAGTAAGTTCCAGCGTAACCAAGTAAGTTTTAATGGTACGCTTCATTTAAATGACAAGTTAAGCGCAACAATTTCTACGAATTATATTTACAGTGATGTTCGCGGACGCCCGGGTACGGGATATGCCAATCAAAACGTCTTCTTGCAGTTTAACCATTTTGGCCAACGCCAGATAGACTTGGGTGAAGAAAGTTATATGGCCGATATTTTTCGTCCTGATGGCAGTCAACGTGCATGGAACTGGGCCGATCCGGTGCTTGGTACTATCCGATTTACTGATAACCCATACTGGGTGCGGCGTATGAATTACCAGGATGACGATACTCAACGTATTTACGGAAAAGTTGCACTATCTTACGAATTTACTGAAAATCTGAGTCTTACCGCTGACGTGGGCACCGACTTTTATACCGAACGGCGTGCAGAACGTGTTGCTGTGGGTTCCCAGGCGGTATCAAATTACAATGAGCAGGTTCTGGAAGTGCAGGAGACCAATGCACAGGTGACGTTAGATTATGCCAGAGACTTTACTGATGCTTTTTCTTTTGATGCTTTTGTTGGCGGAAATGCTCGCTACGAAGATTTAAGCCAAAATATTGCGGAATCACAAGGCGGCTTGAGTGCTCCCGAAGTTTATACCATAGAAAACTCGGTTAGTCGGCCTACTATTACCGATATTTTTCAAAAAGAGCTTGTCTTAAGTTTGTTTGGCAGTGCCACAATAGGCTATGAAAATATGCTTTTTTTGGATTTAGGCTTGCGAAATGACTGGTCTTCAACCCTGCCGCTGGGTAACAATTCCTATTTGTATCCTTCTGCTTCGGCCAGTTTTGTTTTCAGTGAACTGGGTATGTTCAACGATTCAGAAGTCCTGGATTTTGCACAGCTTCGGGTAGGATGGTCACAGGTAGGTAATGATACAGAGCCTTACCGGCTTGCATTTACCTATCCATTTGATATTCCGTTCGGCGATTTACCCCAGCTGTCTGTCCAAAATACATTAAGCAATCCAAATTTAAGGCCTGAAACAACTACGGCATGGGAGGTTGGAACCCGGCTTGAATTCTTTAATAGCCGCTTAAACCTTGATGTCACCTACTACAATGAGGAAACAGTAAATCAAATTCTTGATGTTGAGGTTTCCCGAGGTAGTGGATTTGACCGAATATTGCTTAATGCCGGTACGCTTACTAATGAAGGAGTTGAAGTAGCCTTAAATGTTACGCCTGTTCAATCTTTGAGTAACGGTTTGACGTGGAGCATAGGTGTAAACTGGGCCAGGAATGTAAATACAGTAACAGAATTAACCCCTGGTATAACCACTCTGACCTTAGGCATAGCTCCATTTAATGTTGACATAGCTGCTCGTGTAGGAGAAACCTACGGAGTCATTTTGGGTACCGACTTTGTGTATGATGAAAACGGTAATAAAGTAATATCGCCTGACGGTACTTATTTAGCTACCAATCAGCCCCAGGTATTAGGCAGTTATGTACCCGACTGGTCGGGTGGCCTTTCCACCACCCTGCATTACAGAGGGTTCACACTTGCAGCGGCTGTAAACGGCCAAAAAGGAGGAAGCGTCTATTCTGTCAGCAATGCTTTTGGTCTCTATAGTGGAATGTTTGAAGAAACCGTAGAAAATGATATCCGCGAAGTAGGTATGACACCGGAAGGAGTGCTGCCCAGCGGAGAACCCTACACCGGAGTCGTAGGCCCTGAAACCTTTTTTAAAGGACTGTTTAGTGTAGCTGCAGCTCATGTGTATGATGCCAGCTTCATCAAGCTGCAGCAGGTTTCATTGTCTTATACCCTGCCTATAGAATGGTTTGAAAATACGCCCATAAGCGGTCTCCAGGTATCTTTATTGGGCAGAAATCTGGCCATACTATATAAAGAATCTCCAAACATTGACCCTACCAACGTAATCAGTTCAACCAATGTGCAGGGTATTGAAGCAGGGCAGATTCCACCCCAGAGGTCTTACGGCTTTAGCGTCCAGTTGAATCTGTAACCATTTTAATTTGAATTTTTCAAACCATTACTATTATGAACTATTTATTCAAACATAAAAATATAGGAATTGCCGCTGTCGTTGCTCTGATGGCAATGTTCACCGGTTGTGATCTTGCTGAGGTTAATGAAAATCCTAACGAGCCATCATCAACACAAACACCCTTTTTATTGACCAATGCTCAGAAAGACTTGGCTGACAACTACTGGGGTGAGTTTGAACTGGGATATTTCGGTAATCTTTATTCGCAGTACTGGTCTCAAAATCAGTATACGGCTGAAAGCAGGTATAATTATCGAGACGGTGTTGTAAATAGTACTTGGGCTGACTATTACACATCTCTTAATGATTTGCAGGAAATTATACGGCTAAACCGGGAATTTCCTGAACAGTATGCTGCCTATGGTAACAACGCAAATCAAATTGCTGTCGCCAAAATCTTAAAAGCATGGACGTACCAAACCCTTACCGACATCTGGGGCTCTATTCCCTTTGAAGGGGAAGCTTTGCAAGGCCGCGAAAATCCCTCGCCCGCTTATTCCTCACAAGAGGAAGTGTACCGGGGAATTATCACCATGCTTACCGAAGCCAGCGATTCGATAAACGTAGATGCGCCGGGCTTTACTTCAGGCGATGTCATCTACGGGGAGGGGCCTACGAACGCAAGTAATATGGAACAATGGCGCCGCTTTGCCAATTCCTTAAAAATGAGAGCGGCCATTCGTATCGCGGATAGATTGCCTGATTTAGCGGCCACCGCTATTAGTGAAGCTCTTGCCGCAGGAGTGATGCAAAGCAACGAAGATAATGCCCTGTTTGTTTACCTGCCTAACATACCCAATGCAAACCCGATTAGCGAGGCCTATCTGGAACGTGATGATTTTGCGGTGAGTGTTCCCCTGATCAGTACCTTACAGGCTAATAACGATCCCCGCATTTCATCTTATGCTGATACTACCGAAAGCGATGAAGTAGATACTTATGTGGGATTTCCATACGGACTTGCACAGGGACTCGCTGCTGCTGTTCCGCGAGACGAATTTTCCCGCCCCAGTACACTGGTAAGATCTGCCACATTCCCGGCTATCTTTATGCTATATGATGAAGTGCTGTTTATACAGGCCGAAGCGGCTCTGCGAGGTTTTACATCCGGAGATGCGGCCGCACTGTATGAGCAAGCTATCCGGGCTTCCATGGAGTTTTGGGGAGTTACCGATCAGGCTGCCATTGATGCCTATATAGCTGCTAATCCTCTCGATCAGGTTAATTGGCGGCAGTCCCTGGGTGTTCAGAAGTGGTTAGCCATGTATATGCAGGGCATTCAGGGTTGGGCTGAATGGCGTCGCCTCGATTTTGAAGGCGTTCTTGTGCCTCCGGAATCAGGTAAACTTGCTGTTACCTTTCCCACGCCTATTGCCATCCGTTATCCCTATCCCTCTGACGAATACAATTTGAATGAGGAAAATGTAACAACTGCTGTTCAAAACCAGGGTTGGGATGAAGATGACCAAGGACAGTTTGTTTGGTGGGATATTGGCGATACCACTCCGTAAATAATCAAATTTGAAAACAAAATTATTATACTGTTATGAAAAAATTAATAGCCTTATTCACAACTTGTATAGTTGTTGCCGGTATAACATCGTGCGATGTGGCCGGTGAGCAAAACTACGAATATACTCCCGGCGATTCTTTACTGATCGTAGGGCCGGTTGCATTCGCAACTACCACACCTGTCGACTCTGTTTTTGTCGGCGACACTGCTTCTTTCTATCTGCAGGCATTTACCATACTCAAAGACTACACCTGGACCGTAAATGGCAGTGCTCCCTTCGATGTTCGGCGAAACGGAGGTTTTGCGGATGTTATATTTGACACCCCGGGAGTTTATGAAGTAAGAGTTGAAGATGGTGAATATGTTGGTACTGTCACGGTTACTGCTTTTGAACCCACTCCATAACTAATTCAAATTCAAAAAGTTAAAAAGGCTCGATTCTTCGGTGAATCGAGCCTTTTTTGTTTTAAGCTGGTAACCTGATCAGGCGACTGGTTTTGTCGCCCGATGAGTGAATCGGGCTCCATCAATTGCCCTGTTCGGACCCACCCTAAATCCCTCCTCCGAAATCCTCGGGACGCAAAACCACGCGACAAGGAGGGACTTCCAGCAGATGGAAAAGGAAAAATTCACGAAGTCAAGAAACTCAGCATGTTCAATTTTATTCCTAAATCACCCTTACTTATCAAGTAAATGCAAACCCGGAACGCCATTCGGTTGCTTTCTCGTATACCAAATACGCCCAAGTTCTTCTTTTTTCGGCCAAACCTGGTTAAGGTTGTCGCCATCATACAGGCGTCCGTTTTTCATCACGTATTCAATCGAAGTTGTATGACGGATATTTTCCAGGGGATTTTTTGACAAAATGATCAAATCAGCCAGTTTACCTGCTTCAATACTGCCAATATCACCATCAAGGCCGAGAGATTTTGCACCGAGAATGGTAGCCACTCGAAGCGCTTTATGGGGATCCATATCTGCCCACGACATTGTCCAGAGCTCCCAGTGGTAACCGAGCCCCTGTAATTGTCCGTGGCTGCCCACGCCAAGTAATCCGCCCGCGTTATAAATCTTCTTCACGGTTTCTGACTGACGGTCCATCACGTACTCATCTTCATGGAACCATCCAGCACCGCGCCGGCGCGCTTTCCCCCAAAGTTCGCCATAAGGGGTAAAATACTTCAGCTTTGGATTGTTTGACGGATCTTCATGCGCATAAAAGTAATTTTCTGCCCAAGGCCCTCCATACGTTACGAGCAAAGTGGGCGTGTAGGCCATTTTTGCTTCGGCAATGGTTGTAATCACATCCTCATAAACCGGGGTGATGGGTATATTATGTTCCTGCCCGGGATAACCGTCAATTAACATATTGAGATTCAGCTTTAAGTTCAGTGAACCTTCCGTCGTTGGCATAATTTTCTGCTCTTTAGCAGCCATCAGAATCCACTGGCGCATTTTCCGGTTACCGGCCACATACATTTTAATGTAATTTGTATCGTAGTACTCACTGTATCGTTTGAGCACATCCCGCGCGTGATCCAAATCTTCAATTTGTTCTGACCAGAAAATACCGGGGCCGGTTTGATAAACACGGGGGCCAATAATTTCACCGGCTTTAACCATGTCGGCATAAGTTAACAGGTCGGTGGTGCCGGTTTGAGGGTCGCGGGTGGTGGTAACACCAAAAGCCAGATTAGCCATAAATGACCAAATTTGCTGCCGGTGCAGATTGCGGGCGGGACGAACATGTCCGTGTGTATCCACAAAACCGGGAATGATGGTTTTTCCACTTAGATCGCGAATATCTGCATCTTCCGGAATTTCAACCGTACCGCGTTCACCAACCGCTTTTATTCGGTTATCTACAATCACAATGTCACCGTTTTCAATAACTTCGTAACCGTTCATAGTGATGATTCTCGCACCGCGAAGTACAAGCGTTCCCTGAGGAATATCTCGTTCTACCTCAATTTTGATACGCAGTTCTTCAGGCTCATAATCATCGGGGCGATTTGGATCTTCTTCTTCATCCTCCTCGTCTTCAGAATCATCCTGTCGGTTATTTTCATTTCCCGAATCATCATCTTCCTGCTCATGTTCTGCATCATACTGTTCCTGGGCGCGTTCACGCTGGGTTGCGGCTTCCATTTCGTACAGAAAATGAGCATTTCCGATTGACCAGTGAACCGTTTCTCCGTCCCAGCTCCAGGCGGGGAATTGTCCGCCGATATCAGTTAGCTTCATTACCGGGAACGCTGCATTATCAGGATTGCTCACTTTAATGGTCGGTGCATCACCGGCGCGGGGAACGGTAACAGTATAGAGATTAGTGCCAATCTGAGCCAGAGCTTTATCGCCTTCGGGAGCCATCAAAATGACAGAAGCCCTCCGCGGGTCATCTTCACCCGGAACGGTATAGCCTTTAATTTTTACATGGGTTTGTTTATCCG
>DASVCW010000040.1:0-10549 GCA_036381435.1 Balneolaceae bacterium | reverse complement strand
CCTCACCAAATAAGGATTCGCCCGATTTAAGTTGTGCCAACGCTTTTTCCTGTAGTTCATCTATTTCTTTCTGTGTCATAATTGTCTAAGTTAGTAAGTTTTAAGTTATCAAACTCAGACAGAGTTAGATTTACACTCTCTGGCTTTGAGCAAATGCCGTTCCCACCTGCGTGAATATGAAAAGAAGAATGACAATAACAGTTTTACGATTCATAATGTTACAACGTTTGTGGTTAGAGATTTATCTTGATACCCATACCTTAAATATCATTATGCGCCTTCTTGAAAATTCCTGCCAACTCATTTCGACTTTTCCATCGGTTCCCGGCATCGGGTCTCTCAGTGTAACTTTATAAGGAATTGCATTATTGAATTGATCGGTCGAATAGTAAATAGCAGTCAATACATACGCATGCCCAATATTTCTATTAGGATTTTTTAGGCCTACGATTAAAGGCCATTTATAAGTTAAACTTCGCACAATTTCATTCGCACTGCTAAAACCCATCTGGCTATAAATATTAGAAACGCGTCCCCGAACATTGAATGCCCAACCGCTTAATGCCCTTTTTATTTGCCATTGATTGGCAGGCTTATCGATTAATCTGCCATAAATACGTGCTACGACTTGTTCCTGAGTTACATAGAGACCGTGGTAATTTAATACCATTTGTACACAAGCAGCCCAGCACCAGTTGGCTTGTCTTTGATTCCCTTTTTGTCTTTCCGCTGCCCAAGCATCAAATTCATGGGTGGGAATTCCCGCTAAATAATAGTTGTGCCCCAATTGTTGGATGGATTGGCTACTTACTTGGTTTGATAATGTAACCATAAAAAGAAAGGACAGTTGAATAAAGAGGGTTTTCATAATTGAGAGGTTTTACATTAACTATTGTAATCTTCCGTTTCCTATTCCAATCCGCCCTCTTCTACTACTAACTTGAAGCCTGGAGAAACCGGTAGGCTTTTGGCCCGGGTGAGCAAAAAGTCATAACACCTCTTAACAAAAGGTAACTTTCTTTGATAATAACTACCCCCTCGCCCCCCCATATCCGCATACCAGAGTTTAATTAATCGATTGAGAACTTTGTCAGGTTCTATAATCCATTCTCCGGACAAATTTACGAAGCCTATTATTAGTTTCCTCTCGTAGATAACTTCTGACCAATTGGTATTTCCAAATAATTCATCGCATCTTTGATTTTCATATGGGCTAAAAAGACTTCCTATAGAATAATTTGTTCCATCAAGTGTTATTACAACCTTAGCAATACCATCTTTATATAATTTAACTACCCACTCTCGGAATGGAATAAGAATTGTCCCATTGGATCCGACCACGCCTTGCTTGCCATCCCGTTTGACAATTTTGTAGGCGGCTGTACCATTCAGAGATTGCGATCCGTCTCCACCCCCGGTCCAAAAATCATCGTCTGAGTCTTCTTCATTTGTTTCATCATCACTCCCGCCATTTGTCCAAAAATCATCGTTTTCGTTATTATTTGCCGTAGCGTTGTCCGTTTCACCCCCATTGGCCCAGAAGTTGTCCCCGATAACGATCTGACTGGTTCCTTCATCCCCATCTGAAGAGTCTTCCTCCCCTTTCTTTTCGTTCTGTTTAGCCTTTTCCTCTTCTTTCTTGCGTTCTTCTTCAGCCTTTTTTTCGGCTTCTTCTTTTTTTCTTTGCTGTTCTTTAATATAGTTGTCCAGCATATTATCAAGACCCGGTGACTGTGTGGAGCTTATGGCTAATCCTTTGACCGTTAAGCTTCTTGGGTTTACTTTTTGGCTGAGCCCCGCCTTTTCCCATACAAGCGATGAACTAACAGGACTTATGTCGGAGTACGCAAGTTTGTCGACGAAAGACCCCGCCGATTTACCTCCCAGCACGACGGTTCCTTTTACCTTAATTGATCCTATGCTCGTTAATTTCTCATTGTAATTCCAAGCATCTTCCCACTCAGGGATGTGTGTGTATATCTCTCCTTCGTATTTATATCCACTCACCGAACCTGAGCCCTCCACATATTCCACCCAGATTCCAAGCGTATTTGCAGCAATGCCGAAAAAACGGGCCCCGCTGCTCACCTTGAACTGCGCGTTGGAAATGATATGTCCGTTTCCCGAAGGTTCAAAATGCGGGATCGTTATTGTTTGCTGTGCAAAGACAGGAACCACACCCAAAGAAAAAAACAGGGCTAATGCCATTGATATGCGATTACGATATGAAAAGGTATGATATTGAAAAGCCATAGCAATTATGTTTTTAAGAGTTTACATAAAAAGTTATCATACGCTTACCATACGGTTTATTCACTTGCCGGATAATACCTCCTCTCCCTTAGCAAAATGCAAAATTCCGTCATTATGATAATGCAGGCACCAGCTTAGTTTTGGGTCGAAGAAGATGGCATTATCACCGCTGAAAAAGGTTTCGGCAAATTTTACCACCATCTTCCAGGTGGTCATTAGTACAGGTGAATCTTTAGCAGCGAAGGCCTTTAGCAAAAGTACTTCCGCTTTAAAAGCTACGCCGCGGTGGTAGAGCCATTTTTTAAGTTCGCTTTCGTTCGTTAAGGAAAGGGGGTACCAAATCTCTCCATCCTCAGGGTCTATCTCGCCTTTCTGCTTGTCCTCTTTCCATTGCATTTTAAAATGTTCAACAGATTTGTAGCAGCCGTCACTAAAGGGATTATTGCCCCATCCACCGTCACCGCACAGTATATCTACACTATTAACCGCCTCTAAAACGGCATCTGTAGAAGCAGTATCAAGGAAAAGCAATTGATCCTGATGCTCGGGCGGTAGCGCTTCGAATTGAGGCGGAGCGAAATACAGCCAGCGGTCGGGTTCGGGGACGTTTTTTCCGCTTAGTGTTGAAGTAGCGATCATCGATCGAAGATTAAATAAGATCTAAAGTTTAAATATTCTTCACCAGTAACGTTATGTTTTGAAAAAAGCAGGCCAAGAGTATAGAATGTTTTCATAATTCAGAGATCATTAGTTATGGGTTTTTCACCACCTCCTTCAAACTGCCACAATATTTTCATTAACTCTGCATTAAAATATTTCGAAGCCTGCTCCGAATCCTAACCAAGGCTGGCCTTTAAATACCCAGTCATCTGCCTGATCAGATAAAGGTATATCAAAGCCACTGGCAAGAAACAGAGTGAATAATTTGTAATGCCAGCCAACACTTAAGCCTATTGAGGAGCTGGCTATACTTCCCCGAAATGAGTTCGTATTTAGTGAATTGACATCAGTTAATTCAAGTTTATTGATCCCGAAGAAAACATTAAAAGACACACCATGATTGTAAACCCGGTAATCTTCTTCTGCCGGGAGTTTGACATAATTTGTCCAACCCAAAAAATATCCTGCATACAAGCCAGCGGTAACGCCGGTACTTATATTATTGACATTTTCAGATGCCCGGGACCCTAAAAAAATTTTTACGGGCAGCGTCATAATGCCCACCTGCTTATGACTGTAATCTATTGCTAAATTATATCTTGGTTTTAGTGCTATGGCAAAATCATTATTTTTGAAAAATTTATTTGCCTGCTCATTCCCTTTTAAAGGATAAAAATATACTAACAGATAATCTCCATCAGGTTTTATAGCAGCCGTGAGCGTGTAATTTGTAACCCCCAATTTTTTTGCCATGGTGGTATCAAAGGTTTCCCATTTCGGAACCTTCTTAATTTAAAGTTGATAGGACAGGGTATCACCGGGAGCGTTATACATCACGTTTATCTTATTTCTAATTATATCCCAGCCGGTTCTAAAAAGTACCGGAAAGTTCTCATCAGCCTTGGTTGCAATGTGTACCCTAACTTCTTGGTTTAATTTCATTTTCTGCCCGTAAACTGAGGTGGAAAATGAGATAGTAATAGCGATTAACAGAATGAATATTTTCATCTTACTTTTACTTAGCTGTTTATCACTTCATTTTATTGCCTGATAAGTTCCATATCGTATCCGTCATTGCATAAACCTACACAGTATCCAAGCATGCGGCTTGTATTATTGGTATCTACTTTAAAGCGATATAAAATATTCGTCCAGTAATCATGCTCCCATGATAGCACATTTGCTTCGCACGAATAACTCCAGGTTCCCTTATCGGCATCGCCTGATTTCGTCCAGCCGGTCTGATTTGCATAACTGATAGATTCTATCTCATCCCACGTTCCATCAGCATAAAAAATTTGTCTGTCTTCTTGAATAACCGTCTGTCTCGCTTCGGATTTATAGTACCTTAAAATCCATTCGCCCGATATTTTCTCAAACTGATTCCAACCCTCGCAAGGTTTGGGGAGTACGTCAATGGTAACAGTGGCTACATTAGAAGTTCCGGCACTGTTAGTTGCCGTAAATGTAAAACTGTCAATCCCTGTAACTGACTCAAAGAAGCCTTCATAAGTAAAGACACCTGTCCATTCATTAAGTTCAACAATTCCCCGGCTGGGATTATCTTCAATAGCAAAGGTCTGGGCAAAATCCGCTTCCAACGTATCGGTAATGGTTTGTCCCCTGTGTTTAATATTGAGATTGTAGGCCAGTGGTGGTTCCAGATCGGGCTTCAGGACAGCATCAATGGACATTACCTGTTGAGAATTATTTTTATTATACAGCTCAAACGTGAACGATACGGGATGTAACGGCATTTGGTCTTTTTTAAATGAAAAAGTCAACAATAAAGAAGAATCTCGTATTGCTGTTGACCCTAAAATTCTGCTTTCGGTTAAGCCGCCCCAAGACATACTTCCAATTGAATAAAGAGCAGGATATTCTGTCCGGGTCTCCCGGTAATCTTCTTTAGAAATTATAGCTACCCAATCGTCTGGCAAAACGCTATAAAAAGCATCCAGCGCGCTCCTGAGTTCATTCATGAGGCTGGTTACTTCAGCATCCATGTCGTACTGTCCCTGAATCAAAAATGCCCGCGCCTCATTATGAAGAAATTCAAATGAAGCCTTAGCTTTAGCATTCATTTTAGCGCTGCTCTCGGCATTAAGTATGTATTCATCTGGAAATAAGCAAACTTCAGCAGTATCAAAAACGGTATTTAGCAGAGGCTGCAGTTGCACCAACAATTGAGCAATTGAAAATCCTGATGCGATGATACCAAGCGGCGCAAGGGGAGTACCAATCATCACGCTGCCCACGGCCAAGGCAAGAGATGTGCTTACCACACTTTTTATTTGAGCTTCAAGTAATTGTTTGGCATCGCTGCAGGTCAAGGTAGTTTGCGTTAGGGAACTTTTTAACTTTGATGCCTGATCACTATAAATCAAATTGGTATGAATAATTCGGGCTATTTGAGCCTGTTCTTCACTGCCCATGGTTTTAAAAGTCTCAAAATGCTCTGCCAGTTCATCTCTCTTCTGCTTTAAAAGGTTCGCTACCGCCGTTTCGGAAGCTTGAGCTATAAGTGTATTTAGTTCTGAAGTAGTTTGATCCGCAACTTTTTCAACAAAATTGACTGGTTCTTCAATTACTTGATATTCCTCAATAATGAAATTGAGCGACTGCTCCTGACCTTCAATAGAAAATTGTAAAATGTGATCCTCGGAATTCTCTTCAGGGACAATAAAGAAAAGTACTGCCTGTTCGGTATTTTCTAAATCACGGTACAAAGTAACCTCAATCCCGTTTTTGATAGCGGCGGGATATTCTTCTTCGGTAAGTTTTATACCTTCTATAAAGATACGCTGCACTTCTCCCGGTAAAAATGAGGTATCTTCGCTTTCAAAACTACTGGTGATTTCGACAGGTTGAACCGGTGGAGTGTCGGGATCTTCCGGACCTGTAATACGTCCCCCTTTGTCCTTACAGGAATGGAGTACGAACAGACACAAAGAAAAATATAGCAGTATTCGTAGTTTTTGCATTGCCATCACCAGATTTAACCTCAATAGCTCAAGAGGTTGAACTATCAAAAAGCCGTTTATGATATTTTTATCAATTCAACAAGAAATAACCATTTTTACCTATTTAAAACATGTTTTTGTGATAAACGGTCAATATTGCGGGATGAAAGGCAGGCTGGATTTATGATTTTTGAATTATGATTTATGATTGAAAGATTCTGTTTCAGCCTTCAATCGATAAACTTCACCTACTTTAGTTATTAAATTCATATTAAAGATGAATGATTAAGACTGGGGTATTTTGGGAAGCAGAGGTGAGAAGTGAAACGACAAACGCTTCGTCTCACTTCTCACATTTCACGTCTGAGTCATAAAATCAGAATAAGGATAACGGCTACAGTATCTATCACCAGTCCAACTCCGGCTAACGCATAGGGCAGAATGCTCATATCACGTTTATAGATGATCTTTTCGACCTGGTCAACTTCTACAAAATAGGACGGATTGTCTTTTGAATAGACATTAAAACCTAAATACAAAGCTTCAATTTCCGAATGATGCAGCGTCTTTCGTTTTGAATCTGTTCCGGGATACAGCATATAAGACCCATCTTCAAGTCTAAGAATATCAGCATCCATTGTATGAAACTGGATTTTCTCAATTTCATTAAAGGGAACCGATTTTGAATCAAACCGGAGAAAAAGGCCGGATTTATTCTTTCCAAAATATTTGATCACACCGTTCAGACTGCTCCCGTCTTTTTTATAAATGGTAACATTATCGGGTGCCATGTGGTACAGACTACCGGTTTGTTTTTCTTTAATAAAAAAACCGTCGCAAGCGCCCGCTTCTGTTACGCTTAAACCGGTAAATACTTTTGTGGAATACCGCAAGGAATGGTCAGGCGGCATATAATTGGGATGAAATTCTTCTTTAAGTACCGTTTTTCGGGGACCTTCAAGCGCAGCCCCAATCCCAAAATTTATGACGGAGCAACCGGATAAAAAGAGAATGCCTGCCAGGCCAATGAAAAACAAGATCTTTTGCATGATTTGATTATTAATGATTTTGAAGATGCATTTATCACCCTTTAATTTTTCTCTTAAGGACGTTTCTCATCTGAAATCTTCCTCATCCACTTTCCATACTTTATGAACCCTTTGCATACTTTTTACTTCAATTTTCCGTACCACTTCTTCATGGTTTTCATCCGGTCTTACCGCCATGTAATAATGAGAATAATCGAAGGTATCGATGACATCAATAATGTGGGTAGCATCAGGAACGTGCACTAATTCCAGCTGAATACCCAGCGCCATTCGTTGATTCATAACTCCTTTAACCACAGGGGCGATCAATTCATCCAATGAAATATATAAAGGAGCAATTTGTGTAATGTTTTTATCGTAGCAACTGATCTTTTCTTTTATTTCAGGTAGCTCTCCCTCGGCTTCATAAAATGAAAACCCATTGCTTTTTAAATTAAGCACTCGTTTTACAGCACCAGATACACGCGATTCAAGCATGGAAGGAGCAAAATCTCCCGGATCATCTCCCTCGGCCTGGCTGATCCGGCTGGATATCTCTGCCCAGGTATCATCACTCTTCTTTAGAATAATGCGCCACCAGCACTCTCCTAAATCGCCGGGTCCGTACCCATATATTTGATACCAGCGCGGATCAAGATAGCCTGCATGCAACTCATTATGATGAACCTCAATCAACGGAATATTTCTCAGGCGGTATTTGGTGTCGTATGTATATTCAAATCGGAACTCATGCTCCATATATACAGGTCGCGAATTATCTTCATGATTTTCCGGCTTCACAAAATCCGGTTCTTCACTATTTCGTGAATTTTGGAAATCATACCATAAAGCAAGGGGAAGATAAGGAAGGACGGTGACGCCCCACGCTGTAACTGTGCACAGCAGCAGGATCATACCTGTTCCTTCCCAAAACCCATAATGCGAAGTTTCAAAGAGATCTATATTCAGCAGTGACACTGCCGGCGCAGTGGCAAATCCTGAAATTATGCTGTATTTGTAAATGCTATCTGTTATTTGCATAATAAGTTCGCGAAACAGCAACAGCATAGCCATATGGACAAGCATCAGCGTGACTACTAAAAGAGAAAACTCCCAAAAGTACAACCCATTGGCACTCAGAAACGGCTGGTTAATACCGTCCATAAACCAGAGAGCTATACTAAAGATGCAGGCAGGAGCGAAACAGAGAAAGACGGCACCGATGATGCCCCCTTTAGAAAGAATAAAGGAGCCTGCAGAGGATGACTGTTTAGTATGTTTAGCCGCATCCGGATTATGAGAAAGCTCACCAGAATTTTTGAGTCTCGTCATGGCCTCCATTTCCCTGTTAACTTGATTTTCCTGCCTATATAACTAGCAGTAAAGAACAGATATAAAATCATAAAAGCCCATTTTTGTGATCAACGGTCAAAATTGCGGGATGAAGTGTTTTCGGGAAGCAGAGAAAAGCAATGAACAGGAGATGGGAAACTGTAGCTGGGGATAAACATGCTATGTTTTTGAAAGCATAGCATGTTTATTTCGGACTTCAACTGAAAAAACTGCTACCCCAAAGAATTTATCAGATCCTTTTTATACCGCCGGGAGATTTTCAGTTCGGTGTTATCTTTTAAAAACAATATCTCATTCGTAATATGGCTCACATGGCGAAGATTCACAATAGTTGAGCGGTGAATTCTCATAGTAAGTTCTTCGGGCAACATCTGTTCACACTGTTTGAGTGTCAATCGCTCCATCATGGGCGCACGCTCGAGATCTGAAAGGTAAATCTTGACGTAATTTCCTTCCGACTGAATATACCGAATCTCATCCAGAGAAAGTTTTACCTGTGAATTGAATGCCACCCATTCGGGAATGTTGCGTTCTTTGAGCTTCCGGTTTTGCTCTGTGATTTTTTCCTCAAGCTCTGAGATAGTCACATCCCGCTCCTGCAATTCATCAGCAATAATTTCTTCATTCGACCGACTTTTGCGATAGCGGCTGTAAATAAAACCTCCCGCAAGCCCGGTCACAATCACAAGTGCCAGAAGAAACAGGTTTCTTTTACTCAATATATTTAAGCGATTGCTGGCCAGTGCCAGTTCTTCTTCCTGATTTTGCAACTGATACCGGACCTTCATCATTGCATCACTTCTGATCTTTTCCTTTGTGATTTGTTGCTCGTCAAGCTTATCCTGCAGGCGCAAACTCTTGACGGCCAAATCCATCTTACCCAGCTTTTCATATGCTTTTGCCTTTGTGGCATACACCTTTTTAAGAAAAAACTTAAGATTATTGTTGGGGCCGGCGATTTGAATAGCTGAATCGGCATAAGCTATTGTACTTTTATAATTGCCGGTTGCAAGGGCTAAGTTTGAAAAGAAAAGAGCCTTTTCTATGGTAAAATGCCGGTTGAATCCCCGAAAATCAGTTTTGTTTATGATTATTCGAATTGAATCAGCCTTCCGGACCTGGTTCATTTCCAGATATTGATTCCCGAGCCGGATTAAATGCGCTATATGCAGATTTGGAATTTTATATTTTACACTGACAGATGCCGCTTCTTCCATCAAAATGAGAGAACGTTCTTTTTGGCCCATTTTACCCACGATTTCACTCAAATTGGAGCGGGTGATAGATTGAAGCGGAGGAGGTAAATTTTTGACTTCAAGGCAGGGAGCCAAGGTTTTCTCTGCTTTTTTCAGTTCATTCATCCTCATCAGGTTACCTGCCAATCTTGAAAGAATATTGCATCTGGCCTGTGGGCTGTCTTCATACTCCATAAACTTTTCAAACATAGAAGCACCTAAATCATATGCTCCCACAGCCGAATAAAGATTCCCAAGATTACCATAAAAGTAGTGAATGGGATAATAAGCAGAATCTAAGGATAAACTATAATTAAGACCTTCTAAAAATGCGACTTCAGCCTTCAGGTAGTCCGACTGTCTTCGGTACTCCAGACCAAGTAAATTTTTCGTACGTAAATAATGCTCATGCTGATTTATCTTTTTGAGCTTCTTTGCTGCTTTAACTCCGTAATAAATAGCAGAATCCCGGTTAAAAGCTCTCCATGCATTGGCCAGAATGAAATGTTCAAATGCTTTTTGCCTGGCCGGTTCCAGGCCTTTTAAATTTCGTATCTCCTCTGCAAAAGTGAAAAGTGAGTCAGGATGGTAACGGGCAACCTGGAGGCTTATATCTATATACCGGTTCAGTTTTTCTTCAGGTGATTGGGCGGCGGCAACATCTTTTCTGAACTGTTCAAAATCAAGCGGAGGCATTCTGTGTTGTGCTTTTATAGCAACAGAAAGACATACAAACAGTATGATAAAAATACTTATCCCAAAATAACCCCTAACAGCCATCGTGCTTATTCTTTTTTGAAACCCCATTTAGAACTAATTTAGCACTAAATTTTAAATTTCAAAGGGTTTTTGCAAAATTTACCGCAAAAACCAAAGGATTTGTAACCTGCTTGGGGGAGAACTCTCTCTTAAGACTCTCGCAATAAATAGATTACAGTATTTATTAAAGTTGTTTCAGAACTCTGATCGAAGCAGGCGCTTCGATGTACATTTAACTTTAACCGTTGCAAAGATTATCTTATCTCCAAGCATCCAACTTCTAGTATCTAATATCCAA
>DASVCW010000039.1:0-210820 GCA_036381435.1 Balneolaceae bacterium | reverse complement strand
TGAGGGTGAGTATATCCGGAAAATTGCTAAAGAAATCGTCGAAAAATTCGGCAATGACTTGACTTCCGGCGATCCGGAAAATGATTTTAAGCCCATTGCTGAAGAAAACATTTTCGAAGATATTCAGCAGACGCTGGAGCGAATGAATATCGAAATGGATTCTTTTTTTAATGAGCATGATTTGTACGAAGATGGATCAATCGACAAAGCCGTTCAAACCTTTCGAAAAAAGAACTTAGCCTACGATAAAGACGGCGCCACTTGGTTCCGAACCACTGAGTTTGGAAAAGAAAAAGACACTGTGCTTATCAAAAGCAGTGGTGAGCCGACCTATCGGCTGCCCGATATTGCCTATCATGCCAATAAACTTGACCGTGGCTATGATCAGTGTATCGATGTTTTTGGAGCGGACCACATCGCCACCTACCCCGATGTACTTTCCGGAATCGAAGCGCTCGGTTATGATAAATCGAAGATTGATGTCGTCGTTTACCAGTTTGTAACAATCGTGAAAGAGGGAAAACCTTTCAAAATGAGTACGCGAAAAGCTAATTTTGTTACGCTTGATGAGTTGATGGACGAAGTGGGCTCTGATGTCACCCGGTTTTTCTTTCTAATGCGCGCCCCAAACACACATCTCGAATTCGATATTGCCGAAGCCAAAGAAGCAGGTGATAAAAATCCCGTTTTTTATCTTCAGTATGCTCATGCACGAATCAAAAGCATTCTGCGAAAAGTGGATCAGGAGTATTCGCTTGAAGGGGATGCTGATCTTGAACTGCTTACTCATGAATCGGAAACCAAGCTTATAAAAAGCATGATTCGCTTCCCCGAAATGATCAAAAGCGCCGCCGAAAGCCGCGAGCCTCACCGCCTGATTAACTATTTGAATGATTTAGCTTCACACTTCACCTCATTCTACCACGATTGCCGCATTCTCGGTGAGGAAGAAAGCCTTGTACAGGCACGATCAACACTGGCCGGGGCGACAGCCCAAGTTTTGGCAAACGGATTGGAAATTTTGGGTATTAGTGCGCCGGACCGGATGTAATTATGAATGCTGAATTCTTGTGCCTATAACCCCAAGCGTCTGCTTGGGAAAGAATCTTTTTTTAATCAAAAAAATTTACTGATCGAAGCAGCCGCTTCGATATACATGCCTAATTGGGAATCAGCTTTGTAAAGCAAACAATGCCTTTGCAAAACTGATCTGCTATGCTAAAACCTGTCTGTTCAAAAAGTTCATTGCTCTCTTTGACCGTCCAGAATTTAAGGCCGCTGAATTCTACTGAATTCTGAAGCAAACGAACATACCAGGCATCAGCTTTTACGAGATGCATCATAAAAAAGGCACCATCTTCTTTTACCACGCGCCGCGCTTCATACAGTACTTTCCGCGGATCGGCCAGTTCATTCAGCGTTCCGCCCATCATCAATCCATCAAAAGTGGATGCGTAAAACGGCAGGTATTCAGCATTCGCCCGGAGCAAATAGAGATTCGCCTGCTCGGCTTCCGATTTCAAGCGTGCTTCCTGCAGCATTTGTAAAGAAAGGTCGAGTGAAACAATTTTGCACTCCGGCTCACTCTTTTGAACCAAGCGTCCATAAAGCGCCGTGGAGCAGCCGATATCCAAATAAAGCTTGCCCCGGCGGGGGTTCAGCCATTTGATCAGCAGCTCTTTTTCTTTGTCGATAGGGAATTCTTCACCCGTTAAAATAGAGAGGGAGCGCTTTCGCCAGATATCTTCGTACAAAGCCGCAGTAACCTTCCAGTGATTCGAGCTTTGCGCCCACGAAAGGTCCGAAAGCTCATCACCCATCAGGTCAATGATGTTATTTTTGATCTCATATTCATCACCCTTATTCGAACAAACCGTACCGTTGAAGTTCTTTTGAAGATTGGAAACTTCAGCAGGAACCGTAATGGAAGCACGTTCGTATTTGGGGGATCGGAGTTCCAGCATTGTTAATTTTTGCCGAAGGCATCCCTTCGGGAGAATGTTAAATTATGTGTGTAATGATAATACGCTGAGAAAAGTGAAATGTTACAAGATGCTATTTTTGCAGTATCAGCGAAACCCGTGCCCCTTTTTGAACACCCAGCATTTTCTCAGCATTTCCCTTGTTGATGCCAATTTCCAGCATCCCGGAACTGCCAATATAGGCAACCGGCTCGCCCTCCGTAACCGATGCAAAAGTGGTGGCCACTTCATCAAGGATAAAGGTGCCTACATAAACTTTGACCTTTTTATCATCAATCACTTCTTCAAGAAGTTCAGATGAAAGGTTAGTCACTAAGTTGCCAAATTTATCGATATGGATAACCATTCCTTCCAGTCCGTCTTTATCGGCGATGGGAACGGTCCAGCGATAAGTAACAAGCTCTTCAACCCGCTCGCCAAGATCATCAATATTTACACCACAACTTAAATGAGCGGCTACGGGCGCGAAAATATCACGTCCGTGAAAGGTGTTTGAAGTATTCTCTCTCCAGTACTTTTTATTTGTAAGACGAACCGCCTTAAACTCTCTGTCTTTTACCAACAGTGAAAAAATACCATTATCGGGGCCTACAAAAAACTGATTCTCAACCTTAAGAGCGATGGGCCTTCGTTCGGTGCCTACACCCGGATCTACCACCACGGTGTGAACTGTATTATCAGGAAAAAGCATGGCTGAGTTTTGTAAAATCCAGGAACCAACCATGATATCCTGCGAAGGAATTTCGTGCGAAATATCTACCAGGCGGACATCAGGAGCGATGCCAAGCATCACTGCTTTCATCGCGCTTACATAATAATCCTGCAACCCAAAATCAGTTGTAAGGGTGATGACATTATGCATAGGAATTCAGCATCACCGGCATTACCAGCATAAGCATCTGCTCATCGTCGTCTTCATCTGATGGCTTTACAATTCCGGCCCTGTTAGGTGTGGAGAATTCAAAGTTAACTTCATCACCATCAATATTACTCAGTACATCAGCCAAATATTTGGCATTGAAACCAATCTCCATTTCATCGGCACTGTATTCGCAGGCGATAGTTTCTTTAGCTTCACTGCTCATGTCAATATCTTCGGCACGAATGGTAAGCTTATCAGGATTCATTTGCAGGCGAATTTGGCGGGTGGTTGTACTTGAAAAAATAGCCACACGTTTTACTGTAGCCAAAACCTGCTCTTTGTTGATAGTTAATTGCTTTTCGTTATCTCTCGGAATGACCGACTCATAATTGGGATACTGTTCGTTGATCAAACGGGTGATGACAATGGTGTTTCCGCTTTTAAAGCGCGCATGATCATCGGTGATTGTCAGGATACATTCTTCATCATGAAGAGCTTTTTGAACCAGGTTCAGTGCCTTTTCGGGTACAATGAAATTAATCTCTTTATCGCTGGTTAAATCCTGTTTCACGTATCGCACCAGCCGGTGTCCGTCGGTGGCCACAAACTTGCTTTCATCAGAACCGATATCAAAATAAACGCCCATCATGGCGGGACGCAGGTCATCGGTAGAAACGGCAAACAGTGTTTTTTTGATGGCTTTCAGAATGACATCTTTCGTGGTTTCAAGATTATGCCCTTCATCAAGGTTAGGCACTTCGGGGAATTCATTCGGATCTTCGCCCACAAGTTTATAGGTTCCCTTATCAGTCCGGAACTTCACATTAAACTTTTCATCCACTTCAAAAGCAACGGGTATATCAGGCAGTTGACGCAGGGTTTCGATCAGGCGACGGGCAGGGATAGCAACCGCACCTTCAGCATCGATATCCGCATCTATATATTCGATGATGGAAATTTCAAGATCAGTTGCGGTGAGGCGAATTTTCCCGTCTTCACATTCAAATAAAATCGTTTCCAGAATGGGGAGGGTCGCTTTGTTAGGAACAGCCCCTGAAACGGCAGATAAGGCTTTAACCAGTTCACTGCTTGATATGTTGAATTTCATAGGTAAATTTTTTTAAGCTAAGCGTTTATATATTTCAATAATAATCAATTGAGTAGTCCTTATACTAATAAATACTTACTCTCTTAGCAACTGCATAAATGAAGTTATGGACAATAATTTAGGGTGTAGCACGCAGAGCCGCAATGACGCAAAGGTTTTATAATCATTTTTCTTCGCGCCTTAGCGGCTCTGCGTGAGAATGTACTTTTTCTTATGTTTAAGGTTTTCCAAAGAATCAGAAAATAACACCATTGCATTGCGTATTCTTTTAATTGGTCCCACCGCTGTTGGCAAAACAACCCTTTCTGTTGATCTGGCCAAAAACCTTAACGCCGAAATTATCTCAGCCGACTCCCGTCAATGCTATAAATACCTGAATATCGGCACGGCCACCCCTTCTGCAAAGGAACAAGGTGATGTGAGGCATTATAACTTATCGATTATTGATCCCGCTGAAAGGGATAACGCCATGAACTTTCGCGAACGCGCGATGAAGTGGGAGGAGGAAATTCAGTCCCGCGGCAAAAATGTATTGTACGTAGGCGGAAGCACGCTCCATTTGCAGTGCATCATTCAACCACTGGATGATGTGCCGAACGCGAATGAAGAAAACATTGCCCGACTGGAGGCTCAAATTGAGGAAGAGGGCCTTGAATCACTCTACCAAAAATTGCAGGAGGTTGATCCTGATTATGTGCAGAAAATGGATGGCATGAATCGCCAGCGCATCATTCGTGCACTCGATGTATGGATGCAAACCGGCCGGTCATTCAGCTCTTTTCACTCTGATGATACTGAGATTCACGTTCCCGACGATATGATTGTTTTCGGGCTAAAACGCGACCGCCAAAAACTATACGATAGAATCAACAATCGCGTTGATAATATGTTTGAAGAAGGGTTTTTGGATGAGGCGAGAACACTCCTTGATCTCGGTTATTCGCTTGATGATCCCGGTCTTAACACAGTGGGATATAAACAGGCGATTGCTTTTTTAAGGGGAGACATCACCCGTGAAAAAATGACAGAGGATATGAAAGTAAAGACCCGCCGCTATGCCAAACGGCAGCTTTCATGGTTCCGGCGCTGGGATTTCATCAACTGGGTTGACCTGGATGAAACAAGCTCAGCCGAAGCCCGTGATTTTATCCACCAAAAGGTAGCGGCTGAGTCAAATAAAGAGTAACTTTAGCTTCATTTTAACTTGCATATATTCACACAGAATGTTTAAGGCTACTGTAAACGTAACGCTTCGAAATTCCATTTTAGATCCTAAGGGCAAAGCGGCACATCATGCGCTGAATGACCTGGGGCTGACCGGTATCAACAAAGTGCGCATTGGCAAGCTTATCGAGCTGAATATTGATGCCGATGATAAAGATAGTGCTTATGAGATTGCCGAAACGGCCTGCACAAAATTGCTGGCTAACGAAGTGATGGAAGATTTTGAAATTACGATTCATGAAAACTGACCGGAAGTATGAGTGATTCGCTTTTTAGCGTTTGGAGATCGGGCCTTGAGGAGGAAGAATCTCCCGCTACGGAAGTCGAGGTTCTCGAAGAAGAAGAGGAAAAGGAACAGGAAAATACCCCCTGGAGAGTCATTTTATATGATGATGACATCCACACTTTTGAAGAAGTGATTGAACAGCTTCTTAAAGCTTTAGGCTGCAGCCGCTCTCATGCCGAGGAGCTCACTTTCACCGTTCATAATAAAGGTCAGGCTGATGTATTTGAAGGCAGCTTTGAAGACTGTTTTGAAGTAAATAGCGTGCTTAAAGAAATTCAACTTATCACCGAAATAAAAGGATAAAAACTGTGTCTGCTAACTTAGGAGTAATCGTTTTTCCCGGTTCAAATTGCGATCATGACGCTTATCACGCGTTAGCGCATGTAATGAATGCCCAAACCAGATTCATCTGGCATAAAGATACCAATCTCTCGGATATTGATTTGCTACTGATTCCCGGCGGGTTTTCGTACGGTGATTACCTCCGAACCGGTGCCATCGCCCGTTTTTCACCCATTATGCAATCGGTGATTGAATATGCTGAAAAGGGTGGACCTGTTTTAGGGGTTTGCAATGGTTTTCAAATCCTGCTCGAAGCCGGGTTGCTGCCCGGAGCCATGCTTCATAATAAAGAGCTGCGCTTCGTTTGCAAGCAGGCTTACATCCGCTGCGAAACGAACAGCACCCTTTTCACACGCAATATTGCACCGAGCAAAGTGTTGAAAGTACCGGTGGCGCATGGCGAGGGAAACTACTTCACTGATGAAGATCAGCTCAAAAAGCTGCAAGATAATGACCAGATTGTTTTCCGCTATTGCGATGCTGATGGAAGCACTACGGATGAAGGAAATTTTAACGGTTCGATTGACAATATCGCTGGCATCTGCAACGAAAAACGCAATATTTTAGGCATGATGCCACATCCGGAACGCGCCGTTGAAAAGATGATAGGCTCAACGGATGGAAAGCAGATTTTTGAATCTGTGCTGAATGAGCTTGCGGTAGCATAAGCGAAATAATCTCATCCGACAACGTCGGATGTAAGTCCCCCTTTGAAGGGGGCGCAGGGGGATGACCTTTGATTACAAATCCCAAGAAAGGAATTAACCTCAAATCAAAAACATGCCGGAACAGCCAAATAAAAAAAGGCTTCACAGCAAAGGGCTGGTTAAAAGCTACAAGAAGCGAACGGTGGTTTCGGATGTCTCGATTGATGTTTCACAGGGTGAAATTGTAGGCCTGCTGGGACCCAACGGCGCCGGAAAAACCACCACCTTTTATATGTTTGTGGGACTGGTGTCTCCCGACAGTGGCAATATTTTTCTGGATGATCAAAACCTTACAGAAATGCCAATGTACCAGCGGGCTCGACTGGGTGTAGGATATTTAGCGCAGGAAGCCAGTGTTTTTCGTAATCTTACCGTACGCGAAAACCTGGAAACGATTTTGCAGTTTTTTGACCTCAGCGATAAAGAAATTCAGCAAAGAACCGACCAGCTTATTGAAGAGTTTGGCCTGCAGCGTGTGGTGGATAATAAGGGACACAGCCTCTCCGGCGGTGAACGGCGGCGCACTGAGATTGCACGTGCCCTGGTTACGGATCCCGATTTCATCTTGCTTGATGAGCCCTTTGCCGGAGTTGATCCTATCGCGGTAGAAGACATTCAGGAAATTGTGGCGGAGCTACGATATCGGAATATTGGTATTTTTATTACTGATCACAATGTTCACGAAACCCTCGCCATTACTGACCGGGCATACCTCATGTTTGAGGGAAAAATCCTAAAAGAAGGGTCTGCCGATCAGCTGGCTCAGGATGAAGAAGCACGGCGTCTGTATTTAGGAAACCAGTTTCGCCTTGACCGATATGGGTTTGAGCAGGATGAAGAGTGAGATTTATTTAATGTAACCCAAGCGCCTGTTTGGGAAAGAATATCTTTAGATTGATGAAATATACTGATCGAAGCAGGTGCTTCGATATACATTAAAATAGATTAAAAAATGAAAGAAATAACCGTACAGAATTTTAAAGCGAAATTAGACAATAGCGGTAATAATGTACTTCTGCTTGATGTTCGCGAACCCTTCGAGCAGTACCAGTCAAAAATTGAGTATGAAAACTCTACATTGATTCCCCTTGGCGAGCTTCAGGACAAAATGGATGAGATTGAATCGTACAAAGATAAAGAAGTGGTCTGTATGTGCCGCAGTGGGGGGCGCAGTTCAAAAGCTTGCGAATTACTGGAAAAAGAAGGCTTTTCAAACGTCAAAAACCTGAAAGGCGGCATTAATGAATGGGCGCGCGAGGTAGATTCGAGTTTACCTGTTTATTAGGAAGCTTAGATTCAGGCAACGAGCGGACGCTCGCGCCAGTTGCGGATTTTTTAAAAAATACAGGTTTCAATATAGCCAACAACGTAACCTACAGCATAGGCAATGGGACTGAGGATCTGCCCGGTTAAATAGCCAAGATTGTAAAAGTAGGAACTTTCTGTAAATGGGGTATATATTCCGACACCGATAGGAAATAAAGTGAAGGCGACGAATATTCCTATAACTATTTTGGGAAAGATCTCTTTCAGTTTTCTCTTCATAGCTGATTTTTTCTTTGAATTAAAAAAGGGACATGAAATTCATGTCCCTTTCTATTTAAGAAATATTTTTGAAGGAAGCCAATGCTTTCCCCTAAAACGCTTAAAGAGAATGTACCTACCGTGGATTCAGAAGTATACTCCTTCACACCTATTTAAAATCAATGCAAATCAGCTGAATCAAACTAATCCGCGTTCTTATACCATCGCCGCAATCTGGTTCAGCAATTCTTCGTTACTTTCGGTGTTTTTAAGTACTTTCAGCAGGCTTTGCATCGACTCTTTAGGGGATTTTTTAAGCAGATAACGCCGTACCATATTCCGCTCCTCCATTGAATCCCCTATAAATTTATCTTCATTCCGTGTACCTGAAGAACTGATATTAATAGCAGGGAAAATTCGATCATTTGCCAGTTCACGATCCAGTACCAGCTCCATATTTCCCGTTCCTTTGAATTCTTCAAAGATAAGATCATCCATACGGGAGTTTGTTTCAACCAGGCAGGTAGCGATAATGGTAAGCGAACCGCCGCCTTCAATTTTCCGGGCTGAACCAAATATTTTCTTCGGGATTTCCAGCGCCCGAATATCAAGCCCACCGGAAAGAGTGCGCCCGCTGCTTTCCTGGGCATTGTTGTAAGCGCGTCCCAAGCGTGTTATAGAGTCAATTAACAACACTGCATCCTCGCCCATCTCGGCTTTCCGTTTTACATAGCCAAGCGCCATTTCTGTAATTCGAATATGGCTGTCGGTAGGTTTATCATTTGATGATGCGAAGACTTCGGCATCGGTGGTTCGCAGAAAATCGGTTACTTCTTCAGGACGTTCATCAACCAGTAAAACACCGGTGGTAACATCGGGATAATTTTGGGTTACTGATTTGGCAATTTCTTTAAGCAGTACTGTTTTTCCGGTTCGGGGCGGGGCTACAATCAAAGCACGCTGGCCTTTGCCAATAGGGGCGACGAGATCCATCACCCGCATTTCAATATCATCAGGATCCTGGCCTAATTCTATCTGCTCATTAGGCATAATAGGCGTTTGCAGCTCAAACCGGGTAGCTTTTTGCCAGTGTACGGGGTCGCGTCCGTTGATTTTTTCTATAGAATGAATATGGCGGTTTCCGTGATTGTCTTCCTCATACTCGCCTTCGATTACCAGCCCCGGACGCAAGTTATTGTGTTTTACTTCATCCGGTTTTAGAAAAGGGTCACGTGGATCATAACTGAATTCGTAATCCATCTTACGGGCAAAGCCGTAAAGCTTTTCATTAATTTCTGTAACGCCGCGATAACGTCCGGCTACATGCACATTTTTATTATCATTAAATCGCGGGATAAACACATTTTTATTATTCTTTTTATTACCGCGATTTTTGTTGTTCCGTGAACGTCCCATTAGATTAGTTTTGCTTAAAAATTACCTTTCAGAAACAGCTATAACTGTTTCAAGAATTAGAATTGTAAATAAATTAGTTAAGAGAATTGAGAAGTGAAAAAAAGCAGTACAGCCTCTCCGGCTGTACTGCAAATAAGATAAGAATGTTTATCGATATTTAAAACCTATCGAACGGTCGTTGTTTCATTAATCCACCCGTAGCATTCATTTAAAGAAGCATCAACTGCAATATCCTGTCCTGTTTCTAAAGGTGGATTCCAAAAGAATTTTTCCGTAGTTGTAAGTGTAACAGGTTCATAAGCCTGATATTTACGTTGCACTTCATTTGCTACGTCAGGATCTACCTGTTCTGCCTGATCCAGATAATCAAGTACCAACCAGTAAACAACCTTATCTTCCGGAGTCATTTTCCGGTTGTTGGTGCACTGGTTAACAGCCCGTGCATAAATATCGGCAATCTGGATATAGGGTACTCCCCAATCACTGTCAAAGTCTATAGCCATACGGGCATATTCTCGCGCGTCTTGAAGCTGCTCCTGGTTCAGATAAGCATCAGAAATTTGAATGGCTATTTGAGCTTTTTGTTCCGCATTTTCAGCCTTATCCATAGCTTCTTTTAAATAACGGATAGCCATATCATAATCAGCATTGCTGATAGCCATTTCAGCCAACGCCATTGTATTTTCATAGCTTGGATTTATATCGTAAAGCTTTTGACTGATGTCAGCAGCTTTATCATACATTTCCTGATTCTGATAAAGCGTCAGTAACTGGCGTAATACTTCTTCATTCTTAGGATTATCTTTCAGCTCGCTTTCCAAAAAGGCGATTTGCTCTTCGGGTGAATCAAACAGCTTCTGGCGAATATCATCATAGAAACCCTGTAACTGGCTTGAAGCATAAGGCTCAGACTTTTTAATAACACCCAGCGCTTTTTCCTTTTCATTCTGGCTGACCAGCCCTTGCAAAATAGACTGAACATAATAGCCATTGCCTAACTTGGTAAGCTTTTCGGGGCTAAGCTCAAAAGCTTTTAAATAATCTTCGGTAGACTTGGCTTCCGCGTTTTCAACCATACTCGAATAGGTTTGATAAAACCTTCCGCGGCTTAAGTACCAGTCATAGTAGCTGATTTCATCCTTAGAAAAATGATCGAAAACTTTATCATAAATGATGAGCGCGGTATCGATATAAGCCTCGCGCAAAGAAGGATCTGCTGTGGTCTCAGTGACTTTGCCGTAAGCCGTAATCAAGCGGTCTAAATTTCTTTCAAGGTCAAATCCGGAATAGCCTTCAATCGTCTCCGGCATTCCTTTCCACATCCACCGGCCAAACCTTATAGCACCTTCATACGATTCATTCTTGTAATTTCCCAGGAAAATGGAATAGGCGGCCACTTCACTCATTCCATTGGGTGGCTGGGCGGATGATGTCTGGGCTAACGACCAGCTGCTGCTAAATAATACGAGAGCAGATAATAAAACTAACTTCTTCATAATAATGGGTTTTAGATATGTAGTTCAGGTATAAAACTGTTTAAAGGGTGATTTTATTGCAACTTGGGACGGAAGAAAAAGAGTTCTGCCAAGTTTACCGACAGACGGATTCCCCAAATCTGTTCTTGAACTAAACTCTCGGTACCCCGAATTCCATATTCGAAACTCAAATCGATAGAAGAATTTGAATTGACATTCGGAGATAAAATTCCCAGGCCAAAGGAAAACATCAGAGTGTTAATGCGTTCTCCTTCAAGCTGCAAATGCCCGGTATCATAAGAAACGCCGAAACGGTACTCAAAATTGGATAGGAATTTATCCGAGCCCATAATGTACGGAAAATATTGAAATCCCAAACCTAATTTATAACGATCAACAAACAGTTGGCTTTCGGTTGAAGTAAAATTATTTTCATAGTCCGACCATCCCTGGTACAAACCTTCGGTAGCAATCAGCACTAAACGACTTGGCTGATAGCTTATACCCGCGAGAATATTCATGGGCAATGTGATAGTACCGCTACCGAGATTTGGGGTATCACTCACTGAAATCGAACGTCCTAAGGTGCTGCTCGTCTCCTCTCTTTCGGCATCTAACGAAACCGGCAGGCTGATGCTTGCCCCAATTCCTAAAAGATCATCAGAAGTAAACAATTCCGGCAAGCGAAGTTGTACTCCAAAACGATTACCCATGCTCACACCGGTAGTTTCAAGTGTGTAATGCACCTGCTGGTATGAAGGGTCGAGGAACCGGAAGGAGGGCTCGGAAAAAAAAGTGCCGGTAAATACATCATCCATAGAAATATAGACTACCGATGCGGCATAACCTATCGAAATATTGGAGTTTATCCGCCAGCCAAAACCAATTTCAGCGCGGTTCACTCCGCCCTTTCCATAATTTTCGATAGCATATCGCAGCGTGTCTTGTACCGCGCCTTTATCAATGATGCGACTGGTTGTTTGAAAAGTGCGAAAATTTGACTGCGTAAGGGGAGTAAAGGAAATAGAAGCTCCGAATTCACCTCTTACCAAAGGCAACTGAAGCTGGAAACGATTGATTGAAAAATTCGTATTTCGAACTGAATTCACCCCATTACTGGCCTGATATGACGTTAATTCAATACCTCCCGTGCCGAGTCCATAAACGGTACTGCCCCAATGTGCGGGATTCGCCAGATTTCCGACAAAAGATTCATTATATGAAACACCGGAAATGCCCATCGAATTAGCCGCAGTATTTGCTATTTCAACCGGGTAACCGATGCCAAATTGCGAATAAACTGAGCCGCTGCTGGCTACGCCATCGTCATTTTGGGCTATTGTAACCGATGCAGACAAACCAAAAAAAACTGCTATGAGTACTAATTTTTTCAAGCTTAGCGATTATTTTTTAAAGAGGTTATAATAAGTTTAGGAGTTTTATCAGCCGGAGCATCCTCACCAAAAATGAGGCTCGATTTTATAATTCCGTTATTAGAAAACGTTATATAGAATTCCTGATTTTCGCTTATACCGTCAAGCAAAATTCTTTGAACAATCGAAGTGATGGTAAAATGATAGGCGTTATCATCCTCAGAGTAGGTGCCGGTAACCAGGGGACTACCCAGGGCTATATTTTCCGGCGTAAACTCGGGGTCAGCTATATAAAGTTGGGCAGAGGCGGCATCGGCACGCTCGGCAGATGCCGGTAAGGAGCTTTCCAAAACCGGTGTATTTGCATAAAGCACTAATTCAGCTTTTGAAATACCAACTCCCTGAATGTCCATTGCAGAAACATCAAGATCAAAATTTAGCACACTTTCGTAGGTGCTGTGTAACGGCAGTGAAACTTGCGGAATAGTACTGTTGCCCCGGTTTAAGCTATAAGCCCATTCAGCTAAAGATACACTGAAAGTATCACTTTCGGTTTCGATCACAAAGCGTGTAGAATTGCTGTTGATCGGAATAATTTTGCTGCTGTTGGAAGGCACAATGGCCAGTCCGAACACTTCATATTTATAAACAGAATCGGAGGCAGCCGAAGTATCTTGCGCAAATTCGCGATAGGTTTGTACCCAGGTTGAATCTAAAATCACGTCCAGTGAATCCTGGTTTTGAACCGAAAAAGACGCTACCCTTTGATTGGCATTGAACTGAATATCATCTTCGAGTTTCCAGGATTCACTCCTCCAAAGCTCGCTGATGGTATAAACATCAAACTGCTGGGGAGATGTTTGCTCGCCGTAAATTTGCTCGTCATTGATGATAAGACGCATTTTCATCACCGCATCAGGACCCATCCCGGTACTGTCGGTTAAACCGGGCAGCCGCGGTTTGAGCATACCTATGGTAGTTAGGCTGCCAAACAAAGGATCGTCAAAACTTCCCGCCGAAAAGTAGGGGTAAGCTCCCGAATACCAACTGTATTGGTTGGTACTTATGGCATCAACCGCAAAAGTATCAATAACAACATCGGCTCTGTTTTCCCTGAGGTCACCACCTACGGAACCGGGGTTTTCACACCCGCTCATTAATAAAACACCGATAACCAATACTACGCAAAGAGAACCTGTACTTCGAAAGGCACTAATCATTATGTTCTGCAACGGAATTTCTAAATTTTAAGATTCTTCAGTTTCTTCTTCGGTTCCGGCAATTTCATTATAATAAGCGGCAAACTGATCTGATACATCTTCAGGAGAGCCTTGAATTTTCTTCGGCGAAATATTTAACTCCTTAAAGAGATCATCCAACTGATCCGTTAAATGATTTCCGGTAACAACATGGTCGCTGTACTCTAAACCAAGTTTCCGTAAATCAACGTTGTTACCTTCAATAAGATTGTCCTTTTCTACAGAATCAGGTAAGCCTATTAAATCGAGTAGTTTCTTGTCGAATACGCCGTTGTTTTCGGGGTGATGAATATTATAAATCACCTCGGTATTTTTGAACAGATCCAGATCGTTATACTTTTCTTTTACCAGCAGGGGAATTAAACCGGCAGGCCAGTCATGGCAGTGAATGATATCCGGCTTCCAACCTAACTTAGCCACGGTTTCGAGCACTCCTTTGCTGTAAAAAACAATACGCTCGTCATTATCTTCATAATGCCCGTTGTTATCAGGATTCATAAATAACGACTTACGCTTGAAATAGGTATCGTTATCCAGGAAATAAACCTGCAATTTGGCATTGGGTATACTGGCAACCTTGATACGCATCGATTCAACATGCTCTCCCACTTCAACCTCAATGCCCGAAAGGCGAATAACCTCGTGCAAACGATTTCTGCGATCATTGATCGTACCGTATTTAGGTAACAAAATGCGAATCTCAAACCCTTTATCTTGCAGTGATGCCGGCAAAAAACGAAGCAGGTCGGCGGTATGCGTCATTCTGGCAAAAGGAGATATCTCAGCAGCAGCGTATAAAACTTTCATATATTTTAAAGGTAAATGACTTCGTTGTTTCTATTAATTATTCACCGGCTTCTTTATCATCTCTGTCCGCATACAGTTGATCCATTTCGTCATCGTCAAGAGAAAAGAAATCAAAAAGAGTGTCGCCGCGAAGGCCTAAACGCAGAGTCTCAACCGGGATAACCTCCTCGGGCTGAACATTCCCCAAATTCACATTGCTGCCAAATTTTTTAATAAACCAGACTTGCTGCTCTTTTTTGGGCGTTTCGAAAATTAACTTTTCGATCGGTATCTGATCTGCAATTTCATCGATCAAGCCGGAGCGCACTTCGCCATTGGGACGAAAAACACCTACCGTTCCGCTTTCACGGGCCTCACAAATAACCTTCCAGGATCCCGCTTCGAGCTCCCGCTCTATCATTTGCACCCATTTATAAGGCGGGATGATATCATCCGGATTTTTGCTGCCAATTTCTGATAAAATGGTAAAGCGCTGGCTCATTTCTTTAATAATTTCAAGCTTGCGCTGATCAGACAGCCAAATGGATCCGTTTGAGACTTCAGCATGTTTTATATTGAAGCGATCGAGCAGTTTCATGTACTCCTTTAACTGGTCGCGCAATACATAAGCCTCGAACAAGGTGCCTCCAAAATAAACCGGAATACCGGCATTGGAATAAACGGCAAGTTTATCTTCGAGATTTTGAGTCACGTAGCTCGTTCCCCAGCCAAGTTTTACAATATCAATGTAATTGGAAGATGTTTCGCAAAGATCTTCCACCTGTCTTACACTAAAACCTTTGTCTAAGACAAGTGTGATTCCTTTTTCCCGGGGTTTTTCGGTACGTGTAGGGAGATGATTAAGTTCAAAAGCCATGAACAATATATTTTGACAAATTAAACGAACAAATATACTAAAATGAAGGCTGTTAATAAAGTTTATAAATTTTTTAAGTGATGATATTCCCTTAAAGGTGCCAGTCACTTGTGAAGTGCCTGGCACCTTAGCACCTTAGTGTACCTTTGTGTCTCCTTCGCGCCGCTTCGTGTAATAGTCTAACCTACTTCCACATCCCAAATCCGCTCACAGTAATCTTTAATAGACCGGTCGGATGAAAAATAGCCCATATTAGCTACGTTAATGATCGCTTTCCGGTTCCAGTCAAATTCATCCCTGAAATTGGCTTCTACTTTTTTCTGCATTTCCACGTACTGACGGTAATCGGCCAGTACCATAAAATAATCGCCCTGGTTTAACAAGGCGTTAATAATGGGGTGAAATAAATCCGGTTCACCGGCACTAAAACATCCGTTACGAACCTGGTCAATGACTTGTTTAAGCTCAGCATCATCTTTATAAACAGACTGCGGGCTATAGCCGTTATTCCGAATTTCACTGATTTCATCGACCGTATGACCGAAAATGAACATATTTTCATCACCCACCTGCTCCCGGATTTCAATATTTGCGCCATCAAGCGTTCCAATAGTAAGTGCTCCGTTCAGGGCAAATTTCATATTTCCCGTACCCGATGCTTCCATGCCGGCGGTAGAAATTTGTTCGGAAAGGTTGGCAGCAGGAATCATTTTTTCAGCAAGTGAAACGCTGTAATCCGGTAAAAAGACCACTTTCAAACGCCCGTTGATTTCAGAATCATTGTTGATGATTTCAGCTACACTATTGATCAGTTTGATATGCAGTTTCGCCATCGTATAACCCGGTGCGGCTTTTCCGGCAAAAATCAAGGTACGTGGCTCGATATCCGCATCAGGATTTTCTTTAAGCCGGTTATAAAGCGTAATCGCGTGAAATATGGCCAGCAGCTGGCGTTTGTATTCATGAATACGCTTAATTTGAATGTCAAAAATGGAATTCGGATCAACCGTAATATTCACTTTGTGTTTAATGAAATTCGCCAGCCGCTGTTTGTTCTGCTGTTTGATGGCTTTGAACCGCTGCTGAAATGCTTCATCTCCGGCAAACTTTTCGATCTCTTTCAGTTTTTCTAAATGGGTAATCCAATCATCACCGATCGTTTTAGAAATTAAATCAGCTAACTCACGATTACACTGGCGCAACCACCGGCGGGGCGTAATTCCATTGGTGACATTGGTAAATTTGTGGGAGAATTGCTCATTAAAATCGCTGAAAATGGTCTTTTTCATCAAGCCGCTGTGCAACTTTGAAACGCCATTCACTTTATTCGCGCTAATAACCCCCAAATTACCCATCCGAATGCGCGCATCCATTTCATTGCTGATAATACGCATGCTTTTTTTCTTTGCCTTTTCATCACTCTTTATCTCAATAGAGTTAAGAAACCTTCGGTCAATTTCCCGGATGATTTGTACGTGCCGCGGCAGTACATTCGAGATCAGTGAAAGCGGCCACTTTTCCAGCGCCTCCGGCATCAACGTGTGATTGGTATAGTTCACCGTTTTAGTGACAATATCCCAGGCCGTTTCCCAGCGCAGGCCTTCTTCATCCAGCAGCAGCCGCATCAGCTCGGGAAATGCCAGATTGGGATGGGTATCATTACACTGAATCGCCATTTGGTCAGGAATTTTACGAAGGTCATCAAACTGCTTTTTAAATCGAAGCAAGGCATCCTGAAGCGAGGCCGAAGTCAAGAAATGTTCCTGCTTAAGCCGCAGCTCCTGTCCCTTAAACACTTTGTCGTTGGGGTACAAAACGCGCGAAATATTCTCTTCCATCAGGTTGTTTCGAACGGCGTCGATGTACTCCCCCTGGTTGAAGCTCTTGAGGTCGAAGCCTTCATCCGAAATCGCTTTCCACAGCCTTAGATTGTTCACTACGGCATTTTGAAATCCGGGAACCGGCGTATCATAAGCGATAGCATTCACATTGTGCGTATCCACCCACTTGAAATGCAAACGCCCGTTACCGTCTTTGTCTGTAGACACATTTCCGTAAAACTTGATCGAATATTTCTTTTTAGGACGCACAATGCCCCATGGATACCCATACTGAAGCCACAAATCAGGCTTTTCGATCTGCCATCCGTCTTTGATATCCTGTTCAAAAATCCCGTAATCAAAACGGATGCCGTAGCCTAAAGCCGGGACACCAAGGGTAGCCATGGAATCCAGAAAGCACGCAGCAAGACGACCAAGTCCACCGTTTCCCAACCCGGCATCAACTTCGGCTTCACGGATTTCATTGTAATCTAAACCCAGATCTTCCATTGCTTCAGCAGCCGCCTCCTGCAAGCCCAGGTTGATGAGCATGTTATCCATCAATCGACCAATCAGGTACTCCATCGACAAATAATACACTCGCTTCGACTTTTGCTGGTAGTACCACTGCTGTGTATTAATCCAGCGGTCATGAAGGCGATCCATCACCGCTAAAACCACACTTAGATACCGGTCCCATTCAGTTGAGGAGAAATCGTCTTTCGCGAGTGTATAACGAAGATGTTGTTTGATGTCCTCGCGAAAAGAATCAACATCCATTCCGGCGCGGGGATCAAATCTGTTGCCTTTATTCATTCCTTATTCTGATTCAGTTGTTTTTATGATGAATAGCTGTAGTTAATTAAAAATGAAAAATTAAGAATTAAAAATTTGATTCACTCTTTAATCAATTCTTCATTCTTTCCGGTAAATACCGTAATCAGGGGTGAATTTAGGGCGAGTCAAGTTGGAGGGAAAACCGAGTTCAAGAAATCCCTGGTAAGCGGCAGTCGCCACAAAATCCTGTTCAAAAATGCCATACACAGCCGAACCACTGCCCGACATTGAAGCGTAGAGTGCACCGAATTCGTACATCTGGTCTTTGATATTTCCCACCACATGGTGACGCGGAAAAATGACCTGCTCCAAATCATTAAACAAGGTGTATTGCCATTCGTCAATTTCTGTTTCGGTGAGCGTCTTCTTCAGTGGAAAGTCAGGTTCGGGGTTGGGAATACAATGTTCATAAGCCTCAGCCGTGCTGCTTGATTCATTTGGAAAACAGGTGACAATCCAAAAAGCGGGCTGAATATCAAGCTCTTCGATTTCATGTCCCACCCCCTTGCCGATGCCGGTTTTACCCTTGATGAAAAAGGGGACATCGGCCCCTAAATTCCGGCTCAAGTCAATTAACTCATCATCACTCAAACCCAACTTTTCAATTTTGTTGAGCATTCGAAGGGTGAGGGCCGCGTTACTGCTTCCGCCCCCGAGCCCCGCACCGGCAGGAATTCTTTTTTCTACTTTAAAATGATAACTATGCTTCAGTCCCACATACCGGTTCAGCGCCGAAACAGCCCGGTTGATGAGATTACTTTCCCCGGCAGGAATATCCTCGTCACTCAACTCCACTTTCATTTCATCAGCCTGCCGCACTTCAAAACGGTCGCGCCACTCCAGAAAACAAAACCCTGTTTTAATATTGTGATAGCCGGTTGGAAGGCGTTCTAAAACGTGAAGCCCGAGATTAATTTTGGCGTAAGAATCAGCGATCCACATGTATTATTGAATTAATTAGAGACTAATAGCTGCAAAAAACAATTGATGAATTATAAGCCTAAATCTCCAACAATTCATTTCCTGTTCACCCTAATTTCCTCAGCATAAATAAAATCCCCAAACTCTGAAGCATCACCGTTAGCGGCATTAGCGGCTACGTTAAAAATTATTGCCTTTTCGATTGATTCAGGAGCTTGCCACGCAACCGTCCAGCTGTTTACTCCACTTTTGACAGGTTTGGTACCTGCTTCTGAATGCTGAATATACTGCAATGAATCGGGAACGGCTTCGGTGAACATCACTCGCTCATTGTCTTTGATCTTAAACCGTCCCGCCTGACTTCCGTCCGTAAACCGCGCCGATAACTGAAATCCGGCCTTCCCCAAATCATTCCGCCGTACTGTGATTTGAATATTAAGTATTTCCCCCGGCGAAATTTCCTCTCCAATTCCCGAAACCGAAAGACTACCGCCCTCGGGATTCAGATCATAATCAAAATGACAGCTCCGGCATGTTTCTTCACCAAAACCACCGGTAAAAGCACCTGTGAGATGCTCGGGATAAGCGGTTGGTTTTAAAGGTTGTTTAGGAGTTAGATTTAATGAAAAACCTAAAAGAAGTGTAACCAATGGTAAACAAAAGATTCGAATCATACTTCAGCTACTGTTTCAAGCAGTTGTTTCATTAAGAATCACCAAGAAGCTCAAAGTTTCACGAAGGGTTTTCTCTATGCACCTTTGTGTCTTCTTCGTGTATCTTTGTGTAATAGCCTGAAGGCTCTTCTTACTTAATGGTAACCCGTCCCAAGTAATTGGTATCCGTTCCGAACCAAATAGAACTTGTCGGTTCATGAAAAACCATATGTCGTACCGTACCTCCGCCACTTTCAACAGGTACAGAACTGACAAATTCTTTGGTTTCGGTATCAAAAGCGACAAACATATTAGGACTTACTCCCGTCTCCACCAGCCAAATGCGGTCCCGGCTATCCACCGTCACAGCATAGGGGCGAGAATTTTCACCTGAAGGCATTTTCCATTCTTTAAATGACCCGTCTTCCGGATTATAACGGCCAATGTAACCACGGGCATAATCGCCGTACCAGATCATTCCGTTTGATGATTGCGCCAGCCGACGGGGACGGGAATGTTCAACAGGCAGTTCAATTTCTTTAAGCTCCATCGTTTCCGGATCAACGGTTGCCAGTTTATTAGTGCCGAAAAGAGCGATCCAGGGACGTTTCATATTTTCATCCATAATAATTCCATAGGGACGGGCATGTTCTGTAGGCACAGGAATAATAGTTGGTTCACCCGTTTCCACATCCAGCAATCCCACTGAATTTGCGCCTTGTGAAGTGAACCAAATGTCACCTTCGTTGTTAAAAGCCATTGTATGCGGGTCACGAGCACTATTATCGTCCGGCATCATGTACTTGGTGATTTCACCCGTTTCAGGGTTCACCTTTCCGATATGGTTGGCGCGATTGCCGGCATACCAGAGCCAGCCATTTTCATCAACGATAACCGTATGCGGGCCTGCTCCGTCTTCTAAATCAATCTTTCTAAAAGTTTCTGTTTCGGGATCAAATTCAGCTACATAATGTGAGCGCTGTCCCACAAACCAGATATCACCATCGGGAGCTACATAAGGGTCCCGCGGACGGCTTTCTTCCCAGGGCACCTGCCATTCATTGATGGAAGCTTCAACCGCTTCAGGTGAAGTTTCGGTTGAAATGCCTGCAGCAAACATCAAAAGTATGGAAACAAACAGTGGAATTAGTTTTGCCATAGCTTTAACCATTAATTGAATAATATTATAAAGATAAAAGGAATAAATTAAACACAAGATACTACTATATGGCAAACCACAAATCATTTGCACACATTCCTTTTCGAAGCGCTGAAGAAAAGTACTAAGGAGTAGAAAATGTAGATCGGGTATCTACTTTGTCTACGTTCAGAGATTTACCTGCATAGATTAAGGTTACCTTTGACGGACAAGATGCCCGTCCTACATGATAGCCTACTTCGCCAAATCCACTTCAACAGGTTTAACTTCAATCTCTGTATTCGGTATTTTTTGAGTTTCGCCCTTCAAGTAAGTGTCGAACCAGCGCATCATGCGAATGTTGTAATCAAAGCGAGCGGTTGAATTAGCGTTTCCGTGGCCCTCACCCGGGTATAATACGAGCCGGACCGGAGTATCGGTGCGTACTTTAATATGGCGGTAAAGCTCATAAGACTGACTCGGGAATACGCGAGTATCTTCTTCTCCCGCTAAAATAAGCAGCGGCGTATCCGCTTGTCCTGCCCAGTAGACAGGGCTTCGCTTCAGAAAAAATTCGTAATCTTCCCAAACCCGTTTTCGGGCATGAACTAAGTACAACTCCTGAGGAATATCGCTGGTACCCCATTTTGAAAGGTTATTGCTGATGCCTACAAACATCACCCCCGCCGCAAAACGATCGGTGTAGCGAGTCGCGAACCATCCGGTAGCATAGCCGCCATAGGAGCCGCCGGTAACACCTACTTTCGCGGAATCGACCACGCCGACTTCAATCAGTGCGTCAATTCCGGCAATAATATCATCAAATTCAGCCCCCGCGGGATCGCCCTGGCTGCTTTTGGCAAAGACCTCACCCCGCCCCGTACTGCCGCGGTAGTTGGGATAGAAAACAAAGTAATCCTGGGCCGCGCCGACCTGTCCCGGCTCGGAGTAGCTGGTTAACCAACCGTTATCGTAATGGCTTTCCGGGCCGCCGTGCACCACCGTAATCAGCGGGTACTTTTGTCCCTTCACAAAATCAGCCGGATAAATGAGCATTCCCTGCAGAACCGTTTCATCATTCGCCTCCCAGCTTACCACTTCCTGCCTGCCGAAATCAAGAGAATCGAGCCACGGATTGGTATTGGTGATTCTCAAAAGCTCATTCGATGTTGTTGCTAACTCATAAAGCTCATTGGGATGTTTAGGGGTATTGGCCTTAAAAATAACCGTTCCATCTTCCGCTTCTTCAAAGCTGGTTAAATTGGGTCCGCCCTGATCAATAATAGTATTCATATTCGTTCCGTCAGCATTGATACTGCCGTAAACAGACCAAACGCCTTTGCTGGCAAGATAATTAACTGTATTACTATCAGCCCATTGAACCTGCTCAAACATGCCTTTAAAATCGGGCTTGAGCTGTTCGGGTTCCCCGCCTGTAGCCGGAACGATAAAAAGACGGCCGGCAATGGGATCGTAAATATCAGCTCCGGCAAGTATCGCCAGTTTCATTCCGTCCGGGCTCCACGCAATCTGCCCCAGTTTACCTTCGTGGTTAACCTTTCCCAGTACTTTTTGTCCGCGATCACCAACAATAACTACCTGCTGGCGCATATAATAATCATCAATTAAAGGAGTGGGAGCGATTGCAATAGCTAATTTGCTGCCCTCCGGGCTCCAGTGCATTTGATAAACAGATCCTTCTAATTGCACACGGTGAGGCCGATAACCTTCCTGCGCTACATTGGTGATAAAACCGCGCCTCTGAATAAGATTTTCTTCATAAATTATAGGCTCATAAGGCAACAAAGATCCTTCCTGCCTGTGGGTATCCAGTGCCATAAAAGCTAAGTGATTACCATCGGGAGCCCAGTCGTAATCAGCGATGGAAGTCGGAAACTCAAAGATTTTCCGGGCTTCACCTCCTTTTAAAGATATTTCGAAAAGTGCTATAGGATCACGTGATGAGCGCCGGGATAAAAAAGTGATTGTATGATGGCCGGGACGAAAAGCAATTTCTCTCACATTCATACTGGTCACATATGGAACGGAATTTCCGCTTTCAAGATCGGTGAGATATAAATCATAGGTTGCCGGTTTGTTTTTCTCTAAGGGGTTTGCCTGCATATGCAGGGTGTAAATAGCTTTATCGCCCGATGGAGACAGGGCTATTTCATCAACCCGCTCAATTTTGGCGACATCAATAGGAGTCATTCCATCTGAACTGGACTGAGCTAATAATAAAACCGGCAAAAAAAGGATGAAGGTGGAGATGATAATCTTTTTAAGCTTTATGGAGCTCATCATAATGTCTTATTTCTTAGATTGAATATTGAATAACTATGATTCCGGCTAAAAGAGTTTTAAACGTTTGCGAAGCCTTTTTATCATAGATTAATTTTTGACTTTATGATACTAAAAACTAACCGTAAATAATTTTGGATGAAAAAATTTTAATATCATGCTCAAAGCTGTCCTTCAGCTTTGGAAGTGAGCAGGTTATTGATAAACTCAGTTTTGAGGCCGCCCGGGGTAGCCATACTGTTTTGAAAGGAGAATCAGGCTCCGGCAAAAGTACCATCTTGAAACTGCTCTTAGGCTTTTTGATTCCTTCAGCGGGAACAATAGAGTTTAATTTTCCGGAATCGGGAGACACTGTTCGAAATCATACCGCCTGGTTGCCTCAGGATTTAGATTTAGGAGAGGGTACGGTTGAAGAAATAATGAAAAAGCCTTTCGAATTTTCATCAAACCAATCGCAGAAAGTTACGCAAGGGGTGATGGTTGGAATTCTGCAAAAATTGGGACTAAGCCGCCAAAGCCTCAAAAAACAATTTCGTGATCTTTCAACAGGACAACGGCAACGGGTAGGATTGTCCATTTGCCATCTGCTGGGAAAGCCGCTTTTGCTGCTGGATGAACCGACCTCGGCCCTGGATGTAATCTCAAAACAAAAAGCTGCTGATTTACTGCTGAATCAAAACCGGACCATAATTTCAACATCGCACGATCCTTTTTGGGTTGATCTTGCCGATAATGTAATCGAACTGAATTGATGGATAAGAGTAACAACATAGAGAATACCGAAATATGTTATAATCTAATGTCCCTGGTCGAAAATCTAATTCGCTGATATCATTAGTGGAGCATCTGTCCCCCCTTTTGCCGAAGGCATTTCTACGGAAGAAGGGGACGCAGGGGGATGACCGGATGGTTTTTTTAAAGTTAATCTAAAGGTAAACAGTTAATGGATATCATTAATCTTAGCTGGGTACAACTAGCGGTCGGTTTTCTGATCATGCTGCTACCGGCATGGATTCTGTGGAAATACCGCACGGGACTTAATAAAAAACTTTTTACAGCCTCATTCCGTATGGTACTGCAGCTGATCTTTGTGGGCTACTACCTGGAGTATCTGTTCGCATATGATAATGCCTGGATTAACGCTGCCTGGATTCTTGTGATGGTAATTGTAGCTGATTTCGCAACCGTTGATCGAAGTGATTTAAGCCGGGATTTAAAAGTATTGCTTCCCGTTTTTGGAGCTACTTTTTTAGGCATTATTGTTATTGATCTGTTCTTTTTGGAGGTGGTCATCGGGCTTCCTGAACTGCTGGCGGCTCAATATACGATTCCGATTACCGGGATGGTGCTTGGCAATTGCCTGAGAAGCAACGTTATCGGTATTAATGCTTTCTATTATCGACTGGATGAGCACAAGGAGCGCTACCAGTTTTATCTCGCATGCGGGGCCAAACGTCACGAAGCGCTGCAGCCATTTGTTAGTCATGCTTTACAAAAATCTGCCAATCCTACGCTGGCTTCTATGGCAACTATCGGACTCGTCTCTCTCCCCGGCATGATGACCGGGCAAATCCTCAGTGGAAGCTCGCCGATGATAGCTATCAAATATCAAATTATGATTATGGTTGCTATTTTTTCGGGTACCATCCTATCCGTATTTCTGGGAATAGTCTTCACCAACCGGTTTGTTTTTAAAGAAACCGATATACTGGATGAGTCGATTTTGAAGAAGTAGTTTTATAAAGCAAGGCGCCAGGGACTTCCCAAGTACCTGCACCTTACTAACCACTATTCCGGCTTCTCTGCGTAAAGAGTAATACTGAATATGCCTGTTTTTGACTCTTTGAAATCCCTCCGTTCATCATCCGACAAATACCTTGAAAGAATTTCTTCCGGCAGATCGATTATCTTCTCTTTCTGTACTTTCAGGTTTTTGAATCCGGCTTCTTTAACGATGGCCAGATATTCTTCCCGGTTAATGGCTCCCGAAACACAACCTGCATACATTTCGGCATCTTCTTTCAGGGATTCGGGGAGATCTCCGGAAGTGACCACATCAGAAATGCTAAAATGTCCACCGGACTTTAGAATACGATAAGTTTCGGCAAAGGCTTTCTGCTTATCAGGTACCAGATTTAACACACAGTTGCTGACAACTACATCTGCAACGGCACCTTCAAACGGCATACCTTCGATATCACCCAGAATAAATTCAACATTTTCATAGCCTAGTTTAGCTGCATTTTTTTGGGCTTTTTCAACCATTTTTTCCGTCATATCAAGGCCAATTACACGTCCTTCTTCACCCGTTAGCTGCCGGGCTACAAAACAATCATTTCCGGCACCTGAACCTAAATCAACCACAGTATCTCCTTTTGATATATGAGCAAATTCGGTAGGCAGTCCACATCCGAGTCCAAGGTCGGCATCCTGATTATAGCCTTCAATTGTAGAATAATCATCGGCAAAAACGGCATAATCAACGGTATCGCAGCCGCAGCCGGAACCACAGCAAGAACCTTCATTTTGGGATTTCGGCTGCTCGCTGATTTGCGCGTATTTTTCTTTCACAGCCTGTTTCAGTTCATCGGGAGTTTTGAGTTTTGTTTTCATGGGTTTAATAATTTTAGGTTTAAAGAGTTTGAAATCAGTAGGCGAGGGCTAAATACCTGCCTGGAACTTTGTTTTTTGTTCGTCCTTTGGCTCCTTCTGTATTCGGACCCACCCTAAATCCCTCCTCCCGAAGCCTCGGGACGTTAAAAACAACGCGATAAGGAGGGACTTTTGAACTTTCTTGTTTGTACTCCCCTCCTTGTTCCGATTGCTTTTTATCGGAATAGGGAGGGGTCGGTAGTGGGTCAGCTTTTGGAGGAAAAGCTGATTTTTGATTTATTGGCAATGAAATCATTGTTTCTTATCTCCATTTCAGGCTTACTTTAACAGCAATTCTGTTCAGTTGAAGTTTTAAGCTTTTGGGCAAATGCAGTGATAAGATCTTCAAACTCGCGCACCGTCTCTTCATCCAGGCAATAGCAGGTCCGCACCCCATCCACCTCGCCTTTAATGATGCCCGATTTTTTCAGGGCTTTGAGGTGCTGAGAGATGGTGGATTGTGCCAGCGGCAGCTCATCAGTGATGTCTCCGCAAATACAGGTGGCGCGATCAGCAAGCAGTTCTAAAATAGCGATGCGTGCGGGATGTGCCAGCGCTTTCGCTAAATCAGCGATTCGTTTCTGTTTTTCATCAAAAAGTGGTGCTTTTGTAAGTGCCATAATCGTATATCGTAGTTTTACGATTAATATAACTATAAGAACCTCTTTCGTGCAACTGTTTTTTGATGGATTGATAAAATTTTAATTGAATAAACGCAAAGGCTGTTACACAGAGTTGCGGGGAGGGACACAGAGAACCACAGAGAAAAGTTTTACCAGCTTTACTAGCGCAAGCCTGCCTTCGCCGAAGCGTAGTCCAAATAATTTATATTTAAGCATAAGATTTTTTTCGGCTACGGGCAGACAGGCGTGTCGCTCGTGCTGCTATAAGTTGTTACCTATAGTCGTTTAGTAATCCGATTTGATGTTTTGACGGGTCATCCCCCTGCGCCCCCCTTCTCCCGTAGGGATTCCTTTGGAAAAAAGGGGGACATTCTTACTTGTGTTGGAACTACTAAACATCTCCAAAAAGGTAAACTTTTTTATTGATTGTGCCAGTTTAGATGGAAGGTTTAATTCTAAAGCCTCCCCTTGAGGGGAGATGATTGAATGGCGTGTCCGCCGTTCGATCTGAGGGGTGTCTGTGAGGCGAAACCTGTTGCTGGAACTGATGCCTTTAGTGGTTTAGTGGTAAAAAGGATTTAAAAGATTGGCTAATCAGTTGGCCGGTTCCCTTTTATACGTTCACGAAGCGCCGGCATCATTTCTTTTTGAGCTAACACCAGTAATTTATCGTGAGCCTGAAGTTTTGTAGTACCTCTCGGTACCAAAAACCCTCCTTCCCGGTTGATAATTACAATTAAAGCTTCATCAGGAAAGTTTAATTCCACTATTTGTTTACCGACAGCAGGATCAGTCTCTGCCACTTCGATTTCTTTCATTGCGCCCTTGGTATCAACAGACGGCTCAAATTCAATCGGAAACCGGGTTTTTTGTGTAGCCGGAGAATCTACATTCAACCAGCGTGCTACCACGGGAAGGGTCGGTCCCTGAATTAAAACGGAGGTAACTACAATAAAGAACACTATACTGAAAATCAGTTCTGCATTTGGTAAACCGGCTCCCAGCGGGAATGTAGCCATGATAATGGGAACGGCTCCGCGCAAACCGGTCCAGGAAACCATAAGTTTAGCCCGGGTTTTAAACCGGCTGAAGAGTAAAGAAATAAAAACGCTGACAGGCCGGGCTATCAGCATAAGTACCAACGCTATTAATAAGCCTTTATCGGCGATAGAAATAATTTCTGTGGGAAAAACCAACAGCCCAAGGGTGAGGAACATAGTAATTTGCATGAGCCATCCTACTCCATCGAAAAAGTTGATTAAGCTTCGCTGATGGACGAAGGTGGAATTACCTAAAACGAGACCGGCCACATAAACGGCAAGAAAACCGCTCCCATTCAACATATCGGTGGCGGAATAGACCAGGAGCACTAAAGCCAGAGCCAGCACAGAATACAGGCCGTCATATTCCAGGTTGATATTGTTGATAATCCAAATTATCAGCTTTCCGAAAAGATAACCCGCAGCAAGACCGATAAGCATTTGCTGTACAAAAAGCACTAAGAGGGAGGTCCAGCTGAAATCGGGAAGACTTAGAATCTGAATCATTCCGATGGTCAAAAAAATAGCCATGGGATCATTAGTAGCAGACTCAAACTCCATAAGTTCTTTTAAGCGATGTTTAAAACCAATGGCCTTTGAACGGAGAACGGAAAAGACAGCGGCAGCATCGGTTGATGAAACGATTGCCCCGAGAAGGAGTCCCTCAAATAAACTGAGGTCCAGTATCCAAATTGCAAACAGGGCCAAAGTAACAGCACTAATTAATACACCCAGTGTTGCCAAAACAAGCCCGGGACCAACAATAGGCTTAACTTGCTCCCAGTTAGTATCCAGTCCCCCTGAAAAAAGAATATAAGCTAATGCGATAATTCCAAGGGATTGAGCAAGCTGATGATCATCAAAATAGATCCAGTTCAACCCGTCCGAGCCGAAGATCATACCAACTGCTAAAAAGATCAGCAGGGCCGGTACTCCATAGCGGTCTGACAGCTTGCTCGAAAAGATACTGATCAGCAGCAGCAACGCACCCGTAAGTAAATAGATTGAAATACTCATCGGTGAAAAGAGAAACTATAGGTTTTAACTCCTGAAAATATCGGCACACTTCGCGAACTGCTCGGCATCGGCTACCATCACGAGACGATCTGCTGCTTTTAACTTAAAATCGCCCGCAGGATTTCCAATCGTTTGGTCACCCCGTTTTACAGCCAAAACCGTAAGCTGATATTTGTTGCGAAGGTGCAGTTCCTGTAATGTTTTTCCGGCTGCGGGTGATCCGTCCCGAACCGTTACCGCTCGCGTATGCAGGCCTTCTTCATCCAGCCCCTGAAGTACCATAAGGTGGGCTTCTTGAATACTACCGCGAATAACACCATAATCTTCTGCCCGCATTCTTTGAATATGGCTATCGATTTCTTCTTGTGGAACCATATACGCACCCAGTACATGAAAAAATAACCGAACGGTGGTTTCCATTTCTTCGGGAACCACAATATCAGCACCCATTTTTTCAAAATATTCAAATTCACTTAAATAACGCGATCGAACGATAATTTGCAGTGTGGGATTTAAGTGCCGCGCGCGCTGTATAATCCGGGGGCTGGAACCGGGATCGTTGGTGGCAATTACACAAAGCTTGGCCTTTTTTACAGTGGCCAAATCCAAAATATAAGGCCGGCTTGCATCACCAAAAATTGCGGGGATGTCATTTTTATGCATTTCGTTTATCGATTCAGGATTCATCTCAATAACAATAAACGGAATGCCGGTATCACGTAAAACCTGAACAAGATGCCGTCCCGCAGGACCATAACCTATAATTATCACATGGTCTTCAAGTGGTGTATTTTCAGGAGTTTTCCTTTTATTCGTTTTGTCCACACGCGCAAAATGGCGCAATGGAGTTTCAGTCAGTAATTTTCCTATCGATGGTCCCGCCTGAACCATAAAAGGGGTGAAGATCATTAGCAAAACCGATACCGCGATAAATATTTGAGAACCTGAATCACCCACGCCTGCCGGGGCGATGCCGGCTGCTCGTCCCGCGCGCTCCAGCACAAAAGAAAATTCACCGATTTGAGCAAGGGCAAATCCTGATGCCGCCGCAATGCGAATGGGATTTTTAAGCGCGAGCAAACTGCCGGTACTGATTATGAATTTGATTGAAATTACACCCAGGGCCACTCCAACAAGAATAAACGGGTATTGAATGACGTAATTCAGGTCGAGCAGCATGCCCACTGACACGAAGAATACCGCGTTGAAGATAGTACGAAGTGGCAAAATTTCACTGATGGCCTGTTCGCTAAAGTGGCTTTCACTCACTACAAGTCCTGCCAGGAAAGCGCCCAAAGCAAGACTCACCCCGGCTAAATTGGTAACGGCTGCCGTTCCAAAACAGATGGCTACAACTGTCAGCAGAAACAGTTCCTGACGCCGGGTTTTGGCCACTTTTTCAAGAATCCACGGAACAATGCGCTGGGCGAGTACGAGCACGAGCAGGATGAGCATGGCGGCTTTGGAAAGAATCCAAATGATGCTTAAGGGCGAGCGGGATTCACCGGCCAGTATGGGTACAAGCAGTACCATCACAATAATAGCCAAATCCTGGAAAATGAGTATGGCCAAAGAAAGTTGTCCCGACGGAGTGTCGGTTTTGTCTTCATCGCTAAGCACCCCGAGGATAATGGCAGTACTGCTGAGTGCCACCAGGCAACCGGTATAGATGCCGTTGCTCCAGCTAATACCAAAAGCCCGGCAGATCAAAGCAACGACGATGGTTGTAAGAATGACCTGAAAACCACCTCCTAAGAAGATGGCTTTTTTTATACGCCAAAGTTTATCCAGGCTGAACTCTATACCGATAGTAAACAACAGCAGAATGATGCCGATTTCGGCTAACACATTTACCAGTTCCATATCGCGGACTAAACCCAGAGCGTTCGGGCCAATAATGACCCCGGCGATCAAAAAGCCCACAATCGGTACCATTTTAAAGCGATAACACAGGTAGGCGATAATCACGCTGACCACAAAAAGGGCAACCAGTTCGGTTAAGAAAGGAAGTGTTACAGCGAAAATCATAGAAATTTTCAGTTTTTAGCAGTCAGCGGTCAGCAGTTAGCTTTAGTCAGAGAAACTGACGTCCGATTGCTGAAAGCTGATAGCTTATTATAAATCACAGTTAAAGCTAATATAATCAATGTAGGAAAAAGAGCTAAGACGGGAGTTAAATTAAACTCGACTTCAGTTTTTCTTCAAAATAGTTTGTTATGTTCTGATGTATGAAATTACTTATAGTTGAAGATAATGAAGATTTGCTGGAGAATATTCGCGCTTATTTAAGGCGTGAGGGTTATATCTGCGAATATGCCAAAAACTATAGTGAGGCCTTTGATAAGGTGATGTCTTACACTTATGATGTGGTTTTAATCGACATCATGCTGCCCGGCGGATCGGGGCTGCAGATTTTGCGCGAGCTGAAGTCCATCAACCCCGGAACCGGTACGATCATCATTTCAGCTAAAAACGCACTCGATGACAAAGTTGAAGGCCTTGAACTTGGTGCAGACGATTACATCACCAAGCCTTTTCAATTGCCGGAGTTACATGCGCGAATCAAAGCGGTGAACCGGCGCCAGCAGCGAGGCGGGGCAGAGGTTTTGAATGTAAATGAAATTAGCATCAACACAGATACGATGGAAGTGATCGTGGACGAGGAGCTGGTAGATCTGACACCCAAGGAGTACGATTTGCTGCTATATTTTGCATCAAACAAAAACCACGTGCTTTCCAAACAAACAATCGCAGAGCATTTGTGGGGTGATTATGTCGATCACTTAACCAATTTGGATTTCGTATATCAGCATATTAAAAACCTGCGAAAGAAACTGGAAAGAGCAGGTGCCCAAAATTATATCGAAAGCGTGTATGGTATAGGCTACAAGTTTAAAGCGAACCGGAAGCGATGAAGTTAGTCAGCAAGTTTATATGGATTTATTTAATTGTTACGGTGATTGTTTTAGGCATCGCGGGCTATGTTTCGTACTTCATTATTCAGGATGAGCTGAATAACGAGTTAAAATGGCGGTTTTACGGTCGTATTGAACGGGTAACCTATTTACTGGAGCAAGGCAAGCATTTCGAAAGCGGAAAGATTGGTGAAAGCGGACATCTTGTGGTGATGCAGCTTCCCCAAAGAACCGAAGAAAGGGTAGAAATCAGAGATACCTTGGTATGGAACGAATGGCTGCAGCAGTTGGAACCGAATTTAAAAATGGTAGCCCATCGGAACGTAAAAGGTGATTCATATCATATTTCTACCTACGGTACGCTTATCGAAACGAATGATATCCGTGAAGCAGTGGTACAAATCCTGCTGTGGATTTTGGGCATGCAGATAATTGGCGGGATAGGAGTAGGCTTTATCATTTCAACCCGTCTTTTCAAACCTTTTCGTAAAACGCTGGCGCGAATTAAAGATTTCAATCTTCATTCGAAAAAACCTATTGAAGCAGAGAAAACCAACGTTAAAGAATTTGATGATCTAAACCTTTTTGTGGAAGAAATGACACGAAAAGCAGTAAGCGATTATAAAAATTTGAAAGAATTCGCGGAAAATGCTTCCCATGAACTTCAAACGCCACTCGCCATTGTCAAAGGAAAGCTTGAACTCCTGACCGAAACTGACCTTTCACCCGAGCAATATAAATACGTGGAAGCGAGTCAGCGTTCTATCAAACAGCTTTCACGGCTTAGCGAGTCGCTGGCACTGCTCACAAAAATTGAAAACCACGAGTTTGCCAGTACGGATGAAGTAAACTTCACCCGGCTTATTAAAGAAAGTACTCAGTCGTTCGATGAATTTATTAAGCTAAACGGACTGGATGTGAATATTGATCTTGAGAATGACGTGATTATTAATATGCATCCTGTATTAGCTGATATTTTGTGGACTAATCTTTTCCAAAATGCCATCAAGCATAACATCAAAAAAGGCAGCATTAACATTAAGCTGACGGGGAATTATCTGAATATTTCCAATACAGCCAAGTCCCTTAATGTTGATCCCTCTGAACTTTTTGAACGTTTCAAAAAAGGAGATCACGGTACTCATTCTATCGGGCTCGGCCTTTCTATCATTAAACGTATTGTTGATCAAAACGGCTATGAGATCTCATACAATGTTGTTGATGACTGGCATTATCTTGAAATCGAGTTTTAGAAAGTTAGGACTCATCCTCCAACTCCTTCCCTATCCCGCAAACCCGCGGGACAAGGAGTGAGATAAATTTTGAACTTTCCGGCTAATGAAGAATCGTTATTTACCCCTTTCCATAGGAATCCCCCCTAAAGGGGACTTTTTTGCTTGAATCAGAGCACTAAAACTTATTTTTGGAAGCGGTTAGGAGACGAAAAGCCCTCCTTGGCGAACCTTAGATCAGGGGGATTGAAAAGGCTCCCATTTACGAACGAGGAAAGCTCTTGAAAAGAGAGCTGCCGGGTTTTGAAAACTGGCAAGTCTGTAGTGTACTTCTGAGGCTGTCTCTTTTTCATTCGTCTGGCATCAAGCCCAGATGCACGACGAGCAACTTCTCACTTTGTAAAAAGTTATTTATAAAAGCCGTAAACAGCCCATCTTCAACTTTCCTTCAGATTTAATACAATCTTGGCACAGGTTCTGCTGTTAAGTTTAAGGCAACCAAAATGTTAAAACTTAGAGCTATTGATGAAAAAGCTGTTAGCCCTGTTTATACTGATCTTTCTCTTCTGCCCCCAACTTTTTGCCCAGGCCGACGAAGCCTTCATCACCGGTAAAATTTATGACCAGCAGGGACAGCTAATTTCTTATGCTTCTGTGGCTGTATTCGATTCAACCCAGTCTTATATCGTAACAGGAGCTTCCAGCGATTCTGACGGCTCTTTTAAGATTGATATACAGCCCGGCAGCTATGTTTTGAGAGTCTCTTATATTTCGTATAAAACGCACACCGAGGCGTTTACAGTTCAGGCAGGCGAGACCAAAGCATTTGGTGAAATAATTTTAGAAAGCACCACCGAACACTTAGGTGAGGTGGTAGTCAGGGCTGAAGAGTCGCGAATGGAAATGAGTTTTGACAAACGGGTTTTTAATGTAGGGCAAGACATTACCAGCATGGGAGGCTCAGCCTTAAACGTCCTCAATAATGTGCCGTCTATTTTGACCGATATTGACGGAAATATCAGCTTGCGGGGTAATTCTTCGGTTCGCGTGCTTATCAACGGAAAACCCTCAAACCGGGTTGATAACGGTAATGTTTCGGCACTTCGAAGTATTCCCGCCAGTATGATTAAGCGAGTGGAAATTATCACAAATCCGTCGGCCAAGTATTCGGCTGAAGGTTCGGCAGGCATTATTAACATTATTTTAAAGAAAGAGCAGGATGCCGGTTTTAATGGCAGCTTTAACGCCGGAGTAGGGCATCCGGCGAATTATGAACTTGGCACTAATCTAAATTACCGGGTTGGTAATATAAACTGGTTCATGGGCGGAAGTGTGGATTACCGGAGTAGCCCCGAGGAAGGCAGTTCCTTTCAACGGTTTTGGTCATCTGTGGCCGATACTTCTTATATGTATCGTGAAGTAAGCACCGCTAAAGAATCAGAAATAGACGCTGATCTTCGTTTCGGAGCTGATTTTTTTCTTTCCGAAAATGAAATTCTTACCGCCAGTACCTCTCTCGAAATTGAAAACGGCAAAAATGAAGAAGATGTAACCTATACCGACTATGAATATAATGAAGGGGTGGTTTACACAGATCCCATTCCTGACAGCCGAATTATTCAGCAGGTTTTTCGCGACAATATTGAAAACAGCGACCAAAAAGAATTTGAGTTTAGCCTGGAATATGAAAATAGAATTAACGGCGAGGCGCATAAATTAACAGCAGAAGCGGATTTTGATATGGGAGGCCAAACAGAGCTCGCAAATATCACTGAGCGAATAGGTATTGGAGATACTAATCCTTTGCTGGAGCGAAGCCGAAGTAATGAAGAATCAATGGATTTCAGAGCTGAAGTGGATTACGTTCGTCCCCTTGGGGAAAAAGGAAAGCTTGAAGCCGGCGCCCGTACTTCTTTTGACCGGATGGAAAATTCATACCTTTTTGAAAGACGGCAAAACGGAAACTGGGTCTCAGTGCCGGCATTTAATAATAATTTCATTTTTAATGAAAATGTGAATTCCGCTTATCTTATTGCAGGTTCAGAATTTGGTGCATTTTCAGCCCAGGTAGGCCTTCGTTTAGAAAACACTCGAATTTATACCAAGTTAAAAAACAGCGAAGCCGAACCGACCGAGCAAAACTATACCGATCTTTTTCCCAGCGCCTTTTTAAATTATTCGTTTAACGAGCAGCAGTCGATTCAGTTAAGTTACAGCCGCCGCCTGAATCGTCCCTGGTCGCGTATGTTACTGCCTTTTACCGATTACTCCGATTCGCGCAGCCGATGGACCGGGAATCCCAACCTTTCACCCGAATACAGTAATTCTTTTGAGGCCGGCTATTTACATTATTGGGGAACCGGCTCGTTGCTGACCAGCTTTTATTATCGTCACCGGACCGATGTCATCGAGCGCATTACCATTCTTGATGAGGCCGGATTTACCCGAAGGTTACCAATAAATCTGGCTACTGAAAACGCCTGGGGCGTTGAGTTTTCTGCCGATCAGGAACTTCTTAGTGGCTTAACACTCACCGCCAATGCCAACTTTTATACGGCTCAGTCCGAAGGCCGTTATCAGGGAGACCTTTTAACAAGCGATACCGAAACCTTTCAGGGCCGGCTTGGCATTCGCTGGAGAATCGGCGATTTATGGAATTTTCAGTACTCTGCCCGTTATCGCGCGCCGCGTGAAACCACCCAGGGGCAACGTGCGGCCATGACGATGATGAATACCGGCATCGCCCGTGAACTGTTTGACGGACGTGCCACTATTTCTCTAAGCGTTCGCGATTTGCTGAACTCCCGTAACTATCAATCTACTATTACCGATGATGGAATCCCCGATACCATTTTATACTCTCACCGGGAATTCCGCTGGTCTTCGCGATCTTTTTCACTGAACTTTACCTACCACTTTGGCAGCAATGACAACCCGGGGGGCGATCGCAGGAGGTCCGGCAGATATTAAATTAAACTGTTTTTTTCCATAACCAACCCCAAGCCGCAGGTTCCGGAAGGAATTTGCGGCTTATTTTTTTGCTACCCCTAAATCCCCTGAAGGGGACTTACTGTCGCTTGTAATGAAAAATGAGAGCCTATTTATAAGTAACAATCTATGAGAAAAGGACTTTCTTAGAAAAAGGTAATATCAAAAGTCCCCTTTAGGGGATTTCCCGTAGGATTCCTATGGAAAGGGGTAAATAAGGGCACAAAAATATAATAGCAGCTATTTCTATTAATCAGGACTCATAAGATCATTTCTTTTAAGGGGAACTATAAATAAATTGGAAAATTCCTTTCAAAGTCTTTTTATAGGAGTAACCATTAATTAATAAGCGTTGGTTATTATGTCGAAACGATTAAATTCTTCTACCCTCACCGAATTTGTTGATGTAAAAACATCAGCCTTTATTCTACGGCTTTCGGCTTTTTTAATGATTTTCTGTCATGGGTATGGAAAGGTAATGAATGTGCTGAGTGGAAACTTTCAATTTGGCGATCCTATCGGACTCGGTCCTGAAATTTCGCTTATTCTGGCCGCCCTGGCCGAAGGCATTGGAGCGCTTATGGTACTTCTTGGCTTCTGGACTCGCCTCGGAGCGTTGCTTTTGATCATCAATATGGCGGTAGCCGTGTTCTTTTATCACATCCCCGCCGGCGATAATTTAGGAGGAATGGAATTGCCACTGCTTTATCTGCTGGTTTTCACAGTCGTATTTTTACTCGGCCCCGGCAAATTTTCGTTTGACAACAGTAGCCGGTCTTGATGGCGTTCGAGGTAGGATAACTTAAAACCGTTGAAACGGTTTGTTATTAGAAGTTTTTCGTTAGCCCCCAAGTTAAGGCGGGGGGTTAACGATGATTATTCCCACCACGAACTCGCGTTATTTAGAGCCCACCCCAAGCCCCTCTTTATCCAATAAAAAACATCGAGACAGGAGGCTTTGAAAGTAGCCGATTTTTAATCAGGCGTTCCTACATCATCCCATAATTTTATTTTTCCGGCCGGGGCGGCTGCAGGTATAACTGCTTGCCATACGGTTTAAGATCGTTGCTGTCGATCAGCATTTTTCCGTAAAAAGAATCAGCGGATAACGCAGCTTTTTTAGCTTTAGCCACTGGTTCCCCCGTAATAACTTCTATCGCTTTAGCCAGCAGCGGCTCAGAAGGATCACCCAACGGTGGCAGGCCATTCTCTAAGTAGCTTATCTCTATAACTTCATAATTGGGTATAAATCCATTAGGATAATCCTGCCCGTTTTTATTGACGAGCTTTAAAGCAATAGGTTGTATGGCAATTTTATGGTCAGGATTTGCCTTTTCTTTATTGAAATAGGGAGCAGGGGCATCATAAAGCGTATAAGAACCCTCATCTTTTCCTACGGTTTGGTCCCCAATCAGGATAACATCCATATAGGGCTCCAGTCCATTAATCAGCAGCTCGCTGGCCGAAGCGGTACCAAAACCGGTCAAAACATATACCCGACTGACAGCAAGCTGATTCATGGCAACTTCGGATACTTGCTCTCCATTTTCAAAAACAGGAACCTCGTCTAAAATAGAAACAGAGCGATTGTACGCCGGAGCCCGCTTCGAATTATAGCTATAGGTAGCAAATGTATTCGTACTGTCCAGGCCGGAAATCATGCCCCCTAAAGTCCGACTGGTGATTCCCGCTCCACCGCCATTATAGCGCAGATCAATCACCAGTTCATCAATTCCAGCTGATAAAAAAGTGCCAAAAACATCATTCAAATCCTGATGAGAATTCCGGTGAAAGGCGTTATAAATGAGATAGCCAATTTTGGTTGAACCCACCTCAAGCACCTTAGAAAGATATACAGGATTTTCTGTCAAAGTAACCGCCTGTACGCTCACGATTTCTCCTGTTTCTGATATCGTGTTGTTCTGAATTTCAGCCATCGTAAGTTCATAGCTGGTTTCATTCAGTAAAAGGTCACGATAGTTTTCCGTTGTCAGCTGAACACCATTTACCCCGGTAAACACATCACCCCGCACCAGCCCTGCCTGATCGGCGGGAGAATCGGGCAACACATATTGCACATAGCCAAAAATCTCATTGCTGCTTTCACTGAAGAGTACCAGGCCAAATTGAAAACCGAATGATTTTGAAATGCCCCGCTGGCTTTTTCCAAACTCTTCATAGTTTTCAATAAAAAAGGAGAAATCATCTTCTTGCTCATAAAGGAGCGCATTAAACAGCGCCTCGGCATCCTCAAACCCTTTAAGATAGTCCTGAAAAGCCTGTTCATCGGCAAAATGCTCTTTCGAAAGTTCGGGGACATCACCCTGCCAGTAATACCAGTAGTTCATCGCATTCCAAACGAACTGCTTTTTAGCGGAAGCTTCATCAATTTCTGTGGGCGGTTTAACAGGTGAATCGCCACCGCAGCCCACAATTGAAATGGTTATAACCAGTGCCGCAAGCATGTAGTTTAATCTTTTCATATCTTACTTTTTTAAAGAATTAACGAGGAAACCAATAAACTAATTCCTTGATGAAAGTTTCTCTTATTTTACTTTGTTTTGCAATTCTCAATGGATGTTCTTCAACAAAAGATATAGTAAATACCAAGAACATGCAGGTGGTAAATGCTACTTTTAAACAATGGTCTGAACCGCCCCGGTCCGGTTCGGATATTCCTGAACGGGGAACAAACCTTACCGTAATGATTCAAAACTGGCCGGAAGCCTATTCGCCACAGTTTATTGTTCGTAATAAGTGGAAGTCATTCCCCACAACTATCACTGACAGCACAGGTAATCGTGTGGTGATTACGGGGCGAATTATCAGAACATCCGGGATGATGAAAGAAAAATCGGGAAAAGTGAATCTGTCGGATCGCCTCGTATTCATCAATGCTGAAGGGAAAAGCGGCTATATAGAAATAAATGACTGGCAACGGGCGGAAAGCAGCAACTGAACGTGAGACGGCAGACGTGAGAGGTGAAACGCGGAGACTTTCACGAGATCTAAAAAATTCTTTGTTAAGGAAATTTCTGTTTACGATGGCAAAAAATGTTACTTATGCTTTCAACAATCTTTTATAATTAAACCAAAAATACCCCTCGGATCGTCTTCAAAAACAAACTGAAGACGATCATCTCCCCTCAAGGGGAAACTTCCTTGTCCTCACATTTTATCTCTCCGCGTCTCACCTCTCACGTCTGCCGTTTGTCTCACTTAATCACTTCGATATATCTTTTAGCAGATTTTCTTACCGCTTCTTTTGCTCCCAATAGGATATTTTGATCCCAAAAAGCGCCGTAAATGCGATCATATTCCAGCGGCTCAACCATCGCGGCAATTCTTTCAACAGCGGCTTTATTGAGCGGAATATAATTCGGAAAACTGTACATAAAAGTTACATGCTTATGATCTGCAACAGGCGGAATGATGTCTCCTGCCAGCAACGCACCTTTACCTCCTGCTCCTTCCGCCCAATGAAGAATAGTCCCGCCTTCAAAATGTCCGCCTACATTGTATAGGCTTATTTGATTGGTTAGCTTGAGGGAATCCCCCGCCCAAAATACGATATTCTGGCTCTGCCTCTGCACCCACGCCTTATCCTTTTCATGCAGGTAAATGGGGATACCGCCAAAAGCTTCGCTCCATTCTACCATGGAAGAATAATAATGAGGATGAGAAATAGTGATGCCGTCAAGTCCGCCCAAGGCATTGATGATATCAACGATAGCATCATCAATAAGGCTAATGCAATCCCATAGAAAATTTCCCTGTGGCGTTATTGCAAGAAGTGCTCTTTGAGTGATCGCGAATTTAGGAACCATCCCCAGCCCGTACAAATTCGGTTCTTTCTTTTGAACCACCAGCTTGTGACCCGCTTTCAATTCATTGAGGGTCGTCCATTGCTGTCCCGCAGAATTCACATACTGGCGTTCATCTTCACAGACCGGACAATGCTCCGGCTTGCTTCCAGTAGCAGAAAATTGTGTGCCGCAGGTGATACAGATAAAGTTATCCATGGTGGTTGTTTGAATAAGTGATTCAGTACTTGAACAGTTGTAGGAGGGATGGCGTTTATTAATCGATCCCTGCCTTTTCTATTTTAAGCAGAAGCTACCGGTTACAAGAGTTTTATCTGGATGATTTTGCGGACAATCCGATCACTCGAATATATCGTATTGATGGAATATGTGAATTATTCAAAAATCTGAAACTCGTTAGTTTCGGCAATCATATCATCAAAACGGGGATTATATGAAAAATAAAAAGGTGAAAGTTGGAGATAGTTTAAAGCGGCTGCAGTATTTGGCGGCGTACAGCCTGGAGCTTGACGGGCGGAAAGAAGAGCTGAATTCATTTACCGGGATTACAAAATATGTTACCGGGGCTTCGGTATGTGAGATCAACATTTTGGATGCCTATAACCAATGGACGATCGCAGGGCCGGGTGAGGAAATGAAGGTAATTGCCAGAGAAGACAGTGTTTGCAATACAACCATCGCAAAAGACGAACTTTTTGAAGTGAGAGATCTAAAAAAAGATAGTCGTTTTAAAAACCGGGATTATGTAGCGGGAGGTCCTCAATACAGATATTATTGTGGTGTACCGCTTAAAACCTCTGATAATATAAACATAGGTACTGTTTGCGTGCTGGATACCGAGCCTAAAGACCTTTCCGCCCCTCAAAAGAAGCAACTTCGAAATATAGGTGATCTGCTGGTGAACAAAATAGAGACTGAGAGCCGATACAAGAAAAAGCTTAGAAGGCTACACGATCTGACCAACAGCTTCCATAAATTAAACCATGATATTCGAGGTCCCATTAATGGTGTTGTAGGTATTACGGATATGCTTATCCATAAGGCAGAAAAGGGAGATGCTATTTCAACGGATAAACTGGCTATCATCAAAGATTGTGCAAAAACTATTGTTGAGATGATAGATGGAATTTTAGCAAAGATTGGTATCGCCAGTGATTCGGATGATGAAAAAGCAACAACAAGCATCAGTCAAATTATAAATAAGATTGAGTGTCTGTATAAGCCACAAGCCCTAAAAAAGGACATCTCACTCAGACTTCATAAGCCGGAGGATAAGGTATTGGCCATGAAAGGATATTTTTTAACGAGCCTTATTCAGATTGTGGGGAATTTGGTTTCAAACAGCTTAAAATTTACATCAAAAGGCGGTTCGGTTGATGTACATTTTGCAATTGCCGATAAGAACAGAAACCTAAAGATAAGAGTCGCTGATATGGGAAAAGGGATGAGTAAAGAACAGGTTTCGGCATTTAATAACGAGCAGTCAGTTTCAGGCACGGAAGGAACGAACGGTGAAGCGAGCTTCGGGATAGGTTTAATGCACGTTAAGAACCTGGTTAACCTCGAAGGAGGCCGTATAGAAGTGGAATCTACGCCCGGAAAAGGAACGACTTTCTTTGTTTGGCTGCCTGTTTGAGTTTGGTTGTTCTCCTAAAAATACAAAAATCTTTAAGTATTTACTTTCAAAAGCTTAGAGGTTATATCTTGTACGCCCGGAAGGATTCGAACCCTCAACCTTCTGATCCGAAGTCAGATTTTAATCATTTCCGAGGGTTTCCGATCCTGTCCAAATATTTCGGTAATTCGTTGCATTTCATGTATTTATAGCGTATTCTATTTCCGAGCGGTTACGGACGTTTACGGCCCAAGCCAGCTATTTTGTTACCCAAATGTTACCCAAGTTTTGATTTGGGTAACAGGAAGTGAAACCATGAACTTATACCCTGACACGCCTGATTATGGTCAGACATGGTAGGGTTACTAACTTTAAACTACTATGCCTTCAAAAAGACTTACCCATCGATTTGTAGAGGGGCTAAAGCCTCCCAAAAAGCCCATAGAATATTATGATGAAAAGGAGTCAGGGCTGATTTTAAGACTATCAAAAGCCGGTTCAAAAACCTTTGCGTATAGATACCGTTTCGCTGGTAAAAATAGACGATTTACTATTGGAAGATTTCCTGAAATTGGTCTTTCTGATGCAAGAGCAAAGGTAAGAAAGTTAAAAGTCAAGGTGACTGATGGGATTGACCCCCAAGCCGAGAAAAAGAAAAGAAAATATAAACCCAAAGAATTAACGTTCAAGGAACTGGCTGACCTTTTTTCTAAACAGTATTTACCTAATCTTGCAGAAAGAACTCGAGATGAATACCAGCGCCATATAGATGTTGAATTAATAGGTAAAGACAATTGGGGTGAAATACCTGTTTCAGAATTTACCAGTCAACATGTTAGGGAGGTTCTAAACCGGAAAGGTCATGAAGAAGGTAAATACACCATGGCTAACCGTATTAGATCAACGATATCTTCAATTTTTAGTTTTGGGTTAAAAAATATTGGAATTAAACTCGATAGAAACCCCGTAGAAAATACTCCGAAATTTGAGCAGGGAGAAAATATAAGGGATAGAATTTATAGCGAAGATGAAATTAAGGAGCTTTGGGAGTTTTGGGAAACGAAGCCAGAGCCCATCCAGTCATATTACAAAATGGTACTCTTATTGGGGCAACGTAAAACTGTAACCATGCAAATGAAGTGGGAGGATATCGAAAAAGATAGACTTTGCAAGCGGATTGAAATTGGTCCTAATGGAAAGCCAACTCCAAAAAATTTTAAAGCTACTATTTGGGGGGCTGTAAAAAAGGGTGATAGATATCATGAATTACCCTTGCCTGAAATGGCGACTGATATTTTAGATAAATTAAAGCCAATAACAGGAGACAGCGAATTTGTCTTTGAGTCGCCACGTCTTGATAGCAAGGCTCTAAGTAGTGTTAAAAGCACGACAAACAAAATTAAAAGGGAATCATCTGTTTCTGATTTTCGCGTACACGATCTTAGGACAACACTCACAACATATTTAGAAGAGTGTCTTATTGATGAGATTGTAATTCAAAAGATCTTGAACCATGCGGCTCAAGGAGTCACAGGACGACACTATCAATGGTATAACTATAATGACAAGAAGTTAGAAGCTTTAAATCGGTGGAGTTGGAGAGTTGAAAGCATTATTTCAGGAGAAAAGGCAGAAACGAAGATACATAAGTTAGGATAACATGGAAGATTCAATTCGCGATACAGAGGCTATTTACAATGATTACGTCAAATACTATAATGAGGCGGGAGATTCCAAAGCTCATCATATCCCATTACTTGCTGAACTTTCAAGAATTGAAGAAACAGTAAAAGAAAGGGTGGCCGAATTGGGGGAAATGCTTAGAGAGTCCAAAACATTAGTCATTGAAAATTTAGAAAGCATTACTAAAGAAAGTTTGAATGAGGAGTCTGAAATAAAGGACTGGGAAGAAAAAACAGAATTAAGAGATGAAATTATAGATTCTCTGAAATTTAGTATTGAGAATGCAGGTATATACACCGATTTATTAGCTGATTTTAAAAATCTGGATAAAAAAGTTGAGGATCTTTATAAGGGATTAGACCTCGATATTCAGGAACTTGGTACAAGCTTATTAATGCTCGCTATTGAAACTACTCTACCTAAATTTATTCAAGCAAAGTATCATCGAACGGCTTTATGGGGATTAAATGGGAAAATTATAGATCAAAACTATCCCAAGGAGCTCAAATACTATAAAGATTTACCTGAAGAGGAAAAACCAAGACTGACTTCAAAGGAAAGTCACTTAGGAGTTGGGGCTCCTATTAAAGATGAGGCGCCACAAGAAAAAATTGAAGAAATAGTTCAGGAATGCATTAGGGACAGGAAAAGTAAAAGATTTATTCATCAATCTGGTCCTCATGAAGGAAAGGGCAACAAAGTACAGATCTACGAATATATTAGAACAAATTATCCGAATATGGTTAAAGGTACAGGCCGAGATCCAGAAAAAGGTCTAAGCAAAAGGCAATTTTTTCGAAGAATCAAGGAAGCACTACCAGATAGCATGACATAATTAATTATGTCAATAAAACTTGCCGAGCAGATCCCGTAACATACGGTCAGTTACGAACGAAAACACAAAAAGTAATTGACCGTTATGGAAAAATTAATACGACCCCAAGTACTCGCTGACAAATTAGGAATTGGCTTATCTACCCTTTATGACAGGATGAAAGAGTCTGACTTTCCCCGTAAAGTCCAAATCTCAAAAAATGCTGTTGGATTTCGTGAGTCTGAAATCATGGAATGGATAGAGGCGAATACGGAAGAGAAGGACCAAGCGGGGAAATAATATGGAGCCAATTTCTTTTGATAAATTAAAGAAGGGTGTTTTGAAGCACTGTAAACCCGAGGGTCAGGCTATTCAGCTTTCCACAGTTGAAACAAAGTCTATAAAGTGGCTTCATCCAGGGCGGATACCAAGAGGGAAAATTACCATATTGGCTGGAGATCCAGATGTAGGAAAAACATTTTTAACGCTTGATATTGCTTCAAGGGTATCGACCGGTACTACATGGCCGGATGGTGCCCCTAATGAAGCAGGCAACGTCTTAATTCTATCAGCTGAAGATGATCTTGCCGATACAATAGTTCCACGGCTTAAAGCTTCTAAAGCGAACCTAAACCAGATTTTAGCCTTAACAACGGTAAGGAAAAGGACTAATAATAATGAACTGGTAGAAGCAGTACCCACTTTGACTGACGATCTTGATACCATTGAAAAAGAAATATCAATTCATGAGCCTAAGCTTATAATTATTGATCCGATAAATGCATATTTGCCCGGTGTTGATACACACAGGGATGCAGAACTAAGGACTAAAGTTTTTGCTCCTTTGAAAAAATTGGCTGAAGATAACGAAATAGCGGTTCTTTGTGTGATGCACCTTAACAAAAGCAATTCCCAATCTGCCAAACATAGGGTAAGCGGATCTATTGCCTATGTTGCTGCATCGAGAGCTACTTGGTTAATCACCAATGACAAAGATGATCATAGTAGAAAATTGATGATTCCGGTAAAATTCAATATTGGCCCCAAACCAGATGGATTGGCTTATAAGATTATTGAAAACGATCAAAAAGAGCCAGTAATAGCTTGGGAGGCCGACCCCATTGAAATAGATCCGGATGAAGCTTTAAGTCATGAAAATGAATCAAGTGCACCAGAACGGGAATATGCAAAGGAGTTTTTGCTTCAAATATTAGATAACGGCGCAGTCCCAGCTGAAGATATATTTAGTGAGGCAGAAACTCATGATATTACAAAGAGAACGTTAAAACGAGCTAAGGAACAGTTAAAGGTTGAGGCTATAAGGCGATATGAGAAAGGTAAAAGAGGAGTTCAGGGGTGGAGTTGGAAGCTGCGCGAAGAGATATAGGGGGCCACTCTTTCATGACTGGCACTCTAAATATCATTTCTAAACTAATAACCTCAAAACATGCCTTCACGGTTCTTAAATAGCATTTTATACAATGCTTCTATAAACAGTATGGCTATAAGGTTGGCACCCTAAATAATTCAGCAAATGGATCTAAAAAGTACATCATATCGCTATAGACTCGACGACAGCAGCAAGAAATTTAAGTGCCCCCAATGTCGTAAAAAACGATTTGTAAGGTACAGAGACTATCAAGCACACAAATATTTACCCGGAGAATATGGTCGTTGCGATCGAGAAAGTAGTTGTGGCTATTTCAAAGATCCCTACAAAGATAGATATGGAAATCCAGGCGATTCGTTTTGGCACAATAATAGTGTTTTAAAAGCGAAACAAAAGAAGATTGACCATATACCTCAAAAGTTTTATTTGGGTAGCCTGAGGGGTTATGGTCAAAATAATTTTATTCTATATTTGCAATCGTTATTCGATCGAGAAGTAGTCCAAGAGTTGATCAACACCTACCACATCGGTACTTCAAAGCACTGGGATGGGGCTACCATATTCTGGCAGATAGATGTCCAGAGAAATGTCCGGACAGGAAAGGTAATGCTTTATGATGAGACTGGGCATAGAGTAAAGGAACCTTATAGCCATATCAATTGGGTGCACAGCATTCTTTATGAAGAATATAGCTTGGAGCAATGCTTGTTTGGAGAGCATTTACTAACGGATGATAAAACCATCCCTGTAGCTATTGTAGAAAGCGAGAAGACGGCCGTTATCAGCAGAGCATACTTTCCCCAATTCATTTGGTTGGCAGTAGGGGCAAAATCGAATTTAAAGTCAGAACGCTGTAAAAGCTTAATGGGACGAAGTGTCACCTTATTCCCAGATTTGGGAGCTTATGATGACTGGCAGGACAAAGCTAATAGCTTGTCATACTTTTGCAAAATACGAGTTTCGGATACCCTGGAGAAAAATGCAGCAACCTATGACAAAGCAGAAGGATACGATTTGGCCGACTATCTGACTCAGTATAAAGTTGAGGATTTTAAAAGGCTTGATGATTCTTGCAGTACCGTTCTTAATGTTGTGCTAAATGACAAAGGTTATCCAGCATCTTGGGATATTCTCGAATAGTTATCAACTGCCCTTCAGGCTCTTAATATCTTTGTATTAAGTCGGGAGAGATAGGCTCTTAGAATCGAAATTTGAAGGGCGATATTTAGCCCCAAGCCCTCATTTTCTTTATACTATCAAAGTATTACTATTTCTCTTCTTTGTAGATTCTTTTTACCTCTTTAGCGCAGGAAACTGCGTCTTTTTTTATTTCACTTCCCCAAAATCGCATAACAGTCCAACCCATTTCTCGTAATTCTTTATTGTTCCGTTCATCCCTCTCGATATTATTTCTAATCTTATTTGCCCAAAAGTCAGAATAGGAGTTTAGTTCCTCCTCCAAGCTATCAAAGCCCCGCAATCGCCAATTATTACCATGCCAGAAGTCGCCATCGCAGAAAACAGCGATTTTTGCACCTTTAAAGTAAAAGTCAGGTGAACCTGGCAGGTTGCTTCCATGCTTCCGATACCTTAATCCTAATTCCCACATAGCACTTCCAAGCAATTTTTCGGGCTTAGTATTCTTAGACCCGATTGAGGACATAATTTTACTTGTTGTCTCTGGGTCTCTTTCACTCATGTCTCAAATTATATCTCTTGCCCTAAGAACTTGTTCTAAAGAGAAGTCTGAGGAGTTCCAATACTGATCATTTAATACTTGATTACTATAATGAATAGCTAAGTTCAACCAAGTATCAACCTTATTATTTTCCGAAACTTCAACATCCCAATATTTTTGCCAAAATTCAGCATTCGCTGAATTTATCTCTTGAATAATCGAATCCAAGTTTTCCAATACAAAGTTGAACTTCGTTGATATTTTTCCTCTTCTCCCTTGTACTGTAATTGTTGGATTTGATCCACTTGAGTAAATATCCCGAAGCCGAGGGTTTAAAATAGAATGTTCTTGTATTAGCCAAAGTGAAACCGGGTTATATTTATTATTCGAGCTCCCAAGGATGACGGGGAATTTAATAAAGGATTCCAGTTTAAGACGATCTTTTTCATCATCGGCCAGTTCATTCCAAAAACGAATTAAGAAAGGTGAAGAGGCCGGATCGTCCTCTCCAATATCCAACCACCAATGATTGGCGTCTTCTCCGAATTCCTCCCTATAGTAATTTAAAATTGGTTTCGCTGGATTATCGGTTTTTCTAATATCATCATATGAAATGCCAAGTTTATCAAAAATTGTTTCCCCATCAGTCAAATTCATGTCAATTTTATATCTGGGGGCATGAGTAACAGCTACATCGCTGAGGCAATCTTCATATTTTTTTCCTCGAAATTCGACTGGTGTAACCAGCTTGCCAAAAAGCATATAAATTCTTTCTACATCATCAACCCTTGTTGTTTCTAAAACACTATTCCCTGTGCTTGTCCAGTCGTCCTTTTTTGAGGATTTAACCTCTACCCCATAAAATTTATTTTCGGTAATTTCAGTTACTATATCAGGAAATTTATGGCCTGAAATTAGTTCTATGCTGCCTTCAAAAGCTGTATTCTGAGCTTTAAGCTTCAATGCCTGTTCAACATCCTTCTCTAATTTTTGAGCCCCTCTGGTTAAGAAATAGTCATTTTTGTTTTCTTCCTTAACTACTTTATTCATGTGTGAAACAGTTTCGGAAAACAACTCCTGGAAATCAGTTTCTTTGCCCTCTTTATTAGTAGAAATAACCATAATTAATCAAAAAGTTTATTCCATAGGTGTTCCAATCGCATAGCTATATTGTACCCTAAAATGGGAGGCACCGCATTCCCTATTAATTTGTAGGCAGCACTACCACTTAATCTATGTTCACCACTACGTTTTCTTGGATTACGCACAAATTGAAAATCATCAGGGAATGTTTGTATCCGAGCGCATTCCCTTACACTAAGTCTTCTTTCTTTCATCCCATTTTCAAGTTCTTCAATATACTTTCCGCCATGATCTTTCGCTAATCTTCTGAATTCTATATTTCCGTGATGTTCCGCTCTAATTGTCGGACTCAATCCATTCAAATCTACTTCAGTTTGGCCTTGACAATGAGAACCCATGAATTTTGCTCCTGAGTAAGTACGATGTGCGGGATCTTCAGAATTCTCTGGCTCTTTTAGGCCAGTTAGGATTTCTTTTGTTTTTACAAAGGGAACAAGATCATCTTCTTTATCTTCCTCTTTTAAGTAATGAGTCCTTGGTGGGTAAGGGTCCAGTTCCGCAGGTAAACGTTTCCCACCGCCGATTTTCTCAATAATCTCGTTTTTGAGATGTTCAATTGAAAATCCGATAAATATTACTCGTTCTCTATTTTGAGGAACTCCGTATTCTGCGGCATTTAATACCTTGGCTTCTACTACCAAATATCCATCTTCGCCAATATTCCTAAAGTCATTTTCAATAATTTCTTTAACGTTGGAGAGGCTTACTAAACCCTTAACATTTTCAGCTACAAAGACCTTTGGCTTAGTCAGTTCAATAACTTCTCTCATCCACATGTAAAGTTTCCCCCGGCTTTCAATACTGGGTTCAGTTTTTTCAAGCAGTTCTCCAGTATGACTTTTATCAGATTTGAAGCCGTTGCGGTTACCAGCTACACTGAAGTCTTGGCATGGGAAACCTCCGGTAACAACATCAATGTTAGATGGGAACTCAAAATCAGCTCCATTTTTAGCCTGCTTCACATAATTAACTATGCTACCTCGATGGAATGTGTTGTTAATAACATCGAACTTATTGAAATAAGGAACCCAGGCAGCTTCAGCTGATCTAAGGATATCATTCGAAAAGATTGTTTTGAATTGGGTAGATTTTAGTTTGACCCAATTTTCATCAATTTCCTTTTCAACCCAATCAGGGTGTTTTTGGGTATTAATAGTTCTTTTTAAAGCCTTAAACCCACCTTCAAACCCCAAATCTAATCCACCACAACCGGAGAATAAAGAGAGTACGTTTTTTTTGTTTTCCATCTGTAACTAATAATTAACTCTACGAGTTGATATCGCTTTTTAAAATAATGGCTTGTGTCTAATTTATAAATTAGACTGACAAGGTCTGGCACCCTTATTAACTTTACAGTTCTAATTCTTGAGCATAAGCATTCCAACCATCAGCTATTTCAGCTATTGAGTAAAACTTTGCTTTATTAGGTCCAACGATGTGGAATTCATCCGTCTCATGATAGTAAATAGTTACGCCACCACTCTGGGTTCGAAATAAGCTCCACATGACGCCACCGCCCGTGTTGTAATATAAATCCTCTTCGGCGTGAGGGAACTTATTCTCCAGCAATTTTTGATGCTTTTCCATAGCAATGATATTAGTTGTTTGTGATCTTTTTGTTAAACAGTTCCCGTACTATTTCTTCAGCTCGTTTGAAAGCTTCAACATCCTCCTCGTCATCGATCATATCTTCGTTCTCTTCCAAGTGTTTGATTGACTTAGTGAGATCAATTTCTCCCTCATGTATCCAGTCGGCTAACATGGGGAAACCGAGTGCCTGAAGCTCTAATAATAGTTTATCCATAATGATTGGTATTTAAGGAATTTAGATCTTGAATAAAACCACTGTTGTTAGGTTTTGCTACAGGCAGCTTGTAATCAGTAGTTGTTTGGGTTTGTTGTGGGAACTGATTATTGAAGTAACAATAGCCAGCTGAAGCGGTTCCTATTCCGGCAGCACCTCCTATGATAGCTCCCCATGTGCTATCGCTTATTGCCCGTCCTGTTATGGCCCCCAGCATCATAATTATGGAGAATATAATACCTTTACTCATTGGAGTGTCGCTATCAATGGCTTTTTTGATGATAGATGAGAAAGAAAGTATCCCAATGGGTTTAGTATAATCTTCTCCCTCCGGAAGTAAAGAATAGTGGTTGTGTATAACGGACTGAACGAATCCTTGTGCTTCTTTACTACGATTCGGGCTAATATTAGCCTTATTAGGCTCATTTGTCTCTGGATTCGGCCTTTGTTGGTCCTTTTTAGGGCCTTTAGAAACCAAAAATTCAGGAACGTCATACCCTTTAACACGGCCAGTACCTGTTTCTATTGCCCATTCGGCTACAGGGTAACCTCCACAATTGTGACCGTTTTTTACAGCTTCACTTAAGGTTGGTGGAGAAACATTTAACATTTGGGCAAGCTGTTTTCCACTTAAAAATACTTTTTTGTCATGCGAAAAGGGTTCGGGGATAGTTTGAGTCTCCATAGTTAATCATCTTGGTTAAATAAATAGGCTAATAAGGCAACGATACCTCCGGTAAGGAGAGCTCGTTTTAGCCCATTTACAAATTGTTGTTTTTGTTGTTCCCCTTTGGCTGCATCTAACCTGCTTCGAAGCTGAATCATGGCTGCAAGAGCAAAGTCGTTAGGTTGGGCAGTACCTCTTTCCCACTTTAAAACCGCTTGGGCTGTTACACCGAAGTATCGGCCGAACTTAGCCAAACTCCATCCCAAATGATCACGTAATTGTTTGATTTCTTTTGCTTCCATACGGTTTTAACATACAAAAATAACGATACAAAATCTACTAAGTTATTAACTAAGTTAATATATGACCCTAAATTAGGCCTAATTAGCCTAATTAGGGTTCAAATTAAGCCAAGTTAGGGCATTTCTTATATTAAAACGTGTAACTAAAGAGCTCTTATTTAGAAAGGAATAGTTTGATGAACTGCTGGGTATGAAATTCAAATAAGGGCAATACATAAAAGACGGAAAGAGCAAAAATTTGAGATCAGCTTTGTGCAGTGGGGATGTAGGATACCTATGCATTGAAAGATTTATAAAATTAAGGCCGAATTAACCGATCCGACAAAGCCTATATTTGGATACTTATAATATGCTATTTTGGGATAGCAATCTTAAGAGATTAATAATGCACAGGGGTCAATTTTAGGTGTCATTATTGTTGTTCTTAATTTAGCCCTGGTTATACCAACTCGAAAGACATATTTAGCGTGTTTAACTCCACTATCTGTATTATTTCCTCGAAGAATTCGGTCTGGGTTTGATACAATTTTGCCATTTGCTCTTCGTGGCCATCCTTCAAAAATAACCACTTCATCGAATTGCTTACCCTTAGCTTTATGTAAATTCATCACGATAATTCCTTTTTCAGGCTTCATTGAAGTTGCAAAATGCTCTCTAACAAAGGATTGTTGGACTACTTCAAGGGCATTTAAATATTTGCTATTTTCTCTCCAATCTTCAGAAAGAGACTCTCTTAATCGTGTCCCACGATTTAATAACCTGATATTTTTAGCTTCTCTCGCAACCTCTTGAAGCCTTTTATCCTTGCCGTCCTCTAATTTGTTGCGTACTAATATCCAGTCTTTTTCTGGGTTCCCGGTAAATTCAAGCTTACGACAATCCTCATAAACGTCTTTAATAGATCTAATTATACTTCGTTTAGGTATGTCTTTATTTTGATTCCATTTTTCAACTGCGTCATCATATCTTTTTTTAATCTGGTGTGAGGTGTTAATATCAGTTTTAGTTGGTGAGTCGCCACCTTTTCCTTGATAGAATTTTATTAAGTGATGAACAAATTCTTGAAAGTCATACTTAGTCTTCGGTGGTTGCAGTAAGAATGCAATTATTTCTACCGCAAGAATTGCACCTTCCATCTCAACAGCAGTTTTATGAGGTATGGAAGGAAAATTCGACTGTTCTTTTCTCAAAACATCGGATACTGTTCTCATCATTTTTTTAGTGGGAACCAGTATAGCTAATGACCAGTCCGTTGTTTCAGATTTAATTAACTTTTTCCACCGTTTAATTACTTCAAGTTTTAGTATGTAAAAGGCTTGATTCTTATTTGCCGGATATCCAATTAGATCAATTCCTTTATAAGATGAATCAAAACTTCCTTGTACTACATGATTACCAAACTTTAAAATCTCTTGACCTTTACTACGAAAATTATGATGGCTCAAATCGAACTCTAAAGGATTAAATTCATTTCTGAAATGTTCTATTCTTTCTGGATCGGCACCTATAAAATCATAAATACGTTGTTCCGGATCTGCTAAGGCAATTAGAGTACTTACTGAGCCAATTTTCTTAATGATAGACCATTGCTCAGTATTAGTATCTTGAAATTCATCAATGATTATAAAGGGAAATGCATTCGTGATTAGTTCTCGAATTTTATAACTATTTGAGACTAATTGATCTACAAAGAAAGCAAATAGATCAAATGCAATTCTTCCTTCCTCTTGGGCAATTCTTATTAATTCAGACTTTTCTTGTTCGTTTTTTTCTTCTAATTCTGAATCTAACAGTCTCTTGTTACTATCAAATTTATTTCTAATGTCTGATAATGCAACGGCCTCTAATGGTGGTGTTAAAATTGACAAGTCTCTTGGAAGACTAAGCAGGTATCCATGTGCTTTGATAATTCTCCAGAAAAAGGAGTGAAATGTATCTACATCTACATACCTTTTTGATTCTAAGGTGATGGATGAATTTTTATTTATAGACTCTATAACACGTGATACTGTCGCTCGTGCAAAGCTGAGAAATAATACCTTTTGTTCAGGTTTTAGTACAGTAGACACAAGTTTATCAGCTTTTAAAATAGATATGGTGGTTTTGCCTGATCCAGGTCCTCCTGTAATCAAGAGATGTCCGTTTGATTCTAAAATTTTTTGCTGCTCTTTAGAAAGCTGAAACAAATTTACTCCTCTTCATGAGTTAAGTCTGAATCGTTTCCAGTATCAGTTGACTCTTCTTGTTGATTATATCCACAAATTTCTTTCAGTTCAGCACATGTCTCTTTTATCCATATTGGGATTTCATTTTCATTACATTGAGAAAGAAAATCAGCTATACCCCAATTCCCCTTAGCCCATTTAAAATATTCAAACAATGAATTATGTGGGTCTTCTTTTGGATTTGGGAAATCTTGTAATAGATGAGGTGGCCAGTCCAACAAATCAATAAATCTTTCAATTGCTTCAGAGGTTGTATTATTGAGGACTAAACCCTCGAAACCATCTTCCTGATGCATAAAAAGTTGATCAACTACTGCTTCAATTTCATTTTTTCTTTCTTGGCCTTGTTTATCACAAACTGCATACACTTCTTTACCTAATCCCCCATATAGATTGGCTAAATCGGCGATTTGAGTCTCTGATCCTGCATCGACAACACAAATACCAAGAGCTTCAAGCGATGAGTAATCTTCAGAATTAATTTCAGAAAGTCTACGAGCAACTGCAGGTAAAGCTGTTGCTTCTGTAGCTCCCTCAGCAATTAATAATCGCCTTGACAGGAGGCCTTCACAAAATCGTGTTCTAAACTCTTGTCGGTAACGTTTATGTTTTACACTATCGGGTAAATCAATAAAGGATTGATTTAGTCTGCCATTCTCATCTCTACTTAAAACCATCGTTTCACTTAAGCCAAACTCTTCAAGTACATATGGTGAATGAGAGGTGAACAAGGATTGAGAGGCAAGATTCCGAATTTCATGGATTATTCTTTTTTGAGCATATGGAGGGAGGGCAGTTTCAGGCTCTTCCATTGCAAAAATAACATTTCTTTTATCTTTAGCGATCATGGATAGCATAGCAAGTACAAGAACGTTTATTGTGCCTGTACCTTGCATATAAAAAGGAGCAGCATGTTCGCCTTCTCCAGTAGCTATAAAGGCTGTTATTGTATTACGTAAGTGTTCCCTTGTTAATTTTGAAACTTTAAGATGAGGAGTAGCACCCCATTCACGAGGAACATATTTTTTTACTGTGTTTTCAATACTCTCTAATATGCCAGAAATCCCTACTTCTGGTTTGCTCGCTACATTGTAAGAGCTGACCTCTTCAAGTGCATTCTCCCACATTTGTGGTCTTATCCCTTTAATATTTAAGATAATATCAAGTAAACTACCTTGTTCTAAGCTTAAGGCTCTGGAACCTGTTCTTAGAGATCGTAAATATAAAAAACCACAAATCTGTTTGTCTTTTCTGGTAAAATGTTGAGGCCTATCACTTTCAGCCAAACTTCTCGTAAAGTAAGTTTGGGCCGTAAAGTCATCTATTTCGGGATCATAAAGTCCGATGAAGGTAATCCGTATTGCTTCTGTAATTTGATCTTTATCAATTGATTCCGGTGGCGATTCAACGTGAAAGGAATTATCTACTTGATTCCACCATTCAATGTAGTCAACAAACCTTCGCCTTTGTTCATCAGTTATATTAGTTATAGTAACTTCAATTTTTATTTCAGGATTTTCTCCTTCATCTGACAAGTAATCTCCTTTATAAAAATCATGCTCATTAATAACAGGCCAACGGTTTAATCTATTAGGGCCGAGGGCAAGATTTAAGGCTTCAAGCAATGTCGACTTTCCAGTGTTATTATCACCAATTAAAGCAACATGGGTGGGTAAGGTTAGGTGACATTTTTTGATACCCCGGAAGCTTTCAATTTTTAGTTGACTAACCTTCATATGTAAACCTCTCCTAAGTGTTTTAGAATGCTATATGGAAAGAATTTAGGAACCAGTCTAATGGGGAATTTGCCAAACATACTTTTATATTACTTATTTAGGAATTACTTCAATTTAAAAGACTCGAATGAGATTACAAAAGTAGAGAGGAACAGGAGATAATGATTAATGCTGAGTATGACAGAAAAATCAGGGCAAATCGCACAAAGAATTTAAGGATTATGAGCTTAATAAAAGATAACTCTTCAGCCAGGAGTGACAGTATGTTACCCAAATGTTACCCAAATTTGTATCACCCTACTTAGTACTTGGTAATTATGACAAATAAAAAAGCCCATAACTCATTGCGAGTCAAGGGCTTGTAGGGGTGTACGCCCGGAAGGATTCGAACCCTCAGCCTTCTGATCCGAAGTCAGACGCTCTATCCAGTTGAGCTACGGGCGCTCGGATTTTTGATTGATGATTTACGATTTTAGATTAAGCCTAATCGTCAATCAAAAATCGCAAGTCATAAATCCAGCATCCAAAGGTAAGAAATTATTTCCTTTTCGTCATATCTCATAGTCGATAAAATTTCGGCCATTTAATTCATCAAGATAAATGATCAATCTTTTATGTATAATTCAATTACAGTTAAAGTTGCCATTAAAATATAAGTGCCATGAAAAGATCACCATTTTTGTACCTCTTTATTATCATTCTTGCGGCTTGCAACAGCAACGCGGAAACAGGGTCCGATGCGAAAGCTGATGAAACTCAAAGTGTAGAATATACAACCGAAACGGTAGTGACAGGCGTGCCGGTTCCCTGGGGAATGGCATGGCTGCCGGATGGAGCGATGCTTATCACTAATCGAGGCGGAGAATTATATCTATTCAGTGACGGAAAGCTGGTTGAGGAGCCGATCAAAGGTATTCCTGAGGTTTGGGATAACGGGCAGGGCGGACTGCTGGATATCGAGCTTCATCCAAATTATGAGCAAAACGGCTGGATTTATATCACCTATTCCAGCCCTGAGGGCGAAGGGGAAGGCGCTAATACGGCACTTATGCGGGCACAGCTTAATGATGATCGCACAAGTCTGATTAATCAGGAAGTGCTTTACAAGGCCATCCCTAACACTGACAGGGGACAACATTTCGGGAGCCGTATTGAGTTTGACGATGAAGGTTACGTTTATTTTAGCATCGGCGACCGCGGCAACAGGGATGAAAATCCCCAGGATATTACCCGTGACGGCGGCAAGATTTATCGCTTAAATGATGACGGAAGTATTCCCGAAGATAATCCCTTTGTAGATAAAGCCGGGGCAAAAGCAGCTATTTTTTCTTACGGACACCGGAATCCGCAAGGCATGGCAATGCACCCCGAAACGGGACAAATCTGGATACATGAGCATGGTCCCCGCGGTGGCGATGAGGTTAACATCATTGAAAAAGGGAAAAATTACGGCTGGCCGGTAATCAGTTTTGGCATCAATTATAATGGAACACCGTTTGCCGAAGATACCGCCCGTGCCGGCATGGAGCAGCCCGAGTGGTATTGGGACCCATCTATCGCTCCATCGGGAATGACTTTCGTAACAAGTGAGCGCTATCCGGACTGGAAGGGCGATCTTTTGGTCGGCTCGCTAAAATTCCGCTACCTTGTGCTTTGCGAAATTGAAGATAATACCGTAACTGCTGACAAAATTTTGTTTGAGGGAATCGGCCGGGTGCGCAATGTTAAGCAAGGGCCGGATGGCTATATTTATGTTGCTACCGAAGGAAACGGCATTGTGCGTATCGTACCGAAAAGTAACGAGTGATTTCGGGAACCGACTGCTCACCCGTTAAGATTTATTCTAAGTTCGCTATGCAACTTTTTCTGCTGAATTTTTATTTAGCTGGTATAACTATAACTAATTCAGTGGATTATGGAAGATATAGGGAAGTTCATTTTAGTGGTTGGCTTAATGCTATTAACTGTTTCCTGCGGCTCAGATAAAGAGAGCGATTATCTTGAACGAATGGCTACAGAACATAAAGGCGATGCACCGGTTGAGAATGCTTCAACCGAGTTAAATCAACCGGCGGATGTAACCGGTAAAGAAGTAGTCTATGCCACGGTAAACGGAGAAGAAATTACCGGCTATTTAGCTAAGCCCGATACAGCAAGCGGTGGTTTGCCCGGCATTATTGTGATTCATGAGTGGTGGGGATTAAATGATAATATTCGAATGATGGCCGATAAACTGGCGAGTAAAGGATACGCGGCACTGGCTGTTGATCTGTATAACGGCAAGGTTGCAGAGTCGCCGGATAGCGCCAAAGTATATGCCGGCTCGGTGCAAAAAGATGACGCGATTGACAACTTAACTCAGGCCTATGATTTCCTCACCCGAAAGCAGGCCGAAAGAAATATTGGGGTGATCGGCTGGTGCTTTGGCGGCGGATGGTCACTTCAAACAGCCCTTGCCCATCCTGAAAAAATAGATGCTACGGTTATTTATTATGGACGTTTAGTAACCGATGCCGGACAACTTGAAAAACTGGAAATGCCGGTACTGGGAATTTTCGGGGCTAAGGATGAAGGTATTCCGCCGGAGCAGGTGAAAGCATTTGAAGCTGCTCTGAATGAAGCAGGAGTTACTAATTCAATTCATATCTATGAAGGGGCAGGACACGCCTTTGCTAATCCATCGGGAACACGATATCAGAAAGAGGCTGCTAAAGACGCCTGGCAGAAAACGGTTGCCTTTTTGGAAGAGCATTTAAAGTAAGAAGAGTCTTTGCAAAACTATCATGTCATGCTGAACTTGTTTCAGCATCTGTTGCTAAATAACGTTAAACGATTTAATTCGGGCTTCAACTGTAGATCCTGAAATAAATTCAGGATGACATCGGTTTCGAAAAGTCTTTTAGAAGCCAGGTTCGATATAATATTAAAAAAGAAACGGTTCCAAAATCAGACCGGAACCGTTTCAATTAATGAGTCATAGCTTAATGCTATGATGTGAACAACCTATTGGCGATAAGAAATCGGATCAGGATTTCCGTCCGGATCACCATTGGCATAGCCGTCTGCCGTGATACTACCCGTAGTTAAAAGGCCGCCAACATGAGGAGATGCCATAGAAGTACCGCTTATTTTTTTATAGGTATCCCCTTTCCAGGTAGACCAAACTCCTACTCCGGGAGAAGCCCATTCAATAGGAGGGTTTCCATAATTTGAGAAGGATGCGAAGTCATCATTTATATCAATAGCTGAGACTGTCCAAACGTTAGGATATTCTACTCGGGCAGGGGAATAATTGTTAGCATTATCACCGTCATTACCGGCAGCTAAAGTCACTAATACTCCCTGATCAGCGCAATTTCGTACTGCGTCGTCAAGGGCATCGGAAGGAGGGCCGCCCAAGCTAAGGTTAGCCACTTCACCCGGGTATGCGTACCGGGCAACATAATCAAGGCCGGCAATAACATCGGAATAGGAACCGCTGCCATTTCCATCTAATACTTTAACAGCAAATAAAGTGGTATTAGCGGCTACCCCGACAACACCATAGCCGTTATAAACGGCGCCAATAGTACCGGCAACGTGCGTTCCATGTCCATTATAATCATCGGGACTGGGTTCGCTGTCAACAAAAGAAGCACTGTAGTAGGTATTTACATTAAGATCGGAGTGATCTAAATCAATACCGGTATCAATCACCCATGCATAATAACCGGAAGCATCTACGGCTCCGCCTACACGGGAAACTCCCCAGGGGAAGTAATCAGCCATGGCTTTAGTTTTTGGGTCTTGTCCCTCCACGCTTTTTTGTTTGCTTTTATCAGCATGCAAAAGACCCGGAGGTAATGGAGCATCATGAACCTCTAAAGGAGGAAGGGACACTCTATAGTCAGGCTCTACATATTTAACACGCGGGTCATTCTTTAATGCTTCCAGCTGGGCTGCATTAGCTTTGACCGAAAATCCTTTAATTGCATGACTATAGTAATGCAATGCTGATTTTTCAGGATTAATTTTTGCCTCAGTCATAAGATCAGTAGCAGCTTCTATTACAGCGGTGCGATTAACACCGTTGTCTGCCATAGTCCGCTTGGAATAATTAATCTTAGAATGACTTGTAGTGAATGAATCATCCTCCTTTAGAACAACAATATATTGCCCTTCAATTGGATTTGAAGTAATATTTGCTTTTTCTTTTCGGTTGGTCTGCTGCGTTAGCATATCGCATCCTGCGGTTATAAGCAGAATAGTTGTAAGCATAGTCAGACCAATGCTTCGATGAAGTCTATTCATAATAGTTAGATTTAAGTAACATTTATTATTTATAAAGGCGAATAGTGCTAGGTGCCTTTATATACAAGAGGGAAGCCAAGGCAAAATGTTACAAATTAAAAGAAATCTGCCATCCTGAGCGGTTTCCAGCCATGCATTCCTGTATATGTTAAGATGCGCTATCTGAATGGAAAGGCAGAAAAAAGCATTATATAATCCAACAGCCAAAATAATTAAAGAGATTTATGAGTCACACCGTAACCATTAGAAATATCGAACCGGTAACGCATGATGTTAAGCGATTCACTTTCGACAGGCCGCAGAGATATAACTTTATTCCCGGGCAAGCTACCGAGGTTTCTATTGATAAAGAGGGCTGGCGCGATAAAAAAAGGCCGTTCACCTTTACATCGCTTGCTGATGATCCTTACCTTGAGTTCACTGTTAAAATCTATGAAGAGCACAATGGCGTAACCAATCAACTGGGTAACCTGCATATTGAAGACCGGCTGATCATCCGTGAACCCTGGGGGACGATTCAATACAAAGGGCCGGGCGTGTTTTTGGCGGGGGGAGCAGGAGTCACCCCTTTTATTGCGATTTTACGCAGTCTTTACCAGGATGAAGAAGAAATGCACGGCAACAAACTCATTTTTTCGAATAAAACGGAGCAAGACATCATCCTGAAAGACGAGTTTGAAGCCATGTTTGGCCCGGATTTCATCAATGTAATCACCGATGAACCGACGGACAAATACATCAACCTGAACGGCTTTATTGATAAGAAATTTCTGGAACACACGATTGATAATTTTGATCAACCTTTTTACGTCTGTGGCCCGCCGCCTTTTATTGATGCGATGCTCGGCTATTTAAAAGAGTTGGGAGCCGACGCCGAAAGCCTGGTCTTTGAAGAGTGATTGATCCTATTTACCTTGAGGGGAGACAATTTAAGAGAAGAAAAGTTGTAGTCCACCTTAGGTGGACTACAACGTTCTAAAACTACTATCACCAATGAATCTTGTTCTAATAGCCGACGGACATCCGAGAGAGTGGCCTGTTTTGAAAGCCGTTAATGATGCGTTTCCAGGTTCCGTTTGGATTCATCCCACTTATTCAGTTGCCGATCCCAGGGCAAATCATCAAAAAAAGATTTCTTTAAATGAAAAGTTAGCCTGGGGGTATCGACAGTTTAGAGACCGGGTCCGGCGACGAATGACGAAATGGAAAGTGGGTCCGGCAGAACCGGATTTCAAGCAGGAGATCGAGATACCCTATTTTGAATTAGGCCGTGAAAAGGGACTACAATTGCTGGATGATCTAAATCCTGATGTCATCATAACCTGCCGCGCGCCGATTTTAGAGCCCGAAGTGTTGCAGAAAGCCAATTGGTGCGGCATCAATGTTCATTTCGGTATCGTTCCCGGTTATCGCGGTAATGACGGCCTTTTCTGGGCGGCGAAGAAAAAAGACGCCGAAGCGCTGGGCGGATCTATCCACTTTCTTGAAGATGGTATAGATACAGGACATATCATCGCTGATGCTTTCCCCGAACTTACGGGGCAAGAATCGGAAACGATGATTGAATTAAAAGTGAGTGAAGTACTTTCCCGGGTGCTGGTTGAATGTCTGCAAACTATAGAGCGTGAAGGAAAAGCGCCCATTGGAAAGCCACAGCGGCAAATGGGCAGAAATTACCGGGCGAAAGAGCGTACCTTTGCACAAGATTTAGGCTTTTTCATCAGCAGGTTCAGTCACCGCCTGCCTGCACAAAAAGAACGCCGACTGTTTTACTGATGTGATTCGTATTCTAAACCCTATTATAATTTAATCTCTGCCCACAAATGGTTATCTTACAAGGCTATTAATTATTAGATTTAATCATATTTAAGTTTAAAGAAATTATGAAATTAGTTGATCCCTCAGGAAACGAGGTAACAAGCAAAAACAATGAAGGCGCTCAAGAGCTGGAAAAGCAGATGTCAAAAAAAATCGAGAAACTGCTTGAGCCGGTGATGAACAAAGTCAAACTTTCCGGGGCGCAGGTTCCCCAGCAGCAGTTGATGCAGCTCAGTTCTGCAGCTCAGCAGATGCTGTTCAACCGAATGATCTACAATCTGCTTAAAAAAACAGGCGTTGAAAACCTTGATGAAGTTCTTTCCGGTGATGATGTCGAAGAGTTGGCAACATCACTCAAAAACCAGATAAAAATGGTGGACAGCAACGACCTGCAAGAGCGTATGAAGCAACAAATGCAGCAGGAAGAAAATAAGGAGAAGTAGAGTGTTGCTGTAGTCCACCTTCAAGGTGGCCTACAACTTTTTTTAAGGAGTAAGTTGTAGGCCATCTGTAGAGATGGGCTACAACCCTCATAAAATCAGCATGGCGTCGCCGAAAGAATAAAACCGGTATTCCTGTTCAATGGCATGCCGGTATATCTTTTTCATCTCTTCGAAGCCGGTAAGCGCGGCGACCAGCATCAATAAAGTGCTTTTAGGCAGGTGAAAGTTGGTGATGAGGGCATCCACGGCCTTAAACTCGTAACCGGGACGAATAAAAATATCGGTATCCATTTTAACCGGGGCGAAGCGACTTTGCTGCTGAACCGATGATTCCAAAACCCGCACACTGGTCGTTCCAACGGCAGTAATATGTTCAGCCTCGTTAAGCCGGTCTGCCGTTGTTGAATCAAGTTCAAACCACTCGGAATGCATATTGTGCTCTTCAATCGCCTCTGCTTTAACCGGAGCAAAGGTTCCCAATCCCACATGAAGCGTAACTTCAGCCTTTGTAATGCCGCTTTTTTGAATGTTGCGCAGCAACTCATCCGTAAAATGAAGTCCCGCCGTGGGAGCAGCTTTGCTGCCTAAGCTCTCCGCGTAAACCGTTTGATATTCCTCCGAAAGCGACTCATTTTGCTCAATATAAGGCGGAAAGGGAGTATGTTTATATTGGTTGTAAATCTCATCACCCAGCCCGGGATTCATTTTTAATGTGCGAATGCCTTCTTCATCAATATCCAAAACCCGGGCTGAAATTCCACCTGTTAGCTCAACCGTTGTTCCTTTCTTAAACTTCTTTCCGGGACGAACCAGCGCCTGAACAGTAATATCGTTGACTGTATTTAGAACAAAAATCTCCTTCTTGCCTTCATCAAAAAGCAGGCGGCATTTTTCAACTTTGCTATTATTAAGTACCAGGGTGGTTTCACGGGGAAGATAATCGAGCAGGTTATAGAAGTAGTCATCAATGATCTCTCCGTTCGAACGGTCGTAAACCAATAAACGGGCGTGATCACGGGGATGTGCGGGTTCCTGGGCGATAAGTTTTTGCGGAAGATCAAAATCAAAGTCATCAAGAGTGAAACTCATTTGGGGAACACGGATCTAGCGGATTAACAGATTATATGGATTGATTAGCTATTAAATCACTTAAAAATAAACAAAGGGATAAAATAAGTGAAGGTGAAAAACTTTAGAAATAATTTATAACTCATCCGTTTGATCCGTGCAAATCCGTGGCCTGTTCAAAAGGCAGTTTAAGCTGCTTAAAATACCCTTTTTCATTCAAATTAAGGTTCGACAGCGTGATACCCAGCAGCCGAACCTTCCGCTCTCCAACCTGCGTTTGCTCCAGCAGTGATTTTGCCGTTTCGGCAATATCCGCTTCATCACTGATATAATAATTAAATGAAATGCTTCGCGTCAGGGTCTCAAAATCATCATAGCGCACTTTAAGGGTGACAGTTTTTCCCGCGGCATCTCGTTTTGTCAGGCTCGCGGATACTTTGCCCGCCAGTTCGGTTAAAAAATTGTTAATCCAGCTGATATCATCTACATCTTCGGTAAAAGTTTGCTCTTTGCCAATTGATTTGCGAATCCGGTGTGCTTTCACTTCGCGCCTGTCATCACCCCGCACAATCCGGTAATAATACCGTCCCGTTTTACCGAATTGTTGTACGAGATCAATTTCCGTCCATTCCTTTAAATCTTTTCCGGTGTGAATATCGAGTGATTTCATTTTGGTTTCGGTAGCCTCCCCGATTCCGTGAAACTCGCCGATTTCCAGCTTCTCCAGAAATTCCCCGGCATCTTCGGGAAGAATGACGGAAAGTCCGTCAGGTTTATCCAAATCGGAAGCTACTTTCGCCAGAAATTTATTATGAGCCACACCGGCTGAAGCAGTCAACCCCGTCTTTTCTTTGATGAGCCGTTTAATTTTCTGAGCAATGAGGGTAGCAGACGGCAGGTTGATGTGGTTTTCGGTTACATCCAAATAGGCTTCATCCAGCGAAAGTGGCTCAACCAGATCGGTAAACTGAAAAAAGATTTCACTAATTTGATTCGATACTTGCCGGTACACTTCAAAGCGCGGCTTCACAAAAATAACATGGGGACACAAACGAACGGCACGGGATGAAGGCATCGCGGAATGAACACCAAACTTTCGCACCTCGTAACTGGCCGCCGCAACTACGCCTCGTTCATTCGGCGAACCCCCTACAACCAGCGGTTTTCCCCTGTATTCAGGAAAATCCCGCTGTTCAACCGAGGCATAAAAAGCATCCATATCAATATGAATGATTTTACGAATGTTGGATTGGCTCATAATTCAACAATTATTTAACTAAAAATAAGCAACTTTTTTTAAATGGCAGTCCTTCAAAAAAAAGTACTAAAGTGTAGTAAAAAACGTTATTTTTGCGTGATAGAATTTATAACTAAAAGCGAATAAATAACGAATGGAAGCTTTAAACGGAGCTACAATATTCTGGCTCATTACCTTAGGGATGATAGCAGGAGCCCTCGTAAAGGTTGTAATGTGGAAATCAACGGTTGATATAGTGCCGAATATAGTTTTCGGCGTCCTCGGTACGCTCATTGTGGGAGGAATCACCATTAGCCTAAGTTTACCGGGCGGACTGCTTTTTGCCTTTATCGGCACCCTGGCCATCCTCTTTATCATAAACGTTTTTAATCAGCCCGAAAGCAGCCCCGAAGCCACCCATTAATTTTCGGATTTGGGAACCTCGCAGGTTTAAAATGGATTTAAGTAAGTGTAATCCTAATCTAAAGGCGAGGAACTATGGCACCTATTGGAGCTCAAATTTTCTGGATGATTACGATAGGCCTTATTTTAGGCTATGTAAGCTATTTCCTTCACTACGAAAGTGATTTAGCCGTTGATCTTGTGCCAAGCATCTTAATCGGCATGTTAGGAGCATTGATAGGCGGTGTAACGGCATTTTTTTTCAATTTTTATTTGCCGACAGCCTATGCCTTTATCGGTTCAATAGGCTTTCTGTTTATTATAAATGCCTTCCGCCAAAAGCACGATTGGAAACGCTCACCTAAATTAAAAAATTAGAGTCTTTAAATTAGCATCTTTCGAATATTTTTTTAATTTAGAAGCAGGGATTGTGATCAGATGTACAAAAAGAGTTTCGGTTTCGGCCGGAACTCTTTTTTATTTTGTACTATTGAAGCGTCTTAGTCACTAGTCATACCCTTAAATGTTAGATAGCCTTTCGTAAATGTTTCAGCTGTTCAACTCATTCTAACATTAACGTGAGCTCGAGATAAGCAGCTGATCTTAAAAAGATTTCTATCTTAAAGCCATTGTCATCCGAGCGATAGCCGAGGGATCTCATCCGTTATGTATCGGCAATTTCCCTCTGTCATGGCTACCAATCAGGTTCAAATCGGATGAGGTTTACCCGTAGGGATTCCTTCGGAACTCCACTACGTCCCCATAAAAAAGCATCGGGACTTCGGTCGAAATGACAACCAAAAGGCTTAATTTTATCTCGAATTCGCACTAACATTAATTTTTTCTACAAAAGCAGAATAGGTAAATGGTATTTCGCAAAAAGCTGTTATCAAGCAAGTAAGTACGGAATTTTTCCGGGAATAAATTAAAAAGGGAGAATACGAATGTTACAATCTGCTACCTATTCGCTTTGGCTTCAACCAAACGGCAAAGTTGCTCATCAGCTGCAAGAACGCATAAAAAAATTGAGCAGGGAGCATCAAACGCCGGTATTCACTGCTCGGGGGGCTTAATTCATCCGAAACGAAACTCATTTCACTCGTAGACACTCTTGCCCACACCCTGCACCCTTTCGAGTTAACGCTAACCACCGTTGATCATCGCAGCAGTTTTTATCAATCTCTGTTTGTGCATGTGCAGGAAACAAAACAGTTAATGGAGTTGAGAAAAATGGCTGTACGTTTTTTTGACGGATCAAGTGATGAAAATTATATGCCCCACCTAAGCTTGCTTTACGGAGACCTTTCCACAAAAGAAAAGGGCAGGATGTTGAATAACATTGGTCGTGAATTTTATAAGAATATGGAGATCAAAAGCCTTGTTTTAATGAAAACCAGCGGTGAACCAAACCAATGGCTAAAAATTCATACCGCTGTTTTTAAGAGTAAGCAGTAATGCTGTTTTAGCTGTTGACAATCTGTCTTTAAATGGCGATGATCAGTTATCTATCAAATTTTAATTGCGGCCGCAAAAAAGTTTATTTTGCAGCCTCTCAAAATTTATCTAATGTCCGAATTCAAATTTTTTGAACAGGTTAACCGGGCCTTCGACGCGGCGGCAAAATATTCACGCTTCGGTCAGGGCCTCCTCGACCAAATAAAGATTTGCAATAACGTTTATCATTTTACTTTTCCCCTCGAGCGCGATGATAATTCTATTGAAGTGATCCACGGCTGGCGGGTTCAGCACAGCCACCATAAACTGCCTACTAAAGGAGGTGTTCGATTCAGCACGATGGTGAATGAGGACGAAACAATGGCACTGGCGGCTTTGATGACATACAAATGCGCAGTGGTTGATGTACCTTTCGGGGGCGCAAAAGGCGGAGTAAAAATTGATAAAACCCGGTTTTCGGATGGCGAAATTGAACGTATTACCCGGCGTTATGCTTATGAACTGACCAAAAAGGGATTTTTAGGCCCCGGCACGGATGTACCGGCTCCCGATTATGGAACCGGTTCTCGTGAAATGGGATGGATTTTAGACACCTACCGCCAGCTCGAATCGGATCTCAATGCAGAGGCTTGTGTTACCGGAAAACCCATTCCCCAAAGCGGTGTCCGCGGTCGAACTGAAGCAACCGGGCGCGGCATTTATTTCGGTATTCGCGAAGCCTGCGAAAATAAAGAGGACATGGAGGCTCTGGGGCTAAAACAGGGCCTCGAAGATAAGACTTTTGTTATTCAGGGACTTGGTAATGTAGGCTACCATACCGCTAAATATATGATCGACGGCGGCGCCAGATTAGTGGGTGTAGCAGAGATTGAAGGCTCCATTTATGATGAAAAGGGTATTGGCCTCGAAAAGTTAATGGAATACCGCCAGGAAAATGGGTCAATTATCGGGTTTGGCAATACGAAAGAGCAAGAAAGTAACACGGCCGTACTTGAAGCGGAATGTGATATTTTAATTCCGGCAGCACTTGAAAATCAAATCACCAAAGAAAATGCGCCGAATATTAAGGCAAAAATACTGGGTGAAGCTGCAAACGGTCCCACCACCGCCAATGCTCATAATATTTTGAAAAAGAAAGGGTTGCTCATCATTCCCGACAGTTATTTGAACGCGGGCGGAGTGACTGTTTCCTATTTCGAGTGGCTCAAAAATCTGTCTCACGTTCGGTTTGGACGTATGGAAAAACGGTTTGAAGAAAGCAGTTATCGAAAAATTCTAAAAGCGATTGAGGAGACCTCAAACCATACTTTTTCTGAAAAGGAAATGGATGAACTGGCCCGCGGTGCCGACGAGTATGCTTTGGTTGATTCGGGATTGGAAGAAACCATGATCAATGCTTACCGCGAGCTCAATGAAATTCGCAAAAAGAATGATATTGATTTGCGAACGTCAGCCTATTTGTGTGCCATAGAAAAAGTGGGCATCATTTATGAGCAAATGGGCATTTTCCCATGATTTAGCACGCAGAGTCGCGAAGACGCAAAGAAAAATATTATTTTATTAACTTTTCTATACAAACTTTGCGGCTCTGCGCCTTTGCGTGATTCCTATACATGAACCAACTATCTCCCAGACATACAAAGCAGTGGAATAAAGGTTCATTCCCCAAAGCCTATGATATTTTAGGCTCGCACCTGCAAGAGAACGGAGTGCGATTTTCCGTTTGGGCACCCCGTGCAGATTCCGTCAGAGTAGTCGGTGATTTTAACGATTGGGATGGCAGCCAACACCTCATGCAAAAGGATGAATCTACCGGCATCTGGAGCGTGTTTATCCCCGGTGTTAAACCGCGAACGTTGTATAAGTTTGAGATCAAATCACCCCAAAGAGAGGCTCCTTTTCTAAAAAGTGATCCCTATGCCCGGGTGATGGAAGTACCTCCCAAAACGGCCTCGCTGGTTTATAATTTAGAAGATTTTCACTGGGGTGATGATGAATGGCTGCGACACCGCCGAGAGCGAAATTGGCTTCAGGAGCCTGTTTCAATCTACGAAATTCATGCCGGTTCATGGCAGCGAAAGGGCAGTAATGAATACCTCGACTACCGGGAGCTGGCAGACGAGCTCATTCCTTATGTAAAGCCGGCCGGATTCACGCATATTGAACTGATGCCCATTGCCGAGCACCCGCACGATCCTTCCTGGGGCTATCAAATTACGGGATATTTTGCACCTACCAGCCGTTTTGGCGAGCCAAAGGACTTTATGCATTTCATCAATGAATGTCACAAAAACGGCATTGGCGTGATTATGGACTGGGTTCCGGGCCATTTTCCTAAAGACAAACATGGCTTACAGATGTTTGACTGGTCGCCACTTTACGAATATGGTGATCCCCAAAAACGCGAGCAAAAGGACTGGAATACACTCATCTTCGACTACGGAAAAGCCGGCGTCAGAAATTTTTTGCTATCCAATGCCCATTACTGGTGTGAGAAGTTCCATATCGATGGCCTTCGGGTTGATGCCGTCGCTTCTATGCTTTACCTGGATTATTCGAAAGGGCCGGGTGAATGGAGACCGAATAAAAACGGAGGAAAGGAAAACCTGGAAGCCATCGAATTTTTGAAAGATTTTAATACCCTCATTCATCGCGAATTTCCCGGGGTGTTAACTTTTGCCGAAGAATCTACTGCCTGGCCCGGCGTTACAAAACCTGTTCACCGAAGCCCTGGCGCAGGAGAGCTGACAGCCGAAGGCGAACTCGGCTTCGATTTTAAATGGAATATGGGTTGGATGAACGACACGCTCAGCTACATCACTCAAAGTAGGGAGGAAAGAGAGCAGAATCCGGAAAAAATTACCTTTCCCATGGTGTACAATCAGTCCGAAAATTTTGTGCTTCCGCTCTCGCATGATGAGGTTGTTCACCTTAAAAAACCGCTGCTCAAAAAAAGTCCCGGCAATGAAAGTGAGCAGTTTGCAAACCTGCGGCTGTTGCTTACCTATTTATTCACCCACCCCGGAAAAAAACTGCTTTTCATGGGTGGTGAGTTCGGTGAAACCCGGGAATGGGACGAAAATCGTGCTTTGAATTGGCAACTACTAGAACAACATTCGCACCGGGGAATAAAAAGACTGGTTGATGATCTCAACCGGCTTTATCAAACTGAAAAAGCCCTATATCAAACCGATCGACAGCAAGAAGGGTTTAAATGGGTTGAAACGGGGGAAAACCTCCCTTCTTTATTCGCCTTTTTACGAAAGGCTGAAGAATCCTCAAATCAGCTGTTAGTGGTACTCAATTTCTCGAGGCATGAGGTGAAAAACTTCCACCTCGCTATTTTTGATAATCTTCAGGCAGATCTCATTTTTAACAGTGATTCAAAGTATTATGGTGGGGCTGATGGAGGAGGGCTTTTCGGAAAGGGAAATGAGCAATATGTTTGCCTTGAACCGTTTTCGGCATTGACTTTAAAAGCAAAAAGGCAGAAGTGAAAAGGCAAACGGCAGAAGGTTCGCGAAGAAAAAATCCCTTTGTGGTTCTTCGTGCTTCTTGGAGAGTCTTGGTGCAACAGCTCTAGAAACTACATTTTTTGCAGGAATTTTGTTAATTGGTTGTATGTAGCCAAAATTAATCAATAGATCATGAAAACACATTTCAGTGCTCCATGGGATACTCACCTAAAACTTCTTACCGGCTTTGTTTCTCTCATCCTTCTCTCAATGATATTTTATGAATCTACTTTAGAAATAGGAGGCTGGGCAGCTACAAAGCCTACTCAACCAGCAATAAGCACAGCGTGATTCTTGATGTAAACGGCAAAAAAATTGTGGTAAGTCCCGATTCTCCCGCAGAGTTTGTCGAAGCTGTTCAGTCCGCTCAAAAAAATTGAATTCAAAGTGCCTGGCACCTTTTCTAATCTAAATTAAATTTCTCCTGCCCCTAAACTTTTCTTTCTCCTTTAGCGTTACTTATTTCAAATATACTTGAGCCATTTGCACATTTGCAAAACTAGATAATAAAGTCTAGATAATGAATAAGTTAAAACGCTATTTGCGAGAGCCGATTAATAGTATCACTCACGGCATAGGTGCTGTGCTGTCCCTTATAGGTCTTTTTCTCCTTTTATACAAGGCCATTTACCATGGGTCAACGGGTCATATTATTGCCTTTTCCATGTTCGGACTCAGCATGGTTTTACTCTATACAGCCAGTTCGCTTTTTCACGCTCTTCACGTAAAGCAGCGAACGTTGTTGCTATTGCAAAAGTTTGATCACAGCATGATTTACGTGTTAATTGCCGGAACTTATACACCTATCTGTTTGATCGTACTCGAAGGAAGCTGGAAGTGGGGATTTCTCATCACCGTTTGGAGTCTGGCTATCATTGGCATCATTAAAAAAATCCTTTGGATAGGCTCTCCAAGGTGGCTTTCTACCTCTTTTTATTTAGGACTAAGCTGGCTGGCCCTTATTATTTTTCCCACACTTATGGAAAAGCTGCCGCTCGCCTTTTTGGTCTGGATTCTCCTTGGCGGAGTCGCTTATACCCTGGGCGCCGTTATTTATACGTTGAGAAAACCCAACCTCATTCCGGATTTGCTCGGCTCTCATGAGATTTGGCACCTCTTTGTATTAGCCGGGACCTTTTGCCACTTCTGGGCTATTTATCAGTTTTTGCCGGCTTATGGTGGGTAATGCTACCCCTGAATCCCCTAGAATGTTATATGACTTTTCTCCACAATCCGTCGCCATAGCCGTCAGCTTACTAAAAAATTTGGGTGAGTTGCATCTATTATTTGGAATAGGTAAGATGGGAGTATGGACAGGTTTCATTTTTTTAATTATTTAAAATGTAAGAGAAGATTCATTCTCTTACTACTGATATCTCTGGTTACGACTAGTTGTACCTATTCTCCCAACGGTTCAAATTTCATTGAAATTTCGAAAAAAGTCGATCCTATTCAAGCCGAAATAAACTTTTCACCTGTATTTGTAGACGCTGATACATTCAAGATTTATTCAAATGTTCGGGTAGACTATAATTTTGAACTTGGGGATAAAGTGCTCAGGCGAATGCAAGTTTGGTTTGGCAACGATACGTTAATCGATTTTCCAAGGAACGGTTCCTTGAACCAATACCATACTTTTTCTCTTCGTACAAGTAATTATCCGGATGGAGTCCGAAAGTTGAACTTTAGGGTATTGACTTCCTCGGCAACAAATAGCATTGCCGATCTATCAGGGGCAGAGGTGGCTGTGTTTGAGAAATCCTGGCTCATGGAAATTGATAATGCCCCTCCCACAGGCGTCCCAATTATTAGTGCAGAAAGAAAAAATGGTAGCCTGGAACTACGTTGGAAGATGTACAAAAGACCAAATTTTGAGCGTTATCTCCCGAGACGAGGGGAATACGATGGTAAAAACTTTTCCCCCTACGTATTCTTCAATGATTATCGGATAACAAACAGAGGAGTTACCTCGGCATTTGATCGCTTATACATCGGCGGTACTGCTTACTACAGGGTCGTTATTTCACCTGTCGATATATTTCCGCAGGGTTATGGCCCGGTATTTAAGTTTGAAGATGAATACCCACAATTTATAAAAATCGATACAGTCGGTAGCAAACTTAGATTTACATGGTCAAGTTGTAAGTATCCGGCAAATTTTGGATTCTATAGATTTGGACATACAGAATCCGGGAAAAGCTGGACCTTTACCAATGTAGCTGATACTACTTTCGAACTTGAACTCCCCAAAGGCGGAACGCCCCAAGAATTTTGGTTAAGAACCAGGCCTGCGGATCCTCGGGATGGGCGCACAGATTTGATTGATAAAATCATAATACAATAAAGAGGAAGTTATGTTGAAAAGATGCCTTCCTATATTCTTTTTTATAACGCTATTCTTAAATTTTACCACTTATTCTCAAGATTTAATGATCAGGGGTACAGTGGGATATGCTACATTTAATCTTTCCGGTATGGAAAAGCTACAGAATCAAATAATTTCAGCTTCCGATTTACCACTCAAAATAACCGATAGCTTTCCGAATCAACCTTATTATAAGATTCAACTAACTCGAAAAATTACATCAAGTGAAGGAGTTGGCATTTTTGGAGGGTTCTTCTCTACAGGTGGACGAGTAACAGCAAGCGATTACTCAGGACGAGTTACCTCAGATCAACTGTTGTCTTGTTATCAAGTGGGAATTCATTATGAGAAAATGGTCAATGAAAACAGTAGAATTACTCCATTCATTCAAACCCAGCTATCCATATTATCAACAAGACTAAAATTAAAAGATGAAATAATATTTGCCAATGGCAGCAGGGCAGAAGAAATTACGCTACTCACTGCTCAAAATGTTGCAATAGAACCTGTTATTGGAGTTGAAATAAACATGCTACCATTTCCCCTAAGGTTTGGGGTGGGATTTCTGTTCAATATCACGGACTTCCCTCTTCACCTAAAGGGGAATAAGGATGCTAAGCTAAGAATAAATGGGTCATATTTTAGTGCAAATTTATCTGGTATTCGCCTTAGTATAAGTAGTGGATTGGGATTTTGAGAATTATTAAAAATCTGGCCAAGGCATCAAGCCATTACTTAATTTGATTTTCATCTCTTGTATTTCGCTCTGAAAAACACCGAGAATACACTCGCTTACAAAAATAGCTAATGTTTTCTAACACTTCTTAAAGCAAAAGAAGGGTGGGGAAGCTGTTGTTTAAATCATTTACATAATTTCTGTCTCTCATATGTTTATAAACGTTTATTATAAACCGAATACAAAAAGTGGGGTCACAGCTTGGAGCCTATCGGCCCTTGCTTGATCCCCCTTTTTCAGTTACTATTCTATCAGTCGGTAGCTCCATATCTTCAGGTTTAAACTTGGCATTTCGCTGAATCAAGCAATTATCATATGGCTCGCAAAACAATCACTCTTTTAATTTTTTCTTTCACCCTTTCCATCCCCTGTTTTGCCCAGTTTTACCCCACACAATACCGCCCGCCCGATCAAAATTGGCAATACTTGCTGACTCCCCACTTTAAACTTGTTTATGGAGAAGGAAACTATGCTTCAGCCCTCCAAATGGGGCGCATTTTAGAAACACAATATCCTTTAGCCCAAAAGCTGGTAGGGGGGAGCCTGGAAAACTTCCCCGTTATTTTAAACGATTATAATGATCGTTCTAACGGCTTTGTCACCCCTTTCCATTTCCGGTCTGAAATTGAACTGCCACCCATAAAAGGCAAAGCGCTCAATCCACAAACAGGAAATTGGCTGTGGAATGTAGGTCCGCACGAACTGGTTCACGCGCTGCAATTCAGCCATTTGGGCGATTACAATATTCCACAATTGGTCAGTCTCTTTTCCCCCGATCTGGCACGGTCGTTTCACGGTGCTATTCCCATCGGTATGCTGGAAGGTATCGCCGTTCATCATGAAACCGTCAATGTGGCTCCCGACGGTGGTCGCGGTAACCTCCCCGTCTTCACCAACCAGTTTGATGCCACGTTCACCAGCAACCTCCGCTGGTCAATGGGGCAGCTGATGCAGTATTCCGCCTACACGCGTCCTTTCAACCGCCACTACATCGGTGGTTACGAGTTTACGGCCTGGCTGCAAGATGAATTCGGCCCTTCAACCACCCGCGAAGCCCTCGATTTTTATGTTAATTTTCCTTTTCTGGGCTATGGCGTTGCTTTGCGGCACGAAACAGGACTTTGGCCCAACCAATTATACGACCGGTTTGAGCAGTTCCATGAAAAAAGGCTTGAGGAAAAAAAACCACTCCCGCAAACAGGCTATTTGCCTGTTCCGTTTGAAGGTGCTGAAATCCGCCGCCCAAAATGGTTGTCCGACTCAACCCTCATTTTTTACGGCTCTTTCTACAATGCCCGTCCGGGATTTTATTCCTACCAATTGGAATCAGGCAAAACTGAACGCCTGATCACCACCAGCACCATCGGCGATTTTCAATACGATCTCTCGACCAACAAATCAACGATGGTTTTCAGTTATTTTGAAACGAGCACGCTTTACGATAACACTTATAAAGCCGAATTAGTCCGCTACAATATTGAAACCGGGCAAAAGCAACAACTTACCGATGACGGACGAATGTATTCTCCTGTTTTTCGGGGTGATGGTTTCCTGGCCCTGCAAACGCGCCCTGCTTCATCCCGCCTGGTCTCGGTTGAGACGAATGAGGGTGAAGTAATTTCCATTGATGAAATTCTGTATATGCCGGAGTATGAAATTATAGCTGTTGCCGATAATCCCGTCAACGATCAATGGGCGGTGATTGTAAACAAAGACGGAAGACAGGCTTTATGGATTACCACTCTCGAAAACATTAGCATGCAATTGCAGCAAGCGCCGGATATTTCATTCGCGGATGGTTCTGTTTTTGACCCTCAATGGCACCCCCGTGGTGATAAGCTGATATTTAGCAGTGACTTTTCAGACGTTCACCAGCTGTACGAATATAGCCTTGAAGAAAAAAACATCACTCAAATCACTAACGCTTCTTTTAATGCCTTTGAAGGGACTTATAGTCCTGATGGAGATCGTGTTGCCTTTGTAAAACAAGTTGAAAATAAACGCCTTCCAGCCATTATTGAACGGGCTGATTTTTTTGATGAATTGATCTCCGTCAGTACTTGGCAATTTAATGGAGGTAAGCTTGAAGTCATTCACCCCTCCGTTCCTGATTCTGTTATTGCCGGGTCAAAGAACTGGGAGGCGGGTGATTATTCCCCGGGTTTAAACTGGTTAAAACCGCGAACGGTACTGCCTGTGTTTGAGGAAGTTTCAACCCGCGATGTCTATCAGCTGGGGCTTGCCTTCCACAGCAATAATTTGCTTCAAAGTCAGTCTTACTCTGCTGCAGTTACCTATCTGGAAAATCGGCTTTGGTACGATTTAACTTATCAAAACAAAACCTTTTATCCGGGTTTTGAAGTGCGCTTTTTTAGCGAGCCGTCGTACTTTTCTTTTACTAACGAAACATCTGAAGGAGCTGTAACAAGAACGTTGTTCCGGCAAGAGCGGAGTTTGGCAGTCAGCGTTCCGTTTCAATTTCGGTTGAATCAGAATGTTTTTTTCACTTCTCTTTTTGTAGAGCCGCAAATTCGTCGTTCCCAGATTCGCTTTTTTGAAGTTGGCGGCACCGGTAATCAGTCGGGCTTTGGGAACATCACCATAGGTACTCTTTACGGGCAGTTAAATTTCCGCCTTCAGCAAAACATCCGCGACCTTCAGCCAAATTCAGGGCTTATTTTATATACCGAACTTGAGCATTATTTGAACTCGGAATCCCTCACTTTTAATGCTTATAACAGCACCATTCAGTTTTCTCCGGGCCAGTCAACCGCTTTCACCGGCGGCCTTTATGCTTATTTTTCTCCTCTAAGACGGTGGAATCAGTCACTTCGCCTGGGAATCGAAGGTATCACTCAGTCCGCTTTGATTTATGATAACCAATCAATCATATCAGATGCTTTTTCCGGGCCGGTTTTAGTCGATTCAAATAACTTGTTGAGCTTCAGTACTCGTTACACCATACCACTTTTTTATGTGGATAACGGAGGTTTCTTAGTACCGCTTTATTTAAGTAATGTTTATTTAGTTGGCTTTACAAATACGGTTACCGATCCTACCTTCGAAAACTGGCTAAAAGGCTCTCGCAGTGTTTTGGGTATTGGCATTCGGGCCCGGTTCCGTTTTTCTAATTTAGCGTTTGATATCGGAGTTGGTTTCGGCTTTGAGCCCGCCAGCGGCAATACCGAATTTTTTATAGGAGATTTTTAAAATGATTTGTTGTTGCTATCTTAGGAATTGCTTTTTAGACGCATGCGATGCGTATATACTTGTTAATCAAATTACTCCATTTTATGGCATCTCTTTTTAAATCCACGAAGCTTATTTCTTTAACTCTTTTATCCGTTTTCATTCTTTCGGCTTGCAGTGAACCGGAGCCACAGGAACCGAATCCCGTAAGGCGGAAGTCTCCTATTGCTATCGCTAACATCACCCATCAACCAACCGATACATATGTAAAAGTTGTCTATGGCCAGCCTTATAAAAGGGGACGAGATATTTTTGGAGGCCTTGAGCCTTATGGTGAAGTTTGGCGTACGGGCGCTAACGAAGCTACCGAATTAACCACCACGAGTGATATTCTCTTTGCGGGGAAAGAGCTTGAAGCCGGAACCTATGCTTTATTTACCATCCCCCGCGAAAATGAACCGTGGACCGTTATTTTAAATAATGAACTTGGCCAGTGGGGTGCTTTTGAATACGACCCGCAATTCGATGTTTTACGGGTTGATGTCCCCGCGACACAAACACAAGCCGTAACTGAAGCTTTCACCATTCATTTTTCGGATATTAAAGAAGATTCCACCAGCATCATTATGGCCTGGGATAAAACGAAGGTCATGATACCGGTAGAGTTTTTGGAATCAGACTAACCGTAAAGACGGATTGCATCCGTCTTATTTAGAAACGCATTCGATGATCTATTTATACTTCCCGTAATATCTTAAGGAGCCGATGGATATTATCTTCATCAGTTGCATAATTGGTTATGCATGCCCTTAAGGTATTTATCCCGTTGATATTATATACCGAGAGCCACGCACCTCCCGAAGCAAGGATCTTTTTATTTAGCTTTATTGCCGCATCGGGGTTTTCTTCAAAATGCTCTTTGCCAAAACATACAATCGGTAGATCAGTATGATTGAATATCGTCCAACCGTCCTTTTGCAGCTCGTTCTTCAACAGCTTCCCTATTTTGATTTGGTGCTCGACTAGTTGTTCATATGCCTCCCATCCGAGCATTAGCAAGGAAAGATACATTTTCAATCCTGTAAATCTTCTCGACCATTGAATGGAATGAGTAAAAGGATCGACGATTTGAAGTTCATCAGCTTCTTTGGGCATATAGTCTGCCGTTATACGGAACGTTTGGCTTAAAATGGATGGATGCTTTGTGATGAACATTCCCGCGCTCATCGGAACCGACATCCATTTGTGAGCATCAAAGGTGATGGAATCCGCAAGGTCAATATCCCGGATTAATTTTTTGTGGCGTTTCGAAAGCGCAACGGCGCCGCCATATGCAGCATCCGCATGCAACCATAGATTATTCTCTGATGCTATCGCTGCTATTGTTTTGATGTCATCAATAGCACCCGTTCCTGTGGTCCCCATCGTTGCCGTTACCATCAATGGGTAACAATTTTTTTCCAGATCCTCTGCAATTTGTTTTTCGAGCAGGTCTGTTCGCATTTGCAAACGGTCATTGACAGGGATTGCTCGTACAGCATCCATTCCCAAGCCCGCAACACTTGCCGCTCTTACCAAAGAATGATGACTTTCGGCCGAAACATAAACGACGGGGTTCTTGTCAATCGCCCCGAGGCCTTTACTGGCATATTCAGTAAAAGCAGCGTTCAGGGCGCATAAAAGGGCGGTAATATTAGCTTCCGTTCCTCCGGTTGTGAATGTCCCGTCAACGGTTGATTGCTGATAGCCAAACTTTTTCCCGATCTCTTCAATGAGTCTGTTTTCCACTTCAGCCGCGAAAGGAGCATGACTCCATGCGGCTAACTGGGGATTAAAGGTTGCGGCTATGGTATCTGCCAGAATTCCGGGAAAGGTTGATCGCGGATTGAAAAGACCAAAATACTGCGGATGAGGAGTGTGAACAGCGAATTTTTTCAACCCGCGCACCACATGATCTATAGCTTCATTAAAGGCCAATGGCGATTTTAGGGAAGGCTGATGCACATATTCATTAATCTTTTCGTGATCAAGCGTTGGAGCAACGGGCAAAGATTCGGTGTCCGCATAATAGCTTTCCAATTCCTCAAGCAAATAGTCCCAGGCTTCAGATCTGGTTTTGGTATCGAAATCAAATTTTTTCACAGTGTTCTTTTAAAATTAAGAGTGCTTCTGCTCGCCGCAGTACTGTTTTTAGTGATAACCTAACATCACGGATAAATCAGGAACATAGCATAAATATCACGGTTCAAAAAATAAATCATATCACGAAAAATTATTCGTCTTAAATGCAGGAGTGTCAAATGTCATGGCTGAAAAAGATAAGAAGTACAATAAACTAAAAGAACACAAAGGCAAGCGCTACTCAGGAATGAAAGTAGGCGGCAGGCATAAGTGGTACTACGATAAAGGGGAATGGAAAGAACGGAAGATAACACCCGAGGAATGGGAGATATTTTATCAAACCAAAAAAAGAAGAGCGGGAAAAGCGCCTAAAGGTTCGGGAGCACCTGTAGGTACAGGATACAACTGGCTGATCGTGGCCCATCAAAGGGTGGATAAGCTGGACGCCAACAGTTATATGACCCGCCTAGAGGGAGAAAAGTTTAAGGTAGCCCACTTGCGGGCCAAAAAGGGGAAATGGAATGTTTCCGAAAAGAAACAGCGAGAAAAGGTGATTGAATTTCTGGAAAAAGTAATTTCGGATATAAAAGAGGCGGATGAAGATGAAGAAATTCCTTATTCAGTAGATGGGGAAGACAGAATATACGGGCTTAAGCTCAAGACCAAAGCCGAACTTTATGAAATAGCCGGTGAAAGGGACATCCCCGGCCGCTCTAAAATGAAACGCGATGAGTTGTTGGAGGCGATTATTGAGGACAGGGAAGAAGATAGGGAATAAATGAGAATTTAGTCTTCTGTTCGTTATAACTCATGGAAATAATTATTCTGCAAACCTCGTAGTTATTATAATAAATTTTCTACTTTCAGCGTCTAAAGTAAATTCAGACCAAACCTTCACACCGTCTGCTCTGTATCCCTCACCTTTTCAAGCAATTCTTCGGGTACTTCCATCTCCATTCTTAATACTAACGAAGCATGGGTTTTTCCCTGGGCATCGAGTTTTAGTGACACCGTACCCCCACCGCCTAAGCTTTCATGAAGAACAAAGTTGAGCGCGCCGATGTTAGGGAGTTCAAACCGCTCCACATCACCCTTGCAAATATGTTTCATATGCTCCTTCACCCTCTCTGCAGTGAGATTTTCTTTTAAAAAAGGATAAATATCGGGATGACGAGCTATAATTCCTACATTACTGCCGTCGCCTTTATCCCCGCTGCGTCCATGAGCGATTTCGATGAGTTTTACTTTTGACATGAGGCGTTCTTTAACTTTTTTAAGATTCAACTAAAGATAAGAAAATAGTGTGTATTGCGTAGTTTCTATTTATTCCTGCACAATACGAACTACGAAATGCACAGTACCATTCTTTTCCAAAATTTAAGGTGATCAATGCCTTATACTTTGGTATTTTTGACACCGAATTTATCATCATTCAACAAACTTTTATAAATGAATCCAAAAAGAGTTGTAGTTACGGGATTAGGCGCATTGTCTCCCATAGGTAATAATGTGGAAGATTTCTGGAAAAATCTCACCAACGGAACAAGCGGTGCGGCGCGCATCACCCATTTTGACCCTTCAAAGTTTCGCACGCATTTTGCCTGTGAACTCAAAGATTTTGATGTAAGTGATCACCTGGAACATAATCTCATTCGCCGTTCCGATCCTTTCAGTCAATACGCGCTCGTTGCGACCGATCAGGCGGTAAAAGATTCGGGACTGGATTTTGAGAGTATGGATCCTTTCGACAGTGGAGTGATCTGGGGCAGCGGCCAGGGCGGTATGCTTACGTTCGAAGAAGGTGTTAAAAATTACACCAACCGCGATTATAACCCGCGCTTCAACCCGTTCTTTATTCCCAAACTAATTGTTGATATCGCTGCGGGACTTATTTCCATGCGCTACGGCTTGATGGGTATCAACTACGCTACCGTTTCGGCCTGTGCTACTTCGAATACCGCGATTATGGATGCGATGAACTACATCCGCTGGGGCAAGGCCAAGGTGATGATTACCGGCGGCTCGGAAGCGGGAATTACCGAAGCTTCAATTGGCGGCTTCTCGTCCATGCGTGCGCTTTCCACCCGTAATGATGATCCCGAAAGTGCCTCTCGTCCCTTCGATAAAGACCGTGACGGATTTGTAATGGGTGAAGGAGCTGCCTCGCTCGTTTTAGAAGAGTACGAACATGCCAAAGCTCGCGGTGCCCACATTTATGCCGAGGTAACCGGAGCCGCGATGACGGCCGACGCTCATCATATGACGGCCACTCATCCTGAGGGAAAAGGTGCTTCAAAGGGAATGAAACTGGCACTTGAAGACAGTGAAATAAATGCTGATGAAGTGGATTATCTGAATCCCCATGCTACATCAACCCCGGTTGGGGATCCCAGCGAAACCAAAGCGGTTGTAGACGTCTTTGGCGAAAATCCTGAACATCTCCATATCAGCGCTACGAAATCAATGACGGGACACCTGTTAGGAGCTGCGGGCGCGATTGAAGCGATTGCCTCTATTAAAGCAATTGAAAATGGGGTCATTCCGCCGACTATTAATACCGAACAAATTGATGAGGAAGTCCCTTCTTCACTTCAGATTGTACTAAAAGATGCGGTTGAAAAAGAGGTGAATGTAGCGATGAGTAACACTTTTGGTTTTGGCGGACACAATGGTATTGTGGTATTTCGGAAGGTGTAGCCGTAGGTCGGGCATCTTGCCCGACAAATAGAAATCTCATCTAAGAGAACTTTTTTCCTACTTTTTATCAATTGAGTAAGAAGTAAAGTCTTTTTAATAAATTATCAAAAGTCGGGCAGGATGCCCGACCTACAAAAATTCTTTTAGTGAAGCTGCCAGCGCCTCTTTATTTACTTTCTCAAGGGGGTGAGGGGTAGCCGGTAAAACGGAGAGTTCTGCTTGCTCTATTTTCTTATAAACTTCGATAGTAGGGGCGAGTCCTGCAGTAGTATCACGATCGCCAATGTGAATACGAATTGGAGCCTTAATTTCTCTCCAGTCATTATCCGTTAAATTGGGATTGAATCCAAGATACTGAAGCATTTCTTTTGTTTTATTGACTACCTCTTTCCAACCGCTTGAATGACGCTCATCCAGCTTTTTGGCGAAATGTGGCACTTTTTCTTCTATTTTAACGGGATTTAGATATCGGCATTCTCTTTCAGCAACCTCTCCAATCCATTGTAGAACGGTTCCTAAAGTTGCTACTCTTTTAATCCGTTTGGGATGGTTTTTTGCCAGTACCAAAGCCACATAACCGCCCATGCTGTAGCCAAAAATATTGACCTTACTGATTTCATTTTCATCCAGATATTCAACCACACTTTCTGCAAAATGATCGATGCGAAAAGGACGATCAGTTGGAGTGTTTTCTCCATGTCCCTCGAAGTTTAACCAGTGCAATTCAAAATCTTTCTCAAGCTCAGGAATCAAATCATCAAACTCATTTTTGGTGCCGAGCGCCCCGTGAAGCAAGATGAGTGGTTGTTTTTTATTTGGCATGATGATGTTTAAAAGCCTTATTTGTACATTTTTAGTCGATTCAGTCATCCCTCTGCGCCCCCTTCAAAGGGGGACGAATGCTTCACTGATAGTATCAGTGGATTGGCCTCGAATAACGAATTTTTATTATGAAAAAACAGTAATTTGCTACAACTGGCTGAATTATTGCAGATAATTTAGGTGATCCCCCTTTGAAGAGGCTGTGAAAATATTATTTTCAGGTTTTGCATTAACCTAAAGTTTTAAGATTGAGATAAAATATGAAAAAGAAGGTGGTTTTGTCCCCCTTTGAAGGGGGTTCGGGGGATGACCTTTTTGTAACCGAGCCTAAAACTTAATGTTTTTAACCACAAATTTTTTGACATTGAATTTCCTCACAGCCTTCGGCGGAAGGGGACTATATTTCGCCTTTGCGAAACTTTATTTTATTTCCCCAATTTCGATAGCTATTTCATTCATAGCGTTGATTTTTGAGAGAACGATATCGGCTTCATCAGGATCTACAACGGTGATGAGTCCAATGCCCAGATTAAAGGTGGCACGCATATCTTCTTCGGGTACATTGCCAATTTCTTTAATGAGCTTAACCAAAGGGGGACGTTCCCACATTTGCCAATCCACTTTAATTTCTAAGCCATCAGGAACAATTCGTTTTGTATTTCCCATAATACCCCCGCCGGTGATGTGTGAAAACCCATGAACACCTTCCAGATTCCGAAGTTCTCGAATGATGGGTAAATATGATTTGTGGATAGCTAACATCGCTTCACCCAGAGTAGAATCTAATTCATCCACATGATCATCCACCTCATATTCCGAAAATAGCACTTTTCGTGCCAAAGAATAGCCATTAGTATGTAGACCGGTGCTTGGGAAACCGAGCAGGACATCACCCTTTTGAATATTTTTCCCATCGATAACTTTGTCTCGATCTACCATGCCAACAATGGTGCCGGCCAGATCAAACTCACCTTTGCTGTAGATATCGGGCATTTCGGCTGTTTCACCCCCTATAAGCGCGACACCGTTTTCTTTGCAAGCTTTTGCAAACCCCTTCACCACTTCATAGCCTGTTTCCTGCTCAAGCTTGCCGGTAGAAAAATAATCAAGAAAAAACAGGGGATCTGCTCCGCAAACGGCAATATCATTCACGCAGTGATTTACTAAATCTTGTCCCACGGTATCATATTTCCCGGCTTTGAACGCTACAATCAATTTGGTTCCTACGCCATCAACGCTACTTACAAAAACGGGATCATTATAGCCGCTTAAATCAGGACGAAAAAAACCGCCGAATCCGCCGATGTTGCTTAGAACGGCATCACTGTGAGTTTCCTGAACCACGCCTTTTATCGATTCAACCATTTCTTCGCCGGCTTCAATATCAACGCCCGAATCTTTGTAAGTAAATTTCTTTTTACTCATACTACCAGTTTTTTTGCTCTTTCAAGGTTCGAATATGTGCAAGATGATGATTACTGTGCCAGGCATATTGAGCGATAAGCTTGCGAATAGTCCAGGTTCCCGACTCCGGGTGCTCAAAAGTTCTTTCTATCTGCTCTGGTTTTAATGAGTGTAAAACCCTTGCCCAGCGCTTGTGCAGGCCGTAAATCAGCTCCATCGAATCATCCATCTTAATTTTATAATCAGCCAGTTCAGCCCATTTATCCTGATCATAAGGTTTGATAGTGGGATTATCTTCCGTCAAAGCCAGCTTCATTCGTATGTAAGCGTTCATATGGCTGTCGGCTAAATGATGAATGACCTGCAAAATAGTCCAGCCGCCTTCGCGATAAGGGGTGTTCAGTTGCTCTTTGTTTAGGGGATACACGAGATCTGATAATCTTCGCGGCAGTAATGTAATCTCTTTAATCCATTGTTTCGTCATAGATGGCGGAGCGGATTCATCATAAGAAAATTGACCTATGGGATATTTTAATTTGTCCATTTAGACTTATGGATTGCTTAAAAGAAATTACACAAGAATATAGAAAGTTTAGGTCTCCTTTTTAAGAACTTTTTCTCCACATTATCCACCGGAAAACACTAAAAACATTAAATATAAATATCTTGTAGTACATTGTAGGTAGTGTGGAAAAGTGGAAAACTATTTAATAAACAAAATTCACTCTTAATAAATCCAATTGTGGATTATTTTGTTGAAAACGGAAGCATAAAAAACAGGGACTTATCTAAAACTGTAAAAAGTTTTCCACAGTTTAGATTGAAACGAATGTCAAGAAAAATATTTTATATACACTGATTTTGTACTGTATAATCTGTGGACAATCTAATAAGTTTGTTGAAAGGTGTGGAATAAAATGTTTGTTTAGGTTGTAAGTAAATTTGTTACAGGTTTATCCACAGAATAATCCACATAGTTGTTAACAAAATAAGATATGAGAATAGTACTTCAGCGGGTATCAAAAGCTTCGGTTTGGGTTGATGAGAATGAAATCGGTACGATTAGGCAAGGGCTGCTTTTGCTGGTAGGTATCCATGAAAACGATACAGAAGAACAAATGCAGTGGCTGTGTGATAAAATTTTAAAACTCCGCATTTTTGATGATGAAAACGGCAGGATGAATCATTCTGTAAGTGACATTAAGGGTGAATTGCTCATTGTTTCTCAATTTACTCTGTACGGCGATTATGAAAAAGGAAACCGCCCGAGCTATATTGAAGCGGCCAATCCGGGGAAAGCAGAGACTCTATATGATAAGATGATCAATTATATGAAAGTAAATTCAGAGCTAAACATTCAAACAGGAGAATTCGGGGCTTATATGGATGTACGACTTCGCAATGATGGCCCGGTAACTCTGGTTTTAGAACGATGAAAGCAGACGGCAAAAGGCAAATCGTTCCGCCGCAGACGACGGAACGAGAGGTGTACTTGTAATCAAAATCTAAATTCTCGCACCGTTGCTCTGCGGCGAGTGTGCAGGAGGGTTTGAGTTTAAATTATGTCTGTAATCTTCTTATTTATTGATGGTGTGGGGTTGGGTGAAGAATTTGAAGCGAATCCTTTTAGCCAATCCGATTACCCCGGTTTCTCATCCATGAGCGGAGGCCGGCCCTTCACAAAAAATGCGGCAGAAATCATCGAAAAAGATCATGTTTTTAAGCCGGTTGATGCCGCTTTAGGGGTAGAAGGCCTGCCTCAAAGCGGGACGGGACAAGCCACTCTTTTCTCCGGTAATAACGCTTCAAAAGTAATAGGCAAGCATTTTGGGCCTTTTCCTCACTCAGGCATTAAACACCTTTTGAATGAGGAAAGCCTTTTCGGCAAAGCCCAGAAACTGGGTAAAAGCTGTCAGTTTCTAAATGCTTATCCCGATATCTTTTTCAAAAGGGCGAAAAGGCGAAAGCGGTGGACTTGCACTACATTGATGACTCAAAAAGCGGGAATGAAACTCAATTCAACCGAAGAAATAAAAAAAGGAGAAGCACTGACGGCTGAAATCACTCAAGAAGCCTGGAGAAAACGATTAAATGCAGATGTTCCTCAAATTTCACCCGAAAAAGCCGCAAAACGATTGCTGAATCAGGCCAAAAAATTCGATTTATTGCTGCATGAATATTATCTGACCGATAAAGCGGGACACGCCCGGGATATGAAAAAAGCGGCCGAATATTTAACCATTTACGGGCGATTTTTAGAATATCTTATCCAACAAAAACCGGAAGAAGTGACTATTGTATTGTCCAGCGATCATGGAAATGTGGAAGACCTTTCTACCAAAACGCATAGCTTAAACAAGGTGCCGCTGTTTGCCATAGGGCCGGGAGCGCATCACTTTGCGAAAGCGGAAAGCATTATGGATGTAACGCCGGGAATTTTAAAGGTGCTGGAGGGATAGGGGGATAAGGTACCAGGCACTTCAAAAGTTTCTGGCACCTGTCTTGTGATTACTTTTCTAAAGCTGCTTTGATATTTCCAAAAATCTCGTTTATAGAGCCCACGCCGTTAATTTCTTTCACTAAATCTTGTTCTTTATAATGATCCAGAACAGGCTGGGTTTCATTGTAATAAACTTCGAGTCTGTTTTTTACTTTTTCAGGGGTGTCGTCCGAGCGCCCTTCATCGCGGTTTAAAATACGGGTGATAAGTTCATCATCCGGAACGTGAAGCTGCAGGAGGGCATTTAAGCGCTTGCTTTTTGTGGCAAGGATTTCATCAAAAGCGCGGGCTTGTGGAACGGTGCGTGGAAAACCATCTAACACATAACCCGTGGTATACTTCGAACTTTTGAGTTCTTCTTCAACCAGCGCAACTACTGTTTTATCCGGCACCAAGTCACCGGCATCTAAAATGGATGTTACTTCTTTGCCGAGAGGCGTTTTATTTTTGATAGCAGACCGAAAAATTTCGCCTGTGGAGAGATGGGGGATGTGATATTCTTCACTGATAAGTTTAGCTTGTGTTCCTTTTCCGGCTCCCGGCGGACCGAAGATAATGATGCGCATAATAAAAATTGTATTGTTAGCTGATTACTCAAATAATTGGTGTGTTAAAAATACCGCAATCAGCAGGCAGATACAAAGCGAAAAGGGAAGAATAAGAAGGAATTAATTTAAAAGGGGCTTGAAAATTAAACCAGGCCCGCCGGGGCTTCTGAATTTAAGCCCGACTGATAAATCAGAGGGCTAAAAAGTGAAGCTTATTTAAACAAGCGTACAGTCTTTAGGCGGATGATTCATCATCAGCTATGAATAAGAAGTATTAAAGTAATGTTATTGCTTAAAGAAGATCTTTCAACTATTACAGCGCTCTGCTACTTCTGTTCTAAGTTGATAAAAGACGCTGACAGGAACCGGAAAAATACCGGAACACTGCCAGGTCTGATCCAAAGGAGGTTTCATCTTTTTAGCAAAAAATGCCGTTATCACTGCCAAAGAGGCTCCAGTCATCTCCTCCGATTTGACCGTTACTATCCTGATCTATTAATTCGAAGAGGCCTTCCTGAAGCTCAGGTTCAGAAATCATTCCATTTCCGTCAGTGTCCCAGTCAGAAAACTTACCGGAATCGTAAGCGCCAAGATGTTCATCGGCGGCCATTTCCCATTCTGTTTCGGACAAAGAATCATCGTCGTCGCTATCCCATTCGTCATAATAACCGACTTCGTCATAAGCGTCATAGAATTCTTCTTCATCGAGATAGTCGTCATTATTTACGTCCCAGTTGTCAAATTCACAATCTTGGGCAACTGCGGGTGATGCAACGAAAACTAAGCCGAGAAATGCCATTACAAAGGTGAAATTTATTTTTCCAAGTAGTCTCATAATCTCTATAGTTTTTAGGTTATTCGATTGATTTAATTGATTAGAAGAAAACAGCTTTAGCAAAAGAGACCGTCATCTTCATCGGTAAATAACTCCCAGTCATCATCTCCGATCTGGCCGTCGTTATTGTCATCGATCAGATCGAAAAGGCCTTCCCGAAATTCGCTTTCCGACAGATTTCCGTCTCCGTTTATATCCCAGTCAGAGTAAACTCCGGAATCATAGGCTCCGAGGCGTTCATCAATGCCCATTTCCCACTCCGACTCGGATAAAGTATCATCATCATCGTCGTCCCAGTCGTCATAATATCCGACTTCGCCAAATGCCGTGCCGAACTCGTCTTCATCTAAAAAGGAATCGTCGTTTGAATCCCATTCATCAAACTCGCAGCTTTGGGCGGCGGCTGGTGAAGCGATGAAAAACAGGCCTAACATTGCTACTATAAAAGTGAAATTTATTCTTCCAAGTAATTCCATGGTCTCTAAAGATTTATAGGTTTTTCGGTTGACAGTGAATGTGTTTATATAAACAGATAAGGCCTTTAATTGTTCCGAATTTTAGGGGATGAATTGAACATGAAATGAATTTTTAAAACGCGTTTTGGGGTTGAATTTAAAAACTGACTGCGGCTGGGATCAGCAATTTTCTGGTTTCTGCCAGTGTCTTGGAAAACACTGCCAGGCCCCGATCCTGAATGCTCGGGACGGGACACTTACAGGTTGTTTTAAACTAACCGCACAACACGCTTTATAAGCAAAAAAAGCTATTCCGGGGCTTCATCCTGATACCAATTATCGAATTCTTCATCGCTGATTTGCTCATCGTCATCCATGTCTATAGTATCAAAAAGACTGTTTTTAAACTCTTCTTCGGACAGCATGCCGTTGCCGTTTTCATCCCATTCGGAAAAGTCACCGACATCGTCAGCCTCATAATCGACTAAGTAAATGTCTACACCTTCATCCCACTCCTCTTCGTCTAAGTAATCTTCACCGTTAAAATTCCAGGCGTCATAGTAGCCGATATCGCCGAGGGCTGAATCGAATTCTTCCTCATCCAGCAACAGATCATCATCGTAATCATAATCGTCGAAAGGCTCTACAGCACATGAGATGAAGGCTACGGATATCAGGATAATAAGGGCTGTATTTCTTTTGATGAACTTCATTGTCTTTTGAATTTTTGATTAGTGTGCGTGATGGAACAAGAAAGTATCTCTGTCGTAAGATTCTAAATCATACCTCGTCATACCACTCATCGAACTCGTCAGCTTCTATTTGTCCGTCGTCGTTCAAATCTACTGTTTCGAAGACGCCTTCATCAAATTCATCATCCGACAATAAGCCGTCGCCGTCTACATCCCAGTCGGCAAAAGTTCCAAAATCATCAGAATGATAAGCGCCGAAAAAGTCATTTATTCCTTCGTTCCATTCATCTTCAGTGAGATAATCTTCCCCGTCATAATTCCAGGTTTCGTAATAGCCTACATCGTCGAGGGCGGACTGGAATTCATCTTCATCCAGATATAAATCGTCGTTATAGTCCCATTCCTCAATGGTGTAGGGATACATGGCGCAGGAAACTGAAATGGTGATGATTAGAAGGGTAACGGCTGCTTTTACAAGGTCACGTAGGGTCATAGTCTCTGTTGATTATTCATTAACTCATTATGTCTCTCTGGGATACATTTTAAACAAAATACGGAGGGAGGCGTTCCATCAGAAAATACCATTAAACGGATGAAACCGGATTAGGGGAAAGTAAAAAAAGCCTCGAATAATAAGAAAACGGATGAGAAATCTTTATGCCTAAAAGTTTCTCATCCGCCTCTTTTGTGTAACGAGTGTTTTTAATTTTGGATAAGAACAGGTTCGGTTACTTGTTCCGGTAGATTATCCATGTATTCACCGCTTAGCACTTTTTCTAAACGACGCAGTTGTACATCAACCTTCTGTGCAAGGTCGTTGTATACCGCGTATTGTTGTTTAGTTGGTCGCCCCTTACCGGTTGCCACTGTGCTGGCTAATGCCGCTAGTTTATTATTCAGTTTAATAGGATAGTTAAGCACATCCTGAAAGGATTCAGCTTTTGCCTGAACCAGGTTCATTTCTATCGCATCAAGTGCTTTTTTAACCTGGGCAAACTTTTCCTGCAGTTGTTTGTCTTCAGGAAATTCAGCCAGCATTTCAGTCAGGTTGCTTCGAGCTTCACGAAGATGATTGATTGCTTTATGAGTAGTATCCAGCTTGGCTATAATTTTTTGATGGAGATCAAACTGGGCTTCTAAATCTTGCTGGGTTGCCGTTTCGCGTGGATCTTTTTTAATGGCAAATTCTTGTTCCATTACAGGCTCATCATCTACAAGAAGCCGAACAGTGTAAGTGCCGGGTACGGCTTCGGGGCCGCGGGTAGAGCCTCCCCATAAAATCTGAACCCCTTCGAGGTCAGTAGCTCCCGGATATCGCATATTCCATACAAACCGGTTAAGGCCATATTTATCGGTAAGTACCGTAGAATTATCAGGGTTCTCTTTTTCATAATACTTCTCTGATTCTTCAACCGGTTCTCCTTCAGCGGTAAACTGGTTAGAAAAGGTACGAATGATGTCTTCATCTTTTAAAAACTGAAGCTGAACTTCGGAATCTTCGCTCACCCCGTTAAGATGATAATAGACAATCACACCGCGATGTGGATTTTGGCCTACGGTCGTGCCCGGTTCATGTGAACCGCGTCTGCCAATCAAATAGGTATCTTCAGGCTTAAAAAGATAAGCCTCGGATTCTACGGCCTCATCAGAGAGTTGATGAAGTACTGCCAGGTCATCTAAAATATAGAAGCTGCGTCCCTGAGTTGCGATAACCAAATCTTTATCACGACGTTGAATGGTCATATCAGTAATAGGTACCGATGGGAGATCCAACTGTAAGGGTTGCCATTTTTCCCCGTCATTAAAAGAGACATATACACCCGCTTCGGTTCCGGCATAAAGGAGGCCTTCTCGTGCAGGATCAGCCCGGATCACACGAGTAAACTCCTTAGAAGGAATTCCATTGGTTATTTTTGTCCAGCTCTCGCCATAATCCTCACTCTTATATAATAGCGGTTCAAAATTAGACTGTTTGTAGCGAGTGGCGGCTATATAAACAGTGCCTGCATCATGAGGTGAAGGGTCGATGATGTTAATTCTGGCCCTGTTTTCAGGATCACGTAAATCAGGAGGGGTAACATTTGTCCATGACTCTCCATTATTGCGACTTACATGAACTAAACCATCATCAGCACCGGCCCACAAAACACCTTGTTTAACGGGCGATTCAGCAAAAGAAAATACCGTGTTATAATATTCAATACTGGTATCATCATAGGTGATAGGACCTCCTGATTTCTGCTGTTTAGATTCCTCATCCCGGGTTAAATCAGGGCTGATACGCTCCCAGCTCATTCCTTCATTTAGTGACCGGTGTACGTGCTGAGAGGTTGCGTACAGCACATCAGGATTATGAGGTGATATATAAATCGGATAGGTCCATTGGAAACGATATTTCAAGTCCACTGCCCCATGGCCCATTGGGTTATTCGGCCAAACGTTTACCACATCTAATTCACCTGTATTAGAATTATGCTTGGTTAAAAGGCCGCCATAACTACCGGCAAATGTTATTTTAGGGTTTTCGGGGTCAGGAGCAATATAACCGCTTTCCCCTCCGCCTACAGAATGCCATTCACGTATAGTTATAGATCTGTCGCCCGACCGGTTTTTGATGACTACAGTGCTGTTGTCTTGCTGGGCGCCATAAACACGGTAGGGAAAACGATCATCGGTGATCACGTGATAAAACTGTGCAGTGGCATATTTAAAGTACGAAGACCAGCTTTCACCCCCGTTATAACTCACCTGCCCGCCGCCATCGTCGGCAACAATCATACGATTAGGGTTATCCGGATCAATCCATAAGTCGTGATGATCACCGTGAGGCGTTTCAATTTGAGTGAAAGTTTTTCCGCCATCAGTAGATTTATGCAGGTTTACATTTAATACATAGACTGTATTCTCATTCACCGGATCGGCTGTTATATGAGTGTAATACCAGGCACGTTGCCGCAGCGAGCGATCATTATTTACCAGTTCCCATGTTTTTCCCCCATCATCTGAACGAAAAAGGCCACCATTTTCAGCTTCAATCATAGCCCATATGCGATTAGAGTTAGCCGGTGATATAGCTACCTCAATTTTACCTAATATGCCTTTTGGCAAACCCGGCCGGTGAGAAATATTTGTCCAGGTTTCACCACTGTCGGTGCTTTTATAGAGTCCGCTTCCATATCCGCCGCTCTCATTGCCGCCACTTGACATCTTCCACGGGTTTCGGTAAGCCTCCCAAAGTGTGGCATATAAAATACGGGGATTATTGGGATCAACTTCGATGTGTACTGCACCCGTATTAGCATCACGATAAAGTACTTTTTCCCAGGTTTTTCCTCCGTCAGTAGTTTTATAAACACCACGTTCTTTATTTCCTTTCATACCAAAGGTATGTCCCATTGCTGCTACCCAAACTATATCAGGATTGTCCGGATGCACAACGATTTCTCCAATAATGCGCGTTTTACCAAGGCCTATATGCGTCCATGTTTCTCCTGCATCGGTAGATTTATAAATGCCGTCTCCTGCGGACATATTTCCGCGAATACAAGCTTCTCCCATCCCTACATAAATTACATTTGGATCAGAATCAGCTACAGCAAGAGCGCCCACGGATCCTGTTTTAAAATAACCATCCGAAATATTTATCCAGGTTTTACCGCCATCGATGGTTTTAAAAACTCCGCCACCCGTAAAACCGGTATAAAAGGTAAGGGGCTGGTCATCGACACCATCTACTGCCAAAGCGCGGCCACCGCGATAAGGACCAATACTTCTATAATCAAGCACTTGGAACGCAGATTCTTCATAAAATGGATCAGAAGTATGCTGGCCATGGCCAAAAATTTGTGCAATTGATTGCGCGGGTAAAGCAAGAAATAGAATGCTTATCCAAAGACAGGTAAATAACAATGCCTGTTTATGTGGTTTAAATAGATGATTCATAGAAGTACCTTTTTAATGATTTTTTATTGATGGATTTTTAATTAGATGGAGTAAAAAGTTAATAGCATTAACCTGTTGTACCATTAAGCTTAAAAACAACCTGTAAGCGTCCGAAGGGCCTTACAGCGTTGGTTTCACAGGACGCTGACAGGAACCAGAAACCGCTGGTACGCTGTCAGGCCAGTATAGTCTTTCAACCGCACAACACGTTAGCACTAATTATAAGCCTCGTTCTGTTCAATATTTTTGTTAGCATCTATTTCTCGTTGTGGAATGGGCCATACTTGTCTGCCGGCTTCGTTAAGTGAAACAGGTCCGGAGTTTTTTCGATCTATTCCATTCAGTACCGTCATAGCTCTTTCTGTGCGTACCAAATTGAACCAGCGATGGCCTTCCTCAAAAAACTCTATACTTCTTTCCAGTGCAATAGCATCTAAAATTTCCCGGGCTGTATCAACTCCGGCCCCGGTAGTATCAGCCAGACCTGCCCGATTCCGGATTATGTTTAGATCTGAAAGTGCTCCGTTTAGGTCAGGGCTTTCTTTACGAGTGCGGGCTTCCGCTCTATTAAGATACATTTCAGCAAGACGCAGGATTATAACGTTATCCTTCCCGGATACTTTCTGGTATTTTGTTGGATAGTAAACACCGACGCCGTCATCGAAAGCGATTAGCTTCGCCCGTTCATCATTTACCCGCGATTGCAGCAGGTTCACAAAGCTTTGGTGAAGTGCAATATCAGCTCGCCCGCCTAAACTGGGTGGAAAGTACCAGAATCGAATATCACTTTGGTCTGATGCCGTAAATGATAGTTCAAAAATAGATCCTGCTGTTTCTTCACTGATAAAAATGCTGGCATAATCTTCGAGTAATTGATAATCATAAGCAGTAATGACTTCAGTAGCATATTTCTCCACCAGGCCATAATCTTGCTGATAATACAGGAATAAACGTGATAATAGGGCTTTTGCCGCGGCCTCCGATGCACGGGTAGGGGTTGATGATCCTGAAAGCAATTCTATAGCCTGTTTTAGGTCAGATTCTACCTGGGCATAGGTTTTATTAATTGACGGACGGGAGGGGAAGCTATTTTCAGTTATCGTGTTGGTCGGTTGCAGTACAAGAGGCACACCCATAGATCCATATACTCCTTCAACACCGCCAAAAGCCCTGTTCAGATCGAAGTATGCGAGCGCTCGTATAAAGTAGGCTTCACCTAAAATTTGATCTTTTGTTTCCTGGCTAACATTGTCAAGAGGAGGTACCTTAGCGATGATGTTATTTGCCTGGTTGATGGTAGCATACGCTTGCTCCCAGAAATCCTCGACTTCTAAATTACCTACATTTGTGGTATAGGTGTCCATGGCCCTGTAGAAATCCCAGGTACCTACACTTTGAGAGATATCTGAACTCACATCGCCTAATACAAGTAAGTTACCTCCATAATAGTTGCCGTTTTGCAACTGGCTATATAAACCATTAAGAGCGATTTGGGAGGTACGTTCATTATAGATAACATGATCTGACGAGACAGCTGATTTTGGCTCTTGGCTAAGCACATTACATGAAATGGCAAAAAAAGAGGCAACGCTGATTACAAGAAGACTATTTTTTAAATTCATTTTCATAGTAATAAGGGTTAAAAGGTGATGTCAAAACCAATCATATAGGTTTTCGCATGAGGGATTGTATAAAATTCAATCCCTTTTGTTAGAGGGTTTGTGGCTGTAGCAGTGACCTCAGGATCTAAGCCACTATAATTGGTGATAGTGAAGAGGTTTTGCCCCGTGAAGTAGATTCTCGCATTGTTGATACCCAGCTTGCCCGAAAGCTCTTGAGGCAGGCTATAACCAAGGGTTACATTTTTTAAACGAATGTAGGAACCATCTTCAACAAACCGTGATGGTCGCAAACCGGCCCTATAGTTTTCCCGCGTCATTTTTGGTACCATGGTTACATCACCGGGTTCTTGCCAGCGGTCTAATTGAGAACTTAAGTAGCCGGTGTTACGAGTGCCTCCATGCTCCTGGAAAAAGCGGTTCCAGTTGAGCTGCTCACTGCCATAATTGTATTGTAAAAAGACTGAGAGATCGAACTGGTTAAAGTTTACGGTATTGGTCAACCCACCAAAGAAATCCGGATTGGCGTTACCAACAATGGTACGATCTGTATTGATATCAAAAACCCCGTCGCCATTAATATCGGCAAAGACAGGCGCACCTGTTTCGGGGTCTACCCCAAGCTGCTTATGAAAATAAAATGAAAACATGGGTATGCCTTCTTTGTAACGGAAGGGGTCACGATTATAAACATTAAAGGGAGCAGCCAGTTTTTCAATCATATTTCGATTACCGGCTATGTTAAAAGTTGCGGTCCAGGCAAGATCCTGTCTCTGAATAATTCCCGCACTTATAGCTAATTCCATCCCTTTGTTAGACAACTCTCCAAAATTTTGAACCAGCGTTTGAAACCCTGTAGAAGATGGAACAGGTACAGCCAAAAGCAGATCAGTAGTATACTTACTGTAATAATCATAAGTGATGGTAACCCGCTCATTGAAAAGGCCTATGTCCAATCCGATATCAAATTGCCGTGTTGTTTCCCATCTCAAATCGGGGTTGGCTAACTGATCTGTAATAGTCCCGGGGCTGTTACCATAACTTGAGCCAATCCACAGGCCAAGCGACTGATAATCACCAATACCACCTTGGTTTCCCGTTATACCATAACTTGCCCGTAGTTTAAGTTCACTAATCCAGTCTGCGTTAAAAAAGGATTCCTCACTGATAGCCCAGCCTAAACCAATAGAAGGGAATGTACCCCATTGGTTATTTTCACCGAAACGGGATGATGCATCACGGCGCACTGTAAGGGTAGCTAAATAACGTCGGTCATAATTGTATTGAAGACGACCGAAAAGAGATGCAAGGCCTGATGAAGTTCCGGTTGAGGAGGCCGTTTGTACAGCAGCTGCCTCAATATAGCGAAAGTCATCACTGGGGAACTGCTGCCCTTCAGCAGTTGTACGTTCAAAATTACGAGCCTGCATACTTCCGCCGATCAGTGCATTAAAATTATGATCACCAATACTTTTGATGTAATTGAGCGTTACTTCTGCTGTCCAGCTTCGATTTATAGCAGTAGTGGAAAGCGCTGATCCATTGACAGAAGCTCCGTTAACGGTACTGGTATTGTTATAACGTTTTTCACGAACTAACATGTGATCATAGCTCCAGCTCGCTTTTCCGAATAAATCCGGAGTAAATTCATATTCTGTAAAAACATTACCGATAAATCGGTTTACATTCATATCAAAATCGACTTCGGTAGCCCCTGCAACAGGATTTTCAAAAATACTGAAGGTTGTATAGGTACCGTCAGGCTGGTAAACAGGTAGATTGGGAGGGTAAAAATAAACACCCGGCAGTACACCGCTGATGTTGTCGTTATTGCGGGCCCGGTTTCGATGAGAATGCGTGTATGAAATGCTTGTGCCAAACGACAGTTTTTCTGTGGCGTCCAAATCAAGGTTTACCCGCGCGGCTGAACGTCTGAACAGAGCCGGTTTGGTAATTCCCTTTTGATTGAAGTGTCCCCCCGATATAGCATATTGTACTTCTTCGTTACCCCCGCTTATCGAGAGGTCATAATTTCGGATGCTGCCGGTTCTGAAAATAAGGTTGGCCCAGTCGGTATTAATAGCTTGTTCTGGGTTTGGATAGGGAACAGGCTCTCCATTATTTCGAGCTGCTTCATTTTGCAGCATTTCGAATTGAGACCCGTTTACTAAATCAGGTGTGTTTATTGCTTGTTGGGTACCGAAATAAGTACCAAACTGAATTTGTAGCGGTTTATCTGCACCACGTTTTGTTTTTATTAAGACTACACCGTTAGCAGCTCGAGCACCATAAATAGAAGTTGCTGATGCATCTTTTAAAACGGTTATAGACACAATATCATCAGGATTTATGAAAGACATGGCACTAGTAGTAGCACCGCCTGTATCTAACCCAAAATTACCTGTTTGAATGGGAACTCCATCAACGATATAAAGAGGATCACTGCTGCCTGAAATAGATGATGTACCACGTATTTTAATACGCAAACCCGAACCCGGAGCCCCGGAACTTGAACTTACCTGAACTCCCGCTGCACGTCCTTGTAGCAGGCCACTGGCACTCACAACAGGGGTGTTTTGTATTTCTGCACCTTGAACAGATGTTATAGCACTTGTCAAAACTCCTTCTTCTTGTATACCATATCCCACGACAACCACATCATTGAGTACAGCTACGTCTGGATTAAGCGCCACGTTAATAGTTCGTCTGTTCCCAACCATAATTTCTTGTGTAACAAAACCAAGAAAGGAAAAAACAAGAACGGCCTGTTCATTCTCAACCTTTAGTTTATAATAACCGTTAGCATCGGTGCTGGTACCGTTTGTTGTTCCTTTTACAGTTACATTTGCACCAGGCAGGGTAGCTCCATTAGTGCCGGAGGTTACCACGCCCGAAATAGAAATTTGTGCCTGGCTAATTACCGGAATACAAATAAAAATAAAGCAAAAAGCTACAATTGTTTTCGTCTTGAATGCAGTAATGGGATAATTTAGCATAGATAGCAATGGTTTAGTTGTAGAAAAACCGTCCTTTTTTATTTGGTATTAACCATAATATCACATTAAAATCCGCAAACAAGCTTGGCTAAATTAAATAATGTAAACACTTATTGATTTAAGTAAACTTTATATAGCTTTATTTAAGAATTATTTAATTTTTTTAGTGGTCTCACTAAATTGATTTTATGGAGGCTGCCAGAAATGCTTTTGTCAGCAAGGTTTTTTGCACGTGTTATTTTCTGATGTGCAAAAATAATTTTGCTACGGATGTTTCAAAAAGAAGGTGGGGGAAAGTTTTTTATTGTGGTATTAACGGTCCAAATGGCTTTTTTATAGCTATTATAGTAAGATATATTTAGAATGAGGTTAAGGTTAGTATTGAAAGGAAATATCGCCTGACAACGTGTTAATAGGCCTCCGGCTCCTTACAGCGATTTTGAAAACAACGCTGTAAGGATCTATGAGCGCTTACAAATTGTTTTAAAGTTAGCTCAATGCATATTCAGTTTGCTTATTCTGGGATAGGTTTTAAAACTGCAACCGGAATCCAGCTAAGAACGAGCGGCCCGGGCCCGGCAGACCGAGTTGAAGTAAGCGGAGGTCATCCATAACATTATTGGCGCGCAGAAAGATACTTCCGCCACTGAATAGTTTGGATGACCTCAAATTATAAGCCAATCTTATGTCAAGAATAAATGCATCAGGTAAAAGTACAAAGGTGTTTTGCTCTGTCCGGGTGTAAATCCCTCCTATATATTCACCCTGCAAGAGTGCTTCAAAATTTAATGGCAAATCATAAGTGAGGGCAACCGTTCCCACCCAAGAGGGCTTTTCATCTAGTTTTCGTGGTTCATCATTAAAATAGCCACGGATATTCATATAGGTCAAACTGCCGTCAACTACGATACGGTTTGCAATCGATGTGGTAGTTACAAATTCCACTCCCCAAACGCGGCTTCCGTCCAGGTTAATACGCTGCTCTTTGCCTGCATTCGGGCCTTGCTGTAGTGTAGTTTTATCAATGGTGTCGAGCATTCGGTTATAAAATGCAGTTATCGAACCGCTAAATGTTGAACCAAGCCATTCTGCCCCGACTTCGCCTTTATAAGCTGTCACCGGCTTTAAGGTAGGGTTAGGCACAAACTTTCCTAATGCACCGCCATATAATTCTCGCATAGTCGGAAAGCGGCCACGGCGGCCAGCCGTAGCATGTAGGCTGAAACGGTCTGAAATGAGATATGTGGCTCCTGCTGATATTCCAAGTGCGGATTTTATATAACTTTCAAAACCCTGGTTCTCCCATGGCCCGGTATTAACAATAGCACTGCCATCATAATTAATGCCTAAAGAGCCTATAAAGTTAGATGTTATAGGCAATGTATATTCCGCTCCAAAGCTATAAATATGTTGATGATAAACACTGCTTGAGTCAGCTTGAGGAGTTTTGCCTGAATAAGGGGTGATTGATTGACGGTGCCGGGAGGTCAATAAATTTAATGAAAGGTCTAAGCCGCCGCGGCCTAACTGTTGTTCAAATATTAAACGTAATCCGCCCGTATAATCTAAATCGGTTTGTGTTTGGTCAAGTTGTTTATAAGCTACGGTTTTATATTGGAAAATATCTTGAGTAAAGCGGCTTACCCATGCAGATCCCCTCAAATTGCTTCTATCGCTAATAGGCATCATGCCGTTAACAATAAACATTGTTTGTTCTATAGACGGGTAACGCCAATAACGGACTCCGGTTTGGGCCGGATTGAGGTTACTCTCAGGCGCCACTCCTTTTGCTGCATCAACATGGAAAAGGGTTGTATTCAAGCGTGCACCATTATCAAACCGATAGCCCCCTTCGAAAAAGAGATTGAACAATTGCCTGTCAGTATTAACACGGGTTTCATTCGATGGCTGGCTAAAAGGAAGGTCCGAGCCGGCAGGGAGTGCGAAATCACCCCGCTTAGCGAAACCAATTTGTGCCGTATATGAAAAAGAGCCAACTCGGGCGCTTCGTAAAATGGAGGTACGGCCTTTTGCCGGATAACCGCCGCTTGTTTTAAATTCTGTTACCGAACCGTTTGTTGGTGCCGTGCCGGTTTGAAAATTAACAGCTCCTCCAATGGTATTGGCTCCATAAACTACTGATGGAACTCCCTTTGAAACAGTAACACCGCTTAGCATGGCCGAAGGGATAAAACCCAAATCAACCCGGTTATCCCATGGAATATTCAAAAGCGCACCATTAAAAAACTGGGCGGTCTGACGGTCAGCAGAATTTCGAAGATATAAAATTGTCTGACCCCGCGAGTTTGTTGCTACATAAGCCGCGGGCAAAAGCCTGGCTACATCAGCCACAGTTGCCACATCAAGCTGTTCTATTTCTATATCCTTGACGTGCTGTATTGTTGTTGATTTAATGTCACGCTTATTCTGTCCGCTGACCACAATTTCATTTAATTGATAGGTGCGGGGCGTTAACTGAATGGAAAGCATTTGATTTTTCTCTGTAAGAACAGTTACTGCTTTTTGCAGAGATTGATATTCTATGGCTGTAACCTTAATAGAATAACGGCCTTCTTTTAGGTTTTCAAAAATAAAGTGACCTGATTTATCGGATGATGTCCCCTCACGGAATCCCGATTCTTTTACCAAGAAGATGTTAGCGCCGATAACAGGCTGTCCTGTTTTTTTATCAATGATATGGCCTTCAATAGATCCGTTTTGAGCCATTGCTATCGAAGGAAAAATAGTTAGCAGCAAAAAAAGGGTAAGAATATTTTTAAACATAATTATTGCGGGATATAGAAACCTGTAGATTAATGTGTGACGCCATTATGGTAATAAAATGAATGTATAAAAAAGATTGAATTAACTTTTATTAACAGAGTGTTACATTTTTTTGTGCAGAGTTTAAATGGTTGAACGGAAAGTAGGAAGGGGTTAATTTAGCTTTTTCAGTAAAAGAATTTCTGTTGACTTTTTTATTTAAAACTATCACATCTGTTTTGGCAAGGTGTTTAGGGGTTGCAAATAACCTTTATGTAATTCTTCCCTTTTCTTTTATTTTAAAGCATGAAAACTACCGGATTTATAGCCAGGCGCTACCTCTTTTCAAAAAAGCATATCTCGCTTATCTCAACGTTAACGATCATTAGCGTAACCGGCGTTACGATTGGTACGGCTTTGCTCATCGTTGTTTTATCGGTCTTTAACGGTTTTTTTGATGTTATTCAGGGCTTTCTTTTGCAAAGCGATCCTGATATCCGGATTGAGTCTGCCGAGGCAGAATCCTTTTTGTTTACTGATGAAATCAAACAAAAGCTGACCGGTATTCCTGAAATACAGGCAGTCACTTCTTATGTAAACGGACGAGCCCTTTTAGCTTTCAAATATGGTGATAATAAAGTAGTGCGGGTGAGAGGCATTGATCTGGAAGAACATGCGGGTATCAGCCAGTTAAATGAAGATTCAACATCGGGAACTGTTAGTCTTGATGTTCAAAACGGTGAGCCGGGATTAATTGCCAGCGAAGAACTGATGAATAAACTGAATTTAAACATCGGTGACAGGGTAGTTCTTTTAAGCGCGGCGGGAATGCGAAAGTCGTTAACACAGTTTTCACTTCCCCGAAGATATCAGTTTGAGATACGCGACACTTTTTCCCGGTTTCAAATTACCCCCGGTCCTGCAGCACTGATTGATAAAGTAGCCGCTCAACGATTGTTTGAGATGAGGAATCGAATTTCAGGCATAGATATTCATCTTGAAAATACAGAGCAAGCCGGCGAGGTTAAAAATAAACTGCAAAAAATATTCAGTGGCCAATATACTGTTTCAACCTGGTATGATTTACAACAGGCCCTATATGATATCATGTACCTTGAAAAATGGGCTTCTTATGTCATTTTGATGATTATCGTCATCGTGGCGGTGCTAAATATCATCGGCTCGCTCACGATGATTGTTATCCAAAAAAATCGTGATATCGGTGTGCTTTTAACGATGGGATTTACTCCCTCTGATATCAAAAATATTTTTGTAAAACAGGGCTTTTATATCGGTTTGATAGGTTGCGTAATAGGGGGCGGATTGGGTTTATTCGCCAGCTGGCTGCAAAAAAAATACGGGCTGATTAAATTATCAGCAGCCTTTATTATTGATGCCTATCCCGTTAGTATTAGTTATTGGGACGTGGGCATTGTGTTAGCCGGAAGTTTATTGCTTTGCCTGCTGGCAAGCTGGTATCCCGCCCGCCGGGCCGCAAAGGTTGAGCCGGCCGACGCTATTAGATATGATTAAGAAAACAAAAACGAAACCGGAAGATGTCATCCTGAATTTATTTCAGGATCTGTAAGCTTAGCTATTTCCATAGATGCTGAAACAAGTTCAACATGATACATAATTATAATTTTTGCCGGATCTTCTAGAGTTAACTAATTTTAATTCGCTTTTGAAGAAGAAACTTTTTAAGATTAGGCAAAGGAGGGAATGAGCGTTCAAGCCCATTCCCAGAGGGATATATGGAGTCACATTAGAGATGTGTGTTATTTCAACACACTTGATAAACTATGGATGGGGCAGAATATTGTATTATTTTTGCAATCCTATTTTTTTGCAAATACAAGCCAGCTGATCAAGTTCCTGCTTCGAAAGCACATCAAACTCTTCTACAATATTTGCCAAATGCTTTGGAAAATAGGAGGAGATAACCTCCTCGCCCTCAGGCGTTAAGTGGATAAGAACAGATCGCCTGTCTTTAGGATCCCGTCGCCGTTTAACCCAGCTGTTTTTCTCCAGGTTATCAATTACAAGAGTGATGTTTCCTCCGCTCTTGAGAATTTTTTCACCCAGCGCTTTTTGATTGAGCGGCCCCAAATGGAGCAGCGCTTCCATCACACCAAATTGACTGCTCGTTAAATTAGCATCAGAAAGCTGGCGGTTCAGACGGTTATTAATAGATTCAGAAGCCCGCATCAGTTTTATGAAAGCGTTCAGGGTTTTGATTTCTTTTTCGCTTCCTTTGTAATGAGTGCCCATATTGTAAAGACTAAAATGAGGTAAGTAGATAGGTCAATTTATCCAATTTCGATTGGAGAACCAACCTTAGGAGCGTGACATTTATGTGGAGGAATATAAACACCAGACAGCTTATTGAGATAAATCCTGATCTACATTATAAGTAATCGTTACCGGGGCGTGATCAGAGAGATCCCATTCCATTTCGATGATAGCTTCTTCAGCAATTTGCAACAGGTCGGGACTGGCAAGGTGATAATCAATTCGCCAGCCTTTGTTCCGTTCTTTTGAAGCGGCGCGATAGCTCCACCAGCTATAAAGATCGGTAATTCCGTCATTTAAAGACCGGAAAACATCTTCGTATCCGCATTCCAGGAGTTGAGTCACCCAGTCTCGTTCTTCAGGTAAAAAGCCGGAGGTGTTTTTAAGGCGAACGGGATTATGAATATCAATTTCAGTGTGGCAAATGTTGAAATCACCACAAAAAACAACAGGCTTTTCACTATCAAGATGTTTCTGCGCGAAAGGCAAAAAGGCCTCTAAGAAGTGCATTTTAAGATCCTGGCGGACATCTCCCACTGTGCCGCTTGGAGCGTAAATTGAAAAAACGATGACATCTTCAAACTCCGCCATCAACACCCGGCCTTCGCTGTCAATCCAGTCAACACCAATACCTTCCTGAATATTGATAGGTTCTTCACGCGAAAGAATACCCACGCCCGAATAGCCTTTTTTCTCTGCCGGATGATAAAACCCGTGATATTCCAATTCTAAAATAGCTTCCGGAATTTGTTCTTCCAATGCCCGGACTTCCTGAAGGCAAATAATATCGGGATTGCAATCTTCTACCCAGTCTGTAAACCCTTTTCGATGTGCCGCCCGAATGCCATTAACGTTGAAGGATGAGATTTTAAGCATGTTTGAAGCAAGAAGTTAGAAGTAAAAAGCGAGAAGTAAGAGCCGAGAAGATAAAAATTTTTTGTAAGGATTTTCATTTTCGTGGGTCTTACTTATAACTATGTAACTAAATCAAATAATTATGTTAGAATTAAGTCACAAAAAAATGATCATCTGGAAAAAGAGCCTTAAACTTATAAAAGAGGTTTATAAGATTACTGATAAATTTCCAAGAGAGGAAAAGTTTGGATTAATAAGTCAACTCAGAAGAGCTTCTGTCTCTGTAATATCCAATATCTCTGAAGGAGAAGCACGGCGTACCAATAAAGAAAAAAGAAGATTTTACGAAATTGCTTGTGCATCAGTTGTTGAGATAGATGCTCAAATTGAAATATCCCTTGAACTTAATTTTGTCAATCAGCAGGATATTCAAAAACTTTCATTATTATTAAATGAGTGTTTTGCAATGCTTTCAAAGCTGAAAAAGTCACGATAAAAGAAAGAAGTAAAAAGCGAGAAGTGTGCCCTACTTCTTGCTTCTCACTTCTTGCTCTTAACAACCGCAAAGTTACGCTTACCGACCTTCAACGTAAACTCAGTGTCGCTACCAAAAGTCACACTGTAGCCTTTATCCGTAATTTTTTTGTCATCAATAGAAACGCCGCCCTGTTTGATGAGGCGTTTGCTTTCGCCGTTGCTTGAGGTAAATTCGGCATCAGAAATGATATCCAGCAAACGGACTTCTGCACCGGCGTCATATTCAAGAACGGGAGCATCATCCGGAACTTCATTGGAAATAACAGTCTGTTCGAAATGCTTTCTGGCTGAGTTCGCTTTTTCTTCGCCATGATATATGCGAGTGATGGCCAGCGCCAGTTCGTGCTTGGTATCGCGGGGATTTTTCTCTGCTTTCTTCTTGTAATTCGGCAGTTCATCAACCGGTACATCGGTAAGCAATTCAAACCAGGAGAAAATCAGATCATCAGGAATAGACAGCACCTTTCCGTACATGTCATTGGCATTTTCGGTGATGCCGATATAATTATCGTAAGATTTTGACATTTTCATCGTGCCGTCGGTTCCTACCAAAAGCGGCATCATCAGCGCGATTTGCGGTTCCTGCCCGGCATCTTTTTGAAGATCGCGTCCTACCAGCAGGTTAAACTTCTGATCGGTTCCGCCCAGCTCCACATCCGACTGCAGGTGAACCGAATCTTGTCCCTGCGCCAGGGGATACAAAAACTCGTGCAGGGAAATTGGCTCATTATTATTGAAGCGCTTGGAAAAATCATCTCGTTCAATCATTCGCGCAACGGTAAGTTTTGAAGACAGTTTAATGACATCTTCAAAACCCATATTTCCCAGCCATTCTGAATTATAAACGATTCTGGTTTTGGTTTCATCCAGAATTTTGGTGGCCTGCTCCAAATAAGTTGAGGCGTTTTCCATAATCTCTTCGCGGGTGAGCGGGGGACGTGTTTTATTTTGTCCGGTAGGGTCGCCGATCAAGGCGGTAAAATCACCGATAATGAGAATGGCTTCGTGCCCCAAATCCTGAAACTGACGAAGCTTTCGTAAAATTACTGAATGGCCCAGGTGCAGGTCGGGACGGGTAGGATCGCAACCGAGCTTAATTCTGAGCGGCTTATTTTCTTTCTTCGATTTTTTGAGCTTTTCAATAAGCTCTTCTTTAGGCAGGATTTCAACCGTACCCCTTTCAATTGTTTCAAGTTGCTTTTCAACAGCTAAAAATGCCATAGATGATTCAATTATTATCTAAAATTGGAAAATTTTTAATGGGATTATATTGATCGAGCGTTTCTTTAACGGTAGTAGTGAAATCCTTAGCGCCGGGATAAACTGCGGCTACTGAATTATAAGCCCACGGTGCTAAATAAATGACATAGGGATAGGCAACCGATTCATCGCGAGCTTCCTGAGAGGGAAGGTTGAATCCGGCCAAAATCAGAAGGATAGCGCTGATAATAATGCCGCTTTTTAAAAAGCCGAAAGCCAAACCAGCTAGTCGGTTTATAAAATTTAAATGTACGGTTTCCAGGATTTTCTTTCCGAAAAAAGCGATCAAATTTATGATGGCTATGGTGCCGATAAAGATGATAAGTGCCGATACGAAAGGAATGATAGATGACTTTTCATCAAACAGGGGGGCGATAACTTCACCCACCGGCTCCATATATTGGAAGGTTAGGAAAACGGCTAAAACGATACCGATAATGCTAAACACTTCTTTAATGAAGCCGCCCACAAATCCGCGGTAACAAAAGTAGGCAATAGGCAGCAGTATCAGTAAGTCGAGAAGGCTCATTGCTGTGGATTTAAGAAAGTTTTTCTTTTACCACCTTGCTAATCAGCGAACCATCAGCTTTGCCCTTAAGCTCTTGCATCATTGCTCCCATCACCCGGCCCATATCACTCATATTTTCTGCACCGAGGGTATCAATTTTTTCCTGGGCAATTTCACGAATTTCATCTTCCGAAAGCATTTCCGGCAGGTATGAATTGATGATTTCAAGCTCCTTTTTTTCATTTTCAGCTAAATCATCACGTCCGCCTTCTTCAAACTGTTCGATTGACTCTTTTCGCTGTTTGGCCGCTTTCATCAATACTTCAACAGACTGTTCGTCCGAAAGGGTCGCCTCGCCCTCTTGCCGTTCGCTGATTTCCCGTTCGAGTAGTTTTGCTTTTAATGAACGAAGTACCCTTAGCCGGTCACGGTCCTTATTTTTCATGGCCTGCTTCAAATCGGCCATAATTTGATCTTTGATAGGCATTTTTAAGTTGTTTTAGTCATTAATCTGCCAACCCCTTTTACTAAGAAATGCAAAAGTACAGAAAGTTACCGGTTGGTAGCTGGCAGTGGCAGGAGGCAGTGTTTCTTTTCTTGGTTGAATCCATCTGCGCAATCAGCTAACCCGATTAATCCGCATTTCTATAAAAAAAGGCTCCACCCGCAGAAACGAATGCAACCTCATTCCAAGAGGCTTTTGAAAAGCCTCTCCAATTAAAGAAAACCTTAGCCTTTATTTTCTTGAATGAAGTTCTTTACCTCATCCTGGTCAATAATCGCTTCTTTATAGCCGTACTTATTATTGGCCGTTTTGGTAGCGACGATTACCTTTGCCATTCGCCGGTGGGTTCCTTTTTGCTTGAGGGCTTCTGACCCAAATGTTTGCTGCTTTGCCATAATTTTACTTTTTGCCACTAAAACACGAAAACACTAAAAAGATGGTTTCGGAAATAAGTTTTTATTGGGTATTACCTTAAAACACAAAATTGGTGCTTTTTGTGCTTCCGTGGCTATTTAAATTTATTTGATTTCTTTGTGAACAGTGTGCTTGCGAAGAACCGGATTGTATTTCTTAAGTTCAATGCGATCGGGAGTATTACGTCTGTTTTTAGTCGTAACATATCGCGAAGAGCCCGGTTTTTCGGTGCAATCTAAAATTACCTGTATTCTGTTTCCTTTTGCCATTTTTTGCCACTAAAACACGAAAAGGTTGTTTTCGCTGATTAGAAATTAGTTCTTAAGATTTATTTTTTGCACGAAAACACAGACTTTTGTGCTTCCGTGGCTACAATTACACGTCTTTTAAAAGAGTTCCTTTTTTACGGGCATCTTTTAAAACGGCACTGATGCCTTTTTTATTAATTGTGCGAAGCGTCTTGGCTGAAACTTTCAGCGTTACCCATTTATCTTCTTCGGGTACATAAAATTTCTTCTTCTGTAGATTTTGCTGAAACTTATGCTTCGTCTTATTATTTGATTTGGAAGAGCGGTAGCCGTTCATTGCTCCTTTTCCGGTGATGTCATCTTTACGCGCCATGATCAGATCAATCTAAAGTCATTAATTCAGTTTCTTAAATAGACTCGAAAAATAGGCTTATTCTTAAAAAAGATCAACGTTTCTTTTATAGTCAAAAATTTAACATATTGTGACGTTTTAACAGGCGGGAAAACAGGAAATAATAGGCTTGGTGATACGTTATTAAACTTGATTTACGGGCATATCTCGGCTACCCTAATAAAAACCATTACTTTCTTTGATTTTGCCTTTTTATACGCTATTTTCAGGCGTCTTCATCATTATTTTAAACCCCAGCGACTCTCGTATTTATGGCGAAAACTAAACAATCAGAATACAAGGCGGAAAACATACAAGTTTTAGAGGGCCTCGAGGCGGTTCGAAAACGCCCGGCGATGTACATCGGCGATACTGGTCAGCGCGGACTTCACCACTTAATAAATGAAGTAGTTGATAATTCGATTGATGAAGCCCTGGCAGGTCACTGCGATAATATTGAGGTTGTCATTAATGCTGATGGTTCCATGACCATCTCCGACAACGGCCGTGGAATTCCGGTTGATGAACATCCTAAAATCAAACTGCCCGCGGTTGAAGTGGTTCTTACTAAACTCCACGCCGGCGGTAAATTTGATAAAAATACCTATAAAGTTTCGGGTGGATTGCACGGCGTGGGTGTAAGTTGTGTGAACGCTTTGTCATCCCACTTTTATGCTGAAGTCCACCGTGATGGGGAAATTCATGTGATGGAGTTTGAGCATGGAAAAACGGTTCAGCCTTTAAAAGTAAAAGGTAAAACCAAGAAAACGGGAACCGTCATCACCTTCACCCCGGATGAAACGATCTTCACCCAAACCACAGAATTTAAGTTCGATATTATTGCCGATCGCATGCGGGAGCTGGCCTTCCTGAATCCCGAAATCACCGTTACTTTGCGGGATGAACGTGAAGATGATGAACCGCTCGAGCAGACATTTCACTTTGAAGGCGGCGTTAAAGATTTTGTGAAGTATCTGGACGAAAACCGCGAGCCGATGATGGACGAGCCTATCCTTATTCAGGGTGAGGTGGATATGGTGCCTGTTCAGCTTGCCGTGCAGTACAATAAAAGTTATTCACAAAATGTCCACTCGTACGTTAATAATATTAACACGCGCGAAGGCGGTACGCATATTTCCGGCTTCCGGCGTGCGTTGACCCGGTCACTAAAAAAATACGCTAAAGACAACAACCTGATTAAAAGCGATGTAGGCGTTTCGGGTGAGGATTTCCGTGAAGGGATGACAGCAGTGCTCAGTGTGAAGGTCCCCGAGCCACAGTTTGAGGGGCAGACGAAAACCAAACTTGGTAACTCGGAAGTGCAGAGTGCCGTTGAGGTAATCGTTTATGAAAAGATGAATGAATATCTTGAGCGGAATCCCAAGACGGCGAAGCAGATTCTTGAAAAGGTAATTCTTGCGGCCGAAGCTCGTGAAGCGGCACGAAAAGCCCGACAGCTTATCCAGCGCAAAAGCGCTATGAGTGGCGGGGGACTTCCCGGAAAGCTGGCTGATTGCTCAATCAAAGATCCCGAGCACAGTGAAATTTATTTGGTTGAGGGTGATTCTGCCGGTGGTTCCGCAAAAATGGGACGTAACCGGAGTTTCCAGGCTATCCTTCCGTTACGGGGTAAAATTTTGAATGTAGAAAAAGCGAAAATCAACCGGATTTTGGAAAACAATGAAATCCAGGCAATGATTACGGCTTTAGGTTCGGGAGTAGGTCACGCAGAAGAAGATTTCGAACTCGAAAATCTTCGCTACCATAAAATTATAGTTATGACCGATGCCGATGTGGATGGTTCTCACATCCGTACCCTTTTGCTTACATTTTTCTATCGCTACATGAATCCGCTTATTGAGCATGGCCATGTTTATATCGCCACACCGCCTCTTTACCGCATTTCATACACTCGTGATAATATTGAATACGCCTGGGATGATGAAACCCGTGATAAAATCATCAAAGACCTTAAAAAGAAGAAAAAGAAGTTTGATGTATCGCGTTACAAAGGGCTGGGCGAGATGAACCCCGGACAGCTTTGGGAAACAACGATGGATCCTGAAACGCGAACGTTGCAGCAGGTGACGGTTGAAAGCGCTGCCGCTGCCGACAAGCTCTTTTCAACCCTGATGGGCGGTGATGTAGAACCCCGACGGGAGTTCATTGAACGCAACGCCAAGTACGCCACTTTGGATATTTAGGGTCTTTTTATTTGTCACTTGAAAAGTGACAAAAGTCCCCCTTCTGCCATAGGCACGCCTTCGGTGGAAGGGGGCGCAGGGGGATGACCCTGCTGGCTCATTTACGACTTACACTACAGATTATAACAATTGATTAGATTAGTTTTCCATGGCAAGAGAAAAAATTATACCCATTACAATAGAAGACGAGATGCAGTCATCCTACATCGATTATTCGATGTCGGTAATTGTGTCTCGTGCCCTTCCCGACGTACGTGACGGCCTGAAGCCGGTCCACCGCCGAATCCTTTACGGAATGAGCGAACTGGGCATGCTTCATAACCGGAATTACAAGAAAAGTGCTCGTATAGTCGGTGAAGTGTTAGGTAAATATCACCCGCATGGTGACTCTGCCGTTTATGATTCTATTGTTCGAATGGTGCAAGATTTTTCCCTTCGCTACCCGCTTGTTGACGGACAAGGTAACTTTGGTTCTGTTGACGGTGATTCGGCTGCGGCTATGCGTTACACTGAAGTTCGCATGCAGCGTATCGCCGAGGAAATGCTCACCGATATCAACAAAGATACGGTAGACCTGCAATCGAACTTTGATGATACCCTCCAAGAGCCGACCGTTCTGCCAGGAATGCTGCCCAACATGCTGTTAAATGGTGCATCGGGTATTGCAGTGGGGATGGCTACCAACATGGCTCCTCATAACCTGACGGAAACCATCAATGGAATTGTTGCCTATATCAATAAGCCGGAGATCGAGTGCAAGGAGTTGATGAAGCACATTTCTGCTCCTGATTTTCCCACGGGCGGTATTATTTATGGATATGAAGGTGTCAAAGAAGCGTATGAAACGGGACGCGGTAAAATTACCTTGCGTGCGCGTTGTTCAACTGAAGAGCTTCGCGGCGGACGGGAGCAGATCGTTGTTACGGAAATCCCGTACCAGGTTAATAAGAAAACGCTTATCCAAAGGATTGCAAAGCTTGTTCAGGATGAAAAGATAGATGATATTTCGGAAATCCGGGATGAGTCGGATCGCGAAGGAATGCGTATGGTAGTGATCCTCAAGCGCGGGGCCAATGCGGGAATCGTGCTTAACCAGCTATACAAGTACACCCAAATGCAGACTACTTTTGGTGTGATCAGTCTGGCGCTGGTGAAGGGACGTCCAAAAGTGATGCCGCTTAAAGAACTGATTTATCACTACGTGGAGCACCGGATTGAAATCATCATCCGGCGTACGCTTTATGACCTTGATCAGGCTGAAGCCCGTGCTCACATCCTGGAAGGACTTAAAATCGCACTTGACGATCTGGATGAAGTTATTAAAACCATCCGCGCCTCTGATAGTCCGCAGGAAGCTAATAAAGAGTTACGCTCAAAGTTTGCACTGACTGACTTGCAGGCCAAAGCTATCTTGGATATGCGCCTGCAAAAACTTACAGGTCTCGAGCGCGACAAAATTGACCTTGAGTACAGTGATATCGTTGAAAAAATTGCTGATTTCCGGAATATCCTTTCCAGCCGGGATCGCCAAACGAGTATTATTATTGAAGAGCTTGAAGAAATCAAAGGCCGGTATGGTGATGAACGTCGTACCGAAATCATTCACTCTGCTGAAGATTTCAGCGTGGAAGATATGATCGCTGACGAAGACGTTGTAGTGACGATTTCGAATAAAGGGTTCATTAAACGAATGCCGGTGAGTGGCTATCGACGCCAGAAACGTGGCGGCAAGGGAATGAAAGGAACCACGACTAAAGACGATGAATATGTAGAACATCTGTTTGTGGCGACTAATCACAATTACATTCTGTTCTTTACTGAAAAAGGGCAGTGTTATTGGCTCAAAGTTTACGAAATTCCCGAAGGCTCTCGCCTTTCCAGGGGACGTGCTATCGTCAACCTGATCGATATTGATAAGGTTGACAATATTAAAACCTTTGTGCCAGTGAAAACGCTTGAGGATGAAGATTATATCAAAAATAATTACATCATCATGGCAACAAAGAAGGGCAAGGTGAAGAAAACTTCGCTTGAAGCTTACAGTCGTCCCCGTCAAAACGGAATTATTGGTATTAACATCAGAAAGGGCGATTCACTGCTCGAAGCGGCCCTGACCAACGGCGAGAGCCACATCATTCTTGCCAGTAAAAAAGGACGTGCCATTCGATTCCACGAAAGCGATGCTCGTGATATGGGCCGAAATACTTCCGGGGTGAATGGAATGGATATCTCTAAAAATAATGAACTGGTTGACATGGTTGTGATCAGAAACTCGCATGAAGCTACTGTGCTGGCGATCTCTGAAAATGGCTACGGTAAGCGTTCACTGGTTGAAGACTACCGTGAGCAAAGCCGTGGCGGTAAAGGGGTGATTACGTTGAAAGTCACCAAGAAAACCGGCGAGTTGATTGCTCTTAAAGAAGTCTCTGATAACGATGACCTGATGGTGATCACCGAAAGCGGTAAAGTGATTCGCATGAATTGCGGTGGCATCCGGACAATGGGACGGAATACGCAAGGTGTCCGCCTGATGCGCCTGGATTCGGATGGAAAAATCGCGGCCGTTACCCGGGTTGTCAACGAAGAAGATGACGAGACGGTGTAAATTTAAATTAGCTTAATATTCTAAGCCCTGGCAGGTTTCAACTTCTGTCAGGGTTTTTTGTTTTAAATCATTTCGGAGGAGTGGTACTCCCAAGCAGATTGGAGTTTGGTTCGGGAGTACAACTCTTCTCACAGCAGAGGCAAGAAAAAGTCCCTCCATGGAGGGGTGGCTCCGCGGTTTTGCGGAGCCGGGGTTTTAAGGGCAAGAAATTGAATAATTACGATCAGTCATCAAACCCCGGACGTAGAAAATCTTCAGCCTGTGGAAAAGCTTTTTCAAGATGAGTTTTTGTTTGCTCCAGCAGCACAAGCAAAGAAAAGATAGATTCCTCAGATTCCGGGAAGTGATTTAAGAGCTTGCCCCACGCCGCCATTGAACGGCTGATGCCAAGAAGGGCTACTTTAGCCGAGCCGTTAGCGTCATTTTGCACGGAGCCTTCAACACCAAAAGGATTCAGTTTGCCCTGGAGCGCCCGCATAATTTTCACATGTATTTGATGTTGGTACCATTTTATAATTTCAAATGTATTCCGGACATCCTTCGCTTCCTCCATCGGCTTCTTCTCAAGCCCGAGGTTTGAGATGGTTTCCCACTCCTCCGTTTTTAGATCAATGTTGGCTTTGTTTTCTTTAAACCAGTCATTTACCTGAAAGGCATAAGTATGACTTTTTTGAGTGGCGAGATGGTTTTTTGCGGCTTCCCGCGCCTCCTCCTCTTTTTGTATGAGTTCTTCATCTTCAGGGATGGCATCCAGATCAATACCCTGTTCCTCGGCAAAATCATACAACAATTCAATGGCGAGCTTAAAAGATTCGCCTATTTGCTCCCAATAAGCTTCATTAGACATATCCAGTTCCCGTGAAGCGGTTTCTTCTTTTTCGATAGCAAAAAGGGAACAACGTGTGGTCATGGAGCATCGCTCACACCAACGATCGCAATAATTGTAGATTCCTTCTATAAATTCGCGGTTGCTTGTAATCTCTTTTAACTTTTCTTTATCCATAGATAAAGGGGTTTAGGTGACACTTTCCATTTTAGCATCGGTAATTTAAAAATCCAACATAAATTAATTGGCGCTGTCTATCATATCTTTTAACAAATCAGATCTTTTTTCGATTAAAACTTTTGGGCTGACAACCTTCACATCTTTGGCAAATTGAAGAAGCCATTCGTTGATGAAATCCAGATTATCAAACGAAAATTTAATCTTAAATAAGTTAGGTTCAATTTCTTTTTCTTTAATAATTTTAGTCGGCAAATTGGCTTTAAAACGCCTTACTGCTGCTTTTTGTACTTCTACCTCTATTTCATGGGAGGCGCCGTCAGAACGAAAAATAAGTTGTTCTACATCGATTTCTCCCGGAGACACAAAATTTTTGTCCAAAATCTCAATATTTGACATTCGATTGAGTACAAAATTTCGAATGGCTTCTCTTTTGTGGGAAAATCCGATCATGTTCCAATGGTCGCGGTAAAAAACCAAGAGGTAGGGATCTATTTCCCGGCTGCTCATTTTCTCGGATGACTTTGACCGATAGTCAAAGTAGATGGATTTGTTTTTTGAAATGGCACTGCTGATTTCATACCAGCTTCCGCCATCTGTTTTTTCGGCTCCGAAATTCATAAAAGGATCAACCACCGTTCGTTCTTCGAGCGATTCCATAAATTCCAGAAGCTCTTTTGGGACCACTTCCTTAATTTTAAGTTCAACACCCCTGGCGTCTTCAACCAGCGTTTTATCTACTTGAGATTTTACAAAATTAAGTCCTACTAAGATAGTAGCAAGCTCGCGAGAAGTGAACATCAGAGGAGGGATTTTGTAACCGCGCATCACTCCGTAGCCTTTGTATTTATCCCAGGTCACCGGCACGTTCATTTCTGAAAGGGCATTGAAATCCCGAAAAACGGTACGCCGGCTGATGTTGAATTTGTCAGCTAAATCATCGACAGTGATTCGGCCATTCGATTGCTGAAGCATGAGGATCAGCTTCATTCTACGTTCAGAGCTATTCATCTTGGTATCTTTAAATAGTAGTTAGGGGTGATGAAGCAAGTTAAATGAATCAGGGCTATTACACAAAGAGGCACTGAGAAGACACGGAGGAGCACTAAGAAATCTTTGCGAAACTTTATGCTTCTTCATGATACTTAGTGTTATAACTAAATACATTATGTTCAAGAGTTCAACCCCTTTCGGGGTTGCGCCTGCCACCATTGTTTCCATCCGATTCTTCGGGACGTTATTCATATTTACGCCCATTCGGGTTTGTTTCTATAGTTTGGATCAAAAGTTTGATTACTACAAAGCTTAATCGAGCTGCTGGCAAGAATTCCGAAGGAATTCAGTATGAATAGCCTCTGATGTAAATGAGGGTTATAAATAATTAATAAGACAACCCCGAAAGGGGTTGAGCAAGGGATGATTTTTAACAAATTAAGGGAGACTGACAGGGCATCAATGTTACAAGGAACAAATCTTTGCGCAACTTCGTGCAATAGCTAAAGAAGATCTACAACAACGAGCGCTTTATCTTTATAGAATTCTGAATCTTTGGAAAGATCATAAACTTCAATTTTGAGGTCTTTATCTATTCCTTTCAGTTCATCCTCAAATTCCAACCCTTTATAAAACACTATATTTCCCCAGGGGAGATGAGAAGTCATTTCATAAAGCTCATCAATTTTGAAAGCGTGTTTTGAAATTAAAAGAAAGGGGTTTTGCTGCTCTAAGTTTTCGACAGAGCCATCAAAAATATCTACATTTTTCAGCCCCAGGGTTTGAACTATTTGCTTCATGGCCAGACATTTTTTGGAAACGATGTCATTCAAAATGAACTGCTTTTCAGGATGAGCGATGGCCAGCGGAATGCCGGGAAGCCCTCCGCCGGTTCCTGCATCAACGATAATGTCTGTTGCTTGAAAGACTTCGAGCTGCGACAAAAGGAGGGAGTGGCGAACATGTTTCTCCACTGTTTCACGTGGAACATTACGGCTTACCAAGTTGACCCGCTTGTTCCACCATAAGAGTTGGTCGAGATAATTTTCGAGCTGAGCTTCGTGCTTTTCAAAAAGCTGTTTGGTTTTTTCGAACGTTTCACGTGAAACGATATGATGAGTAATTTTTATATGTTCCACGTGAAACTATTTTGCTTGGAACACGGATGGCGCAGATAGAAGAAGTTATACAAAAAATCTGTGCTTATTCGCTTGATCTGCGCTCGTCCGCGTTCTATTAATTTTTTAAATAAACCATTAAAACAGCTACATCACTCGGTGAAACACCGCTGATTCTTCCAGCTTGGCCCAGGGTTTCGGGGCGAATTTGCTCCATCTTTTGTTTTCCCTCGGCCGAAAGACTACTGATTTTTGCATAGTCAAGGGCAGGGGGAATGAGCGTATCTTCCTGCTTGCTCATCTCTTCAACCATCTCGAATTCCTTCTCAATATAACCCGCGTACTTGATCTGAATTTCAACTTGGTCAAAGACTTCCTTGTCATCAGTAATGGAGGATGCCTTTATCTTTAGCTCATCATCCGCTTCCAAAAGATTATAAATTGAAATCTCGGGACGCGGAATCAGCGTCTTTGCTTTAACGGGTTGAGAAAGGGAAGTGGTTCCCTGAGCTTTTAGCATCGGGTCCATTTTCTCGGGGTAAACGGTATAATCGGAGATAAGATCATGAAGCTGATCAATGGCGTCCTTTTTGGTTTGATATTTTTGATGTCGTTCTTCGGAAGCGAGCCCAATTTTATATCCTAGCTCGGTGAGACGAAGATCGGCATTATCCTGACGAAGCAAGATGCGATGTTCGGCGCGCGAGGTAAACATCCGGTAAGGCTCTTCGGTGCCTTTGGTGATAAGATCATCAATCAGTACACCAATGTAGGCCTCGGATCGTTTGAGAATAAATTCATCTTCACCCCGCACTTTTCGAGCGGCATTAATGCCCGCCATCAACCCCTGGCATGCTGCTTCTTCATAACCGGTAGTGCCGTTAATTTGTCCCGCAAAAAAGAGTCCATCAGCGATTTTTGTCTCCATGCTCCGCTTGATTTGATAGGGCGGGAAGTAATCGTATTCGATAGCATAACCGGGACGAAGCATCACGGCTTTTTCAAATCCGGGAATGGTACGCAGCGCCTTATACTGAACATCTTCAGGAAGAGAAGTGGAAAAACCATTCAGATACATTTCATAGGTATCCCAGCCTTCCGGTTCCAGGAAAAGTTGGTGTCTGTCTTTATCAGCAAAGCGATTAATTTTATCCTCAATACTCGGGCAATACCTCGGACCGGTTGAATTAATAGTGCCGTTAAACATGGGGCTGCGATCAAATCCATCACGCAACATGCTGTGAACTTCTTCATTGGTATAGCCGATCCAACAGGTAAGTTGCTCATCCCGTGAAGGTAGTTTGTCCGTTAAAAATGAAAATGATGATGGATCTTCATCCCCGTACTGAATTTCCAGCTTACTATAGTCGATAGATCGTCCGTCTATTCTTGGAGGCGTGCCTGTTTTCAGGCGCCCCACTTCAAAACCTAATTTTTCAAGTGAAGCAGAAATTCCGACGGAAGCCCGTTCTCCCGAACGCCCCCCGCCAAAGTTTGATTCTCCAATGTGAATAAGCCCGTTTCCAAAAGTACCGGTAGTGAGAATGACAGCCTTGGCCTCGAAAATCTGTCCCGTTTGGGTGCGTACTCCTGTGACTCGCTTGCCATCCTCATCTGTTAAAATATCCACTACATTATCTTGGCGGAAATGAAGATTCTCTTTCTTCTCCAGTTGTTCGCGCATCATCTTGCTGTACATTGCACGATCACTCTGGCAGCGCGGACTCCACATAGCGGGCCCCTTGCTGGTATTCAGCATGCGAAATTGAAGTCCCGATTTATCGGCGACAATGCCTGAAAGTCCGCCGACGGCGTCAATTTCACGTACAAGCTGTCCCTTCGCCACTCCGCCCATAGCCGGATTGCAGGACATCTTCGCGATGGCATCCAGGTTCATCGTAATAAGTAACGTTTCTGCGCCCATTTGCGCCGCGGCACCGGCCGCTTCACTGCCTGCATGTCCCGCCCCTACGACGATAACATTATAAGATGGATAAAGAGAATTCATTTATAGTATAAGTAACTGTTTTTAAAGTATTTAACTATGTTTTTTTCTTGTTCCGTATTGCGTATCTCTGTCTTAGAAACGAAGGTTTTTAGAAATACGTATTACGCAATGCGAAATGGATAAAAAATAAGGGTTTTCGGGGAGAAAGTTTAGGGTTGGAGGTGATAAATTAAGAAGGAAGAAGTATTTTAGACCTGTCATAGTAAGTACAAACGAAACATTCTCCCTTCACATTTGTTAACTAAGTGATGATTTTACAAAAAATGAATCCGATTCAATGCATTACTCGTACTTAATAGCGTTCAAGCTTAACTAAAAAGAGAAGGCTATGGCTGAACAAAATTCATCAAAAAAAGGAGCTTCGGGGCTTAAGCAAGGTGAGCTTGAGTTGTTACAAAAAATGTTCAAAGACGCGCCAGTCTTTATGTGTCTTCTGGAAGGTCCCGACCATCGCATAGTTTATAAGAACAGTAAGTTTGACGAGATATACGGTAATCGTTCGGTTTCTATGGGTACGCCCGCACGAGAGGCATGGCCCGAAACAGAAGTAGAAGATACGGAAGGAAAAAACATTTTCGATCTGCTGGATAAGATTTATGTTACTGGAGAACCTTATGTTTTCAATGAAGCAAAGGCATATCTTGACCGGACAAATACAGGAAAGCTTGAAGAGGCCTTCTTTAACTTCATTTACCAGCCTTTGGAAAATAAACAGGGAGAAGTTTATGGTATTTTTGTTACCGGTTATGAGGTTACAGCCAGAGTAGTGAGCAGGAAGGAAAAAGCAAGACACGAAAGGCGCCTCCAGGTTGCTCTTGAAGGCGGGCAGATAGGTTTCTGGGAATTTGATTTAGAAAAGAGGGAATTTATTTTTGCATCAACTCAATTTAAAAAGCATTTAGGACGCCACCCTGATGATGTAGTTACACGAGAGCAAATCTTTGAAAGCATGCATCCAGATGATGTGGCTGATATACAAAAAAAGGGGGAGCAGGCTATGGAGGATGAGGTTTTTTATGAAGCTGAATTCCGGGCACGTCAGGTGGATGAGTCATACCGATGGGTGCTCCTTCGTGGTAAACGCATCTATGATAGCGAAGGGCGGTCACGACGCATCGGTATTAGTATCGATACCACGCGCCAAAAAGAAACGGAACAAAGACTAAAAAATGCAGTAAAAGTTCGTGATGATTTTCTTTCTATTGCATCTCATGAGTTACAAACGCCCATTACCAGTTTAAAAACCCGGACGGAGCTCTTGGAAATGCGTTTGAGAAAGGATGGTGAAGAAGAATATGCAGCCGAAGCGGAAAAAATAACCGAACAAATTGACCAACTCGCCCGGCTTTCGAATAACCTGCTGGATATTTCGAGAATCAGCGAAGGAAAGTTAAGTCTTGATAAAGAAGTTTTTGTAATGGGTGATCTGATAGATGAAACTGCTGAAGCTATGCAGCATTTATCAAATCATTCCATAAAAGTAAATAAGGATGGCGAGCATAAAGTTTATGCCGATAAGTATAGAATCGGGCAAGTGCTGACGAATTTCATTAGCAATGCTATTAAATATTCACCCGAAACTGATAAGATAATCATAAATACCTGGCAGAAGGGCGATGAGGTGTTTGTTTCGGTAACGGATTTTGGAATCGGAATCTCAGAAAGTGATCAAAAGAAAGTGTTTAATCGGTTTTTTCGGGGAAGCGGAAACGTTAAAAATAGCTATCCCGGTATTGGCATCGGTTTGTATATTTCTGCTGAGATTATAGAGCGACATAACGGTAGCATCAAAGTAGAAAGTAGCAATGGCCAAGGCACCGTTTTTACATTTTCTCTAACAGCAGCCAACCTTAACTAAAATCGGGGTTATTTTGACTGGGAAAAATAAAATACTAGTGATTGATGATCATGCTGATGTTCTGGACGGGGTTTTGCGCATTCTGGAATACGGCGGATATGAGGCCGAAGGTACCACTCGTTTTACGCATGATATAAATACAAAGTTGAAAACCGAGCCCTTCTGTCTCATCATTTTAGATGTGATGCTTTCGGGAAGCGACGGCCGGGATATCGCGCGGCAATTTAAAAGCGATAAAGAAACTAAAGATATTCCTATTCTTATGATGTCCGCTTACCCTAATGTGGAAGGATCGGTTAAAAGGGCCGGCGCCGAATATTTCATCAAAAAACCGTTCGGGGTGAATGAGATGATTAGCAAACTGGAGAGTATTGGTAAGGGAGAAAAGTGAGACCAGTTGATCATAAATTAGATAAGGTTTAATTCAGAATTTTGGTCTACCAGCTTTAAGCTGGTTTGTCAAGAAATTTGAAGCAAGCCTTAAGCCTTTTGAATCTGTTTTTCTTGCTCATCCACCGGAAAAGTCCGGTTATAGCTAATGCGGGAAGAGTTAATGAAATCAGTGCCCAAAAGATTCGCCCGGCAAAACCAAAGAATTCGCCCGTATGCCACATCCACCAGGTTTGCTTGTACATGGCTCCCAAAGAATGTTCATAACTGTTTAACTGACCAATAATTTTTCCCGAATATTGATCTACATAGACTTTTACCCATGCCCGCGGATTCAAATCGTTCTTATAACCCAAATGAAATACAAAGATATCGGTAGAATCGGTAGCACCGCCAATTCCTGAAATGAGCATATTCGGCCGTTTTCGCTGGATAATCCTGACTGCATCGGCCATTGAAATGGCATCGACATCACCCTTTGGAATTGTGGATGTTGGTTCTTCAGGAAGGGCGGGAGAGCCGGTAACCCAAAAAACGGAAGAATAGATAGCGTCTCCAAAGGTAAGAGTGAGGCCGGTAAAGGCCATAATAATGAGTATTGGAAGTACAATAAGCCCTGTCCACATATGCCAGCTAAGTGCATCATTCTTATTTCTTAAGCGTTTCCACATGCCTTTCCGTAATGGGAACCATAAATAAAGCCCGCTCAGGCAAAGAATCATCAAAAAAATGGAGCTGATGCCAACGACATAGCGTCCTGTTGTACCTGCTGTCAGGTTGCGATGAAGCTCTTCTATCCATTGGGCCCATCCGCCACTTGTGGTATCAACTTTAATAGAGCCGGTGTAGGGGTTGACGTGCATCCGGTGAAACTGATGCTTCCCGTTAACCGGTCCTGTGGCATAGATAGTCCAGGTATGCTCTGTTTTTTCGAACAGCGCGATGTGCAGAAGATTGGTTTTTGGGTACTCAGATTCAATTTGGTGAACCAGTTCCGGAATGGGCTTCATTTCTCCTTCGGGCTGAACAGCAAAAAATTGCGGCTGGTCCCATACCCTGATTTCAGGAGCGAAAGCAAGCAGTACGCCCGTTAAACCGATAAGCAGAAGTGGAATTCCGGGGATTAATCCCAGATACAAATGAAGTTTAATCCAAAATTTGCGGTTTTTCTTCTTATCAGCCATAGAAAGGGGTCAGCGAATTGAAAGCTTTAAGTAGTACCGTCTTTGCAGGATAGCAAAGACGGCAGAAGATTTGATCATTCTAAAAGTTCAGGATTACAGCTAATGACACAAAGCGGCCGGGATCGGTTGCAACACTGTTAGCTTGTTGCACACCAGCCGGTGAGTAGGTGATCGAGCTGTAGCCAAGATCTTTTTGGTTTAAAAGGTTTTCAACCCGAATCATTATGGTTACCCGATCAGAAAACTCGTACTGACCGGTAAGATTGATTCGCGTGTAGGAGGCATTCGTAGTGGTTGTAACTTCACCCGTTTGCAGGTTGACGTTTCGCCGGCGCATCCCATCACTGTAAGTACCGATTGCTGATATAGTTAGTTTGTCGAGGGGATAAATTCTTAAACCCAGAGAACCCGAATATTGCGGGACCGGAACACTGGTGCTGCCAACGCCAACGCCCTCGGGATGAGTCGTTGATGTAACGATCGGATCCATGTACGTAAAGCTACCGAAAACAGAGCCGATTCCCGGAAGCCGGTAATTGAGAGAAGCCTCAATTCCTTCCGTTTCATAGTCTTCATAATAAACCACGCCGGCACCCCAGCCTGAGAAAATCGGGACGCCTTTATTAATATTACGAAAGGCGGTTAGTTTTAGATGAACCGTACCTGACTGGCCGGGAAAAACAATAGGTTGTTCCAATCCTATTTCATAAGAGATATTTTCACTGAGTTTTGCACCGCCCGCCTCTTCGATAGGTTCGAAGAAAAAGATAAAGCCTTTATTGCGTGAATAGCTGGTAGAATAAGAACTCTTTATTTGAGTGTTGATGACAGGAACACGGTAGGAAACTCCTGCATCATAATAGAACCCCTGTTGGTGTTTGAAATCGTCTTCGGCATCCAGAAAGCGAATTCCGCCTGACAAATATAGTCGATCGGCAAAAGAAATCGAATTCGCGTAAAATATGCTTCGGTCTATGAAGTGGTGAGCTTTGCTGCTGCTATTGGCATTTTCTTCCTGGTGATGAGTCATAAGCTCAGCACCGATTTTTGCTGCATAATCTATAGTTTCAGATAATTCATACTTTAAATAAGTATTTGCAAACCATGTATTGGAGCGTTGAGGCCTGTCGCGATGAGCCGCTCCTTCAGTCATAGAATACCGGTATGCTTTGGTTAGAAATAGCGAATATCCACCTTCATAAGAGATATTTTCGCTGACATCATGCTTAAAGCTCAAGCCATAGAAATTGGTGTTGCTTGTGGTGCGGAAACGATCGGGAGGGAGTTCTGAACTTTCATCCATTTGAGTATCAGGATTGTCGTCTCTTGGAATGGTATAGTTAATTTTGTCCTGTCCGCTCAGGCCGATAAACTCCAGCCGTATATTTTCAGCGGGACGATAACCGATTTTAGCTAAGCCTGAGAAAAAACGATCCGTATTAAGTTTACGCCCGAAAGAATCTTTGAATTGAGTATAGTTTCCGTTGAGCCATTTTCCTGCCAGATAATAGTCAAAGTATTCACCGCCGCCACTGATATCACCCATCACTAATAATTCGTTAATAGGATTAGCTTCCAGCCATAAAGTAGCCTGTCTGTCTCCCGGGTCTCCTTGTTTAAGACTGTTTACAATGACCCCGCCATTTGCATTTCCTGAATATAGCACGCCCTGACTGCCCTTTACTACTTTTATGCTCCTAAGCGCAATTGAAGGGATGGATGAACCGAAACCGGATTTGAGCCCTCCGTCTTCAGCCCCGATCCCAGCTTCACGTACGCTTGGAAATTCTTCGATGACATTGGCAATGGTCCATGAAGATGCGCCCCTTATGCGAGAAGGCTTACCGAAGCGATTTCCCGAGCCGTTCAGATAACTTACGCCCGGTACTATGCGGAGAGCGTCGTAAGCGTTTGTAGAATTATAGGCTTTTGTTTTTTCACTGCTAACGTATGCTACCGTTTTTGTGCGGCTATATGTTTCTTCGAACGTATTCCGTTGATCAACAACTTTAATTTCATTTAGCTCTACTACATTCGAAGCCAATCGTATTTCCAATGTGGTGACCTTACCCTCGTGAACCTGTATAGTTTTTTCTTGTTTCTTATATCCAATTCCGCTAATCACAAGAATTTGTGATCCTGCCGGAATTTCCGAGAGCGAAAATGCTCCATTGCTATTGGTAGCCGTCCCTAAGCCGGTGCCTTTTACAATGATATTAATCCCGGGAATCGCATCCCCGGTTTTTTGTTCTATTACTGTCCCTTCAATTTTTCCGGACTGAGCAAATGAAAGTGATTGCAGACCCAGCAGGAAGAATATAATGGATGCTAAAACGATTATTTTACTTTTAATGTGACACATATATCTTTTGTTTGGATTCGTTCTAAATAGATTGAGTTAAATTTATTTAGATTAAATACAAATACAAAAGAAGTTCCTGTTATTTTATAATATTTCAAGGTAGCCAAGCTGATGTCTTCAGTTTGATTGTTTTAGATAGTGTTCTCAGGAAGCGATGGCCGGGGAAATCGGGCAATTTAAAAGCGTAAAGAAACAAAGGCATTTCTATTTTTATGATGCCGCTCATCAATATGGAAGGGGCGTTAAAAGGGCCGCCGAATATTTTACCAAAAGCTGCTCGGAGTAAATGAGATGATTAGTAAGCAGGAGAGCATTACCAAAGGAAGGAAACAAAAAAGCCCTTACCTAAACAGATAAGAGCTTTCCAAAATGCGATCCGGAAGGGACTCGAACCCTCGACCTCCTGCGTGACAGGCAGGCGTTCTAACCAACTGAACTACCGGACCATGATCAAAAATGTCAATAATTTTGGTCGATGCTATGCCCGCCAAAAATAGAGTCCAAATATAACGACCTTAATGCTCATTTGTCAAACACTAATTTCACCTTTTTAAGTATAATTCCAATCACGAAGTTGGATTGGCCATTCAACGGAATCTGCTCAATCAAAAAAATCAGTGGTTCAAAAAAAGGAGGACCGCAAGTATCAGTTGCGGCCCTCTGTCGGGATGGTGATGGGATGTATTAGGGATACATTCCACTAACTGTTTAAAGCTTTTTCTATTGCCCTGGTTATAGCTTTGCTTTCCGGCTCAATGGCACTTCTAAAGCGGTGAATCAAGCTGCCGTCCCTACCGATCAAAAACTTCTCAAAGTTCCATTTAATTTCCCCGGTAAAATCAGGATTCGGAGCCGATGTTAAATAGACAAACAACGGGTGTTGCTTTTCACCCTTTACCGATACTTTAGAAAACATCGGAAAAGTAACACCGTAGTTCACTTTGCAAAACTTTTTAATTTCTTCATCCGTTCCCGGGGCTTGTCCGCCAAAATTATTGGCCGGAAAGCCGAGAACAACCAGTCCCCGGTCTTTATACTTTTCATAAAGATCTTGCAGGCCCTCGTATTGAGGTGTATAACCGCATTCAGAAGCCGTGTTTACAATCAGTAAAACTTTTCCTTTATATTTACTTAATGATGTTTCTTTTCCGTCAATATTGGCAGGCTTAAAGTCGTAAACAGAATCTCCTGTCGTATTTACCATAGCAAAATTGATCATCGAAAGAATTATCAGTACTCCCAGACTTTTCATAGATTGCACCTAAATTTTAATATTCAGAATTCTACTCATGAAATGTGAAACTACGACAAAACGTGCCCTGTTTCTCCAAAAGATTGTAAAATCGGCAGGATTTCTAACCATAGTTTTATTCATCCTGGCTGTATTTCCCCTTTTAGCAAAGGCACAAATGTTTTCAGTGGGTGATGAAAACCCGAATTTAAATATTCCCCGTTCCGAATTTTATCTTGCCTATGAACCGATGACGGTTAGCTATGAGGGTGATGAAAACATATTCCGGGCTGGCATTTTTGCCTTTGAAGGACCTGTACTGCGAATTGGATATAAAAGCACAGCCCTGGATTTATCGCTGGCAGCGGGAGGTGAAATCACAGGTCTGGAAAATGTCTCCTACTTTGATGTGGGCGGCAGTATTAATGTGCCAATCAGCCTTTATAAAACCGGAAAGTTTGCCCTTAATGTGCCCATACAAATTGCGTCGCGCTACACAACCATCACCCAAAGCCAAATGTTTGAACGTTTCAAATTCGGCAGTTTGACGGCCGGAGCGGGATTAAAATTGTTCGCTCGCCCCGTGGAGGACTTTCGCATAGAAGCCGGTATCATTCCCGCCTATGGATTTTCATTCGCATCGGGTGGACTTTTCGGGGGTTCACTCGGCTCTATAGCCGCGGGCGGCCGCCTTTATTTTGATCGCTTGTTTGATGATTTCGGCCTCAGCCTGGGCTACCGCTATAAAATCCGCAATTATGATGTAGATGAAGAATTCTACGATTACCTGATGAAAGCCCACAGCTTTCAAGTTGGCGTTACTTTTTAGCAGTGTTTTTCAACAGGGAGATAGTCCCCCTTTTGCCGAAGGCATTCCTACGGAAGAAGGGGGCGCAGGGGGATGACCCTTAAGGAAAAGCCCGATAGTATTCAATCCTATTTCAAAATGAAGACCGGAAAACTACTTTTAGAACTTGAACAGCTGGTTGAGCAAGCCGGCTTCACCATCCGAAAAGAAAAAGGTACCTTTCGGGGTGATTCGTGCATAATGGAAGGCGACAAATTGGTCGTACTCAACAAAAATAAACCCGAGCAACTACAGGTTGGTTTGCTGGCGCGCGTGCTAAAAGACAGAGAGTTGCAGGATATTTATATCAAGCCCGTAGTTCGAAACCATCTCGAAGAACTTTGGGAACGCTTTGAAAAATTCAAAGACAGCGAAATTGAAGAACTGGATATAGAGCTTGAATAATGCGTCTAACGTTTTTAGGAACAGGAACTTCTATGGGTGTTCCCGTTGCCGGGGGCTTCGGTAAAAACCGTATTGGTGGGGATTCACGCAACATCCGCTGGCGCTGCTCGGCTTGGCTGCAGACTGAAAAATCATCCATTGTCATTGACACAGGCCCCGAATTTCGTCTTCAAACTATTCGCTCAGGGCTATCGCGGGTCGATCTGGTCCTTATCACCCATGAACATATGGATCATATTGCGGGGTTGGATGATCTACGCCCCTTTTGTTTTCACCAAGAGCAGAGTATTCCCGTTTATGCCAGCAAAACCTGCATCGAAGCTATCAAAAAACGATTCGATTATATGTTTGGCCCAGATCGCTACCCCGGCGCGACGGCTATTGATATAGAGGAAATTACATCGGCGACTGATTTTCAGGATGTTCGCATCACCCCGTTACCTGCCGTTCATGGAAAAGTAAAAGTTCTTGGCTACCGGGTGAATGATGTTTCTTATCTCACCGATGTAAAAGCCATTCCCGATGCAACTAAAAAACTTATCCGGGGCTCAAAGATCCTCGTACTTAGCGGGTTGCGCTGGAAACCCAAACATCCTACCCATATGACCATTCCTGAAGCCGTCGAAGTAGCCAGGGAATTAAACGTTCCTCAAACCTATCTCATTCACATGAATTCCTATGTAAACCACGAAGAAACAAACCGGCGCTTGCCTCAAAATGTGTGCCTGGCTTACGATCAGTTGACGGTTGATATTGAATGATTCAGAATGAACTAATTTTTTCTAAGAGCTAAGTTCTTTCAATAATTCATCAAGGTTCTCGTGAGCCGCCGTAAATCCTTCCTTGAAGCCTGTTTCTATGATTCTTTCCATATCGGCTTCTGATGAAAATGAAATATCCACTTCAACCTTAGTGCCCGATTCTGTTTTCGAAAAATTAACATGCCAGAACATTTCAGGCATTTCTGAGTTCTTATTGCCTTCTTCATCACAAAAGGAATCTTGCGCTTTAAAAAACTCCTTGATTGCTATTTCTTTATAGTCTGCCCTTGCCCAATGTTGTTCGCCTTCGGGACCGTTCATCGAATAGAGCCAGTACCCGCCTTCGCTGAAGTCTATAAATTTAGTTTCAGTCTTCCAGGGTTTTGGTGCCCACCACTTATCAAGCAGGTCGCTGTCGGTCCATGTTTTCCAAACCAGTTCGAGAGGGCCGTTAAATTCCCGGGTTACATTTAGTTGTTTTTGACCGGATTGCTTGGTAAAAATAGTCTCATTCATAATTATTTGTTTTTAGATTTTGATTGTAATTCATCCAGCAGGTGATTTCCGAACTAGTTCTATCCTTTACTTAGGAAAGTATTTTGCCATTTCCGGATGAATCGAAAATGAAAGCTCTTGATAAGCCTATAACATAAATTAAATCAGCGTAAACCCGTTCAATCAGCAGAATCAGTGTTCCATTTCCTCTGTTATGACTCTAATTTTATCAACTGTGCGCCAGTTTCGCGCCGTTGCGGCAACTCCAAGTGCCTTTTCAGCACGAGCGGCAAGTTTTGAGCGCCCCACGCCTTCAGGCGTATGAAGGTAAAAAGTTTTCCCTTTGAGCATAAACCGCTCATTATCCTTTTTGATATTCTCAAGAGATTCCAAGTCCGGATTCTTCGGTTCGGCATCTAAAAAATATAAATGAAGTGTTTTAGGCTCGGATTCAGCCTCAGCAAACGGATTTGATGCCATAGCCTTTTTAAACTCATCCAATTTCAGCACCAGCACATGCGGAGCGAAACCATGATTTTGCTCAATCTCAGTTTTGATGCTTTCAGCAAGTTCCGCAGCATTTTTTCCACTCTTGAAAACAATGTTGCCGGTTTGGATATAGGTTTTAACGTTGTGGAACCCTAAATCTTCGAGCAGCCCTACCAATTCCTTCATCGGCAGTTTATTATGTCCACCCACATTGATACCCCGAAGAAGTGTGATGTATGTGCTCATAGTTTAACCCGAGTTCGATAAGGTTATTTTTATCTTTTGTTAGAATCCCGAAGGGATTGAACATGTATAACCCCGAATGTGCCAAAAGCATAACTTGGGGTTAAAAGATAACATGACAGACAACCCTGAATGGAATTGAATCTTAGGTGTGTTGCCTTATTTAATTCAACCCGCCAGCTGGCAGGTTGTGGTGGTATATTTTAATCACCGGACTTCATCCGGTGCTATTCATATTAAAGCCCATTCGGGCTTTGTTTTTGTAGAAAATAAACAACTAGATCATATCTCGTCTTGAACTCACATTGGGTTAAGATTTCGATAAAATCAGTATTGATCAGAGAATCCGTTTAATCTGCGTTCTATAGGAACTTCTTCATTTCATCATTTTTTCGCAGCTTATTCACCACATCTTTCACTCCCTGGGCTTCATCCAGATTGCAGACTAAAATTGCATCATCCGTTTCAACCACCGCCAGGTTGTCAACTCCTACCAGTGCAATCATCTTTCCGCTTTTGCTGTAGATGAGGTTATTGTTTGAATTTGCCATTGCCGCTGTTTCGGTTTGAACGGCGTTTCCATTGGTGTCTTTTTCACGCAGGTCGTAAACCGCTTTCCAGCTTCCTACATCATTCCAGCCAAAGGATCCCGGCACTACGAAGACCGTTTCAGCCCGTTCCATAATGCCGTAATCCACGGAAATTGAAGGACAACCGTGATAAAATTCATCAATAGCTTCTTTTTGATGATCAGAACCAATAGACGCAGACAGGTTTTCTACATGCTTATGAATCTCCGGCAGATGCTTCTTAAACTGCTCGAGGATAGTTGAAGCCCCCCAGATAAACATGCCACTGTTCCATAAAAAGTTGCCTGAATCAACAAATCCTTCGGCCGTTTTCTGGTCTGGCTTCTCCCGGAACTGATTCACTTTTTTTACTTCCAGTCCCGAATGTGTTTCGGATGATTTTTTATCAAACTCAATATATCCATAGCCTGTTTCGGGACGGTCAGGTTCAATGCCTATCGTTACCAGGGTCTCTGCATCTTCAGCTTTGGCTGCTGCCGTCTCAAGAATAGAAATAAATTTTTCTGGCTCGCCAATTCGGTGATCAGCGGGCAACACTACCATAGTTGCGTCGGGGTCCTGGTTTTGAATCAGGGCAGCGGCTAATGCTACGCAGGGTGCGGTATTTTTGGCAACGGCTTCACCTACGATATTGCCGCCCGGGACATCGGGAAGTTGTTGCTGTACCAAATCCACGTAGCGATCATTGGTGATTACCCAGACATTTTTGGAGGGAATGAGTTTTTCAATGCGGTCAACCGTAGCCTGAAGCATCGTACGGTCACCGAAGATATTTAAAAATTGTTTTGGATGAGCCTCCGTACTTCGGGGCCAAAAACGCGTGCCGGCACCACCGGCCATGATTACAGCATGTAACATATTAATTTTGAATTTTTAATGATGAATTATGGATTGGAAAGTAGCTAATATTGAAGCAAGAATGAAACGGGGCCGATGTAGTCCACCTTTCCGGTGGCCTACATCTTTTTTAATGCGCCCCTACATCGCTTTTGTCAGTGTAAAACTAAAGGTAGAGCCTTCATCCACAGTACTTTCGATAAAAAATTCTTCCCCGTGTGCTTCCATGATGTGCTTTACAATGGCGAGTCCCAGTCCTGTACCTCCCTTTTCGCGGGAACGCGATTTGTCAATGCGAAAAAAACGTTCCGTCACCCGTTCAATATACTGCGGCTCAATGCCGATGCCGGTATCCTGCACATAAACCAACACCCGGCTTTTATCCTTCAGAAAATTCTTCACCCCCACCTTCACACTGCCGCCCCGCTTGTTATACTTGATGGCATTTTCAATCAGATTGGTAAGCACTTGCTTAATTTGATTACGGTCGGCATGGACCACATAATCCTGGTTAAAATTTTTAACGTTGAGCAACACTTCTTCATCTCTTGCCTTGTACTGCAGGTTTTCAACCACATCCGACACCACCTTTTTCAGGTGGATGTCCTCTGCTTCGGACTTCAGTTCACCGGTTTCAAGCTTTGAGATTTCCATTAAATCTTTGGTGAGGTAAATCAGGCGGCTCACATTGCGCATGGCCTTTTCCAAAAAACGATGATTTACTTTGTCATCATCAATAGCGCCGTTGAGCAGTGTTTCGATGAATCCCTGGATGGCAAAAATAGGTGTTTTCAGCTCGTGAGAAATGTCGCCGATAAACTCCTTACGGTAGTTCTCAATACGGTTGAGGCGCTGGATTTCACGTTCCACGGTTTTACTGGCCCTGATGGATTGCTTGATGAGATAGCTTAATTCATCATTACCGCCGGAGGTTACATCTTCATAACTTTCAAAATGCTTATGGGTGATGTTCCGGGTGATTTCATTCAGCGTCTTGAGCCGCGAAAGCATCATTCTGTAAATGATGAAATAAACTGCCGCGGCTGATAAAATCATCATTAGTCCGCCAAAGAGAAGTGCCTGAAGGAAAGAGTCCGTGAAAAACAGCAGGCCCAAAACGAGGGTAAGCAAGCCTGTGGCTATTCCCGAATACATGCCGCTTCGGAAGGCTAGCCGCGATGAATTTTCAAATAGTTTTTTCTTCATTCTTTAAAGCGATATCCTACGCCTTTTACCGTTTCGATGTATTCATCACCCAGCTTTTCACGAATTTTGCGAATGTGTACATCCACCGTACGATCTACCACATACACGTTGCTGCCCCAAACCTGATTGAGCAGCGTTTGGCGATCCATGACCTTGCCTTTGTGTCCTGCGAGAAAATAGAGCAGTTCAAACTCTTTACGCGGAAGCTGGAACTCTTCGTCATTCCGCTTAACCACATAACGGTCTTTATCGATCAAAAGATCATGAATTTCAATTTGATCGGGCATTTCGCCGGTATCCTGAGAACGACGGAGCACCGCTTTTATGCGCGAAATTAACTTTTTGGTGCTAATGGGCTTGGTGATGTAATCGTCGCCCCCTTTATCCAGCCCTTGGATTTCAGTTTTTTCATCACCCCGCGCGGTAAGAAAAATGATAGGAATGTGTCCCAGCTTTTCATCCTGCCGCATATGTTCAACCACTTCGAGGCCGTCCATTTTGGGCATCATGATATCTAGTAAAACCAGGGAGGGATTATGTTTACGTGCTACTTCAATGCCTTCTTCGCCGTCTTCGGCAGTTAGTACTTCAAAGCCCTCTTTTTGGAGATTGTATTCTATGAGTTCTAGAAGGTCCTGCTCGTCATCGACAACGAGAATAGTTTGCTTGTCAGACACGGTTAAAAATTTGGTTGTAGAGTTATCGTCCGTTCAAAAAATTAAACTGGATTCGAAGGTAATGCCTAGGTCATCCCCCTGCGCCCCCTTCAAAGGGGGACTAAAAACTGAATTATTTACAATAATTCAGCTGCTTTTAAAGCTTTTTTAATTTTGGCATTATTAATCTTGTTAAGCATAAATTCGCTGATAATATCAGCAAAGCCTTCTTCCCCTTAAAGGGGGCTCGAGGATGGCTTTTGGGAATAAGTTTGAAACCTCTTTCCATTCGAATACCAATAGTACAAACAAGCCTGCTTAAGTTAAACTACCGGATGTTAAATAATTGTTATCTATTGACCCACTTCAAACCCCTCCTTGTCCCGATGCTTTTTATCGGGATAGGGAAGGAGCCGGAGGATGGGTCCGAATAATTATCTTTGGAACTGGGTTTTAAATCTTATTGGAGATTCATCCAAAATCTCTTTCTATGTCAAAGTCCATGATACCAGGAGGGGACTTCAGATTACTTATTCAGATGCGAAAGTGCTTTTTTAACTAAATCCTGAACATTTTTACTACCGTTACTCTTGGCAGCCATGATGACAGCCTGTTCGGCATCACGTTTTTTAAAGCCGAGCGACTGAAGGGCTGAAATTGCTTCACCTTTTAAGTTTCCTGAAATAGTTGATGAACTTTTGGAATAGGTAGCATCCACCATTTCAGACATTTTATCTTTGAGTTCCAGGATCATTCGTTCGGCCGTTTTTTTGCCGATACCGGAAATTTGCGAAAGTGCCGCTTTATCTTTTTGTACGATGGCTCCAGTGATTTCTTCTGCCGGCAAACCCGATAAAATCGTCAATCCTAACTTGGGACCCACACCCTTAACGGTGATCAGCAGTTCAAAAAGGTTCTTTTCATTTTGAGATAAAAAGCCGAAAAGCCGCTGATCACTATCGGTGATGTGATGATGGACGAGCAGTTTCACCGTTTCACCTTCGGAGGGCAGCTCATCAAAGGTCTGGTTCGAAATCTCAAGCTGATAGCCAATATCATGAACGTCAAGAATAAGTTGCCCCGGTGACTTGGCATGAATTTTACCTTTTAAATAAGCAATCATGTTGTAAGAATTATTTAAGAACTGTTTCACAAAGCTGCGCAAAGAAGGTACAAAGAGCCACTAAGAATTTCTCTGCGAAACTCCGTGTCTTTCTTCGTGTAACTCTTTCTTCGTGTAACTCTTTCTTCGTGTAACTCTGTGCAACAGCAAGAGACTAACTTTAATCGACAATTTATTCAATCACCCTGTCCGGGTTATCAGCCACAAAGCTCTCCCAGCTCGATTTGCTGTTATTTTGGTGCTGCTTTTTTTGAGGCTTCGGCACCTTGCTTTGAATGCTGTTTTGCTTCATCAAATGGCACCATGCTACGGCCAGGGCATCAGTAGCATCTTTCGAAAGTTTTTCTTTCGGCAGCCGTACCGTTTTATGCAACATAAAGGCTACCTGCTCTTTACTGGCGTTGCCATTGCCCGTAATCGACTTTTTCACCTGCTTGGGATAATATTCGGCCACCGGAATGTTCTGATTCGAAATAGCCAGCATTGCGGCAGCTTGAGCCCGTCCCAGTTTTAACATTGCCAGCGGATCTACTCCATACACCGGTGTCTCAACCGCGCAGGAAGTAGGATTAAAGGATGATATAATGGCAGAAATTTTATCAAAAATGCACTGTAGACGATCAGAATGATCATTCATTTCAGCCATTTTAATTGTATCACACCTCAAAGCAACCAGCTTGCCGTTTTCTTTGGTGAGAATAGCATATCCGGTATTCCGGGAGCCGGGGTCGATACCTAAAATAATATCAGACATAATGGGTGCATTAGCAATTAACAGAAGCTTTTTCAAGAACTCCTGCTAAAATATAACAGATTGGTATCATCATTCCACATTTCACCCATAAAAAAAGCCCCGGCGCTCTCAACGTCGGGGCTTAAGGTATCTATGCTTAGAATGCTACTATGCAAGATTAGGTTGCTGTTCACATATTCATCAAAAAGTCTACTATCTCTTTGTTGTTAGTTATACGTAATGGCAGCGATTTTATTTTGTTGTTTTGAAAAATATTTTTGTTTGGATACGGATAGGGATTCTAAAAGTTTCAAATTTTGAAGTATTTATAACTCAGGCTATTTTAAATCGAAGTATATAGCATCTTTCACTTCACTATTAATATGGACCATAATCAATAATAAATTAAAATATGCTGCTCGCACTGGATATAGGAAACAGTAATATTGTAATCGGAGCATCGGCGGGAAATAAATGGAAGCATGAATGGCGCGTTGAAACCGATACCAATAAAACAGCAGATGAATATGCCATGCTTTTTAAAAACCTGCTTGAAGAGGTGGACTTATCATATTCCCGGTTTGATCAGATCATCATTTGCAGTGTGGTACCACAGCTGACCGAGGTTATCGGGAACGTATTTCAGAAGCGGCTGCATATCAATCCGCTTATTTTAGATCATACAGTTGAAACAGGGATTGCGTTGAAAACGGATCACCCCGAGAAAGTGGGGGCCGACCTCATTGCCGGTGCTGTGGGAGCTTACGAAGAGTTCGGCGATAATTGTATCATAGTTGATTTTGGAACAGCCACTACTTTGATTGCCGTCCAGAATCCGGGTGAACTAATTGGGGGAACGATTTGCGCGGGACTGAGAGTAACGCTGGACGCACTCGTGGGAAAGGCAGCACAACTATCACAAATACCGCTGGAACCGCCGCCAGAAGTAATTGGAACTAATACGGTTGAAGCGATGCAGTCGGGACTGGTTTTGGGTCATTTATGCATGGTTGAAGGGCTGATCGACCGGATACGGGATCAAATGGGTTCGGCCAAAGTAATTGCCACCGGCGGATTATCAGAAAAAGTAGGTCCCTATACCAACTATTTCGATATTATTGATCCTATGCTTACGCTTGATGGATTGAGACTAATTGCGGAAAGGGATAGAGGTAGAAGTGAAAAGTGAGAAGGCAGAAGGGCTAAAATTTAAAAAATATTGTAAGGGTTAACGTTTGAAACGGTCTTACTAAAACAATCTTTAATAAAACCGTTGAAAAAATGTTAAACTTAAATCATAAAAAACTCAAAGTTTGGAAAAAAAGTATCTTATTAGTCACTAAGTTATGAACTAACAGAAAACTATCCCGGGGAAGAAAAATTCGGTTTAGTATCTCAAATGCGAAGAGCATCAGTCTCTGTTTCATCAAACATCTCTGAAGGGGCAGACTTTTGCCTTCTGCCCTTTCACTTTTCACTCTTATACTACAAAGAAATTTGAAATGCCATTTAAGATAAACTGTACGCCAATAGCCATAGCGATGAAACCCATCATCCGGGTGATGGCGTTCATACCGGTAGGGCCGATATATTTTGTTGAAAAAGGAGCCAGTCGAAGCACTCCATAAGCAATGACGGCAACAAAAATGATGGCAACAGAAATAATAACGAAATCCATTACTCCCTTTGCCTGAGATGCGAGGCCGATAACGACAGCAATACTACCCGGACCCGAAAGCATAGGCATTGCCATCGGGCTGAAAGAAATGTCTTCCTTTTCTTTGGCAGCTTCTTTAGCTTCATCCGACATTTTTCGTCCTGATTGTTCAGGGTTTAACATGGCATAAGCCGCGCGCAGAATGATGAGCCCGCCGGCTATGCGAATTCCCGGAAGGCTGATTCCGAAAAAGCTCATTATGTAGGTTCCTGCCAACAAAAAAATGATGAGCACCAAAAACATATAAAAAGATGATTTTTGTGCTATGGCCGAACGTTCGGTATCGTTATTCTCTTCTGTCAATGATAAAAAGACAGGCATAGCGGCAAGCGGGTTGGCAACCGAGATGATAGAAGTAAAGGCGGCAAAGAGCAAAGCCGCGGTTCCTTCAAAATAATCGTAAAAAAAGTTATTCTGGATCAGAAGGTCTTCAAACATAAAACAACTGAAAATTAGATCAATCTTGTTACTTGTTAAAAGATACTGCGTTCTTTTGTTATGGCAAATTTAACCTTAGATTAAGCTAAACTTTACCACGGAATGCTAAACCTGAAAAGTTTATTTTTCGTTAATATGGTTTTAGCCCTTACTTTTAACTGATTAACCACTGTTAGTTTTATTGATGATTCAAAAAACACAAAAATATAAAGCGCTGATTGGTAACATCACTCAAATTATTGATCAACCAGAGGGATCGCGCAGCGAGAAATTACAACAAATTTGTGAACAGTTAGCTAATGAAATTGAGGTATTCGACTGGGTGGGTTTTTATTTGGTCGATCCAGATGCGGACCGTGAACTTGTCTTAGGTCCTTTTGTGGGTGAAGCCACCGACCATACGCGTATTCCATTTGGCAAGGGCATTTGCGGGCAATCAGCCGAGACGAATAAAACATTTGTAGTTCAGGATGTAAGCAAAGCGGATAACTACTTGGCTTGCAGTGTGGATGTAAAGGCAGAAATTGTCGTTCCAGTGAAAAAGAATGGAAATTTTATAGCCGAGCTTGATATTGATTCACACCAAAAGAATTCTATAACCGATGAGCATCGCAAAATGCTTGAAGAAATTTGCGATATTGTGGCAGAGTTATTTTAGTTCGTATAATTCAGAGTAGTTATACAAAAAACATTTTAGTATTTCAGCTTGATGTTTTTGACAGGTCATCCCCCTGCGCCCCCTTCGAAGGGGGACATTCTTGATATTATGGAGCTGTTAAACATCATTCAGTTACTATCCTTTTTTCTAATTACTACAAACTTTAAATCGTTAATTTTATTCTAAAATTATTATGGCATTTGAATTAAATAAGGAAAGAACAATCGGGGTTCTCATTTGGTGGATCGAAAGCACAGACGGCAGTATTGATTACGGGGAAGAACGGGCTGTACAGGAAGTACTCGATGAGCTGGATTACAGTATTAAAGATTATCACCAGGAAACAGTACTGCATATCGGAGCGCTGGGAACGGATGAACTCGAGGATTTAATTCAAAATGCCATTGAATGGGGTAGCAATAATTTCGACGAGCACACCAAAAAAGTTACGCTGGCCCTGCTAAGAGTGATTGCTGATCATGACGGAGATGGGGAGATGTCCGACGATCAGCACAGTAAGCTGAATAAAATAAAGCGGGCATTCGGACTAAAGGGGTAAGAGACATGCACGCAGAGTCGCGAAGCCGCAGAGTATAATATTCTTTGCGTCTTAGTGCCTTTGCGAGAGCCCTGAATCACAGCCAGCCCAGCACATCACTCTGCGGCTTTTCCATCTCTACATAACTTTCAAAGATTTCGCTCAGAGTTGCATCTTTTTGTAATTCTTTGCGGCTTTCTGCATCAAGATAGGCGATGATTTCCCGATTGTGAAGAATCGCGATATCATCACAAAGATTTTCTACAATTTCTAAAATATGGCTGGTGATGATAATGGTAACGCCTTTTTCCTGCAATCGGTTGAGAATCGTTTTCATTCGACCGATAGAAATGACATCAATACTCTCAAAAGGTTCATCAAGAAACAGCACCTGCGGTTTACTTAAAATTGCCGCACAAAAGGAGAGTTTTTTACGGCTCCCGGATGAAAGTTTGTTGATTTTTGCATGTTCAAATTCCTTCAATCCCAGAAAATCAAGGAGTGAAGCAATTTTATCCTGTCGGCCGTTTTTTTCAATCTCGTAAATATCACAAATATAATGCAGAAAATCGTGGGCGGTAAAATGCTCAAACAGCAGCGGCGGCTGTAAAACGGAGGCGATTTGTCGCTTAATTTCCAGTTCATTCTCTTCACCGAGCTTAAGGCCATTAATGAAAATTTCACCATCATCATAATCCAACAGGCCGGTTAAAATGCCGATCAGGGTACTTTTTCCCGCGCCGTTAGGACCGATCAATCCGAAGATTTTACCGGAGGGTACGTTAAGCGAAAAATCTTTAAGTACGGGTTTATTACCGTATGACTTGTTCAGATTGTTTATTTCTATAGCTCGTTCCATAAACGGGGCATGATTTTGGATGAAAATGGCTGCTGAATATTTTTGATATAACGGTAAATCCAAAAAGCTGCGAGGGGGACAAGAATCAAGAGCGCACCCTGCTTATATATTTCAAAAGATCCGTAAGAAATGTAAACCGTTGCGCTGAGCGCCAGCATCAGTAAACCGCAAATGAAACCCACTGATTGGGAGATTACAGGAGATGTAAAGCTAAAAGAAACCCACTTCACTTTTTTATACTGGTTGAAAGTACTCCACAAAAACAGGACGATAAATGCTTCAAAAATGAGAAGGTTGCCCAGCAGAATGGATGACACGCTAAAAGCCTCCGGTAGCAGAAAAAGCTCTGTGACACTCGCAATCACCAGCAACACTGCGGGCAAAAGCAAAGCCCCCAGAAATCGCTCCTGAAGCTGTTGCTTCACCAAAACAGGAAACTGTAATTCTCGCAACAGTTCCCGATTTTCATAGCCGTACATATTAGCCAAAAACAGCATTTGAAATCCCAGGGGCATGTATATAAAGAAGAACAGAATGATAAATTGCGGTGCTTCATTACCACTTGAAGGTGCGATGGAAAGGGGTATATAGAGCAGTGGAAATACCACCACAAACAATCCATGTATTCTGTTGTAGGGATGAGAAATCACATAATAAATATATTTGCCCGCGTGATTTCCAAACCACTTACAAAGTAAGTTTTTGAGTTTGCCGGTCTTATTTGTGATCAAATTATCGCCTACCGGAGCTTGCAATGCTTTTCGTGTACTTTTGATGTGATCTTTTTGCAGATAATAAAAAAGTAAGACACAACAAATAATACCTGTGATATAAATGATGATGGATGGTGAGTGAGTTCCCGTAAGCAGCCCGCCGGGCAAGAAGCTGAGTATGCTGCTGATTGATGAAAGGTGAAGGTCGAAAGCAGAGAAAAAAGCGGTCGAAAAAATATCATTAATCGAGCTTGCAAATATAAAAATAACGGTTAATACAATCAGAAATGCCCACTTTTGATAATTTTTGAATACCGTAAGTACACGAAATTTAATCGAAAAAATGATTGAAAAATTGATGATGACAATGGCTAAGGCCAGCGGAACGAAATGGATACTGCCAAACTGAAGCATCAGAAAAACAAACCAGGTGATGCTAAAAAGCAGGTTCAGCGGATGAAAAAATGCCATCACCGAAAGGTGGCGCGAAAGCTTTTGAAGGGGATAACCCATGGACAAAAGCTTTCGGTTTTCCTGTAGGTTAAGCAGACGGATATTAGTGAAGAAAAACTGGCTCAGCCATAAAATGTTGGCAAAGGCCAGCAGCAAAAAACGTCCCCGTTCGGGCGTGTACCACTCAAACAACTTGCTCAATTCCCCACTTTGAAGGGTTACAAGCAGGAAAATAGTGCTGATAAGCTGTGAAAAGATGAGTATCAGCAACAATCCATATACAATGAGCACAAACAGCTTGGCAGCCGTAAGCGAATGGCGAAAAACCTGCCAGTTATACTTAAGCAGTTTGATAAACATCGAATTTTAAAGCCTGTTTGCCACTAAAACACGGAAGCACTAAAAAAGGGTTTTCACCCAGGCTTCATGTTCCGTGAATACCAACGTAATTTATTTTTAGTTATCCCCGTGGTTAAAATAGAAAGATATTTGAAGAATCAAATAAATGTAAATCAAGGTCTTGTGATTTCTATGTATATCAAAGCGCCGCTTCAATCAGCCTCATTCTTCGATTAAATGTTATTCTTTTCCAAGCAGCCGCTTGGGTTACAAGCAACTGTCACTGCTCCGCATCAACCCAAATTTTATGCAAAATGTGTTTGTCAAAAGCTCTGACGAGCACATCCATATTGCGCCAGAGGAAAATGGTGATGGCAACGATGAGCCCACTCATCACATAAAGCCGGTATACCCCATAGCCGCCAATGGGTGAAAAAACCGCGTAGCCAAGCCCGAAAATCAGGAAGATCATCGCGAAGGTGACTTTTTGCGAAATGATAGGATGCTTAAAGCTAAATGATGTATAGCTCGCCTTTTTGTAATAATGAAAGGAGGACCACAAAAAAACGAGCATAAAACAGACAAAAAAGAAGGTATTTGCGATATAGATTTCAACCACGGTGCCCAGTTGTGGCAGGTAAAGAATTTCGGCGGTAGTGATCAGGTAAAAAATGAGTAGCGGTATGGCTACAATCCCCAAGAAACGCTCTTTAAGCTGCTGTTCGAACGAAAGCGGGAACTGCTTATGGAGTAGGAACTCCTTGTTTTCGTAGCCGAACATATTTCCCATGCCCATAGCCAGAAGCGCTACCGGGATGGCAGCAAGCATGGTGGGAATAAGCAGCTGACTGTAGTAGTTATTTTCGATTTGCAGCAGCAGAGGAATGTAAACGGCCGGAATCAGCGCGATGGTCAAAAATTGCAGGCGATTGTACGAATGGGAGAGTACGTAGCAGTAAAATTTACCGGCGTTGATACCCAGCCATCTCCTGAAAAAGTGCCAAAGCCGGTTTCGTTGTTGGACAGCTCTTTTTCGAACAGAACTTTGCAGTCCTTCACGCGTTTTAAAAAAGTGGTCGCGAAAGATTAAAAAGGTGAGGATGGTACAAAAACTGTAAACAGCAGCAGCTGTGGCAAGCGAATAAGAAGCGGTTGCGGTGGATGTCAGCAATCCCCCCGGCGAAAAAAAGAGATAAGAGTTAAGGGTTGAAACACCGGGAAGAAAATTGCTTACAACTACATCAAAATGGCGCGAAATAACAGCGATAGCCTGAATGACTCCAAAAATGACAAACAATAGGCTGAAGACAATAATTTTAAACCTTTTTTCGACAATTTTTAGAAAACGGTGCTTAATCGAATAAATAACGGTATAATTCAACAGCACCGCGGCCAGCACCACCGGGATGTAAATTAACTGTTGTATTTGTGTGAGCAGAAAAGCTGCCCAGGTAAAATTGTAGATTACGTTTAAGGGATGAAAAAAAGCGATCAGGTTCAGATGGTAGCTCAATTTTTTTACAGGGTAGCCGAAGGCTAGCAACTTTCGGTTTTCTCTCATATTCAGCAAACGAGTGCTGGTAAAAGAAAACTGGAGTATCCACAGCACGTTGGCAAAAATAAGGGTGATCAGGAGATGAATTTCTTCGGTAAGCCAAGGCAGGTTTTGCGCCACAACCGGATTTACTTCAAACAATACGATGACCAACGCCGACCCTAACAGATTGGAAAACAGCACCAGCAAAAAAATGATATACCCAATCACCAGAAAAGCCTGAAATTTGGTGAGCCGTGCCAGAAAAGCGCTCCAGTTAAGGTATATGAGCTGTTTTAGCATTATTTTTGACAGTGATGTTTAATATCTTAATACCCTTACTATTAGGCAGAGGATAACCTACTCCAAAAAGGCCATCCCCCTTCAAAGGTTGATTTGTAGCAGTTACTGCTTGTTCATAATAAAATCTGCTATTTAACAGTTCAAAATCCGCTGCTAGAATCAGCGGAGCATTCGTCCCCCTTTGAAGGGGGTGCAGGGGGATGGCCTTCTACAGGCCATTCCTTTCTCAAAATCTCGATAGCCCCATTTATTCCCTAACTTAGTTTACAACTCCTTTCTCTATTTACAAAAGATCTTCATAAGCGATAGGATAAAAATCTTCAAGGGCAAACAGCTTAAAAAAGCATTTCACTAATCAAGCTAACAGCCTTATCTTTGATAAAGCCTCTTTATCGGTAAAATTCTCTTTTCATGACTTCTAAAAACAAACTGAAATATATTTTTATAGCTGTGGTGATTGTCCTGGCGGGATTTGCCATGGCTGATTCTCTCGGCTATTTCAACCCAAAACCCTATACGGCCGTTTCCCACGGATCTCACGTTCATTACGTCCCCGAGAACAGAAACCCCGAAGTGCCGATTGATAAATTTCCGATGGAGGAACCGGGGCCGGGAGAAAAAATCACCCCAAATGGAACGATTGTAAAGGTGGATGAATAGTTGTAGATCGAGATTTATCTCGATGGAGAAAATTCTATTTTATTGACATGAATGTCGATAAATTTGAATAGAATTCACTGTAGCATCCTTTTTTAAATGATCTTAGTGTTGTTCGCCTACTAAAATCTGCCGGCGTTAAAACTTATCCCAAAGGTCATCCCCCGAACCCCCTTCGAAGGGGGACAGTTACGATTTGCATTCGAGTTACAAATTTAACCTTAAAAAAAGGATCTATTGCAGCCGGCTTTAGCTGACTGAGGAATGAGTGATAATACTGTTATAGAGCATTAAGTGATACCATCACCTGGGAGTGATGGTATCCTTATGAAGGGAGTTCACTTAGCCAAGCTGTACATCTGGCTCACATCAATAATATTTCCTTGTTCCTTGTAATTCAGGTAGCGCTTAGCTACTAAAAAGCGGTTAACATTCGATTTGTCATAATTCTCAGCCTCCGGATCAACACTGCTGATTCTAACCTTCCCTGATGAATGAATAAACTCATTATTGCCAATCCACATACCTACGTGAACGACACTGCGCGAAGTGGAATCGGTTGCCGGACGTCCGAAGAAGAGCAAGTCGCCGGGCACCAGGTTCTCAAAACCGTTTGATGTATCAATCAGTTTTCCGGCATGAACCTGTTGAGACGCATCACGGGGAATAATCCAGCCGTTTAAGAAATAAATCGTTTTGGTGAAGCCACTGCAATCCATCCCTTTGGTAGATGTTCCGCCCCATAAATAAGGAGAACCTAACATGGTTTTAGCCGCTTCAACCAAACCCTGTCGGGTAGCCTCGATCGAAGTTTGCCATTCATCAAAAGGTTTTGCCTCGGCGCGATTAACATAAGCAATACGTCCGTCCGGATATTCAACCTTATAGTAGCTGCCTTCGGTATCCTTCAGGATAAGAATATTTCCGGCAACCAAATCTGTAATAGATTGTGACGATGCGGAGGGTTCTCTGTAAGAAAAACCGTAGGTATTGAGATAAATAATTTTGGGTGATGCCTTCCATTCATCGAATTCTTTGTCCGTCATAAGTACCAGACCGCCACTGTCCACCCATGAAATATAGTCGTTTGGCGTTTGCACCAGGTACCAGCCGGAATTTTTTTTCAGCACTTCCAAAGGCATGCCCAATAGAGCCTGGGTTGATAATTGAGCGGGATGAGAAGGCTCTGAGCGCAGGTTGGCGACAGAATTATTAACTACTCCATAAACATTGCCATTCAACTCATCGGCGGGAAGCACATCAATACTGTCAACCACATCAACGTTCATGGTTGAAAGCGAGTCAAACAGAGCTTTTTTTGCTTTTGGAAGGTTCGTTTCTCCCGCCAGAATCAAAACACTGCTTTTACTTTTTAATGCAACATCAAAAATAGCCGTTCGGCCGTCCGGCGCGAAATGTTGACCGGTGTTGCTTATGACTTGCTCTATAGCTGTACTTGTTTGTGCTTGATTGCACCCTGTAAATGCAACTAAAAGCACGGCAATTAAAGATAAAGTAGAAAATTTTATTCTGCGCATAATGTCGTTTAAATGAGTGAAAAAATCTTTTGCTTAATATATAGAGAATTAGAGTGATGTTTTCAAACTATACTCCCCTAAACTAAAAAATTATAATAGGTTTTTGGTAGTTTTGTAACCCTTCAAGGGAATGTACTCCCGTTTTTGGGCCTCAGAAGTGCCCTGAAGGATGCCTATGGCACAGCTCCTCGGCGGGCAGGGTAACATAAGGCTTTTCAAAGACTCCTAATTATTAGAATAACGTTCTGGCAAATAAAAAGCTTTTATACAAAAAGGTCATTTCCCTTTGAAGGGTTTGGTCAAAAGGGGACGACTCGCTGACCTAATTCTTTAAATTTTGGTGTTTTACATTCAAATGTTTTAAAATAAGAGTCATTTTAAGTTTCTATTACCTGTTGAATAGCAAAAACAGGCAGGTTACAAAACAAAGGGTACGAATGGTGAGAAGAATCTATATATGGACAAGTGTTATCTCATTAGTAACAGTGATTACAATTGCCTGCCAAAATACAGCCCCGGAGCAGAAAGAATCAGAGGTTGAGGAGCTGGAAATAATCAGGATAGAACCTTCAGTAGGTCCTGTAGGAACCGAGGTTACCATCTATGGAACCGGATTCAAACCAGACGCAGACGCTAATCGCGTAACTTTCAATGGTATTGAAGCCGAAGTAAAGGAGGCTACAACTTCAGAAATACTTACCACAGTACCCGAAGGCGCCGAAACAGGTTCTGTTAGCATAGAAACCGGGAACAAGAGCGTACAGGGACCACAGTTTGAAGTTGTTACTTCGGGAATCCTGAAAATAACGACTTCTACCAAAAAATCTGAACTTGAACCTGATGGATATAAAATATTTCTGAATGGTGAAGAACAAAGCCGAATTGGTCCTGCCGAAACAAAGTTTATAGAGCTTGATAAGGGTTCCTATGAACTTGAGCTAAAGGATCTTATAAACTATTGCAGTCCAGCCGGTGAAAGTAACCAATCAGTAGAGATCAGCGTCGGGGATACAACTTCAGTAGCTTTTAATGTTCAGTGCCAGGCGATGCTGGATAATCAAATAGTATTCACTAGAAATAATATTAACACTGGATATAGAACCAGATTATATGTTATGAACAGTGATGGATCAAACGTTTTAGAGCTAACAGAGAATAGTGATTTTGATAACAGTTTACCGGCAATATCGCCAAATGGTGAGCAGATTGCATTTTTAAGTAATGTAGACATCAATGCTGTCAACTTTGATGTTTTTATAATGGATGCTGATGGAGGAAATCGAGTTCGCCTCACTATGGATGAAGGATATGATGAAAATCCAAGCTGGTCACCCGACGGAACTCAGATAATGTTTGAAAGTAGCCGAGGATCCAACCAAGATATCTATATTATCAATAAAGACGGGTCTGGCCTCAAGAGAATTACCACAAGTTCATCTGCAGATTTTGATCCACATTGGTCTCCTACGGGTGATAAGGTAGTCTTTGTGACCAGCAGAGACCTGAGCTTCCAAGTATACATAATGGGCAAAGATGGTTCGAACCAAATACAATTAACCAGTGTGGACTATAATTTTTCTCCTTCCTGGTCTCCTGATGGAACCCAGATTGCTTTTGTTAGTCAACGTGATGGAAACCGAGAAATTTATACTATGAATGCTGATGGTTCAAATAAGACAAGATTAACTAATAATAAAATTCAGGATCTAGAACCAAGCTGGTCTCCGGATGGAACACAAATTATATTCTTCAGAGAAGAAGGGATCTTCAAAATGAATAAGGATGGTACCGATATAATACAACTAACAGATGTTGGTGATCATAGTGACGGATATCCTGATTGGGGACCGAGTAATTAGCTTTCCGCTAACTTTAACTAGATTAAAACTTTTCTAAACAGAATAAATCCTATAAACTCAGCATTCGACAATTACATGTGATTAATTGGTCGTTGGGAAAGAAACTAAAAGAGGAGGAAAAATGATAAGCCGACAAATTAAAATAATTTTTCTGGGAATTTTAATAGGCATCGGAATTCAGGCATGTAAAGGTTCCTCGTCAGGTCCGGAGCCGGAACCCCCAGTCGAAGTACCTACTACAGGTGTTGTAGAGGTAATCGTCAAGACAAGTGGTATGGATCAGGACAGGGACGGTTATATCGTAAATATTGACTTGCAAAAGACCCTTGGATCCTCAACAAATGACACGCTTCTATTTGTAGATGTAGAACAGGGAAATCATCAGTTAGAGCTGGAAGATTTAGACAACGAATGTTCACTACCTGCTGCAAATCCCCAGGATATTTCGGTGGTAGCACAGGATACTACTCAGGCTACGATTGAAGTGCAGTGTGAGCAAGTCATTCTGAAAAATAAAATAGTCTATCGTCATTGCGATGGAATCTGTGATGGTCTCTACATAATGAATAGTGATGGGACTGATCGTGTACAGCTAACATCTCATTCCTGGGATTCAGATCCGATTATTTCTCCGGACGGCACAAAAGTGGCTTTTGTTAATGGCAGGCGCAATCCTGAGGTTTCAGAGCACCATAATGAAATCTATATAGTTGATGCAAGTGGTTATCCTATAACCCGAATCCCTCGACCTGCTGAATCTTTACATGATTCTGACCCTTCTTGGTCTCCGGATGGAAAGAAACTCATCTTTTCTCAGAGCAATAATAATTCAAATGGTAATGATATAGTCTCTGTGAATGTAGATGGTACCGGGCGCAAGAAAGTTAATGATGATAGACCTTATGATTCTTGGCCTTTATATACGCCAGATGGTTCTAAAATTGTCTTTTATAGCCTGAACCGTGGTGGTAATTCTCAAATATTTATAATGAATGCCGACGGTACCAATGTAACCCAGCTTTCTGACCATGATTTTTTTGCCCATCATTTGGCAATGTCAAATGATGGGTCGATGCTTGCCTTTGAAGTTCAGGGAGACCCTCAACGGATTTATGTAATGAATATAGATGGAACAGGTACCAGGCCATTGACAAATGATACGAATAGTAATGCTTGGGCATCTTGGTCGCCTGATGGCAGCCAGCTAATTTATTACAACTTTGACACGACAGACATTTTTAAAATTAATGTAGATGGAACAGGACTGACCAACATAACTAATACTCCGGGAATAGATGAAACAGATCCTTATTGGAGTCCTGTTAAATAACTACAGCACCTCTTTCAAATACCGCCCGGTATGGCTTTCTTTAACTTGGACGATTTCCTCGGGTGTTCCGGTGGCTACCACTTGTCCCCCGGCAAAACCGCCTTCGGGACCGATATCTATGATATGATCGGCATTTTTAATGACATCCAGGTTATGTTCAATAATGATAACGGTATGGCCATCATCAACCAGCTCGCGAAAGGAATCGAGGAGTTTGGCGATATCTTCGAAATGGAGGCCGGTAGTTGGTTCATCAAAGAAGTAAAGGGTGTGATTGCGGGCAGTGACGCCTAAAAACTTGGCCAGTTTTACCCGTTGTGCCTCACCGCCTGAAAGTGTCGGCGCGCTTTGGCCCAGTTTCAAATAGCCCAGCCCCACATCTTCCAACGGCTGTAATTTAGTGGTGATTCGTTCCTCATCCACAAAAAACTCAATGGCTTCGGAGACTGACATCTCCAGCACATCATGGATATTTTTGCCGCGATATTTTACCTGCAGCACATCCTTGCGATACCGCTTGCCGCCACACTCTTCACAGACAAGCTCGATGTCAGCCATAAACTGCATCTCAATTTTCTGGACCCCTTCACCCTGGCAATTTTCACACCGTCCTCCCGGTACATTAAATGAGAAATGCCCCGTTTCATATCCCATAATTTTAGACTGCCGCGTGTCGGCAAAAAGTTCGCGGATACCATCAAACGCCTTGGTGTAAGTGGCGGGATTTGATCGCGATGAACGCCCGATGGGAGATTGGTCGACCATCTCGACCGAATCGATAGACGAGATACCGCGAACTGCCCGGTGGCGACCGATTTTATCATTATATGTGCCCATCTGTTTTTGAATGGAGGCATAAAGGGTGTCATGAACCAAGGTTGATTTACCGGAACCGCTGACACCCGTCACGCAGATAAACTTGCCAAGCGGAAATTCTACATCCAGGCTTTTTAAATTGTTTTCTGTGGCTCCCAGCACTTCGATAACTTTTCCGTTTCCTTTTCGGCGCTTTTGGGGCACTGCAATCTCTTTCCGTCCACTAAGGTATTTCCCTGTAAGGGTTGAAGCATCAAGCAGCTTCTCATAGTCTCCGCTAAAAACCACTTCACCCCCGTGAATTCCGGCAAAAGGGCCAATATCAATGATATTATCAGCCGCTTTGATCATCTCAGGGTCGTGCTCAACTATCAGAACTGTATTGCCGATGTCCCGCAGTGATTTCAGGATGTTGATCAAACGGTCGTTATCGCGCGGGTGCAGGCCGATGGTCGGTTCATCCAAAACATACATACTACCGATGAGCGAACTGCCCAGTGAATTGGCCAAGCTGATGCGCTGCGATTCGCCCCCGCTTAGTGTTTTTGCCAGCCGGTTTAGAGTGAGGTAATCGAGTCCCACTTCATCCAGGTATTTCAACCTTTTTCTGATTTCAAAGAGCACCTGGTCGGCCACTTCTTTCTCAAAATCGCTCAATTCGAGATGATCAAAAAACTCCCGGGCGTGGCGAATCGTCATCTCCGAAACCTGCCCGATGTGTTTGTCATTCACTTTAACATACAGAGCATCTTTGCGAATCCGGTAACCCTCGCAATTGGGACAGCGGCTGTAACCGCGAAAGCGCGAATAAAAAACGCGCATATGCACTTTATACGACTGGTGTTCCACCTCTTCGAAAAAGGGATGAATGCCAATGTACTCCTCCTTGCCTTCCCACAAGATCTTTTTTACTTCATCATCCAGTTCATGGTAGGGTGTGTCGATGGGTAAGCCGTTTCTTGCCGCTACTTTGATGAAATCGCGAAGGTGCCGGCTGAATTTTTCTCCATGAAAAGGCGCGATAGCCCCGGCACGAATACTTTTGTCAGGCTCGGGGATGATGAGATCTTCGTCAATTCCCGTAACCTGCCCGAATCCCTCGCATACATCACAGGCACCGTAGGGGTTGTTGAAGGAAAACATCTGAGCGGTCGGCTCATTGAATTCCATGCCGTCCATCTCAAAATGTTCACTGAAATTCAGTTCTTCACCATTGCGGATTTTAACCGAACAGCGTCCGTTGCCTTCCTGGAAAGCAGTTTCCAACGATCCCGCGATGCGGCTTATGGTTTCATCATCATTTTTCAGGATGAGCCGGTCCACCAGTACCCGGTATTCTTTAGGTTTGATCTTTTTTGGATTGATTTCATCCGCAGTGAGATCCAAAATCTGTTCATCCTTAAGATGCAGCAGTCGCGGAAAGCCTTTTTCTTTTAGAATCCGCAGTTCATCATCCAGCTTTGCTTTTTCGTGCTCGGGGATGGAAAAAAGCACATAAAACTTAGTGCCTTCATCAAAACCATTTTGTAATTCATCAATTACCGTTTTGGTGCTGTCTTTTTTTACTTCACGTCCCGATATGGGAGAAATAGTATGGCCGATACGTGCAAAAAGCAGCCGCATATAATCATAAATCTCCGTAGTCGTGCCAACCGTAGAACGGGGGTTGGTTGATGACGTTTTTTGCTGAATAGCCATCGCGGGCGAAATACCCTGCATGAAATCCACATCGGGCTTGTCCATCCGTTCCAGAAACTGGCGTGCGTAACTGGAAAGACTTTCCACATACCGGCGCTGCCCCTCTGCATAAATGGTATCAAAGGCGAGACTTGATTTTCCCGACCCTGAAACGCCGGTGATAACCGTCATTTTGTTGCGGGGGATTTCAACATCAACATTTTTGAGGTTGTGAACGCGCGCCCCTTTTACAATGATGGGACGATCTCTGCCCGGTTTCGGCTTCTCGTTTTTAGGGGTAGTTTTCGTCTGAGACATTCAGTAAAACTTTGGATTGCTATAAACGGACAAAGATACAAATTTTAAGACAGAAATTGAGGTTTTCGGGGTCAAAAAAATAATCTATTGATGATGTGTTTTACCAGTTAAACTGAAAAATAACCTCCGGCAGGCAGTCGGGGGCAGGGCTAAATAGTTATTTCATTACCAAAGACATATCATTTCATCCAATGATATCGTTTAACAATTAATTAAGAGTGTAAAAAAGCCTTTTAACTAATGAGTTCATTTGTTAGGTTTCAAAGTGAAAAGTATTAGTAATTATTGTTTAAACAGGCCTTTTGGCTATATATGATCGCGGCTTGCCTTTGCTTTTGAGAATAGTTGAAATTTAGTTACCTTTTTAAACCTTTTTTACGGTTTGAAATAGCCGGGGATATTCAGATCATCTACATTTAATAACAGCAATTAATTCAGCAGTTTATGGATTTATTTGACAAGCTTCAGGGAAGACCGGGTCCGTTGGGTGAATTTACCTCAGACGGATATGGTTATTATACGTTTCCAAAACTTGAAGGGCCATTGGGACCTAAGATGAAATTTAACGGAAATGATGTAATTGTCTGGAGCATCAATGATTATTTAGGTGTGGGCAGTAATGATGAAATTAAAAAGTACGATACTGAAATTGCTAAAGATTACAGTCTGAGCAGCCCTATGGGAGCCCGCCTGATGACCGGGAACTCCTGCGAGCATGAAAAGCTGGAAGATGAGCTGGCTGATTTCGTACACAAACCTGACGCACTGCTGTTAAATTACGGCTACCAGGGCATTATGAGTGTGATTCACGCATTGGTTGACCGCAATGATGTACTCATTTATGATGAGTTAAGCCACGCCTGTATCGTTGACGGAAAGCAGCTGGCCATGGCCGAAAAGTATGTATTCAAGCATAACGATATTGACAGTTTTGAAAAGCAGTTAGAGCGCGCCCATCGTAATGCAAAACCTAATTCTTCGATTTTAGTTGTTACTGAAGGCGCTTTCGGAATGACGGGCGACCTGGGCATTTTGAATGAAATGATTGCGCTAAAAGAAAAATATCCTTTCCGTCTGCTGGTAGATGACGCCCACGGTGTGGGTACTATGGGCAATGACGGTTCCGGAACGGGAACTCACCTCGGTTGCCACGATGGTATCGACATCTATTTTGGCACTTTTGCCAAAGCTTTCGCCCTGATCGGCGCTTTTGTAGCTACCGAAAAACGGGTAGTTGAATTTTTGAAAGCTAACGTACGCAGCCAGATTTTTGCCAAATCAGTGCCTATGCCTATTGTAAAATCGGCGCGCAAACGGCTGGAAATGATTCGCAAACATCCTGAATGGAGGACCAAGCTGTGGGCAAATACCAATATGCTTCGTGCCGGACTTAAAAACCTGGGTTATAATGTATTGCCGGCCGAATGCCCCGTAACCCCGGTTCTGACACAGGGAAGCACTGAACTCTGTCAATTGATTATGCGCAAACTGCGTGAAGAGCACGGCGTTTTTGTGAGCGGCGTAACCTATCCGGTCGTTCCTAAAGGAACCGTACTGATTCGCCTCATACCCACAGCGGCTCACACCAAAGAGCACATCCAAAAAACGCTGGACGGATTCGAAGCCATCAGAGATGTCGTATTTGCGGCAGCTGCTTCGAGCGAGAAGTTGACGGCGTGAAGATAAGGAGTGAGAAGCAAGAAGCGAGAAGTAGGGTTGCTCGTTACTTTTTTGTTACTCATTAATCATTCTGTTTTATAGTTTGTCGATGGGACTTTTTACGCCTTTGCCACCCTTATTTAAAACATGGGTGTACCCCGTTAGAAATCTTCATATGTACTGAAATATTTTTTCATTCGATTCTTAAGTAACGTTTTCCCATTCCCGATTTCAAATATTTTTCTCTGGCTATTGCATCGTCCTTATTTAAGCAGCCTTCAAAATAAATAAGCTTCAAATAAGTATATGTTATATAGCCAAAATTATGAGAATACATTCGAAAATATTTCCCTTACTCAAATTTTTCTCTCTAATCTTATTAATCGGAGCTTGCCAAGCACAAGAAACAAAAGTGCAAAAGCCTGAAAGTGCAGCTGAAGCAATCAGAGCATTAAGTGAAAGGACCTATTCTGGTGCATTTGTGATTTTTGAGGCAAATCCATCTGGACATTTCATTCAATTTTATAATGGTGGCGATGCAATTTATTATGATTTTACTATTCAGTCTGTAACTATTATAGGAGCTCCAGAGCTACAAAAAATGGGAAAAATTGTAGAAAAACCACCATCTTTTTCAAAAGAGACAATAACTCATAGATTTGCCTCAAAAGAACAAACAGAAGAACTCAAAATTGTGTTGGATAGTTATCAATTAAATAGTCAATCTTTTTACCAACTCGGGTATAGTCCAGATGGAAATCTTACTAGTTATTTTGAAATAATTCGGGGTGAGTATAAAATTGAAGAAGATCAAACTTTTTCCTTCCTCAATGAAGTGTTTGAAAAAGGATTTGGTTTAAAAAATTATGAAATATCGTATGTAGCTTATTAAAATGGCTATATAACAAGGCGCATTAACGCGGACTTGACTCAAACTTCGGTTTGGGCTTTTGCCTTATTTGCAAATTTTAGCTTCCTTTAAGCTCGCAATCTTCAAGCCGGTTATGCGCTGGGTCGTTAGCTGTATCATAACAGCAGTCCTTCTTAGCTTCTTTTTAAGAGTAATTAACATAATACTTCCACTTAAAGCAGATGAAAAAGTTACTATTACTCGGGTTCAGTTTATTCTTCTTAGTAAGTTCAATTAAAGCTCAAAACAGTATAAGTGGATATACTGTTTCCCTGGAAACGGCTAAGCCGATCGCCAATGCTACTGTCTTTCTAAAAAATAAATACAATTTACCTCTCGAAGATTCAGGTTCCTTAAAGGCAACTTCAGATTCCACTGGATTCTATAAAATTGCCGGAATAAAAGCGGGCACTTATATCATGAATGCCTGGACGACCTATCGCGCTATGGATCAACGATACGCCATGGTAATAGCGTCAGATAGAATTGAGGTTAATCGCAACCTAAACGTCGACTTTGTATTTTCAGAAAATGCCTTTAAATACAGACTACATGCAAAATTCCATCTGAAGGAAGCACTTGAATTATTAACTAATAAAAAGGAACGAAGTTCAGATTCAGTGGCCTTTCGCGCAGTTCTACCGCAAATTTATATTGACTCCGAAAGAGCATCAATGCTTACATGGTATATTAAGAACATAAGCAATAATAAGAAAGATACAGCTAACAAAGCGCATTAACGCGGACTTGACTCCCTCCTACGCCCAAAAAAGCGGGGCTTCGGTAGGGCAGGCAAACTTCAGTTTGGTGTTTTGCCTTATTCGCAAAATTTAGCTTCTTTAAAGCTCACAATTTTCTCCCGAAGGGATGCCTACGGCGAAGCCGGTTATGCGCTGGGTCGTTATATGTTACTTGTTTTGAGCATACACAAAAAAATAATTTGCCATGACATCACAACTTGCCAGTTTAATAGAAGAGAAAGTCAAGCGACAGCCTCGTCCTCCTCGTGATGTAGTTTTTATTGAAATAATCGGTGAAGTATTCAAGAGTAAAAGTATGAAGTTTATTTTTGTATTTTTCTTGATATTAGCCCTTTCTTTTTTTGTTATTGGCATTTCCGATAAAAACAATCAACTTCTCTTGCTCAGCTTCGGTACTTTTTCTTTTTTATGCTCCTCTACCCCTTTTATTTACGCGTTACGGATTACTAAAGCGATTCGCACTGGTCATATTGAAGTCGCTGTTGTTGAATCAGTCAAATATTTAGGACCTGTTTCACACGACACTTTGGATGCTCTTCAAAATGGAATAGCTCGTGGCAAATGGAGAATACCCAAAACTGGTTTAAAAGAATTCGAAGTTGATGAGCCTTGGGCAAACAAAATTTCGGAAGGTTCTCATGTGGAGATTCTAATTACACAAAACTTCAAAAATATATTCCCTTTAAATCTCCAGTCTTAAAAACCGCAACATATAACAAGGCGCATTAACGCGGACTTGACTCAAACTTCGGTTTGGTTTGTTGTCTTATTCATAAATTTTAGCTTCTTTTAAACTCGCAATTTTCAAGCCGGTTATGCGCAGGGTCGTTAGGTAAAATTCGTTATTAAACTCTTATGCTTGAAATCTATCTAGATTGGAATATTTTAAGCGATATTTCTTCTGGTAATTTGAATAAGTTCAGTGAACTAGTTTCGCGGAAAATTAGTGATGGCCAACTTTCAACTTTTTTTACTGATGAACATATTTGGGAAGCTTCTAATGTTCCCAAAGATCACCCTAGGCGGGAAGAATTTATAAGTTCTTCTTTAGAAACAATTGATGAATTTTGTCCACAATACTTTGAGAGAATAAAAGGCACAAGCAACTATAGATGGTTTATAGCAAGTTCAAGAGACGTTTTTGAACAAAAGGGTAATTCAATCAATATATTTCAAGATGCTCTTATAAAGAGCCTGGATGACGTGAACTTTTCTGAATTACGAGATACAGTTAACAATCCTCAAGGGCTAACACCCCGCCATTTGAATAATTTTAGTACTGATGAAGTTATTGCTGAAATTAACCGCGTGCTTGATTCTGAAGAAGTTACTGAGTTGTATAGAGAATTAGTTGAACCACCTATAAACTTCTCAAAACTTTTAGAATACAGCAGAAGCACGGATAATTTTTTCCAAGGATTGCTACACCAAAACTTACGGCATACTCATTTTTTGTTAGATTCATTAGGATTTAGAAGTGACGAAAGGTCAAATTTAGGTTTTGTTGGTAGTTGGATGGATTCTGAACATACTTCACACGCTTCAGTTTGTGATTATTTTATAACCAATGACGAAAAATTAAAACTTAAATCACGAGTTGTTTTCGACTATTTTTGCTTGAAAACAGAAGCTTTATCAAGTGATGAAGCCATAAATAGATTTGTATAATTTTACCTAACAAGGCGCATTAACGCGGACTTGACTCCCTCCAACGCCCCAAAAAGCGGGGCTTCTGCAGGGCAGGCAAACTTCGGTTTAGGTTTTTGTCTTATTCATGAAATTTAGCTTCTTTTAAGCTCACAATTTTCAAGCCGGTTATGCGCCGGGTCGTTAGGCTTCTTTCCTAAACCAAAGTCACATGAAATTTAAAGCAAAGCTTTTAGAACCAGATTATAATCGAAAGCCCTACTTCGACGGCTATGAGACGGATAAAGCAGACAATCTGTATGATTGCATAAATTGCGGAAATACCTTGAAAATAGAATTTGATGAAATTCTGCACTCTGCATATGGGTGGAAAGAAAATTTTAATGAATGTGATGCAAAAGATATCTCCCAGCACTTCTCTTTAAACATAGTTGGGAAATCACATGATGGTGGTTGGCCTTCAATATTAGAAAAGAAATGTGAACAGTGTAACTCCGACTATCTTTTCTACTTTGGTTTAAATGAATACCACCATTCAACTTACAAAATTGTACTTCAGGGAATTTCACAAATTGAAGCCAAGAAGAAAGAAGCCTAACAAGGCGCATTAACGCGGACTCGACTCAAACTTCGGTTTGGGGCTTTGCCTTATTCAGGGAATTTAGCTTCTTTAAAGCTCGCAATCTTCAAGCCGGTTATGCGCAGGGTCGTTATATGGCTTATTTTTATATCATAGATTAATCCATACATTTTCTCCATCCCTGTTTTACTCAAAAATCATTATTTAACATACTTCCATAATCTTAAAACAGATGGGAAAAGCATTAGCTCTCGACTTTGGAACGAACTCAATTGGATGGGTTACTTCTGATACCCAGACTAGCAATCTTATTAAGTGTGGCGTTAGGATTTACCCTACTCAAAACATTGGTAACACTTCTACAAAACAAAGAAGAAATACTTTACATATGAAAATTTTTGAAGAAGAAATTAGATATCCTGAAAAAGGAGATAAGTTTTTTATTGAGAGTGGTGACGAAGATGACATCGCCTGGCTACACCAAGTTTTTCAAAATTTTGGTGGATATGCTGATAGCTATCAGGCATCCGCTTTAAGTTTAATTGATACTGCACTTGAAGAACAAGAATTCAAGGATTTACATGTTTATCCAATTATCTTTTTAATTCGCCATTATTTAGAACTTCGACTGAAAGAATTAATAATTGGATTAAGTTATTGTAAAAGTCAGAATAGACACTTCCCTAAAACTCACGATATTCAACACCTTTGGAGTAAGTTTAAGCAATCCTATTCAGAAATTGGTGAAAACACAAATGACAAAAGGTTTAAATCGGTTGACAAATTAATAAAAGAGATGTCAAAAGTTGACCCGAATTCAATGACATTTAGATATCCAGACGGCTCGGATCATAAATACAATCATATAAATCTGAATAATCTAAAGGAAACTTTTATTAAAGTGTCTTTTTTATTTGATGGTGTTGCTATACAAATTGCACATTATGTGGATATAACAGCGGACTTAGTTCAGAGCGTTTATGAAAATTTTCATCCATAGAAAGTACCGCCATATAACAAGGCGCATTACCGCGGACTCGACTCAAACTTCGGTTTAGGGTTTTGCCTTATTCACGGAATTTAGCTTCTTTTAAGCTTGCAATTTTCAAGCCGGTTATGCGCCGGGTCGTTATGCAACTTTACCCTGTTAACTAGACCTAAACTAAATGGCAAAAAACAAGTTTTTAAATGATTTGAAAGCTGCTAAAGTCTCAATTGGAATAATTATTTTTTTAATTATATCCTTTTTTGTATTTGCCTTTTTTCCAGCAGAAACAATGGTGGCATTATTAGCTATAGATACTGAAACAGTCTTTAGTTTTTCGGGATTCTATCAATTGTTCACTTATTGGATAATGCAAATCAGTTTATCTAATCTATTGATGATAAGCTTATCAATTATATTAGCCGGGGCTATTATCGAAAGGGTTCTCTCTAAAAAGGAAATGATACTTTTAATTGCTGTTTCTATCATATTGGGTGGAGTTTTATTTGCTAATTTAAGTAAATATGCAGGACTTTTATTGGGTGCTTCCACACTTTCTTGGGCTTATGCAGGTTCAGCAATGATAATTGTATTCAGAACATGGAAGAAGGCACCTCTATCAGCTAAAATAATTGCCTGTTTCTTCTCTATTGGATTTTTTCTTTTGATTTTCGAACTATTTTTGCTTGCAAATCCAGCTCAAAAGCCCTTAGCAATTGCAAATATCGCTTGTAGTCTTTGGGGTATCGGTTATAGTTTTCAAAAAATGAATGATAATCTTCCTTGGAGCGAAGAAAATGAATCTTTAGCCATTCCAGATACAGCTACAGAATAGTTGCATAACAAAGCGCATTAACGCGGACGCATGGCAAACTTGCCTTCAGCCCTCGCCCTTGCGGTTCCAATTTTTCATGCTATATTTAGTTTTAAATCTTTGCGTCGGTTATGCGCTGGGTCTACTTCTTTAACTAGTTCATAATGAGTAATCAACTTTCAAGGAAAGAGTATATTTATTTGGATTGGAATGTAATCCAAAGATTCAAAAATGGTGATTTCACTATAAGATTAAAAGAGTTAAAAAGAAGGTTTGACAAAAAAAATCTACAGTTCTTCTTCACTGATGCCCATCTAATGGAAGCTTCTGCTATAACTTTAACTGATACAAACAGGAAAAATAAAATCTTAAATCAAGATCTCAATAGTCTCTCCATTCTATCTAATAATTTGTATTTGGAAAGAGTAAAGAATTCTGACGAAACTAAATTTTTCAATGCTCATCCAGCAGAAGTTTATAAACAGAAAGGAGAGTATTTCAAGATTTTTCGAAACGCTTTTATAGGTGCTCTCGAAAATATCAACTTTGAGAAAATTTGGGGAGATACAGTTCATCCACAACTTTCAGCAAATTATTTGAACAATTTTGATGAAGAAGAAATAATTGAGAAGATTAATGAACTTTTAAAGACAGATGAAATATCTCAAGTTTTTAAACAATATGGGACCAAAGCCACTTCATTCGATGATCTTGTTAGTAAGGTACATAGTCATTTAAATCAAGAAAATAATAACAGCTTAAATTTGCTTTCAGACTACTTTTCGACAGCGTTTACCTTATTAGATGGTCTTGGTTTTAAGTCAGAAAAAAGAAGGAATGAGAAGTTTTATTCCTCAATATTTGATATCAGACATGCTTTTAATGCGACAAGAACTAAATATTTTATTACTGATGACGAGAAGTTGAGATTAAAGGCTAAAGTCTTATATCAATGGTTTGGTTTTGATACAGTTATAATGGATATCCGAGAAATGAGTAAACTTATCGCAATTAAAGTTAAAGTTGAAGAAGTATAACAAGGCGCACTAACGCGGACTTGACTCAAACTTCGGTTTGCTTTTTGCCTTATTCACTGGTTTTTGCTTCTTTTAAGCTCGCAATTTTCAAGCCGGTTATGCGCAGGGTCGTTAGCTATTTTAAAACTTTTGCAACTATGTCAGATCAAGAAACAGTAAGACAACATTTCGTACCAAGAGTCTACTTGAAAAATTTTTCTTGGAAAGATGGGGATAAGTTTCTCATTGATTCTGCTCATGTGGATAACCCATCGAATTCATTTACTCCTAATATCAAGGATATATGTGTCAAAAATGATTTCTATACTCTTTCAGGTGGTACAGAGGATGAACGTCAATTAATTGAGAATTTCTATCGGAATGTCGAGGAGGATTATGACGTAATTTACTCAAATTTAGTTGATACAAGTGTTGAAGAGATTGAAAGTAAAGAAAAGCAAACCATCATAGCTTTTATTACAACTCTGTTATTTAGAAATCTCTCATGGGTAGAAAAGTATAATAAATTCGTTGAGAAAACCTTTAAAAATGCTCATGAACTTTGCCAACATAATGGAACCGAAAAGTTTAAATATTTAGGGAAAACTATCTCGTTTGAAAATAGGGACTTTGATCAAGTAATTTCGGACCACCTTGCTTCCCTAAAAGAAGATCAAGTTACGATTCAAGTTGATATCGCTGTAAGGCTAGCAAATTTAAGATCAAAGAATAATATTTTTGTAACTGAATTAGGGCATGAAGAAACAAATTTTATAACTAGCGATAATCCTGTAGTTATTCATTCAGACAAAAAGGGATTCATTATGCCAGGTGATCCAAATAATACTTTGTCTCTACCACTTGACAACAAATTTATGCTATATCTAATGCCTTCTTCAGCATTTCCTTTTTCCGCAGAAACAAACCGTATTTTAAGAGACAAGAAAGAAGGTATAATTTGCCAAACTGAAAAACTTACAGCCAATTTTTTGCAAATAAAAAATGCCGAGCGTTTTCTATTGGGGACAAAATCAGATATCGATAAATCAATTGAACAAAAAAGAATCAATGATGAAACTAAAGATTATCAAAAACCTAAAAACTTAGCCGATTTTGCATCATTGGCAAAAGAAATTGGATTAATCGATTAAAATAGCTAACAAGGCGCATTAACGCGGACTTGACTCAAACTTCGGTTTGGTGTTTTGCCTTATTCGTGAAATTTAGCTTCTTTTAAACCCATAAGCTTCAAGCCGGTTATGCGCTGGGTCGTTATACACCTTTAAATGTAACATCATCTCCAAAAAAGCTATGAAATGGAAAATTTAAACAATATGAATACAGAACCAACTGGAAAATGGTATGATAATAAAGTGATTGTTGGAATTTTAATTGTCGTTTTTTTCCAGTGGGGCTTTATGCACTTTGGAAGTCAAATACCATTACTAAAGGTTGGAAAGTTGGTTGGTCTATTATCATTTTCATATTTGCTATATCCTTATTAGGGAGTGAAGATAATACAGATATAAAAGTTGAAATAGCTGGTAAAAGCACGGCTGAATCTACTGAAGTTGATACTTCTAAAAAGTTGAATGTTTCTTATGAGCAAGCGATAAATTTTTCAAATTCATTTAAAATGGAAAAATTACGCTCTTGGGAAGGAGTGCCAGCATTCGGAGGCAACAATACTGAGAATAATTATTATCTAAATATTGTAGGTTTTAAAGATAATATAATAGTTGCGAATTTAGTGGTTCCAGCTCCTTCAATTAAAAAACTTTCTAAATCAACAACATTAAAACAATTTTTAAAAAATATTGAGCTCCAAAATAGCTTGGGTTGGATTGTAAATACTTATTCTAAGTTATATGAACAATCAAAAAATAAGGGATCTTTTGTACAACATGAAGATTCAAAAAATTTTGAGAATAAGAATATTCAGCTTCTTTATAATGATGGAGGTAATGAGCTCTATATTTCAATCGAGCACAAGGATTTAGAATGAAAATAAAAAATTGGAAGAATAAATACGTTAATATTATAGAAAGCAAAGGTGGTGTTATAGCTCTAAAAGATCCTTTATTGATGCGCTAACAAAGCCATTAACGTGGACGCAAGGTTAACTTGCTTTCAGTCACCCTTGCGCTTCTGGTTTATCGTGCTATATTGAAGTTTCAAATCTTTGTGCTGGTTATGCACAAGGCCTCACTACATCGCTTCAAAGAACTTTAACTACAAAATTAAAGCAATTTTTCATCTTATGAAGGGAAAAAGGACAAGAGTTATACTAGGAATTCTGCTCATCATCATTGGATTTTCTTTAATGAAAACACCAGCTTATACCTCGGTTAAAGGGATGGTTTTAGATAGTGGTGGCAATATTGGTTTAGCGATTGCCGTAGCTATGGGATTAATAGCCCTAGCTTTTGCCAGTGGTATTACGCTTCTTAGAAAAGCATAAGAATTTTTTATTTGAAATTACTTCATCAGTAACGGTATTAGCAAGGCAATAACAAAGACTTGACTCAAACTTGATGCCGATGGACCCGGAAGTACTGTGTTTGGTATTGAAAAGGGAGATGCGCTTTGTATTATAATAAGAAGCCAACCTGCTACTTTGGTTGAACCGGGTAAAATAGAGCATTCGCCTACCATTACAATTAACATAGAATGCCTAATTAAATAAAAAGCCGGTTAAGCGACTGGACTTACCGGCTTCGGTTCAAATTTTACCGTTTAAAACCCTATCAAACGGCCAACTCCTCCACCTCTAAGAAAAAATCCTCTTTAACATCCCTATAACGCCCGATTTAGCATCTTTTTCACCACTGCGTCCACCGCTTAGTTTATCAAAACTGGGACGGGGGAGTTCCATTTCTTTTTTCTTTTTCTGAGGCTTTTTGCCACGACCGTTATTTCGCTTTTGGCTTTTATTTTTCTTTTTAGGCGGACGTTTTTTCTTCTGTTGTTTTCGCCTGTTCAGCTCCTGCTTTACTTTTTCCGGCAGCGGAAATTCTTTCGGAGCCTGCCCCAGTTCATTCTCCAGCAGGTTAATGTCGCTTCGGTCCTGTTTTGAAACGAGTGAAAGGAGCCTTGTCGTTTTTCCGAGACCCACTAAATCAGCGCGAAAACGGTATTCATTCGCGTCATTAGGCACATCATAATTTATTACCTGCTTAACCTCTCGCAGATCAAGTTCTGAGGCGGAGATATCAGCCACGATCAGAAACTGGATATCGCCGTTGGTAAAGTTGGCAAAGCGCTGGGCTCGTTTTTCATCAGAAAGCTTTCCGTGAAGACTTGTAGCTTTATAATTATTTTTCCGCAAAATGCGGTATAAGCGGTCTGTTCCCCTTTTTGAAGCCGTAAAAAGAACGCAGCGATCATTAGAGATTTCCTCCAGATGCGCCATCAGGGTAGAAATTTTCATCCGGGAGGGAACATAAATATAACCGTGTGATAAACTGCCGGATACTTTGGGAGGCTTATTCAAAGTCCGTGAATTTCCCTGATCATCCGTTTCCAACATAACCGGTTCATTCAAATAACGCTCAGCCAGTTCATTAACGTTTTTATTCAATTCACCCGTAAAGATAACCGTTTGATATTTGCAGATTATCCGTTTGGCTATATCGCTAATCGCTTGCGATAAATTTCGGGAGAGCATTTCATCAGCGGCATCAATAACCAGTAAATCCACATTCCGGAAAATGTAACGTTGTTCCTGTACGGCATTCAGAAGCGGTGCGGGATTTGCAATAAGTACATCGGCATCACTTTGCAGGATTTCTTTGTGCTTGTCGATTTGTCCATCTTCCACTGAAGCACATTGAACGCCGGCATGAGAGCCGATCCTATCCATTAAATCACTGATTTCTGCAGTTGAGCCGGGAGTTAAAATGAGTACCGAGATGTCTTCTCTTTCTTCTTTCTGACTTACTTTTTGCAGTGCGGTAATCACATAAGAAGCATCCTTATCATTTCCTTTTGGAGCCTTAATCAGCGCATCTTTGCTGTCAAGGATAATAGGGAGGGCCGCTTTTTGGAGTTCAGTTACTTGATCATAATTTGCATTTTGCAGTCCGCTCAAAATTTCGGGACTTAGTGTTAATTCTTCAAACTTCAACGTTCTAACCTTTCATTTAAATTAGCATTCTGTTTCATTATCACCGCTTCAAAAACAAGCGATCTTCATTTAGGTGATGGAATATACAAAACTTATAGACCTTGCTCATCCGTTTTAACGGTTGATTTTTCTTCTCTAAAGAGGATGCTGATTGCAAGCTCGTATCCCATCATTTTTATGTAAACGAGTGAACACCCCACCATTATTGCCATGCCAAAAATTCCAACCAATCCGGCCTCCGGACCAAAGGCTTCGCCGGTCCATAACTCCGGCCCCATCTGTTGAATTTGAATGACTGAAGTCTCAAATTTCATACCGCTGACCGGAAAGCCGAATATGCCCCCCTGCACAAAGTTCCAGCTAAAATGAAGGCCAACCGAAAGAGCTAGGCTGCCGGTTAAGATGTAAGGAACAGCCAGCACAATGCCGGCTAAAATGATGTTAAAAACCGCCACAGGTGTTGCATTTGGATTGTAAAAGTGCATAAACCCAAACAGGCTTGAGGTGGCTACAACCGCAATAACAACGGCGCCGCGCTCACCGATTTGTGGAAATCGCAACCCTTCGGCTAAGTTCAGTACCTGGTAGCCACGTGATAAAAGCTCCTCGTAGAAGCCCACCATGAGCATGGCTAAGAGCGAGCTGATGCCAGCCATAGCAAAAGGCACATCAGAAGGGACATTCCATCCGAATTGAGTGATGTTCACCCAGCCCATCAACCATTCAATCCCGAAAATTGAGGTCATTGCTATACCCGCAATCAGGGCTCCCGCTCCAAAATCCCTCGCCCACTGTTGATTAAATTGAAGACCGTAATTGGTAAGCGATCGTCCGTCAAGTAACCACGCCGCGAGCCAAATACTACCAACAACTCCGATAAACTGTGGCAGGACAAAGGCAAAACTGAGCGAAGTTTGCCAAAGGGCCTGAAAGCCCAGGGTAGCAAAGCCCGCGAAGAAAAACATAATGATGAATTGCAGCAGCAGTCGCCATCCCGCCCTGGGGCGTTGATCTTTAGGATTGATAAAGATATTCATAAGGAAGAAACACTGGAGGTTTTAAAAAGGTTGTAGTACTAAGTGAAATAATTTAAGGGCGTTGAATGGCTGAATTATAGGTTGAAGCTTTTACAAAGATGAAACAACCTTTTATAAGGGGATTCCTAAAAAGCTTATCTTGAAGGATAAGAGACTAAAAAATCTCCCTTAGCAAAGGGAGTACCGACTTTAGTCGGGGAAGTTGTTCTTTTTTAGATAATTCAATCATCTTTTAGCATAATCTAACGTAAAAAGGCAAAAGGCTAAAATAATTAAAAAATTTATGAGCGATCGATTTGTACTGCAAACATCCAAAGAAGAAGTTGAGCAAATTTTTGAGGTATCCACAGAGCGGAGTGATTTTTTTGAATCCGATTTCAACATCACCCCCGGTTCACTTATACCAGTTATTTATGAGGAAGATGAAGAGCGAAAAATTTATAATTTTGCGTGGGGAATGATACCTCCCGGAGCCGAAGAAGAGAAAGAAGGCCTTGAAAATTTTGAAGTGGGCATGGAAAGTATTGATGACAATGAATGGCTTGAAGAATGCCTTGATAAACGACGCTGTTTGCTTCCTGCTAACGGGTTTTATAAGTGGAAGACCACAAAAAAGAAAAGCACGCCTTTCTATATTCGATTGCTTTCAAATAATTTGCTGGCTTTTGCCGGCATTTACTCCGTCTGGAAATCATCGACGGGGCGTAACGTTTATTCCTGCGCGCTGCTCACGACCAAATCCAACGCCTTAGTTCAGCCGGTCGACGACCGTATGCCGGTTATTTTACACCCTGACGATTACGATCAATGGCTTTCCAATCAGCCGGCAGATGAGATGGATTTTGAGAAGTTTCTAAATGCTTATTCAATGACAGAAATGGCGGTGAACCGGGTTTCCGACGAGGTAAACAATCCCGAAAATAATAGTGCGGAGCTCATTCAGCCCATCCCGAAATAGGAAGCGCAGATTAAGTTGATTGATCTGATTTAGCAGATGAAGCAGAGTAGCCTAAGGCTACTCTTTACTAATCAGTGTCATCAGCAAAATCTGCTTTAATCTGTGATATATCGCATGGTAGGGTAAGCAAGTTCAATATCTTCATGCTTTTCGAATTCGGTTAAGATATCTTCCCATATCAATTGAGAAGTACCTCGCCGTTTTCGGGGATCGGTAAGATATCTGATGGTAAGGCGAATGCCGCTTTCTCGTGCTTCGGTATAAACCGTGGGTGTTAAATAACGGTAATGGATGAGATAAGATTTTTTAGCCATTCGTACTTGTTGCTGGGCCTGTTCTACAAAATTTTCAAGATGCTTATCCGCAATTTCTTGAAGCAGTTGTTTCGCTTTTTTCCAGTCGCTTTCAAAGGTGACCAGAACGGGTATTTCATTCCAGATAAATTCAAAATCGCTGGTATAGTTGGCCAGTGAATCGGAGAATACTTTATGATTAGGCACGTGAATTACACGCCCGGTGCTTTGGTCGGCTTGTACCCAGTTACCGATTTCAAGTATAGTAAATTTAAAAAGACGCTTATCAATAACATCTCCCTGGGTATCTTCAATCTGAATGCGGTCGCCTACATCAAAAGGCTTTCTCCAAAGAATGTAAGCCCAGGCAGCAATATCGGTAACAGGATCTCTCAGGGCAATGGCTAAACCTGCTGTAAGCAACCCAAGGAAAGTAGCTAGTGATTGCAGCCCTTCGAACCAGATGCGTCCTACAATCAAAAAACCGATAAAAACGGAGATATAGGTCAGATTTTTTCTCCATTTATACTGTTTCCTGGCCTCCGGCAATTTTTTATTGATGATGCGGATAGCGATAAGGCGAGCCAGCCAAATCACAAAAATAATTACCAGCGACAACACCAACTGATAGGTGATGGCCGGGAAATTTTCGAAAAAGTGGTTAAGTTGATTTAAAAAATCCTGCACTGTTTACAGCTTTAGGTGAAATGGAATATTACAATTTTGATTGAAATAAAAGTTCGTTGAAGCAGTTATTAAAACCAAATAAAATAACTTTTTAGCGAGAATTATTGTAATAAAAAGGAATTTTGAATAACTTTACTGGTCTGAAATTTATCGCTATATATAGAAATTATCATGCTTTACTACATCATATTAGCCGTCATAGTTCTCATTTGTATTTTATTAACCATTGTGGTTCTGTTGCAACCGGGACAGGGTTCCGGTCTGTCGGGAGGAATTGCCGGCGGTATGGCAGGCGGCGCGGGACTGGGAGCACGCCGAACGGCTGACTTGCTTTCAAAATCGACTACGGTTTTAGGCACCGCTCTTTTAACACTTTGCCTGCTCGCCAACTTTGCTATTGACCGTGGCGACCAGGCCGAAAGTGCTGTTCAACAAAGTGGGGTTGAAATTCCTGTTCAGCAACAAAATGGGTTGGATGATCAATCTCAAACACCATCTGCTGTACCCGTTCCTGAAAATCAAAGCGGCAACAATGCCGATACCGGTTCCGACGGAAATTAAATATCAGAATTTTCTTAGTGAATTGATAAAAAGCCTGACTCGAATGGAGTCGGGCTTTTTTGTTTGGCCACATCATTAGCGCAAGAATTAATTCCCGTAATGATGTGAAACCGAAGACAAGCTATTTCCCCTATCTATCAAGTTTGTAACTTTAAGATGAATAAAAATCAACGACTCTTCCGCATCCGCTTCATCTGCGTTCCTACTTACCAATACAAAACCGCGAGAAAATCGAATCCAGCACATCTTCAGTAGTAATCTCGCCCGTGATCGTTCCTAAATCTTTAAGGGCTGAACGCAGATCAATAGACAGAAAATCACCTGTCATGCCCTGATTCAGTGCCCGCATTGCACTGCGCACATTTTTCTGGGCTTTTTCGAGCGCATCGCGGTGGCGGCTTGAAGTTACCAGCAGGCCCGAAGCGTCGTAATGTTTATTTTCGAGGGCGTGCTGTTTCATGAGTTTTTCAAGCGTATCAATTTTTTCGCCTTCCAGGGCTGATATTTTTAGATCATAATTCAATCTTTCATCATCAACCTGAACGGCAATATCACTTTTAGTGCCGATGAGAATAAACGGCGTATCCCCGGCATTTTTTTGAAGCCGGGAGATATCTTGTTTCTCTTCATCAGAAAGTTCTTTGGAGAGGTCTTTCAGATAGACGGCCAAATCCGCTTCTTCGAATGCTTTTTGTGACCGCTTAACGCCTTCTGCTTCAACTGCATCAGTTGTTTCCCTGAGACCCGCAGTATCCGTCAGTGTGAAACGGAGTCCTTCATAACTCCAGTCCACATCAATGGTATCGCGGGTGGTGCCGGCAATTTCAGTAACGATCGCCCGCTCTTTGCCTACCAAGGTATTCAATAGGGTCGATTTCCCTGCATTGGGCAGGCCGATGAAAACAGTACGAACACCATGTTTTACAAGCCGCCCCGTTTCGTAAGTAGCCAGCAAATGGTCAATCTCTTTATCCAGCTCTTTTAGCAGTTGCTGAAGCTGTTCTTTATTGGCAAATTCAACGTCTTCTTCTATAAAATCGAGCTCCAGCTCAACCATCGCGGTGGCATCAATAATTTGTTGTCGAAACTGCCTGATGTGCTCCCCGAGCCTGCCTTCCAGTTGCTGATGAGCTGCGTCCATCGCTTTCCGGCTTTTAGCATGAATCAGATCAGCCACTGCCTCGGCCTGACTCAATTCCAGCTTCCCGTTCAAAAAAGCGCGCTGGGTAAACTCTCCCGGTTCGGCGGGACGAATACCGAGGGCTAAAATCGCCTCTAAAACCGATTGGGTGATTAAAACTCCACCATGACATGAAACTTCAACCGTTTCTTCACCTGTATAGGATTTGGGTGAGTGGAATAGGGTGAGCAGCACTTCATCAACCACTTGACCGTTCCCGTCTATAATTTTCCCAAAGTGAACCGTGTGGGTTGATTGTTGAGTAAGGTCTTTTCCGGCAAACGCCTCATTAACAATTTTGATGGCATTTTTTCCTGAAACACGAATCACGGCAATTCCGCCTTCACCTACGGGAGTAGCGATGGCAGCAATGGGAGGGCGTTCGGTAATCGTTGGAGTTTCCTTTTTTTCAGAAACAGAGCTTATTTTTTTCATAGGCTAAATATAACCACTCATGCTCTCTAAATCAGCATTCGAAATTTAGGAATGATTTTCATCCGGATTCCGGGCTTGAAGTCGGATGAATAGATAGGCTATAATCCTGATCGTTTCACTCATCGGGGGACAAAACCAGTCGCCTGATGAGGGTCTGATGGTTAGTGCTGCAAAACTTTCATGGGAAGAAAAAGTCCCCTTTGGGAAGGGGGATTTAGGGGGATTGAAAGGCTCAAATATTAAATAAGAAAATCTGTAAATCTCAGAAGTCCATAAATTTGTGGAGTCAGATAAATTTTAGATTAAAATTATTTCATAAACTCTCTTTCTATTGATTGTAGCCGAATTTGTAATGATTTTTAGTAAAACAATCAAGAGAGAGTATGGCTAACCAAGTATTACATATTGACTGTCCTGATGAAAAGGGACTCGTTTATCGAATCACAAAAGTACTTTACGGGCAGGAACTGAATATCGTAAGTAATCAGGAGTTTGTGGATCGGACAACCTCTCACTTTGTGATGCGAACAGAATTTGAAGGCTGCGAAACATCCAACGGTATTCTACAGAACCTGGAAAGAGTTTTGCCAAAAGCGGCTAATATTCGTCAGGCTGAGGTTGGGAATCGTTCGATTGTTATCATGGCAACTACCGAGCCTCATTGCTTGGGAGATCTTTTGTTAAGAAATAGCTATGGAGAAATACCTGCACAGGTTGATGCAGTGATCAGCAATCATAATTCACTAAAATCCCTGGCTCAGGCATTTGATATTCCCTTTCACTGTGTGAATCATCAAGGTTTAAGCCGGTGTGAGCATGAGCAGCAGGTGCGAAAAATTCTTTTGCAGTATGAACCGGATTATATTGTACTGGCAAAATATATGCGCATTTTTTCTCCGGAGTTTGTGGAAGAGTTTAAAGACCGGATCATCAATATTCATCATTCATTTTTGCCTGCTTTTGTGGGTGCCAATCCTTATTGCCAGGCTTTTAAGCGGGGCGTGAAAATAATTGGCGCTACGGCTCATTTTGTTACCGATGATTTAGATGAAGGCCCTATAATCGCGCAAAATGTATTGCCCGTCAATCATTCCTATACGGCAGAAGAAATGGCAAATGCCGGAAGAGATGTAGAGAAAAATGTATTAGCAAAAGCAGTAAAAATGGTGCTTGAGGAACGTATTTTCATTCATAACAACAGAACTATAGTGTTTGAGTGATTGTAGAACGGGTTGCTAACCCGTTAACAGGAAGTTTTGAACAAATATTAAATTTAAAGATGAATTAACTCTTCGGCAAAGAATAACCGGAGCTTTATTTGTCTTGTCGGGTTGGCAACCCGACCTACATTAAAAAACCCTGCCAAAGCCTAAACCTTGACAGGGTTAAATAATTTGGAAGCTAAATCAGTGCAATCTCAAAATCGGATCAATCTGCGATAGATTCTATTCTACATCACCCATCAAGCGTCTGACAAACGGACTGGCTAACAGCGCCACAACACCACCGCCGCCAACGATCATGGCAACGCTCCAGAAAAGGCTGCTGGGTTCCAGTGTTTCAAGAGATCCTGCTACCAGGCCTGCAAAAAGGTTACCCAAAGCAGCAGCAACAAACCAGATTCCCATCATTTGACTGACGCGTCCTTTAGGCGCCAGTTTAGTCATGGATGAAAGTCCTACGGGTGATAATGCCAGTTCGCCGCAAGTGTGCAAAAAGTAGGTGACAATTAACCATGAGATACCGACTGAATTTACTCCAACCGAATTGGCAGCTCCCCACGAAAGAACAAAAAATCCTGCTGATAGCCCTAGCAAGCCCAGTCCAAACTTTACAGGAATAGACGGATTAGCATTTCGGGATGCCAGCCAGGTCCAAAGCCAGCCAAAAACAGGGGCCAGGATAACAATGAATGTTGGATTTATAAGCTGCAACGTACTTGCGGGTGCTACCCACTGGTTTCCAATTTTGCTAAAGAGTGTATAAAGTAAAACGAGAATTCCAATGGAAGCGACACCGATAATCCATTTTGCGACCGGCCATAACGTTTCACGCTTAAAAACCCGGTAAACCCCATAAAGTACCGGAATAGCAATTAAAATGGTTAACACAGGAGCGCCCCAGGTTGCCAGCCAGCTGGCAGGACCAAACTCGCGGTCAACCATTCTTTCGGTGAAAAGGTTTATAGATGAGCCTGCCTGCTCAAAACCGCTCCAGAAAAGTGCGGCCAGAATGAAAAGCCAAAAGATAACACCCAGTTTTTTCTTTTCATCAGTGGTATGGCCGCCAAAGAATATAATATAACCAAAGAAGATTACCGTAATGCCAACGGCAGCATAACCAAGATAAGTAGCCAGCGTTTCAAGGGTGATGTTGATAGTTCCTGAACTCATCAAAAAGCCGAACAAAACGATTATTGCAGCAACAACAGAAAGGATGCCATAGAACCTCCGGCTTCTGCTATTTAATGTTTCCCGGCTTTCATCCGTTTTCAGCATACCGGCATCTCCAAGAAACTTATCGCCGTATTTATAAGAAATAAGTCCCAGAACCATTCCTATACCTGCTAACGAAAAACCCAGATGCCAGTTGTAGCCTTCACCCAACAAACCACAAAGCAGCGGCCCTAAGATAGCACCAAAGTTAATACCCATGTAGAAAATGGAAAATCCTGCGTCGCGTCGCGCACCGCCTTCGGGATAAATTTCACCAACCATCGAGCTCACATTAGGCTTGAGTAAACCGGTACCGATGGCGATCAGTCCTAAACCAATAAAGAAAAATATCGTGGTGGGAATCGCCATACTAAAGTGACCCGCAGCAATAATACAACCACCTACAAATACTGACTTTCGCTGTCCCCATAAATTATCGGCAATCCAACCGCCGGGCAGGGAGAGTACATAAACGAAGAAGGTATATAATCCATAAATAGCGGTGGCTTTTCCAATGCTGAAACCCAGGCCGGGGTTAGCACCTATAGCCGCGTCTGCCATAAAAAGCACAAGCAGCGCGCGCATTCCATAATAACTGAAGCGTTCCCAGAATTCAGTGAAAAATAGGGTGGCCAGGCCGCGAGGATGGCCAAAAAAGTCTTTCTTTGCTGAAGGGTCTAATGCCCCCGATTGTCCGTTTGCCATTAGTAATGTAGATTTAATTCAAGATATGATGCTGAAACTTTATTTTGCCGTCATGCCGGTATATTATAATTAAACCGCCTTACGGAAGCAAATAGGATATTACGTAGTGCGTATTGCGTATTTAGGGGTATTCATAATGAAAAAGCCGGGAATTGTTGAATACGGAATACGCAATACGAGATATATTTTTTACCTTTCCAGAAAATCAGGATTAAAATAATCGTTGAAATGAGTATAAATACAGGGGTTGTCAAAAACATCAAAGCACCAACAGGAACAAAATTAAACTGTAAAGGCTGGCATCAGGAGGCCGCCCTGCGGATGCTGATGAATAACCTTGATCCCGATGTAGCCGAAAAGCCGGATGAACTCATCGTCTATGGGGGAGGAGGTAAAGCCGCCAGAAATTGGGAGAGCTACCATAAAATAGTTGAAACATTAAAACGTCTTGAAAATGATGAAACCCTGCTCGTACAAAGCGGAAAACCGGTGGGCGTTTTTCGGACACATGAAGAGGCTCCCCGCGTGCTTATCGCCAATGCTCATTTGGTGCCAAAGTGGGCTAACTGGGATGAGTTCCGGCGCCTCGACAAAATGGGGCTCACCATGTACGGACAAATGACCGCCGGCTCATGGATCTACATCGGCACGCAGGGCATTTTGCAGGGTACCTATGAAACCTTCGCAGAATGTGCCCGCCAAAAATTTGATGGTTCCCTTAAAGGAAAGCTTGTAGTTACGGCGGGACTTGGCGGCATGGGCGGCGCACAGCCACTGTCCGCTACCATGAACGGAGCATCATTCATCGGAATCGAAGTGGATGAGCACCGCATTGACCGGCGCGTGGAAACGGGCTATTGTGATGAAAAATGTACTGATCTGGATGAAGCGATTGAAAAAGCGTTAAACGCCAAAGAAAAGGGTGAAGCACTTTCTATCGGACTTTTGGGAAATGTAGCCGAAATTCTACCTGAAATGCTTGAAAAAGGAGTGATTCCTGATGTGCTTACCGACCAAACTTCAGCTCATGATCTGCAACTGGGATACATTCCGGCCGGAATGTCGCTTGAAGAAGCGGCCGAAGAACGTGAATTGAATTTCGAAATGTACCAGGAGGCAGTGCTTGATTCGATGGTAATGCATGTAGAAACAATGCTGAAAATGCAGGAAAAGGGAGCGGTTACTTTTGATTACGGCAACAATTTGCGGGGACAGGTTGCTGATCGTCGCGGAATGAAAGAAGCTTTTGATTTTCCCGGTTTTGTACCTGCTTTCATCCGTCCGCTTTTTTGCCGTGGTTCGGGTCCGTTTCGCTGGGCGGCGCTTTCAGGTAATCCCGAAGATATTGCCGCTACCGACAAAGCAGTGCTCGAAACATTTCCCGAAAAAGAAGCCCTCAACCGGTGGATTCACAAAGCGCAGGAGCAGGTTCATTTCCAGGGATTGCCATCGCGAATTTGCTGGCTGGAGTACGGCGAACGCGCCGAGATGGGAGCTAAATTCAATTGGCTGGTGAAGAAAGGGAAAGTGGATGCTCCGCTGGTGATTGGACGTGATCATTTGGATACGGGTTCGGTGGCATCACCTAATCGCGAGACTGAAGGCATGAAAGACGGCTCGGACGCTATTGCCGACTGGCCGTTGCTCAACGCGATGCTGAATACGGCAAGTGGGGCAAGCTGGGTATCGCTGCACCACGGAGGGGGTGTGGGAATTGGATATTCTATTCATGCCGGAATGGTCTGTGTGGCCGACGGTACAGAAATGGCCGGCCGACGCCTCGAACGTGTACTCACCAACGATCCGGGCAGCGGAGTGATGCGCCATGCCGATGCAGGCTATGATGAAGCTATAAAAACCGCCAAAGAACGGGATATAGATCTACCGATGGTGTGATGTAGGACGGGTTGCCAACCCGTCAAAATAAATTTTGAAAACAAAAGTTAATTTATAATTAGGCTGACAATCTTCAGTAAAAGCAGAAAAGCCTTAACCCAGCCAATATTCTTTTAATTAAAATCTTTATTAAAGGTAAGTTACCGGCTATCAAGTAAGTAAATCTCTTTATAATTTAACAGGTGTCGGGTTGGCAACCCGACCTACAGGTTGGTTTATGAATTTTTATCAAAGAAAACTACCGCATTGGCAACCAAGAGGAGCAGAGTATTTTATTACGTTTAGGTTAGCAGGGTCATTGCCAAAGCAAACTGTCAACACATTGAAAGAAATGCGAAGAGAGTTTCATGATTTACCAGAGTTGAATCAAGGGAGCCTACAAAGAAAAATATTCAGGAAGTATGAACAAGTATTAGATAAAGAGTCAAATGGTCCTTTATGGCTTAAAAATCCCTGTTACACAAGTTGTTGAAGAGGCCTTGCATTACAGAGATTCTAAGAAATACGATTTATATGTTTATTGTTTAATGCCTAACCATGTTCATTTGGTCTTCCAACATCTTAATAATGCAAGTTCTTCAAAAAGTTTTCCAATTACAGAAATTATGAAAGGTCTTAAAAGATATACTGCATTAAAATGTAACAAAACATTAGGCAGAAAAGGAGCTTTTTGGCAATCAGAAAGTTATGATCGGGTAATAAGGAATCAGGATGAATTGGAAAAAACTATTCGGTATACTTTGAATAATCCCATAAAGGCAGGTTTGGTTAATTACTGGCAAGAATGGCCGTATAACTACTGCAAACCAGAATTTAAGGAAAGCTTTATGTAGGACGGGTTGCTAACCCGTCAAAGTAAAATCGCTAAACACGCATTAAAATAAGATGTAAGACATGATTTCAATTAGCTAAGGTCTATTAAAGTTAGCCGGTGTCGGGTTACCAGCCCGACCTACAAGATTTGGTTCAAAAATTTTATTAAAAGTAAAACTTATAAAATATGATTTCCAGAATAGTACTTTTTCTAACAGCAGTTTTCTTTATAACGGCATGCAGCAACACAGAAAAAACGGCTGATCTGCTCATTCGCGGTGCAAACATTGTGGATGTAGAAACCGGAGAAATCTTAACCAATAAAAGTATTGAAATACGGGATGGGGAAATTGTAGGCATCTTTAACAGCAATCAAAATATTGCTGCGAGCGATACCCTAATAGCCAATGGGAAGTACGTAATTCCGGGGTTGTGGGATATGCATGTTCACTTTCGTGGGGGAGATAGCCTCATTGATGAAAATAAAGACTTGCTTAAGCTTTTTATTGCCAATGGCGTAACCACCGTTCGTGATGCGGGCGGAGATTTGACTCTTGCTGTCCTTGAATGGAGGGAGAAGATTGAGAATGGGGAGCTTATAGGACCGAAAATTTTTACATCAGGGCCTAAACTGGATGGTGCCGATCCCACATGGGCAGGCTCTATTGAGCTGACATCTCCCGACCAGGTACCCGCGGCTTTTGATTCTCTGGAAGCCCTGAACGTAGACTATGTGAAGTTATATGACAGCAGCATTTCTGCCGAAGTATATCTGGCAGCCATTGAAGAAGCGGAAAAACGCGGGCTTCCGGTTACCGGTCATATGCCCTTTACGGTAGATTTTAACGAAGCGGTTGGAAGAGGGTTGGACGCGACGGAACATATGTATTACTTGCTCAAGGGTTCATCTTCAAAAGAAGAAGCCATTACGCGGGAAGTCAGAGAAGGAACCTATGGTTTTTGGGAGGCCCTGACAAAGGCCATCGAAACTTATGACGCTGATACAGCTGCGGCAACCTACGAGCAGATGGTGGATGCCGGAACAGCGGTAGTTCCTACACTTTATATTGGAAAAGTACTTGCTTATCTGAATGAGGTAGACCATTCCGGTGATACATATTTGAATTACATTGGTGAGGGCATTCAGCAAACGTACCGGGGCCGGTTGCAGGCTGCCCGCCGGAGTAGTGCTGAAGCGATTGAGCGTCGTCGGAATTTAAGAGCGAAGTTTATGGATATGATACCGGATATCCACGAAGCGGGCATTCCGCTGTTGGCGGGATCCGATAGTGGTCCGTTTAATTCTTTTGTATATCCGGGTATTTCGTTACACAAGGAGCTTCAGGAGCTGGTTGCTGCAGGATTGAGCCCTCTGGAGGCCTTGCAAACTTCTGTGATAAACGGTCCTGCTTTTTTTGGGGTTTCTAACAGCTATGGAAAGGTACAGCAGGGGTTTGTCGCTGATCTCGTTCTTCTCAATAGCAATCCTCTTGAGGATATAGAGAATACCGAAGACATTTACGCTGTTATTCTGCAGGGTAATGTAGTAATAGAAGGGCCGGAAGAGATTCAGCCATTCCTTCAATCTCCATAAGTGAGTTTATGTAGGATGGGTTGCTAACCTGTCACCGAAGCTCATAGGAATAGGGTTGCATAAAAATAGCTGGGTTTTAAAAAAGTAAGCGTTTAAAAATATTTATCCCTGTGCTAGCAATCCGACCTACATATTTTGTAAGTTAAAAACATTAAATAACTGACGGGTAAAAAATGCTATGGAAACAGTTTTAATCATTATCGGTATTGGCTGCATTGTTACCGGCTTCCTGGGATCACTCTTACCTGTGCTTCCCGGTCCGCCGCTGAGTTATGTGGGATTAGTACTGCTCCAGTTTGCGGAAGCTCCGTTTTCGTTACAGTTTCTGATCATCTGGGCACTAATTGTAGCTGTAATAGTGGCTTTAGATTACATCATCCCCGCCTGGGGAACTAAAAAATTTGGTGGCTCTCCTTATGGGGTTTGGGGAAGTGTGATAGGGCTCATCGCCGGTATATTCTTTTTTCCGCCCTTCGGTATGATTCTGGGTCCGTTAATAGGTGCTTTTGCGGGTGAATTAATAGCGGGTAAGACATCAGACAAAGCTATCAGGTCAGCATTAGGATCTTTTGCAGGCTTTCTGATGGGCACTATTCTCAAGGTAATCGCTTCCGGCGTTATAGGGTATTATTTCTTTGTGAACTTGTAGAATGGATTGCTAAGGCATCACTCAAAAGTTTTATTCCTTTCACCCCTAATCTTAAAAAGGGGGTATTTTTGAAAAAGGAAGTCGCCAAAGTCCCCTTTACGGCCAATTAAACAAAGATTACTTACCGACAAATAATATTTTTTAATTGATTTAGTTACAGAGTGAAGCTGAAACAAATCAACCCGAACTCCTGTTTGATAAAAATTCAACCATGAATAAAGTCAGGGGAAAATGAGTCGTTTTGAGGAAATTTTGGATGAAAAAGAAATTCCTGTCATTGCAGCGGGTCAGGATGGCATTATCTTTTTTATTAATCGTTCTTTTGAAGATGAGTACGGCTGGAGTGAAGACGATCTGGTAGGCAATGCTCTCACTATCATTCTGCCGCCATATACGCGCGATGCCCATAATCTTGGCTTTGCCCGTTTTCTCAGCACCGAAGCTCATCGAATATTAGACAAAAAAATTTCCCTTCCGGTTTATTGCAAGGATGGTTCGGTTCGAAAAGCTGCCCATTTTATCACCGGCGAAAAAAAGGATGGGGAGTGGCAATTTGCTGCGCTTCTTGATCCCCAAACTGGAGAATGAGCTATGGAAGACATCAAACGGAAAAATTACAAGCAGGTAATATCTGATCTTCAGGCATCTCTGGGGTGGATGGATCTTGTACTGGCCAATATGGGAGAGGGTATTTTGGTAGCCGGCGATAATTTGAAAACTATTTATGCTAACGATGCAATTGCTGAAATGACAGGCAAATCGCCCATCACCCTTCTGGGTGTACCTGTGTGGGAAATTTTAACATTGTCCAGGGGGCAGAAGCGGTTAGAGAAAAATGATTATCAGCGGGTGCTAAGCCGGGAAGGTTTTGAACCACTATCGGGCAGGTATACGCTTCAGGGTAAAAGTGAGCTAACGGTCAGCATCACCACATCATTTATTCCAAAAATCAACCAGGTTGTTTTCATTATCCGGGATATCAGTCAGCGGCGAAAAGATGAGCAGGCATTGATGGATGAACGCATCGCTCGTATTCGTGAACAGATCGGGCGAAAGCAGGCAGAAGACGACAGACAGTTGCTGCAAAGTATTATTGACGGTGCCCAGACGATCATTTATTTGAAAGATGCCGAGAGCCGTTATCTGATGGTCAATCGTGAGTTTGAAGAAGTATTCGGCCTGGGGAATGCCGATATAAAAGGGAAAAGGGATTCCGATCTTTTTTCCAGCGAAACGGCAGAAATCCTTCATAAAAATGATGAAAAAATACTTCACACCGGAAAAACCATCAAATCGGAAGAAAGTATTTCGCATAAAAATGGCCCCCGCTACTATCTTTCTGTAAAATACCCCTTATTTGATTTGACCCACGAGTCCTACAAGCTTTGCGGTGTTTTAACTGATATTACCGGTCGCAAGAGGCTTGAAGAAAGCAAGAATGATTTCATTAAAATGGTTTACCATGAGCTAAATACTCCGCTCACGGTAATGAAGCTCTTTTTAGAAACCACAAAAATGCATATTGAACAGGGCGAAGTAGAAAAATCGCTCAAAAATTTTTCTAAAGTTGAAAGCCAGCTTTCCCAAATAGCCACTCTTACCGACGATCTGCTTGATGCCGCAAGAATGGAAAAGGTTGAACTGGAACTCAACCAAAAGGAGTTTAATATCACTGCCCTGGTAAAAGAAACGGCTGAAGTGGCACAGGCAAAAACGGCTAAACATACTATTGATCTGCGGGGTGATTTAAAACAACATTGCGTGATGGGCGACAAGCAGCGAATCGGGCAGGTGCTGCTAAATTTGCTTACAAACGCTATTAAATATGCTCCCGATGGCGGTGATATTATTATTGAAATGAAGGCCGATGAGCAGCTGACAGTTTCAGTGCAGGATTTTGGCATAGGCATTTCCCAAGAAGACCAAAAACATATTTTTGACCGTTTTTACCGGGGTGCTATGCAAAAAAGTGAAATCAAAGGGCTCGGGATGGGACTTTATGTCGCTTCAGAAGTTATTAAGCGTCATGGTGGCAATATTCAGGTAAAAAGCGAAGAAGGTAAAGGCTCAACTTTTTCGTTTACCCTGCCGATGTAGGATGGGTTGCAACCCATCAGCAACTAACCCTGAAGTAATGATCAATTGGATGCAGTTAGCATTTCTGCAAAAATAACGGGGTTAAAGTTTTGTTTTGTCGGGCAAGATCCCGATCTACATAGTCACTTCTTCTGCTTTTTTGCCTAAAAAATCTCCGAATGAAGTGGCTTTTTTTTCAATTAAATCTTTAACGGTTTTTGAAAACGGCTGAAAAGGTTCGACCTCCAAATTTACTTTATTTCCTTTTATAGTCCGTTTCCACAGGCCTGCTACCTGTCCGTTCACAATAACAACCGGCCAGAACATTCCATTTTTTGAAATCGCCTTATCATTATGTTCACCTGAAAGAGTTGCACCCCGGTCAGTGTAACTGATGATAAATTCATCATAAGCCGGTAATAAATGAACAGAAGGCTCATCAGGTTCAGGAATGAAAAATGAATTGGAGAACCAATAGGTTTGTGAGTTAATAGTATCCGTAATAAAATCTGATTTAACCATTTCCAAAGCCTTTCTTGAATCGGTGAGTGTCAATCCCGACCACCAGGCAAAATCATTCACAGTAGCGGGACCGTGACTCGAAAAATACCTTCGGGCCAACTCTGCCAGCGCTTCATTCCTGCTAAGAGATTTTTTCTCCGGAACTCTTTCATCAAGCAAAGCATAAGTTTGACTGTTGCCTTTTGATCGCCCGCTACATATCACCCCGTCTAATTCAGCCCGAAGCAGAAGGTGAGAGATGCGGTTATTGTCAGTCTCAATATTAATCTTTTTGAATTCGGCCTTTAACTCACCTCGGGTTAAATGATTGCCACCCCTCAGGACTTCTTCTAACAGTTTATTGCTTTTTGAAATAAGTGAGGGGGTAAGTCCTAACTGTTCATGCCTTGATTTCATTGATGCCTTAATCCGTGGGGCTGTCAGTTCAAGCATCCAGTGGATGTCACTTGCCGCAACCAAATGCCAGGTGGGACGCAGTAGATGCGTTCTGATAATTTCACCCTCATCAACAGCAGCTTCAACGATTTTATCTGTTGAATTTGGTAGTCGTACACCAACCGCCCATTTTGCCATAGAATAATTCTGCGCCTGCATTGCGCCCATCCAATGAACAAGGTTTGCAGGGTTTTTAAACTCCGAACCTGCAATTTGCTGAGTGAACAAGCGGAGTTTGGTAACGTCTGTAGGCTTCACTTATAATTAAGATTAATTTAAACTTTAAATTAAGTAGGACGGGTATCTTGCCCGTCAGCAGGATTTTTGAGATAACTTGTACCCAAGAAGTAAACTAAGGTTTTAGAAAGTGAACCCTATTATAATTCTTCTCTTGTCGGGCAAGATGCCCGACCTACATTAAAACAAGTCGAAATAAGCTGTCTCTGCCGAATAATGTTAAAGCACTAAAAAACAAGGCCTTTAATTCCTACCCTTCAACACATCTTCAATATCTTCCAATCTAATATTTTTTGTTTTTAGCAAAATCAGCAGGTGGTAGAGCAGGTCCGCGGCTTCGTTTTTGAAGAGGTCATCGTTATCATCTTTTGCCTCAATTACTAATTCAACGGCCTCCTCACCTACTTTTTGAGCCACCTTATTAGTCCCTTTCTTGAAAAGGGCATTAGTGTATGAGTCTTCATCATTATCATCAATACGCTGGTAAATAGTTTGTTGTAACTGATACAAAAATCCCTTCGCGGTCTCTTCTCCAAAGCATGATGTTGATCCTGTGTGGCAAGTCGGTCCTTCGGGATCAGCTTTTATAAGGATCGTATCCTTATCGCAGTCTGCCAAAATTTCTTTTACCCGCAAAAAGTTTCCCGAAGTTTCGCCTTTAGTCCATAAGCGATTTTTACTGCGGCTAAAAAAAGTAACCCGGCCTTCTTTTTGAGTCTTTAAAAAAGCCTCTTCATTCATATAGCCCAGCATCAGTACTTGCAGGGTTATGTGGTTTTGGATGATTGCCGGGACCAAACCGTTTGTTTTATCAAAATCTATATTCATCGTACGGGAATGTTTTTAACTTTTAAAAATTCCTTTAGTTCAGGTATTGGGATTTCACCAAAGTGAAAAATACTGGCGGCTAATGCCCCGCTTGCTTTCGTTTGTTGAAAGACATGCTCAAAATGACCCTTTTCTCCTGCACCTCCTGAAGCGATAACAGGAATATTCACGGCTTCACTGACAGCCTCCGTAATATCCAGGGCAAAACCCGTTTTCATTCCATCATTATTCATTGAGGTTAATAAAATTTCACCTGCTCCTAATTCCTCAACCTGCCTCGCCCAATCAACAGCCCTAACCGAGGTAGAAATTTTGCCGCCGTTTATATAAACCATCCATTCATCATTTTCATATTTGGTATCGATGGCTACAACCACACACTGACTGCCATATCGCTCGGAAATCTCTGTAATAAGCTCCGGACGTTTTACCGCGGAAGAGTTAATACTTACTTTATCAGCACCTGAATTGATAATTACTGAAACATCATCAATTGAACTGATTCCTCCCCCAACGGTAAAGGGAATCGTTACTTCTGCAGCAATTTTTTCCACCAATGCAGCAAGCAATTTTCTTTTTTCAATAGTTGCCGTGATATCCAGGAATACTAATTCATCCGCCCCTTCCTGCACATATTTTTTCGCCAGTTCTACCGGATCACCGGCATCCTGAATATCAATAAAGTTAACACCTTTTACCGTTCGCCCGTCCTTTATGTCTAAACAGGGGATGATTCGTTTTTTCAGCATAATTTACGCAGTTCTTTTAAAGTAATCTTTCGCTTGTAAATGGCTTTTCCAATAATGGCTCCTTCACAACCTATCTTTTTTAGCGCTTTTAGATCTCCGATAGAAGCAACGCCACCACTGGCAATAAGATTAACATTTGTGTTATCTATAATTTCCTCATATAACTTGTTTGCAGTCCCCTGCAACATTCCGTCTCGCGAGATATCCGTGCAAATAACATATTTAACTCCTTCACTTTTATGCTTTTTTATAAAATTAACTACATCAAGCTCTGAACTTTCCATCCATCCCTGCGTAGCTATTTTCCGGTTATCACAGTCGGCTCCAAGAATTATTTTTTCCGGTCCATAGATGCTTAACCACTCATGGAATAACTTCGGATTTTTGACTGCAATGCTTCCCGCGGTAATTTGCGAGGCCCCGTTTTCAAAAGCGATTTTAAGATCTTCGCTGCTTTTTATTCCGCCCCCAAAATCAATTTTTAAATTGGTTTTAGAAGCTATTTCATACAGTACCCTATGATTAACAATGTGGCTGGACTTTGCTCCGTCCAAATCCACTAAATGTAAAAACCGGATGCCATTCGCCTCTAATTCCCTGGCAACTTCCAGCGGGTTTTCATTATATATTTCCTGAGTAGCATAATCGCCTTTAGTAAGCCTCACACATTTGCCGTCGATGATATCTATTGCCGGAATGATTCTCATGGTATACTTCTATAGATTAAATTTTAAGGTTGTTCACCGAAGCCATCCCCCTGCGCCCCCTTCAAAGGGGGAATTAAACTGAATTATTTGCAATAATTCATTCGTTTACTGCCTCCCAACTTCTATAATCAAATTTTAGCTTGGGAATAAAAATCCGCTGATAACATCAGCGGAGCATCCGTCCCCCTTCGAAGGGGGACAGGAGGATGGCCTTTGGATTAACAATTGTACTAGATTTACTTTCGCTTTTTCCATTATAACTTTTTCATAACCCTAAAAAATTACGCAGAACAGTATGTCCCACATCAGCCGATTTCTCGGGATGGAATTGTGTTGCATAAAAATTGTTTTTTTGCAAAGCTGCGCTAAACGGAAGAATGTAATCGCAAACAGCCGTTGTCTCATCACATAGCTCGGCAAAATAGCTGTGCACAAAATAGACATCATCGTTATCATCTATCCCGTTAAACAAACTTCCTTCCAGGCTCCTCAGGTTATTCCAGCCCATATGAGGCACTCGTTCTTCAGGTGGAAATCTCTTAACGGTTGTTTCAAAAATTCCCAAACCCTCAACCTTGCCTTCTTCCGTAAACTTACACATCAATTGCTGTCCGAGGCATATTCCCAAAACCGGCTGTTTCAAAGATTTTATCAATTCATCCAGTCCCGCCTTCTTTATATGTCTCATAGCTGAAGCCGCTTCACCAACTCCCGGGAAAATGACTTTTTCTGCTGATTCTATCCGTTCGGGATTATCAGTTACAGCACAATCGTATCCCAGGCTGTTCAAAGCATTCTCGACAGACCTTATGTTACCTGCGTTATATTTTATAATAGCGATCATAACACCCCTTTAGTACTTGGGATTGAATTATTATTTGTTTTACCTACTGCCATTTTAACTGCTTTTGCGAATGCCTTGAATATGGCTTCAATTTTATGATGCTCGTTATTTCCTTCAGCCTTGATATTGATATTGCACTTAGCATGGTCGCTGAACGACTTGAAAAAGTGCATAAACATTTCGGCAGGCATTTCACCTATTTTTTCACGCTTGAATGCTGCATTCCAAACCAGCCATGGCCTGCCTCCAAAATCTATAGCTACCTGAGCCAGACAATCATCCATAGGTAATAAAAAGCCATATCGTTCAATACCCTTTTTGCTTCCTAATGCCTTTAAAAATGCTTCGCCAAGAGTGATGGCCACGTCTTCGATGGTGTGGTGTTCATCAATATATAAATCGCCATTGGCGCTTATACTCAGATCTATATTTCCGTGTCTGGCTATTTGCTCCAGCATGTGATCGAAAAAACCTAATCCGGTTGAAATCGAGCTTTTCCCCATTCCGTCTAAATCAATTTCGACCTTAATATCCGTTTCAGATGTTTTTCTAACTACTTCCGCTTTTCTGTGTGTGGTTTTCAACAGCTGGTAAATATCTTTCCAGCTGGCTGTGGACAGTACAGCGTCATCACATTGGTCTTCGCTCATATAAATTGCTTTGCAACCGATATTTTGCGCCAGCTGCACGTCCGTTAACCGGTCACCGATTACATAGGATTTAGTCAGATCATAATTGCCCTTCAAATAATGCTTAAGCAAAGCTGTGCCCGGCTTTCGGGTAGAAAGATTTTCATGCGGAAAGGATTTATCGATTAATATCTCGGTAAATTCGATCCCCTCATTCTTAAATGCCTGGATGATCTTATTTTGGGCAGGCCAAAATGTATTTTCAGGGAAAGACGAGGTTCCAAGTCCATCCTGGTTAGTCACCATAACCAAGTCATAATCAAGCTCTGTGACTATTCTTGAAAGAGATTGAAAAACGCCCGGATAAAACTCCAACTTCTCTAAGCTATCTAATTGTAAATCAGAAGGCGGTTCAATAACCAGTGTGCCGTCTCGGTCTATAAATAATATCTTCTTCATATTTTATAATTGATTTAACGAATTAAGGAGTTTTTGATTTTCTTCAGGGCTTCCAACCGTAATCCTTAAACAGTTCTTCAAGACTCCGGTCCTGTTTCTGATGATCACTTTTTGATTTACCAATGCATCATACACCCTGTTGCCATCTTGCGCTTCAACCAGAATAAAATTAGCATCAGAAGGATAAACCCTTTTTATAACAGGCAGGGCGTTTAACTGTTTTTCCATGCTTTCTTTCTCTTCCAAAATGAGTGCTTTTCTTTTTTCAAATTCAGCAGCATTCTCCAGGGCTTGTAAAGCAGCCCTCTGATTTAGCTCGCTTACATTATATGGAGGCTTCACTTTATTTAATATTGAAATAACCGGGGCATCAGCATAGGCGGTGCCCACCCGTGCGGCTGCTAATCCCCAGGCTTTGCTGAAGGTTTGTAACACGATCAAATTTGGATACTGCTTTATCTTATTTATGTAGGAGGACGATTTACTGAAATCACTATATGCCTCATCTACAATTACAATCCCCTTAAATTTTTGCAGCACTGAATCAATATTTTTAATGCTGTTTCCTGTAGGATTGTTAGGCGAGCAAACGAATATCAGTTTCAGCCTCTCATCATCCAAATGCTTTTCCAAAGCTTTAAAATCAATTTGAAATGATGGCAACAACGGAATCTTTATCAATTCTACATCATTAATATCTGCCGAAACTTCATACATGCTGTATGTAGGCGAGAAAGCAAGTGCTTTGTCTTTTGCCGGATTGCAGAAAATTCTGAAGGCTAAATCAATCACTTCGTCGCTTCCATTGCCAATAAAGATATTTTCTGTAGGGATAGATTTTATCTCACTCAGCTTTTCCTTTAACTCTTTTTGATAAGGGTCGGGATAGCGATTGAGATCGCCAAAAGGATTCTCGTTGGCATCTAAAAAGACACCATCTCTTCCCGAATACTCAGACCTGGCGCTTGAATAAGGCTGAAGGCTTAAGATGTTTTTACGAACAAGTTTATTAAGTTTTGTTTTCATATTTCTGACTTTATCGTTTACAAATCATCATTCAGTCTGAGGGAGACAGCTTTTTTGTGCGCAGCCAATTGTTCCACTTCGGCCATCAATTCAATAGCAGGACCTATATTGCGAATACCTTCTTTTGTAACCTCCTGGAAAGTGATTTTAGTGATGAAACTGTCTAAAGAGACTCCGCTATAGCTGCGAGCGTATCCATTGGTAGGCAAGGTATGATTGGTGCCGCTGGCATAATCCCCGGCACTTTCGCAGCTGTAGTTTCCAAGAAAAACGGAGCCTGCATTTGAAATTTCAGGAATAAGTTTACGGGGATTATCCACAGCTAAAATTAAATGCTCAGGCGCATAGGTATTGCTGAAAGCGATGCATTCGTTTATGTTTTTTAGGACAATAGCTTTACTGTTTTTTAACGCTTTTTTGATAATTTTTTTCCTTGGTAATGAAATGAGCTGCTGTTTCAGTGCAGAAAGAACTTTATCAACCACCTTTTCATCATCGGACAGTAACATAACCTGGCTGTCTTCTCCGTGCTCAGCCTGAGAAAGTAAGTCGGAGGCGACAAACGAAGGAACGCATGTACTATCAGCAATAACAAGCACTTCGCTGGGTCCGGCAGGCATATCAATAGCTACGCCTAAATTTTGAGCCTCTTGCTTGGCAGCCGTCACATATTGATTGCCGGGACCAAATATTTTATCCACTTTAGGAATACTTTCGGTCCCCAGCGCCATCGCACCTATGGCCTGAATACCACCGACCTTAAAAACAGAAGTGATTCCCACCAAGCCGGCTGCATATAAAACAGCGGGGTTAATTACTCCCTTTTCACCAGGGGGTGTACAAAACACGATTTCTTTACAACCGGCCAGCTTAGCCGGAATACCAAGCATCAATACGGTTGAAAATAAGGGAGCGCTCCCTCCCGGGATATAAATGCCCACCTTTTCAATAGCCCTGCTTTCGCGCCAGCATTTAACCCCTCTGGCAGTTTCGATTACTTTAGAAGCTTCGGTCTGTGAGGCATGAAAGCATTCAATGTTTTTCTTTGCCAGTTGAATGGCTGCCCTTAGCTTCTCCGACACTTTTTGTGAAGCATTTTTAATGGCCGATTCATCTACCGCCAGTGATTTTAAATCTACTTTATCAAAACAGAGGCCATATTTTTTTACTGCCTGATCGCCATGCTCTTTTACTTCCGAAAAAACTTCATTTACAATATCATTTAGTGCATCCTGCTCTATTGCGGGCCTTTGTACCAAACCGCCCCAATCTCTTTTGCCTGGATTGTTTACTTTTTCCATCATTCAAAGCACCATTTTTTTTATAGGAATGATCAGGATACCCTCAGCCCCTAAATCTTTGAGCTGATCAATAATTTCCCAGAAATCGTCTTCTTTTATTACTGAATGTATACTGCTCCAGCCTTTTGTAGCCAGTGGCAAAACAGTAGGAGATTTCATTCCTGGAAGTATTGAAGTGATTTTTGGAATAGCCTTATTCGGAGCGTTCAGTAAAATATATTTATTCTCCGACGAGTTTTTTACAGCTTTGATCCGGAAAAGCAGTTTTTCTAAAATTTGCTGCTTTTCTTTGTTTAAGTTTTTATTAGCAACCAAAACTGCTTCACTTTGAGTAACTACTTCAACCTCTTTGAGGCCATTCATTAATAGTGTGCTTCCTGTACTGACAATATCAAAAATGGCATCAGATAGGCCTACGCTTGTACCTATTTCCACACTGCCGCTAATTTCTTCAATTTCAATACTGATCTTCTTTTTACTAAAATACTTAGCCAGAATTTTCGGGTAGCTGGTAGCTATCTTTTTATCATTGAAATAAGATAAGCCGGTGTAGCTTTCGTCTCTGGGAATAGCCAAAGAAAGTTTGCAGTTTGCGAAGCCTAACTTCTCAATAACATCCACTTTCTTGTCTTTCTCCCAGACTTCATTTTCGCCTACAAAGCCAATATCGGCTACCCCTTGTTCTACATATTTAGGGATATCATCATCTCGTAAGAAAAGTACTTCGGTGGGAAAGTTTTTAGCTTCTGTTTTTAATATGCGTTTTCCATTGGAGAGATTAATACCGCATTCTGTTAAGAAATCAAGCGATTTTTCACTTAATCGTCCGGATTTCTGTAGTGCTATTTTTAGCTTACTCATACTTTTTGATTTTTTTAGCGCTGAGTAAACTTCGAGGTGGGGTACAATAAAAAAACCCGTCTGTTTACTCAGACGGGTTTTGAAATATTTTTAAACTACAAAAATCATTTCCTCCTTGCCTGAGGGCGAGTATGAAAATGATGATGATGTAATTGAATAAAATTCGTTTTTTCCTTCATGGTGAGCCAAAAATAATAATATTTTTTCATCCCGGCAAATAATTTCCCTTATCTCTATAAGTCGTTTGGAAGCCAGACGGCCTGTATGGCAATTAATGAGTAAGAATGTTTTGGGCTCTGCCTTGTGCGGGATTAGCAATCCGACCTGCATATTTCCTATATTTAGGTACTTTTTTGTTAGTCAAAACTTAGACATCAATTTTTATGCACATATCCGTTTCAAATCTGTACAGTGATTTAGCAGACAGCATTGAAGGTCTTAAATCAGATCCCTCACCCATAAAAAAATCACGGGCGGTGGTTGATGAAGCTCTAAAGGATGGAAGTGCTTATTACGGCATCAACACCGGTTTTGGAATTTTAGCTAACAAACGGGTAGGTGATCAACAACTCAAGCAGCTTCAGCGCAACCTTATTTTATCACACTCGGTGGGCGTGGGTGATTTGATTCCCAAAGACATTTCGCGGCTGATGCTGCAATTAAAAATCCACGCGCTGGGACTGGGGAATTCGGGAATCTCGGAAGAAACTTTTAACAGGTTGATTTACTTTTCTGATCATGATTTGATTTCCGCTATCCCCGAGAAAGGAAGTCTTGGCGCATCGGGAGACTTGGCACCCTTAGCTCATATGTCACTTCCGTTACTGGGCTATGGCGAATTCTGGAATGAAGAGGGAACCGAAACCATTCCTGCGGAAAAAGTATTGCAAGATCACAATCTGGAGCCGATAGACCTTCAACCCAAGGATGGTTTGTCGCTGATCAACGGTACGCAGTTAATGAGTGCTTACGGCGCGCATGTGCTGAAAAAGTCTCTAAGCCTGATGAAAGCCGCCGACCTGATTGCCGCCATGAGCCTCGAAGCATTGCAGGGCAGCATTAAACCTTTTGATAAACGCATTCATGAAATTCGTCCTCACAAAGGGCAGCAGGAAGTGGCCCGTAACGTCCGTAAGCTGCTAGTGGAAAGTGAAATTTTGGAATCGCATCGGAACTGCGGTAAAGTACAGGACCCCTATTCACTGCGATGCGTACCACAGGTACATGGGGCGAGCCGCGACGGATTACGATACTGCCAAAATGTGATTGAAACCGAGCTCAACTCCGTCACCGACAACCCGTTGGTTTTCGAAAATGGGGATATCATCAGCGGCGGTAATTTTCATGGTCAGCCGCTGGCGCTGGCACTTGACTACGCTAAAATCGCACTTGCCGAATTTGCCAGTATCTCCGAACGCCGAACCTATTTACTACTGGGAGGCCATGACGGCCTGCCTAAGTTGCTGATGGAAGAGACGGGCATTAATTCCGGATTTATGATTCCCCAATACACCGCGGCTGCCCTTGTCTCCGAAAATAAAGTACTTTGCCATCCCTCTTCGGTTGATTCCATACCCACCAGCCTGGGACAGGAAGATCACGTAAGCATGGGCAGCATCAGTGCCTTAAAACTGCTGGATGTATTTCAAAATGTAGAACAGGTGCTGGCGATAGAACTTTTCACTGCCGCCCAGGCCCTCGATTTCCGTAAGCCGCTGAAGCCGGGCAGGGGTGTGGAAATTGCTCATAAATTTGTCCGTGATATGATTCCCTACGCTAAGGCTGATCACTATTTTAAGGATGATATCAACAAAGCGATAGAGATTTTACAGAATGGGATCATGCTGGAAAAGGTGGAGGGGGAGTTGATTGAAATGGCGTGATGAACTTTTGCCCACCCAACCTCTCCCTATAAACAGTGAGGGGCTTGCTTGAAATTAAAAGAGAAGCTTATGATAAGGTGGCACCTTTTGCAAGATTATAAATAATGATCTCAGAGACACGTTGCATATGGTTAAAATTTTAGCTGATGCAACTCGTTTTATAAAAGCAATTTACTTCATCACTAAACTTTCTTATTTACAGTTAAACTGAAGAGGTTTTTATGATTAAAGAGAAAATTCCAGCCTTAAATAGCTTGTCTAAAGATGAAAAGCTGCGTTTAGCGGGCGAACTTTGGAGTGAAGTTTTTGGTGAAGAAGATATTGAGTTAACTGATGCTCAGAAAGAGGAATTGGAAAGGAGAATAAGGTATGCTGAAGAGCATCCGGAAGAGATGACTCCATGGGAAGCAGTTCGGGATGAGTTGAAAAAAAAGTATGACGTTTAAAGTAACGTTTCTTGAAATAGCTAAAGAGGATGTTGGAGATGCTATTGAATGGTACGAAAAACATCAGAAAGGACTTGGGGCTAAATTTTTAGCGGAAATAGAACAGTCTGTTGAATCTGTTCAAGCTATGCCCAAAGCATTTCCTCGGAAATTTAAAAACCTTAGGGCAGTACTTATTAAAAGTTTTCCATATGCCCTATTCTATAGAATCGAAAATGGAAGTTATATTCGAATATACGCTTGCCTTCATTTAAGCAGAAATATTTCAAAAGTTTTAGAAGATCGATAAATGCCAATTCTCAAAAACATAGGATATTTAGCTACCTGTCGTGACAAGGACGGGCAATCAGACATTCATCCGGTAAAAAACGCGGCAATTGTCTGGAAGGATGAAACCATTGAATGGATAGGGGCAGAAAACAATTTGCCGGAAGAATATGTCGGTGATGAAACCCACGATGCCGGAGGGAAAATGGTAATTCCTGGATTAGTCGATTGCCATACGCATCTGGCATTTGGCGGTTGGCGGCCCGATGAGTTCGAGATGCGAGTTCAGGGAAAAAGCTATCTCGAAATTGCCAAAGCGGGAGGGGGAATTCTTTCAACCGTAAAAGCTACGCGGCAGGCATCTGAAGATGAACTCTATAAAAAAGCATCCGGTTTTTTAAAGGAAATGGTGAAGGGGGGGATAACCACTGTGGAATGTAAAAGCGGCTATGGTTTATCGCTGGAAGATGAACTAAAAACGCTGCGCGTATATCGACGACTGGCAGAAGAGCAGCCGGTGGAAATAGTATCCACTTTTCTGGGCGCGCATACCATTCCGCCGGAATACAAAGATAACCGGGAAGGCTATATAGATTTGCTGATTAATGAAATGATTCCTGCCGTAGCTGAACGGAATTTAGCTGAGTTCTGTGATATTTTCGCCGAAGATTCAGCCTTTAGCATTGAAGAATCACGGCGGATTTTAGTAACCGCACAAGCAGCAGGACTCACCCCTAAACTTCATGCCGATCAGCTTACTTCCTGCGGAGGAGCCGAACTTGCTGCCGAAGTTGAAGCCGCCAGTGCCGATCATCTGGAAAAAATATCGGATGAAGGCATTGCGGCAATGGCTGAAGCGAATGTTGTGGGAGTAACACTGCCGCTTGCTTCGCTTTATACGCAGGAAACTCCTTTAAATTGCCAAAAGCTGGTTGAAGGCGGTGTGAAAGTGGCCGTGGCAACTGATTTTAACCCCGGTTCCGCACCTTCTTATGATCTGCCTTTGGCGATGATGCTCACTTGTAACCAGGGACGGTTAACTCCTGCCGAAGTATTGAAAGGAGCAACTATTTATGCAGCCAAAGCCATTCATCGCGATCGGCAATTCGGATCCATTGAAGAAGGAAAGTTTGCCAATTTTACTGTGGTTGATGCCCCCGATCCTAACTTCTGGATGTATCATTACCGGGGCTCGTGCTGTGAGGGGGTGTTTATAAGGGGAAAAGAAATTTAACCCTGACAGGGTTTTGGAACCCTGTCAGGGTTAGAATCGACTTATTAACTAACAAAGGAAAAAATGCATGAACCATTAAAGGCAGATAATTATTACCACATTTATAATCGGGGGAATAACAGGGAGAATTTGTTTGTCGAGGATATGAATTATGATTTCTTTCTAAAGAAGTATGGTAGATATTGCTATCCTGTATTTGATACTTTCGCTTATTGTTTATTAAAAAATCATTTTCATCTTTTTTGTAAGAGTTCGAAATCAAAATGAAGTAGAAAAATTATTGAAAGTGGAATCTTTTGAAGAAGGTACTTTAGATCGGCTTTCTAACAAAGAATTGAATTCTCAATTAATATCTCAACAATTAGGGCATACTTTTAATGCTTATACTCAAGCATTTAATAAAAAATATGATCGAACAGGTTCTTTATTCGATCGTCCTTTTAAGAGGAGAAAGGTTAATGAGGAAAGTTATTTTTGTAATTTAATATGCTATATCCATCAAAATCCTCAGCTTCATGGTTTAGTTAATGATTATCGTGTCTATCCCTATTCCTCCTACAGGGTTTATTTAACAGATAAGCAAACCAAGATAAATACAGAAGAAACAATAAAACAATTTGGTGGTAAGGAAGGTTTTTTAGTAGCACACGAAGAAACGATGATTTTAAAAGGATTTGAAGTGGAATAAGTGCATTAAACTCATCTTCCATCGTCTTTCAACCCTGACAGGGTTTTGGAACCCTGTCAGGGTTAGAATCTATTTTTTACTAGTTTTTACTGTATCAAGAAAACCACTCCTTAACCTTATCAACAAACTCCGGCTTTTTCCTTTTTCGGTTATCACCGATCAGGTAGGCGTAGGGGTGCAGGGATTCTATATTGCTGAAAATGATTTTCAGAATAGCCAGCATGGGGATGGCTAAAATCATTCCCGCAATACCCCAGATTAACCCTCCGATTACAATAATCACAATCGTAAAAAAGGGGTGGATATCCACCTCCGCCCCCACTACAAGTGGTTCCAGTACATAATTCTCGAATAGTTGGGTGATTGTAAATACAATAAGAACGCCAATAATTGTCGAGGTATCTCCTCCTTGTACCAAAGCCATCAGCAGGGCGAGCCCGCCACCGATAATATTTCCCACATAAGGGATGATGCTTAACAAAGCGGCAAGAACTGCGATAAAAAGAGCATTTTGTAATCCTACGATCATTAGTCCTATAGAATATTCCACAGCAAGAATGAGCATCATAATTCCACGTCCCGTAAGGTACTGTTGTGCAACCTCGCTGGAATCGTCAATCACATGCTGCGCTTTTTCTTTCTTGTCATCAGAAACCACCATCAAAATAAATTTTGGGAATCTTGAGCGGTAATACAAAAGCAGAAATATATAAACCAGCGTAAGTAAAGAGCTTGTCATTATATTGGCGAAGGATCCCAGAAAGCCAAAAATATATGTGCTGATGTTAAGCCCCGATGAATCCTGCTTAATAGCATCTGCCTGTTTTTGCAGAGATATGCCGAAGGTGTTTTGAATGTATTGCTGCAGCTCATTTATTTTTTGAGTGATTTGCTGCTCAAATTGAGGAATATTGCCGGTAAAACTGGCTATTTGAGCCGAAAGCATGGCTCCGACCCCTAAGACAATAAACACAATTAGCATTACACATAAGAAAGCAGATAAGGCTTTATTAATACCCGCGCCTTCCATTTTTCTGCATAGGGGGGTTAACAACATAGCCAGAATGGCCGCAAAAATGAAGGGGATCAGAAATGCACTGGCAAAATACATGCCGCCGAAAATCAGGAAAAATAGCAGAAAAATAAGATTGGTTTTGACCAGCGGATGCAGGTTATTCATTACAGGCTTTCTTGATTCTTTAATTTCTACTAAAACAACTGAAGTGATAAGAACATTTCCCTTCCGAAATTGTACAAAATAAAACAGTAGCGGCTAAGTCAAATTAATTGTAAAATGAACCTAACTTTAATTTTAATGGAGAGAATTATGGCTACCCAAACAGTAAAAAAGATGAAAAATGTAGTTGCCTGGTTTGAGGTTCCGGCAATCGATATTAAAAGAGCAAAAAAATTCTATCAAAATATCTTCGACATTGAAATGGATGATATAGAGCTGGACAATTTTAAAATGAGCATGTTCCCAGCTGAAGATGGAGGTGTGGGCGGAGCACTGTGCCAGCACGAAGAATATAAACCGAGCCATGAAGGTACCTTGGTTTATTTTAATTCGAACCCCGACTTGCAAACCGTAGTAGACAAAATTGAAGAAGAAGGTGGCAAAGTTCTTCAGCCCAAGACAAAAATAACTGATGAATATGGTTATATGGCAATTTTTGAGGATACCGAAGGGAATCGCATAGGCTTGCATTCTGATAATTAAATCTAAATTTTTAGAAGGCCTGAGCAATCAGGCCTTTTTTATTTAACTTATAATTTCAACTTCTTAAATGAGCCTCCTAAAAGCTTCACCGATTAAATCATCTCAAACCGCTGCCGATGATCCCCGAATTGGTCAGCTTTTGGGTGATTCTGTAGATGAAAAAAACGCCACTCCCAAAGTCGCAATTATCGGTTTCCCCTCGGATGAAGGTGTGAAGCGAAACGGGGGACGTCCCGGCGCATCTCAAGCCCCGGATGCTATTCGCAAACAGTTTTATAAAATGACTCCGCCCGCTGATTCTTACGAACTGTTTGTTGATTTGCTAAAGAATTCGATTGATGTCGGTAATGTGCAAATCACAGGTGATGTTGAAGCCGATCAGCAGGTGCTGGGAAAAGTTGTGGCGGGATTTTTAGAGCAAAATATAGTGCCCATTATTCTTGGCGGGGGACACGAAACAGCATTCGGACATTTTTCAGGCTATACTGAAGCGGGGCTAAAAACCTCCATCTTCAACCTTGATGCGCATACGGATGTGCGTCCCTTAAAAGATGGAAAAGCTCATTCCGGTTCACCCTTTCGTCAGGCAATTGAACATGAAAGCGACTGCTATGAGCAATATTTTGTAGCGGGTTTACAGTCGCATTCGGTAGCAAAATCACATCTTGATTTTATCAAAAACAATAACGGACGGTGTTTATTTCGGGATGAAACAAACATCACCTCCATTTCCGGTTTCTTTAGCGAACATAATAGTGATCGCCTGATGGTCACTTTTGATATGGATGCGGTCGATCAATCGCAAGCTCCCGGTGTAAGCGCACCCTGTGCCAACGGGTTACCATCTGACCTATGGCTGACCGCCGCTTATCTCGCAGGACGAAATGAGAAAGTTGCTTCTTTCGACCTGTCTGAGGTAAACCCGAAGTTTGACCGCGATAATCAAACCACAAAGTTAGGCGCCCTCACCGTTTGGAACTTTCTGCTGGGGTTAAGCGAACGGAACGCAGATTAAGCTGATGGCGCAGATTGCATTGATTAAATCAGCAGAATCTGATAAATCAGCTCAATCAGCGATGTATTTTGATATCGATTTTTTCAGTGGCCGCTTCCTTATTTCGAAGCGCTAATTGCTGAATCACATTATTCGAAAGCTCTACAAAAGCCTGGGCTGATTTTGATTCCAGCCCATTGAGTACAATCGGTTTTCCTTCATCACCGCTTTCCCGCACCGCCTGCTCCAGTGGAACTTCACCCAGAAAGTTGATTCCCATCCGCTCCGCCAAATTCCGCGCCCCGTGTTTTCCGAAAATATGATACTTCTTTTCCGGCATGTCTTCAGGAATGAAGTAGGCCATATTTTCAACGATTCCCAGGACCGGCACATTCACCTTTTTGAACATGGCCACGCCTTTTCGCGCATCATCAAGCGCCACGGTTTGAGGGGTTGAAACGACCACAGCACCGGTAAGCGGCACGGTTTGAACCAGCGTAAGCTGAATATCCCCGGTTCCGGGAGGCAGGTCGAGCACCAGGTAATCCAGTTCACCCCACTCCACTTCTTCCATAAACTGTTTCACTGCGCTGGTCACCATCGGCCCGCGCCAGATCATCGCCTGATCAGGATCTACTAACAACCCCATCGACAAAAAACGGACACCATATTTTTCAAGTGGAATCAGCTTTTTGCGTGTGGTGATGTTTGGTCGTTCATGTACATCAAACATGGTTGGGATACTGGGTCCGTAAATATCAGTATCAAGCAGTCCGACTTTGGCTCCTGTTCGCGCCAGCCCGCACGCCAAATTCACTGCAACAGTTGATTTGCCCACGCCGCCTTTTCCCGAAGCCACCGCGATAATATTCTTAACGCCTGATAACAATTCTTCTGATTCTTCCTTTTCTTTCTGCTTATTGCGATGTCCCTGTCCCGGAAATTCCCCTTTGTCTTCCCGGAATTTAGAAATATTGACGGCAGTAGTGATATCCAAAACCGCGTCATTATCTACAAATTTTCGAATAGCTTCTTCACATTCTTTCTTAAGGTATGCTTCCAGTGAAGCATTTTTTTCGGGCAAATCAATCGTAAAAGTGATAAAAGTATCCTGGATAACCAGGTCTTCGATCATATCCAGAGTGATAAGATCTTTCTCCATCTCGGGATGCATCACATGGGTGAGGACAGTGCGGATTTGTTGCTTGTTAATCGCCATTTTTATAGCAAATTCTTGGGTTAGGGCAAAAATAATTAGTGCCGAAAGATAAGGATTTTAAACCGGATGCTAAACGTTTTTTGAACACAGATTACGCGGATTTAACTGATACACTCAGATAAAAATTAATCAGTGCCAATCTGTAAAATCCGTTCGATCAGTGTTCCATTATTCCATTCTTCATTCTACTGATAAATCCGTATTTTGGCGATCTGTTTTTGCTAATCAAACTCAACCCAAATACATGCTCAAACGAACTCCATTTTACGAAATACACCAAAAAGCAGGCGCGAAACTCATTGACTTTGGTGGATTTGAAATGCCGGTGCAATACGAAAGTATCAAAAAAGAACATCAGGCGGTGCGAACCGGAGTGGGGGTGTTTGATGTCTCACACATGGGTGAATTTTATGTGACCGGAGAAGAAGCCCTGGAATTGATTCAGCACATTACTATCAATGATGTCTCAAAATTGGAGCCGGGCAAGGCACAATATTCAGCGATGTGTTATGAAGACGGTGGTATTGTTGACGACCTGCTGGTATATACGCTCGATGAAAAGGAGTACATCTTAGTCGTAAATGCATCAAATATTCCTAAAGATTTTGAATGGATTGAGAAGAACAATTCTTTTGATGCCGCGCTTGAAGATATTTCTGGTGATACCTGTTTATTGGCTGTTCAGGGACCAAAATCAGTGGAAACACTGCAAAAGCTGACCAATACCGACCTGTCAGCCATCAAGTTTTATACCTTTGAAACCGGTAAGCTTACAGGCTTTGATGATATCACCATCTCAGCGACAGGCTACACGGGTGAAAAAGGATTTGAGCTATACTTCAACAAAAATAGTGCCGACCCCGAAGCTATCTGGAATGCGATTATGGAAGCCGGAGAGGAGTTTGATATCGAACCATGTGGACTCGGTGCCCGTGATACACTCCGTCTTGAAATGGGCTATGCACTTTACGGCAATGACATTACGAAAGATACCAACCCGCTGGAAGCACGAATGGGCTGGCTGACGAAATTAGATAAAGGTGAATTTATCGGGCGTGAAGCACTTCTGAAAGTCAAAGAAGCGGGCCTTAACCGAAAATTGGTGGGTTTTACCGTTGATGATAAGCGTTCTATCCCGCGTTCGGGCTATAAAATTTTTGATGAAAGCGATAATGAAATCGGTTTTGTGACCAGTGGATCGCGCTCCATCACTTTGGGCAAAAATATCGGGATGGGCTATATCGCCAATGACCACGCCCAAGACGGAAGTTCAGTTTTTATTGAAATCCGGAATAAAAAGGCAGAGGCTAAAGTCCAAAAACCGCCGTTTGTGAAAAAGAAGTAGAAGTTTATAAGACAACCTGTTAGCGTCCGCAGGACCTAACAGCGTTGTTTAAAAAGACGCTGACAGGAACCGGAAAGATCACCGGAACGCTGTCAGGTCGAAAATTGATAACTAATGATCAAAAAAATCGACGTATTTCCATCTGCACATTCTTTCCAAGAAGAAGACGTGCGTGATAAAGTGGTGATAATGATTGACGTGCTGCGCGCCAGTTCAACCATTGCTACGGCTTTGGGAAATGGAGCAAAGGGCGTCATACCTGCAGGGGATATGGAAACGGCAACCAAAATTGCCCAAAACCTGGATTCTTCGAACTACCTTTTAAGCGGTGAAAAAGATGGCATCAAAATTGAAAGCTTTCACCTGGGCAACTCGCCACTGGAGCATTCAAAAGATGCAGTGAGCGGGAAAACTATCATTCTAAACACCACAAATGGTACGAAAGCAATTAAGCGGGCTTCGAAGGCGAAAAAGATTCTTGTGGGGTCGTTTTTGAATCTCGCGGCTGTCGTAGATTATCTGGAACAAATCGATGATGAAGCTGTATTAGTTTGTGCGGGCTGGCGGGGACACCTTTCATTTGAGGATTTACTTTGTGCCGGCAATATTATTTACGAAATTACTTCAGGTCAATTGCCAAAAAATGCACGGGATGGTACAAAAATAGCTTTTGGCCTTTTCGAAAAATTTGGCGATGATTTAGAGAAGGCAGTTAAATCATCCGATTATGCAGAACGGTTACGCGAAATTGTCAGCGAGGATGATCTGTCTTTTTGCTGCGGGGTTAATAAAACGCGGGTTTTGCCTGCAATGAATGAAGGAATAATCACAAATTTCAATGGCTAAGAAAAAAAGTTCGGGGAATTTTCTTGGAGGGCTTTCAGAGTCCCGAAAAATGGAAATATTCGGGATTTTAATCATGGCTGTGGGCGGACTGATAGCTTTATGCATCGTTACTTTTCATTCCGCCGATTACGCCCTTATTCAAACGCTTTCAACCGACAGTCTTTTTACGGTTAACCGCGGCCCGGCTCTGCGCATTCAAAACGGGCTGGGGGTGATCGGCGCTTATCTTTCATACTTTTTTGTACATCTGCTTTTTGGTTACACCAGCATCATCTTTCCCTTGATTATTTTAGGTTACGGCTGGTTTATTTTTCGTGACCGCGATGTCAGTCAGCTTTTATGGCCAACCGCCGTTGGTATCTGGAGCATGGTTTTGCTTTCAACCGCTTTAGGTTGGATTTTTAATAAATATCATCTCTATTCTGCGGTTTGGAATGGCCAATCGGGCATCGCCACGGCACGTGTACTTCAAAATATTACCGGCGGTGTTGGTTCTGCTGTTATACTTGCTGTTTTGCTGATCACCACGCTGCTTGCCTTGCTCGACCGTGACCTTCAGAGAACGGTTGATGTGTTTAAAGGCTGGATGGCAAGTATCAAGAGTCCGTTTGAGAATTGGAAAATTCGGCGCGAAGAGAAGAAAGAGGCCCGGCGACAGAAAAAGGCAGAAAAAGCCCGGCAGAAGGAAATAAAGAAACAGCAAAAGGCCGAACGGAAAGCACGGAAAAAGGCCGGAGCGAATCATGTCGCTGCTGAGCCTGAGTCTAAATCTATTGATGAAATTGTAGAACGCTCTCAAGAGCAAGACCGCGAGCGGATACAGCAGGAGCAGGAAGATATCCTGACTCTCGATCAGCGTCCGCGGGCTGATATTAAAAAAAATGGAGCTGAAGACGATGAGGATGATGTCGATATTTCGGTTTTTGTCGGTGAGGGTGATGAAGAAGCCGGGGCCAGGGAACTCGATCGCAAGAATAAAGACAAGGCGAAGGAAGTCCCCCAAATTAAGTACAAATTTCCGACCATAAAGCTACTCGATTCTCCGCCTAATGAAGGCAACGAAGTGGATTTGGAGGAAATCAAGGAAAACAAACGCATCATCCTTGATAAGCTGAAGCGCCACAAAATTGATATTCGCAGCATCAATGCGATTGTGGGTCCTACCGTAACGCTTTATGAACTGGATCCCGCCCCCGATGTGAAAATCAGCAAGATCGAAAGTTATGCTAACGATTTGAAGATGGCGACAGCTGCGCGGGGACTGCGGATTATGGCACCCATTCCGGGGCGGTCGGCCGTGGGAATCGAAGTGCCGAACGGCTCCCGGGAAACGGTGTTTATAAAGTCTGTCATCAACACAAAAAAGTTTGTGGAAAGCGATTATGAGCTGCCCATTGCTTTCGGTAAAACCATCGAGAACGATGTGTTTATGATTGACCTGACCCGAATGCCGCACCTGTTAATTGCCGGCGCCACGGGTTCGGGCAAAACGGTGGGGATGAATACAATCATCACCTGCCTGTTGTACAAATGTCATCCTGATAATTTGAAATTTGTGATGATTGATCCCAAGAAAATTGAACTTTCACTCTTTCAAAAGATTGAAGAGCATTTTCTGGCTACGTTGCCCGGCGCCGAAGAGCCGATTATCACCGATACAACCAAAGCCAAAGAAACGCTGGAGAGTCTCACCAAGGAGATGGATCAGCGATATGATTTGCTTAAAGACGGAATGGTACGCGATATCCGTGCCTACAACAAAAAGGTGGATAGCGGCCAATTGGATGAAGAAGAAGGGCACCGCCATTTACCGTATATCGTGGTACTGATTGACGAGCTGGCAGATTTGATGATGACCGCCGGAAAACAGATCGAAGAGCCAATCGCGCGTCTGGCTCAACTGGCGCGGGCGGTAGGCATTCATTTGGTGGTAGCAACCCAACGTCCTTCAGTAAATGTGATTACCGGTACAATTAAAGCCAACTTTCCCGCGAGAATTGCGTATCAGGTTGCATCGAAGGTAGATTCGCGAACCATTTTAGATATGGGCGGCGCCGATCAGCTTATCGGCCGCGGTGATATGCTCTTTACCAACGGCGGGGGAATGACTCGGATTCAAAACGCATTTGTATCAACCGAGGAGGTGGAAAAAATTACGGGATTCATTGGAAAGCAAGCCGGATATAATAAAAGGTACATGCTTCCTGTTATTGAAGATGAAACCAGTGACGGCATCCCCGATCCGCTCGAGGATATCGATGAACTTTTTGAACCCGCGGCAAAAGTGGTGGTTCTACACCAGCAGGGTTCCGTATCACTATTGCAGCGCAAGTTAAAGATTGGGTATAACCGGGCGGGCCGAATTATTGATCAGCTTTTTAATGCCGGCGTCGTGGGCCCTTACCAGGGAAGCACGGCGCGTGACGTACTGGTTGATGACGAAGAAGAACTGCAAGCTTTACTAAATGAACTGGATGAATTTGACGGATAAAATTATTGGTATCCCGGTACTGGTTTTTCTTTTTTTAGGAATGACATCAACCCTTTATGCGCAGGGAACTCCTTTTGAACAGCTAAAACAAAAATTCGAAGAAGGGCAGGTTTTCAAGGCAGAATTTTATCATCAGACGTTCGATTCTTATACTAAAGATACAATGGCCAGCCGCGGGGAAATTTGGATTGGCGGCGAACGCTACAAAGTAAAAACGAATCATCAATTGGTGGTGGTGAATGGAGAAACATCAATGGTATATGATGATACCCGAAACCGGGTGATTATCAGCAAATATGTGGCCGAAGAAGATGATTTCGCCCCTTCACGCATTTTAAATGGACTCGATTCAACCTTTACTGTTGAAGTACAGGAGCAGCGCGGTGATCAAATTTATATTCGTTTGGAGTCAGACGATCCTTTTGCCATTTACAAAAAGGTGGAAATCTTTCTTTCGCCGGATCTCGTGCCACAGAAGATCCGCGCTGTAGATCCCGTCAATAATGTGATAACCACCACTTTTAGGAGTGGAAAATTTATTTCACCCAGTAAGCAGATGTTCGTACTTAACTATCCCGGCAGCGCTGAAGTTATTGATATGCGTAATTAGTACAAAGTTTGTTAGCAAGCATGGTTGCTGGCATACATGGAGGAGCAGGAAAATGAAAGATTTTTTTGAAGAAGTGTCCGGCGTAATTTGGTTAAAAAGTATAGTACATTGGCAACCACTGAAACACGAAGACCGGAAAAACAATTTTTAGTGGTAAGAATAGCGTGAAGTATGATAAAACGAGTAGTTAAAATTGTACTGGCTCTTTTGATTGGGGGAGTCTTTTTATGGCTGGCCTTCCGTAACGTAAATTTGCGGGAAGTATGGGAATATGCCAAAAATATGGATTTTGCCTGGCTTTTACCCTTCGCTTTAGTGGCCTTAACCAGTCATATTTTCCGGGCCGAGCGGTGGCGCCTGCTCATCGAGCATGACAAAGAAGAACTCGATCGCGTGACCCTTGTCACCGGAGTTTTGGTAGGTTATATGATGAATATTGTGGGCCCGCGTTTTGGTGAAGTATCACGTCCCGTTTATGTAGCTAAAAAAGAAGGTTTGAGAACATCCAAGCTAATGGGAACCATTGTGCTGGAGCGAATCATAGATGTTCTCGTGATGGTTTTTCTGATGGCTTTTGTATCGGTGTACCTGATCGCAGACCTGAACCTGCTGCGCCAAATTTTTGGTGATGAAACCATCGATTTCTTGACGAACGAGCCAACAATTTATACGTACTTAGGCGGAGCGGCCATTATATTTCTCTTGATTTTAGTAGGATACCTGGCTTTAAAGTTCATCCTTTACCTGGGCGGCAGATTTCAGTCTTTACAGGAATGGATTATTAAAGCGAGAGATGCTTTATCCATGTTTAAAGACGGTATTTTGTCCATAAAAGAAGTAGAGCATTGGTGGCTGTTTTTGATTTACACCGCCTTCATTTGGCTTTGCTACACTTTAATGACGTACATCCCGTTCTGGATGTTTGATATGCAGGCAGCCTTCGGCCTTGATATGCTTGATGCACTTGTTATCACCGTTATTTCGGCTATTGGAATTGCCATTCCGTCACCCGGCGGTATTGGCACTTATCATTACTTTGTAACACAATCTCTGTTGGTGCTTTTTGCTGTGCCTACGGTAACAGGCCTTGCTTACGCGACCATCACTCATGCCAGTATGATCATTTTTGTGGCAAGCATCACGCCCATAGCCCTGTTCCTGGACAAAATGAGATCAACCAAAGCCGGCAAGCCTGTTTTTTGAGACCCCTAAAAGGATTTCACGCAAAGCCGCAGAGGGGTATTAATCCCGTAACAACGCTTAAAAGGGAGTTTTACTCCCGCTTTGGGGGATAGAGGTTCAGAAGTACAACTCCTTCACAGCTGTTAAGTCCCCCTTGGAGAAGGGGGATTAGGGGGATTGATCAATTGTACTTCAGGGATGTACGCTTTTCATGTTAAGAAACTGATCAATCTTACATGAAACAGGCAAAGCACAAACAGGTATAAATCGCCAATTAAAGCATTATTCTTGATAAAAAATTAGTACATTTAAACTGCTTTCATGAAACAGAACAAGACATTAGACACCGGAATGAATCGTTATTTGCCATTCATCGCTTTCTTATTGTTGACGGTTTTTGCCGTCAATCCGCTGGCCGCCCAGGACCAGCAGCAAACCGAGAATTCACTGCTTCCCGAGATTGATCCTCAGGATATTGAAATTCGCAGCGAGTTTAAGGCACGATTCCCCGGCCTGCGCCGCCAGCCTATTCTGGGTTTTGAGCCTGCCCCTGATATTTACCAGATCGATCCCAATCGTATGCCTTTTATCGAAACGCAAGAGCAGGTGGTGGCCAATTTACCGGTAAGCCGGCTTTCCCGTCCCGAACCGCCTCAATATTACTCTCTGTATAATCCTGAAAAAATTAACCTGTTCAGCAGAATTGGGTTTGGCAGTTTTGGTAGTCCTGAAGCCCAAATTTGGGGAGTGAAGCGCTTGAGTGATGAAACTTACGTCGGGGGTGATTTGGATTATTTCTCATCAGAAGGACATCTCGACAACGAGCAAAGTGCGTTTCGCTTTTTTAATGTAAATGGTGAATTTGCCACAAAATTAGGTGACAAAACCCGTCTTGACCTCACCGGGGGATTCGAAAATAACTTCAACCAGATGTTTGATTTGAATCCCGACTTTTCCTCTGATGGCTCCCGAAAGGACTACAATAGTTTTTATTTTGGTACAGCCTTACATCATTTCAAAAACAGTATTACCGGCTGGAATGCTCAGGCTGATATACGTTTTTTTGATGTTTCTTTAGATGCGGGAAGCCTTTCAGGTACGGCAGAAGAGATGGTTTATAACGCTTCGGTAGCAAAAAAATGGGTGGGTTCGCATGTCAACGAAACCTTTACCGTTCATCTTGGAATCAACGGCGGAAGTTACGATAACAGCGCAAATTCTGCCCAATGGATGACTGTCGGCGGTGGAGTGATGTATGAACGGTTGTTCAATTACAGCACAAAAGTAACTGTGGATGGCAGTGTGTACTACGGAACCGACAGTTTCGACAGTAAAATTTATTTAGCCCCCTCCGTTAAGGTTGAACACCCTCTGATGGATTTTGTTACTTTAAGAGTGAAAGCTGGTGCTGAGCCTTTTTTCAAAACGATTGAAGAACTGCACTCCACCAACCGTTTTTTAAATGTGAGCAGTAACCTTCGTCATTCCTACCGTTTCAATGGTTTGGCTGAGCTGGAACTGGATTATTCGAAAGTAGGAGCTTTGACGATGGGGGTGCAGTATCAAAGCATCAATGATTATCCCATTTTTATTCGGAATACCGGATTCACTATAGGACTCAATCCACCGCCTGTTTATTATTATGAAACTAATTACGCTGATGTATATAAAATCAGAGCTTATGCAGGCTTTTCGCATGAAATTATAGCTCATCGGTTTTGGCTGCACGGTAAAGTGTATGTCCAAAAACCGCAAATTAAAAACAACGGACAAATTCCATATGAAGAAGAGTTTGGAGTTCAGTCCGGTTTTAGTTTGCGTCCCATTGATAAGCTTACCATTGAAGCTTGGGCAAACTATGTGGGACCACGACAGGCATTCAATGAAGAATTAGGCGGGTTTTTACTTTTGGGCGGACAATTAGATGTTCAAATCACCCAACATATTGGTGCTTATGTTAAATTAAAGAATATTTTAAATCAGGAATACCAGGTATGGCAAGGGTTCACCGAACGGCCATTCCAGGTTTATGGGGGAATAACTGTGAAGCTGTAGGTCTCGGCTCTGAGGGAGTTATGCCGTGAGGCATCCCTTCGGTGCACTTCCGAAGTGTTCAGGAAGGTCATCCCCCTGCGCCCCCTTCAAAGGGGGACCTATGCTGAATTATTTTAAAATAATTCAGCTCAATTTGGGCCAATTTTATTTTTTACAAAAGTGCCTTAGATAAGGAGGATGAGCTCTACTGGTTCGAGTTGTGGTTCAGGCTCTTTGTTCCAGGAGTACACTCCTTGATAGCGAGTATTCGTCCCCCTTCGAAGGGGGCGCAGGGGGATGGCCTCATAGCTATTAGTTAAAAAGCTAAAATTATAAAAAGATGGATAGTGATTTTTTAAGAGCTTTTTCGGAAGTTATACGAGAAGAAGTAGCTCAAAAAAATGAAGTAAAGCTCGAAGGGCTGGGATCGTTTAACTTTGAGCATCAGAAACAGATTCAAAAACAGTACAAAAACGGACGTGTTGTAATGATGCCTCCAAAAGACCGCATCATTTTTATTCCGGAAAATTAGAGGGAATATGGCCATCGATAAAGATCAGTTGATATCACTTCTTGTTGAGAAAACGGGCTCGGGACCGGAAGATGTGGACCGGCAGCTTTCTCAACTGATTTTCCGTATCAGAAATGCCGCTGAGCAGGGAAAATCATTCGAAATTGAAGGTTTAGGCACGTTTAATCTGGAAAATGACCAGTTACAGTTCACCCCTGATGATGTCTTAGAAACGGAGATCAACAATAAATATACCGGCATGAAGCCCATCGAGCTTATCGGGGCTTTTAAAGGGGCTGATGTTGACGCCGGGGATATAGAAATTACAGGGCCTCCGCCGGTTGAAAGGCCTAAAACAGAAGCCGAAATCGAGAAAGAACGATGGTCTTTTGATGAAACTTCGGCTGCGGAACAGGCGCGCATCGAAAAAGCTGTTTTTGGAAAAACCTTTGATGATGCTGATGAGGAAATACCCGAAGCACCGTCAGAAACGGTGGAAGCGCCCGAAGCAGTGGAACCCAAAGGAGACCCTGTAGTCCGTAAACAAGAAGCTGTTCCAGAATCGGACGAAGATCCTATCGGCAAGGTGTTAACCGTTGCGGCGGTTGCCCTTGTACTGGCAGTAGCCGGCTGGCTGATTTATGAGTGGGGATTCACAGGAAGTTATACGATGAGCGATCAAAACTCGTTACAGAACCAGACTGTACAAACACGGACATCACCCCGGGAAGTACAAGTAAGTACGGTTGATGTTACCGGCGGACAAGCGGCGGATGGTTCGGAACCCATTCAATCTGCCGGAGTAACACTTGGTGATGATGAGGCAATTTCTGAGCCGCCGAGTCGATACGGATTAACGGGTGAAATAAATAATTCTATTAGCACGGGTTATACCATTGTGGTCCACTCCCTGAATTTAGAAAAAGCACGCGCTATAAAAGAAATGCTTCACGCAGAAGGCTTTCGGGTGATGATCATGGATGCTGTGGTAAACGGCAGCACCTATTACCGGGTTGGCTTAGGCCAGTTTCCGTCTATAGAAGCAGCACAACAGGCCTCTAACCAATTACCGGAAAAATTTCAAAACGATAATTTTATAAAGCGATTTTAAAACAGATCTCAGAAACAGGTAAAAATATATGCAAGCGTTATTTCTCTTTTTGATACAGGTACAGCAGGACACTTCAACAGCAGCGGCTGATACGCTGAGTTTAGCCAATCAGCCGGATAGCATGTCGCTGTTCGATCTTTTGGTTGAGGGCGGGTGGCTGATGATTCCCATATTTGTTTTATCAATTGTTGCCATCTACGTAATTGTAGAACGCTGGCGTTCTTTAAATGATGCGCAGGTGGATGTTGATGACTTTTTATACACTATTGAAGGGATGCTGAAAGACGGCGACCGTCAGCGTGCGTTGACCTACTGCGACAGTGTGGACAAGCCCCTTTCGCGCATTCTTACAGCAGGAATCCGTCGTCTTGGGCGCTCACTCCATGATATTGAAGATGCCATTCACAACGCAGGTAAAAAAGAAATTTTTCATTTAGAAAAACGAATGTCTTGGCTGGCTACCATTTCTGCCGTGGCCCCGCTGATCGGTTTTACGGGTACGGTTACCGGTTTGATTAAAGCCTTTATGGCTATCCAGAATTTGCAGGGAAATGTGAATCCCAGTGTTTTGGCAGGTGGTGTTTGGGAAGCTTTGGTAACCACCGCGGCCGGCCTGCTTGTGGGAATTATCGCCCTCGGCTTTTATAACTTCCTGCTTGGAAAAATCAACCGGATGGTATTTGAACTAGAAAATGCCTCCACTGATTTTATGGAATTGCTGCAAGCTCCATCAGTTAAAAAAGAGAAGAAACAGGTGGTGCAATGAATTTTAGAAAAGACGACCAAAGCTCAAAGCCATTAGCACTTTTCTCGCAGTCGGCGCTGACCGATGTGGTGATGCTGTTGCTTATTTTCTTTCTGCTGACATCATCATTCGTAACCAATTTCGGGATAAAAGTGAATATTCCAAAAGCGGAGACCGGGGCACAGACCCAGGCTCAGTTTATTACGGTAGCTGTAACCGAAGACGGTAAATTTTATGTGGATGGTGAACTCGCCAGCAGCGGAATGTTGGCCTCATCCATTAGGGAGGCTAAACAAAATAAGCCGGAAGGCACGCTCGTTTTAAGGGCAGATAAAAATGCCATTGTCGATGATGCGGTGCAGGTGATGAATATTGCCAAAGCATTGGATTTGAACATCATAATGGCTACAGAACAGGCATCAAGATAAGCAAGAGCCGTATTATGCAAACACCCACGCTAAGCAATGATGATCGTTTTGCCCTGATGGTCTCGGGAGGAATCCATCTGGTGTTGCTGCTGCTTTTCTTAGTTTACAGCTTTTCAACCGAGGTTAACATGCGTCCTTCGTTTATTGAGGTTGAGTTCGGCGAATTTAACACGGGTTCCCCGGCGGAGTTTGCGGAACAGAAAAATGAGGAGGTAGCGACGAGCCCCGATCCTTCTGAGGTGGAACCGGAGCAGCCCGAGCCCACTCCCCCTGAACCGGTTGAACAACAGCAGACTACCACTCAAAAAACTGTCAAGCCGGTTGATATACCCGATCAAACGGAAGAAATACAGGAAGAAGAATTACAGACGCCCGAAACCGATAAAGTTGATCCCAAGAAAGAAACGGCGGTGGAAGTACCTAAAAAAGTGATGGTACCTCCGATGACCGAACAAGCGGAAGTACAGGAAGAGGGCGAAGAAATCAGTGGCGACCAACAGGGAAATACGGGTGAAATGAATGTTGATCAGGGAAGCGGTAATGATGATGAAAAATCATCACCCTATGAATTGACCTGGGAGGGAAACATCGAGCGAGCGCCTATGGTTCAGCCCCTGCCAGATAACATAGCCGGCACCGAAGCTACCATCACCATCCGGTTTGAAGTTAAACCCAATGGCACGCTGGGACGCATCATCCCGCTAAAGAAAATGAACCCCGAACTTGAGCGCGAAGTGATGCAAACCTTGCGAAACTGGCGGTTTTCACGGTTACCTTCCGGCGTTCCACAGCAATCACAGTGGGGTACCATTACTTTCCGGTTTGTTTTGGAGTAAGGGATATGTAGGACGATTTACCAAATCATCAGGGAAAGATTTTGGCCTATCTCCGATTTTTCTCAAAGCCAAAATTCTGTCTTGTCTGATTAGCAATCCGACCTACATTTCTCATGAATTCCTTTGTTCTAAATTCAGCAAATATCTTTTTCTCCATAATCCTCCGCCGTAGCCCGTTAGTTTGCCATTTTTTCCTATTACCCGGTGACAGGGAATGATAATGGCAATCCGGTTATCTCCGTTTGCCCTTGCCACGGCGCGTATCGCTTTTGGATTATCAATTTCCTGTGCCTGTTTTTGATATGAACGTGTTTGAGCATAAGGAATAGCTTGTAGCTGCTCCCATACTTTTTGCTGGAATTCGCTTCCCGGGAGTACGAGGGGTATCGAAAATCTTTTTAGATTGCCTGCAAAATAATTTTCAAGCTGATTAGCAACATCTTCAGTTATAGCATTTGAGCCGGGAATAAAAGCGCAATTCAAATACTTTGAAAGCCTTTCCAACTGTGTTTCAAGCATCCGGCGGTCTGCAAATTCGAGCAGACATAGTCCCCCGTCTGTGGTTCCGGCAATCATGGGACCAAGTGGAGTGGTTATTCTGTTCAGATAAACGATGGCTGTTCCCTTGCCTTTTTTTACCGGCTTGCCAATCAGGTTTTTCATGGCTTCTCTGAATCCACTAAGAGAATCATAGTTGTGATCAAAAGCAGCCTGGGCGGTATTTTTTCCATGCTTTATTTGTCCCAAAGCATTGCCCAGCCTGCGAAGTCTTAAGTAACCGTGAAAGGTGGTGCCGTGATGTTTTTTAAACCAGCGCCGCAAACGATTTGGGTTAACTCCGGCCTTTTCAATATCCGTGTCCGTCCATTTTTGGGTTGAATCTTTTTCCACTTCATCTAAAATGGTTTGTATCCAGTCCGGCGTTTTACCTTCTGTTTGTAGCGGTTTACAGCGTTTACAAGGTCTGAAACCTGCATCCAAGGCTTGTTTGGGAGCCGGGAAAAAATCAACATTTTCTATTTTAGGCTTCCGGGCGGGACAAGTAGGCCGGCAAAATATACCAGTGGTATTTACACCTACAACAAAAATCCCTTCGTATTTGGAGTTTCTGTTTATTAATGCCTCATACATTTCTTTTCTGGGCGGTAATTCCTGTAGCATGGTTATTAATTCGAAATAAAATGGCAGATTTAATTGACTAAATGGACCTTGAAAACTGCTTATGCTATGCTGAACTTGTTTTCAGCATTTGAGTTTAAAAAGGTTTTTAATAAAGTATCAGTCTTTAGGTTAGAAATTCCACCGATAGATTGCCATCTATTTTTTAGCTATGAAGAATTACTGGAAAAGCCCAATTGAAATCTCACCCACGTTTAAACTATCTAATTTGAAATAAGGGATTTCTGTATTAGGTTTAAACAAACCTGAATCGCTTTATGAAATTTCTTACTTCCCAGCTAACCTTTTTCTTGTCAAACCGTAATACCCAGATAAATATTAAGCGGTTAGCTCGTTTTTTGTTAGGTCTCTCCGGACTGATTATTATTTACACCATCCTTTTCCATTTAATTATGGTCTATGAAGGCCAGCAGCACAGCTGGATTACCGGCTTTTACTGGACCCTCACAGTAATGTCCACCCTTGGCTTTGGTGATATTACTTTCACCAGTGATCTGGGGCGTATCTTTTCCGTAGTAGTGCTGCTCTCAGGGATGGTTTCACTATTGATTTTACTGCCGTTCACCTTCATCGAATTCTTTTACGCTCCCTGGTTGGAGGCACAGTCAAAAGCCCGGGCCCCGCGCGAACTTGCTGAGGAAACGGAAGGGCATGTCATCATCACTCACTTCGATCCCATCTCGCAATCGCTCATCGAAAAGCTGGACAACTATAACTATGACTATGTTTTGGTGGTTGATGATTTGCAAAAAGCGCTGGAGTACCACGACCAGGGCTACGATGTGGTTTTCGGTGAGCTGGATGACCCTGAAACCTACAAGAAGCTGAGGGTTAATCAGGCCGCCCTTGTTGTTACGCTCGGTACCGATATGGTGAATTCAAACCTGAGCAACACTATTCGCGAGCTGGATGAAAATGTGCCCATCGTGGCTACGGCTAATTCATCAAATTCTTTAGATCTTTTGAAAATGGCCGGGGCTAATCATGTCATTCAGCTTGGGCAAATGCTGGGACGATCGCTTTCGCGCCGCACTATCGGCCATGATTCCCGGGTACATGTTGTAGGGCGATTTGACCGGCTCATTGTCGCTGAAGCAAACGCTTATGAAACACCTTTAGTGGGTAAGACTCTGAAAGAAAGCAATCTCAGAGAAGATATCGGCATCAACGTGGTTGGCCTTTGGGAACGGGGAAAATTTGTGAAACCGGAAGCTGATACGGTCATCAACAAAGAAAGTGTGCTGCTGATGGCGGGTTCATTAGAGCAACTGCGTACATATGATGAATACTTAGCCATTTACCATTCTACCGATAAACCGGTTATTATTATCGGGGCAGGGCGTGTAGGCCGCGGCACTGCCGAAGCATTTGAGGAGCGCGGCATGGATTACCGTATTATCGACCAAAATCCTGAACGGATTAAAGATAACGAAAAGTACCTGCTGGGAAGCGGGGAAGACCTTGAGACTTTAGAAAAGGCCGGTATTCGAGATGCGCCCTGCGTTATCATTACTACACATGACGATGATATGAATATTTATCTCACAATTTACGTCCGCAGGTTGCGGCCTAATATTCAAATCATAAGCCGTTCAACCCTTCAGCGCAATGTGTCCACCCTGCATCGGGCGGGAGCGGATTTTGTGCTGTCGTATGCTACAATGGGGGCCAATGTGATTTTCAATATTCTGGAGCGTAATGATGTAGTGATGATTGCCGAAGGATTGAATGTTTTTACCGTTCAAACACCTGCCCGTTTGATTGGAAAAGATATTATTGCATCATCCATTCGTCCCAAAACCGGATGCAGTATTTTAGCTGTGAGGCAAAACGGTGAACAATTTGTTAATCCTGATCCGCGAACAGAGTTTCAGGAAGGGAGTGAGCTGGTATTAATCGGTAATGTAAAAGCTGAACAGTTATTTATGGAGCGGTATATGGAATCGAATCGATGAAAATAACTGTCTATTATTCTCTGAACCCTTAACATTAAATGCCTTGCTACCTCAGTTTATCCTCTATTTTAATTATAAGCTGGTGAGGTTTTATCTCTAACGCGGCTGCAATTTTAAAAACCGTATTTATTGTAGGCTTTCTTTTCCCTCTCTCCAGTAGCGAGATATAATTTGTATGAAGCCCACTATTTTCAGCTAGCTTTTCCTGGGTAAAACCTTTTTCAAGTCGCAATTCTTTAATGGACTTACCAAAAATGTTTGCTATATCCGAGCTCTTTTCTAACATGCATAGAATAAAAGCATGGATGGCTAATCATAACACCCACTATAGTGTTGATTTGTTCAATTTAATTTTTTAGTTTAATTCTACAATTAACTACTTGCCTTAATAATAGCTCATTTCTAAAAGACTGGTAAGGCGTTGGCAAAGGGAGCTAATTTTTCACAAAACGAAACAGAGATCAGGTATGGACAAATCAAACATCAAGAAAAGTAGTGAATACGTGAAGCATCGTAACAGGGTGGATGCAATAAGTACTAATTTTATGGACTTTAACTGGGCAGTGGGAATATTAAAAAGGGAATTAGAGAATCTTAAATATAATAAAAATAGCAGAATCGGTAAGCTATACACAAAAGCAATCGATGAAATAGAAGCTGAGAAAGCGCTGGCTCTAAAAAAGTCTAATATAAGTATAGCTAAAGGGGATAAAGTTAATCTTCCCGGTATGACCGTTAAAGGCACAGTAGAGAAAGTATTTGAAGGTTATGTGATTGTCAGCCTGCCAAATGGCATGCTCTCCGAAGTTCGGAAATCATTAATTACGTAATAAAGAATAGTAAAAAGTATATGCGCAGTTAGCTCATCCAAAGTATTGTATTGGGGATTTGTAGCTTTACTTTTAAAAGACTAAATAAATGATATCAAAATGAGTTGGTGATGTTGGATTTTAAAAGAGAGATGGAAAGCACAGAGGAAATTCACGGGGATTCTTCAGTCGAAGCACATGGTTTTGGACCAACGGAAGATAATTGGAATGAATCAATGGGTTTTGGTATAGCCTGACTAATTTTTGGATTGTTAGCGCTGGTGCTAGTGTTGGTTGTGGTCTTAGCAGTATTGTTTGGAGGTAGCGGAGATGTTGGCAGAGGGCATGAGTTTCGGCTAGAACAATCGCCAACTGTATTTTTACATAAGCGGTAACTCCCCCCTTTTGCAAAAGGTATTAGGGGATTTTCGAAGAGGCTTGGAACACAGGCATTCTAAAGAATAAGGCCTTTTCAATATTTCTGGGCATCTTTAACCAGGCTCCTCTTAAAAGCACTTGCAGAGTAATTTAATATTACTTATTTAGTATAAAATGATATCTAAAAAAAGAGGAGCTATGAAAAGAATATTGTTACTGTTGTTCATTCTACAGCTTACGGGAATCGCCAGTGCTCAAACTGTTCGGGAAAAGGCAGTTGCAGAACAAGAAGACATTCTTAGAGCAGGTATTGTTGAAATTGAGTATGAACTAGTACTATCTTCGAATATGACGCTGGTCTCACAAGCGGGCGTAGCTTTTAGCGGGGGATTCGGAGGACGCCAAACCGGTTGGATATTTGATTATACACCTAATTTTGGGGTAGATCTTCGCTACTATTACAATCTTAAAAAGCGAGCGGCCACCGGCAGAAACACAAAATATTATTCCGGCAATTATATCACTTTTATCTCAAGAGCATATTTAGAAAAAATGGTTCATGAGTTCGAAAAAAATGAGTATTTCTTTGGCCCTGCCTGGGGAATACAGCGGGACATCGGTAGGCGTTTTCAGCTGGGTATCCAGTTAGGTTTAGGAATGGGCGGGCCGATTAAGGATTTAGAGATAGCTTCACACATAGGTTTTAATCTGGGCTATAGACTCAACTAGCTGGACTATTGTAGCAGTAGAAACAGTTTTGCGAGCGGCATAAGAAATATGAATTTTGCAGATTTATTTTGTCGTAATAATTGTTAAAATTAATCTTCAATAATTTAATTAATTGCAAACTGCTGAGATGAGTCTTAAACATTGCCTTCTGCTATCACTATTTATCCTGTCCGGAATTTTAATCGGTTGTGGAAAGGATAATCCGGTAAACGTACCGCCCGCTAACTTCCAGTGTATAGATGGAATGTCCGCCGGAAGATATGCCTGTCAAAATATTGATTTGCTGGCACACCTTAGTCCCCAAGAGCTGCTGGGTGAAAATTTGAACGATATTTGGGGATGGACAGATCCCGAAACAGGCAAAGAATATGCGCTGGTGGGGATGACGGACGGAGTAACTTTTGTAGACATTTCAAATCCTTCGGAACCGGTAGTGATTGGCAAATTAGAGGAATCTGTTGAAACCCCTCCATCTTCCGCTTTCGGGGCTGCCCATGATCAGCAATTGCACAAATCGGCGTGGCGTGATTTAAAAGTATACAAAAACCATGTTTTTGTGGTCAGTGATGCACAAGACCACGGCATGCAGGTTTTTGATCTCACCCGGCTCCGGGATGTCAGCAATCCGCCTGTCACATTTACCGAAGACGTGCTTTATAATGAGGTTGACGGCACTCATAATATCGCTATCAACACCGAAACAGGTTTTGCTTATTTAGTGGGATCAAACACTTACGGTGGCGGGCTGCATATTGTTGATATCAGTAACCCGCTTCAACCTCAATTTGCCGGTTTTCACAGCGATACAACGGTAGGACTCGATTCTACCGGTTATGTACACGATACGCAATGCGTAATTTACCAGGGTGCCGACGTTGATTATCAGGGTGAGGAAATTTGCTTCAATTCAAGTGAAACGCATTTCGTGATTGCGAATGTCAGCGATAAAAGCTCCACTTATACCATCTCTAAAGCCGATTACGAAGGCGTTGAATATGCCCACCAGGGGTGGCTGACCGAAGATCACAACTATTTTTTGATGGATGATGAACTTGATGAGCTGTTTGGCCGCACTAACACCCGTACCATTATCTGGGATGTACGCGATCTGGATAATCCAAAGGTGGTCGATATTTATGTATCTGATAACGCTGCATCTGACCATAATCAATATATAAAGGACGATTTGACATACCAGGCAAATTATCAGTCGGGCCTGCGCATTTTGAGAATAAATGATATTGCCACTGGGCAACTTGAAGAAATCGCCTATTTTGATACCTATCCCCAAGGTAATGCTGCAGGAACAGAAGGCGCTTGGAGCAACTACCCCTATTTCGAAAGCGGAGTGGTGATTGTAAGTGATATTACGAATGGCTTGTTTATTTTGAGGCCGCGGGTGGAGTGAGACCACAGGTTTTCGCTGATTAGAACTGATTTAGAATGAAGCCGGTCCAGAGGTTGTCATAAAAACTTCACCTTTTTCTGTTGTCAAAGCTATCTCCGGCCATCCCCCTGCGCCTGTCCCGATGCTTCGGGGAAGGGGGTTTGGGGGATGGCAAAGCAGCAAAAGTGATTAAGCTAAATTAATAAGGGAACCTATGATTATCTTCAATGAATAAAGACCCAATCAAATGAAAAAACCAACCCAAATAGAAATCGCTGAAAAGGTACAAAAGGCCAGTATCGAAGCGGCGCGGGAAGGGTTTAAAGAAGCTTCGCTGAGCGGGCTATGCGGTGAAGGCGCAATGGAGGCGGCTATCGGGGCTATTCAATCTTTAGATTTAAAGCGGTTGGTGGAGAAAAATAGTTCTAAAGAGGAGGGGTAAAATTATTTCATAAAAAAAGCGGCTGAGAAAGCTCAGCCGCTTTTTAATAATTAAAACTTACTCAACAAACGCTGACAGGAACCGGAAAGTCACCGGTACACTGTCAGGTTAGTTTGATTCCATGTCCATATTTATAGTTCCGGTTGTGTCGGCCATGCTTTCTTCTCCTCCTTCGCCAACGATAAATTCACCCGTCATGCCTGCCAAATAGTGTCCCGGGAAAGTGCAGAGATAATCGTAAGTACCAATTTCTTCGGGTACGGTAAAGGTTACTTCTTTGGTTTCACCACCGGCCACCATTCCCGTTTGGGCAATAATTAAATCTTCCATATCGGAGGGTACATAGTCATTATCTCTTGCCTGTGCGGCGGCAGTGGCAAATGCATCCGTATCGGCTTGTAAATCCAGCAGTAACCAATTATGAGACATTGCTGAAGGCGGCATATCACTTATAGTAGTAAGTATAATATGGATTTTTTCACCCGGTTGTGCTGTAATCGAATCTAACACAAGAAGGCTGTCATTAACTGTTTCAGCAACGCTTATTCCTTCGGCTTCATCCATGACTGTGAATTGCATACTGTTTATGCCATAAATGTGAATAGTACGCACATCCGTAGCCATCTCTTTCTCTTGGGCACCGGTCGTATCTTCGGCTGCCTGTTGATCACCCGATCCGCCACCGCA
>DASVCW010000038.1:0-131242 GCA_036381435.1 Balneolaceae bacterium | reverse complement strand
AGGTTCTCCCGCGACTTGCATGTGTTAAGCCCGCCGCCAGCGTTCGTCCTGAGCCAGGATCAAACTCTCCATTGTATATACACCAATAAATAACTTTGAGTCCCAGGCTCGATGTCTTTGTGTCTTATCTACCCCACACATAAATATGCGCAGAGTGACAAGGGCTCGACGTGCGATCGTCTGTATGTTCCAATATGATAAAGAACAAGTTTTCCAGCTTCAATTGGCTTTTTATTAGAGCCAAAAAAACGGAGTTGAACCCAATTGCTGCTGGGCTCAACCCCGTTTCGAAAATGGATTCCAAATATAGGGCATCTAGGGTATTCATGTCAACCCTTTTTTGATATTTATTTTAGGTTTTTCTGTAACCTTTGCTGCCCTTCATTAAAACAAGATATATAGAGAAAAAAAGCAAAAACCCGGCAGTACTTTCGATCGGGTTTTGAATTAAATTAAATGGTGGAGGTGCGGGGAATCGAACCCCGGTCCGAAACAGTATATCGTTCAAGCATCTACAAGCTTAGTTACCGAATTAAATTTCGCCTGAAGCTAAGCTCGGTAACAAACAACTCCAGGCTATTCTGTTTTAATCTCACATAATCATCCGACAGAAGACGGACATTATGTTATCTTGTCATAGTCGACGTTCCAACAGCACTGACAAGCAAGAAGCTGAGGGAACGGCAAAGCTGCTTACGCAGCGAAGCTGTATGAGTAATTGTTGTCAATTACATTATTGCAGAATGATTTTTTACGAGATTCATTGCACGAACTCGGCATGCAGCTTGCGATTCTACGCATCCCGTCGAATCCGCTACACCCCCATAATTTCAAAGAACTTTAAATACCAAGATATAACGGCGTAAAATCTTGATTATTCTGTTGGGAAACAAGAAAAATTCAGGATGCCGGATTCCAGATTCCAGATTCCAGATTCCAGATGTCTGATACCGGATGCCGGATGCTAGATGCCGGATACCAGATACCGGAAAGCAGAATGCCGGTGTTTCGGAGTGATGGAACTTTATTTGATGCTTTTATGATTATTTTGAACTGACTTTAAGAAATTGTTAATCATCTTCCCTAAGATGTTTGAACGTTTATGCAGATCTTCATATAGCTCTTTATCAGTGAGTGAACCTGTTTCAAACAAGGTTTCTAAATGATCTACGGTTTCATCAGTAGAAGAAAGTGCATATATAATGAATCTGATAAATTCATTCTTATACATTCTTCTTCCATATCCTTCAACAATAGTTGAGCGAATAGACTTAGAAGAGCGTCTGATTTGAGAACCTGTTTCATACATCTCAAATTTCGGTAAGCTCTTCAAAGTCATCTTATGTATATCTCCAGTTAGTTCTCTTGCTATTTGCCAAATTTCTAAATTTTTATAGCTCATAGTATATATACGGTTATCAATAAGGTTCTATTAGTAAGACCCCTTAAAACCGTAATCCTTACAAAAATTTTTTAAAAAATTGGCATCCGGAAACCAGCATCCAACATCCGGAATCCAAGTATCCAGCATCCGGTATCTAATCCAAAAATATATCTTTTGCAGGTGGACGAAGATTATAACTTGTACTCATAACCTGTCCGTAAGCACCGGTGTTTGCTACGAGAATCACATCCCCTTCTTCTGAGTCGGGTAACAATCTATTAATACCCAGCTTGTCACCCGATTCACAAATAGGCCCCACAATGTTCACCGTTTGATTTGCGGGCTGGTCCATTTTTGAAAGGTTGACGATAGTATGGTGTGCACCGTAAAGGGCCGGACGGATGAAAGAATTCATCCCGGTATCAACCCCGACATAACGAACGGTGCCCTTGCCTTTTAGCTGCGTGACTTTTGTTAAGAGAACTCCGGCTGCAGCTACTAAAAAACGTCCCGGTTCAACCCAAAGCCGGTAATCGGGATAGGCTTCTTTGAATTCTTTGAGTGATTGATCGATTTGCTTCATATCAAGATGGGCCTGCGTCTCGTTTTCGCGAATACCAAATCCACCGCCGAGATCAAGTATTTCAACGCCGCCTAATTCTTCGGCTACCTCCTGCAAAATTATAGCCGTTGTTTTCCAGGATAATGAATCTTTAATGCCGCTGCCGATATGGGCATGCAAACCTTTCACATTGATATCCAGTTGATCTACGATTTCGATAATTTCAGGGATTTCAAACCGGGGAATTCCAAACTTTGAATGAACTCCGCCTGTTTTTACATGTTTATGATGGCCTTGTCCGTGACCCGGATCAATCCGTAAAAACAGTTCCCGCCCTTTAAAAACGTTCGGCCACTTTTTAAGCGGATAGATATTGTCAAGGGTCAGGTTGATGTTCAAATCCAGTGCTTTTTCATACTCCTGTTTAGGAGCAAAATTTGGGGTGAACAAAATCTTTTTGCGATCTATTTTCGGGAAAAGTTCCAGTACTTTTTCTACTTCACCTATAGACACACATTCAAACCCAAAACCAAGCTTTTTGAACGTTCTTAAAACATCCGCATTGGCATTAGCCTTGATGGCATACAAGGCCTGATCTATCGCCTCCAGATCTTGAATCATCTTGCCGTATTCCTGAAGCGTTTTTTCATCATACACATAGCAGAACCCTGATTCTTCAACCAGATCAAGCAGTTTTTCCCGTTTATTTTTCCACCATGCATGATCGTCCGGCATTTCCGGTTTCTTTTCACCCATCAGCTCAGGCCAGGTAGGTCCGTATGACTGTTGATTTCCTGATTGAGAAATTACCTGCTCATGAAGCTGGCGCACCAAGCGGTCGGCTTGCTTTCTTTCAACTACGAAAGTAAAATTGAGATCGTTAGCGGCCTGGCTCACTAAATAAATCTGATGTTCCTGGAATACTTCAAAAGCGGAGCCTAACTGGTGAAGAATGGTTCGAATACGTCTTCCTAAAAGGCTCACTGCCGAGACCGATTCGATAACTTCCACTTTGCAATGGTTTTCCAGTTCATCAACAAATTCCTTCCGGACATCCTCAAAATGGGTATTTAGTCCGGGATCTAATGAAGCAGTGACATTTGACTCGGAGGTCGAAACCAGGTCGATGGATAACCCATACCGCTTAAAAACTTCAAATGCATCCGCTAAAAAACCAATCTGCTGCCACATGCCCAGCGATTCCATACTTATTAAAATTACATCATGGCGCACAGCAATAGCTTTGATCAGAGCTTCGTCATCCGGCGCATCAGCAGAGATAACAGTGCCTTGCAATTCCGGTTTTAGAACACACTTTACATGAATGGGAATTTTATGCTTTCGGGCGGGTGCTATGCTAAGCGGATGTAAAACTTTTGCACCACTGGCGGCAATTTCTTGTGCCTCACCATAGCTCAGACGATTAAGTAAACGCGCGGAAGAAACCATGGAAGGATTAGCTGAAAACATGCCGGGCACGTCTGTCCAAATTTCAAGACATGCCGCCTTAATTTTAGCGGCCAGATAAGCTGCCGATGCATCAGATCCTCCGCGTCCCAACAGCACTGTTTTGTTTGCCGAATCACTGCCGATGAATCCTTGCGTTACTATCAAATCACCGGCATTATTTAGTGTTTCTAGTACCCCGGGATTAAAATCATCGGAACTGACAGCAGACAAAATATCCGCTTTTTCCGATGCATTTTTCTGTTTGACTGCTTTAATAATTTTGCGTGCATCAAGCCATACTGCCTGCTCAAATTCCTGCTTCAGGTAAGCCGCGCCAAGTTTTGTTGCCATCAGTTCACCCATTGCCAGCAGACGAGCCTGAACTCTGTAATCCGCCTCCCCGATCAGTTCAATTCCTTTAACAACCTTTTCAAGTTCAGAAAAGTCTTTTTTCAACAGTTCATCAACCGGAACCTTTAATTCTTTTCCTAATTTGCGATGGCGACTTTTAACAGCTTCTACCATTTTATCCGCACTTCCATCAGGAGCCTGATTAATAATTTGCTGCAGCTTATCAGAAATGCCGCTAAGTGCAGAGTGAACCACGCAGATGGAAAATCCTTCTGATTTACGCTGCCTGATTATGGATTGAATATTTCGCCAATTTTTAAGGGTTGAAACGCTTGTTCCCCCAAATTTTAATACGAGCCAATTCGCTTGTTTGTCGGACATCTTTTAGCTTCATTTATCTGTTGAAAAAATTAAGCATCAAGATAAATAATCTATATGTTCATTTTCGATAAAAATAATCCTTCTGACCCTTCTCCAGATCAGCTTTTCGAACACTACTTTAAATATAAGAAGTAAAATGCCTTAACATATTTTAGTCGTTAACTTCTAAAACAACCTGTAAGCGTCTAAAGGACCTAACAGCGTTGTTTGTGAAGTTAAGTTTTAACGTGATTAGAAAAGTGCCATCCCCCTTACCTCTTCTTCCGAAGGATGCCTATGGCAGAAAGGGGGCAGTTACGAGTATAATTGGAATTATAGTTTAACACCTAGATAAGTTTGGTTTTTATTTTTTGTGAAGGAACACTTTCCCCGACACCCTTCAAAGTCTTATATCTTTAATTTTTTCTAAAATTTTTAGGCTTAAATACGGCAGATACTATTCATATAACTTATTTAATAACAATATTTTATACCGCTTATAACTTGTACATAAATTACACAACCCTTTTTAGTTAGGGTAATGTTTTCCTCAATCATAACTGTTTTTGCATTCAAACTTACTGCTTCAAATGTTTTAAAGCAGCAGTAAGGTTTAAAAGAACCTTTGCAACTCACTCTGGCATACTTCTTGATCAATTAAAACCTAAAACTATAATCAAGAGTTGTTCGGTTTAGAGTGAGTTATATTACTTCACTGTGTATACTTTTATTTTTGCCTCTCACCGTTTTTTCCCAGGTGAGGACTTCAATTGACGGTTATGTGAGTGATGCCAAGACCGGCAAAATTCTTGTTTCTGCAAATATTAAACTAAAGGGAGTTCAAAAGGGAACGACTACCGATACCGCAGGTTATTTTAGGTTAACAAACCTTAGGGAAGGGGCCTATACCGTGGTAATTTCTTTTGTTGGCTATCAACATTTTGAAAAGAGGATAAAACTTAAACAGAATGAACGCCTGCAATTCGACATTCAGTTAAAACCGATCGGTTACCGGCTGGGTGAAGTCGTCGTCCGGTCGCAACAAGAAAGTTCTTATTCTATTGGTGCAGCCCACATCAAAACAGAATTCATTAAAAAGATGCCCACCGTTTTTCAAGCTGACGTCTTTCGTTCCATACAGCTAAGGCCGGGTGTAAAAGCAGCTTCCGATTTCTCCAGCAGCCTTTATATACGGGGCGGAAGTCCCGACCAAACGCTGATTCTTCTTGACGGCGCTGTTATTTATAATCCATCCCATTTTTTTGGCTTTTTCTCCACTTTTAATCCCGGTGCCGTAGCCGATATTCGTCTTTATAAAGGGGCCTATCCCGCCAAATTTGGCGGACGCTTAGGCTCGGTCCTTTCCATTTCTAATACAACCGTTAAGCAGGATGAGTTTCAGGCCTCCGCTACTTTCGGGTTATTGGCTTCACGAGCTTCGATTGGAGGCAGATTCAAGAACGGGTCATGGATGCTTGCCGGGCGCCGCTCAACCCTGGAGCCCCTGCTATCCGTACTTCAAAAATCCACCGACAGCATACCCAACAGCTTTTACTTTAGGGATATAAATGGCAAAATAATCGTTCATTCTAACGCTGATAATCATTTTTCCCTTTCATTTTACTCAGGCATGGATGATCTGCAATTCCCCCTGGCCGAAAAATCCGATGTTTCTCTGAATTACGGCAATCGTATTTTTAGCGGTTCCTGGCATCATGCTTTTTCAAAGGATATATTTTCAACCTTCACCCTTACCGGTTCTCATTACTTTAACGCTCCGTCCTTTAAGCTTGCATCCACCCGTTTCAAACGTTTCAATGATATCTTTGATTTTTCTTTTAAGGGTGATGTTACATATTTCCCGAATGCCGATCACAAAATTACCACCGGCTTTCGTTTAGGCTCGCTCATCTTGAAACTTCGGGATGAATTTGACAGACGGCAGATCTTCGCTTCAACCATTCGGGCAAAATACGCCTCTTTTTATATTCAGGATCAATGGAGTATCTCGGGGCAATGGAGAATCACACCGGGTGTTCGCCTAAACGGTTTCAGCAAGGGACATTATTTGCGTGTCGAACCCCGGTTTGCTCTTGAATTTCTTCCAACCGATCACCTTCATTTCCAGGCAGCTTTTGGACGTTATACTCAATTTATGACACTCATTTCTAATGAGGCCTTCACTGGCTTTGATATGTGGCTTACCGCTGGTGAAGGCGTGCCGCCCGCTTATGGAAATCAGTATGTATTTGGAATAAAATCTATTTTTAGTGAAAAATACCGGCTGGACCTGGAAGTGTACTATCGCTCCATGAAAGATCTGTTTGAGCCTGATCCCTTTCTGCCCGACCGCGCGGGAATTCCCTATCAGGAACTCTTCTATTTTGGTGAAGGCTATGCCTACGGTGCTAAATTATTATTCAAATATCACATCGAAAAACTTAGCGGTTTTGCCGGATATACTTTTAGCATCACGCGCAGAAAATTTCCTCATATTAATACCCCCTTGGCTGAAAACGGGAGCGCCCGATTCTTTACGCCAAACTATAATCGCAGGCACAGTTTAAGTGCAGTTATTAGCTATGAGTTAAATCCACATTGGTCACTCTCTGCTGTATTTAACTATGCTACAGGCCAGGCCTATACCAAGCCGCTTGGCCGTACAACCATCTTTGAACTGCCAACTTCTGCCACTGACCATCACCTGTTAATTTCAGGTCGTGTTAATGCCTCGCGGCTTCCTGCTTATCACCGTCTCGATTTGGCAATTAGCCGCAAAGGCAGCTTCTTTGGACTTGGAGAAACAGAATGGAAGTTTGAAGTAATCAATGTTTATTCACGCCGCAATATCTGGTTCTATGATTATGATTTGAGTAAAAATCCTGCTGGCCGAAAGCCCATTCAGCTCTTGCCGCTACTTCCCTCTATTTCATATTCACTACATTTTTAAAAATGATGAAGTGCTGTAAAATATTACTGATCAGCTTATTTTTTTAGCAGGATGCGACATTTATAACTATAAGCAGGATGGTTACCGCGAGTTATATGTAGTTGAGACTTATCTTATTGCAAATCGTCCGCTGCCTTTTATCAGGCTTTCTACCACCTCACCTATTAACCGGGAGTATAAACTAAGTGAACAGTACGTTAAAAATGCCCGGGTTGAAGTCCGCCTGCTCAAAGCAGACAGTTCAATTGCTGAACGCTACCTATATTATGGAAGCGGAACCTATCACCCCGTTGATACTACAGTAAAAGTGCGTGCAAACCGCTCGTATCAGCTTTACATCACCCTGCAAAATGGAGATATTATTGAAGCCAAAACACGGGTGCCGGGCGATTTTAAAACCGTAAATGAAGTGGATGGCAACTATGTTTATCAAGGCGAGCAACAGATTGAAGTTACAATGACTCCAAGTTTTTATCCCGGCCGGCAGGCGTTTTATATCTTTACCGTAAATGCAGTTGAGCCCGATTCGGCTAATTTAACGCCTTTTTATGCTGAGCTGGTCATAGAGCAAGGAAATCTTGCCAAAAGCTATTTCATTAATTCATCCGGCATTATTAATGAAAAAAGTTTGATGCGGAATGATGATGAAACCCTAACGCTGCTCATACCCTGGCTTTCTGTGGCTTTTTACGGTGAAAATAAGATCATTATTAATGCTATAGATGACAATATCTATGATTTTTTGCGTTCACAGAATGTACAAACAAGCGGCCTGCAATTTATTACGGGTGAAATTCGAAATGCTAATTACAATATAAACGGCGGAATCGGTATTTTTGGAAGTATGAACAGTGACACAAATACTGTTTTTATAAAGAAAAGGTTGAAGGACTAAACTTCATTCACCTGTAACTTATACTTATTATATGTTTAGAAAATCTCTTTTAGTAATTTGTATTTTGGGTTTGATAAGCATTTTGGCATCTCCCCTGTTTGCCCAGCAGTCGGAGCAGGTTCAGCTTGCGCGTATAAAATACCGCGGTGGGGGTGATTGGTATAATAATCCATCATCACTCAAAAATCTGGCAGAGTTTGCTGCACAGCAAATTCCTATCTCGATCAATGCCGATTATAGTGATGTGGCTCTGGGTAGCCGTGATCTTTTTAATTATCCTTTTGCTTTTCTGACGGGACACGGAAACATTAGTATCAGCCAGGCAGAGGCATCAAATCTGCGGGAATATCTTGACAACGGCGGTTTTTTATATGTGGATGATGATTATGGGCTCGACAAGCATTTTCGTGAAATGATTAAGAAGATATATCCTGATGAAAAGTTAACAGAGCTTCCGTTCAATCATCCGATTTATCATCAAGTGTTTGATTTCCCCAAGGGACTGCCTAAAATTCATAAACATGACGGCAAAGCCCCACAAGGATTTGGTATATTTCGTGAGGGACGGCTGGTCCTTTTCTACACTTACGAAACAAACCTGGCTGATGGCTGGGCAAATCCTGAGGTGCATAATGATCCCGCGGCTCTTCGTCAAAAAGCACTTCGAATGGGTACGAATATTTTAGTTTACGCTTTGGTGAACGGACGGTAGAAATATTTCCATCTACCAGCATATTTGAAAATCAAAAATCTTCAATTGTTGATCCTTATTCTGCAATCGAAGGAGCATGATTTAGAACAAGGATTACGATTTTTGATTTAAGATGTGGGCCCGGAGATCAATCATCAGATTGCCTTTAACATTCTCATTTTCTCATTTTTTTCGGAGACATTCTCATCGGACGACAAATCATTCCTGTCCTTCTCGATCCATCTATTGGCAAAAGCAGCTATCGGATGGAGCAAGCAGGAATGATATAGCAACATTTTCCCTTTTGATCTTTGAGAGTATTTAAAGCTATTCACTATGCCGTCATGATCGAATTTTATCTCTTTATTTCGTTGGGCGTACTCCTTACCGTTTTCGCGGCTTTTGACTTTTTCTACACTACCTTGTCTTTCAGAGGGGCAGGCCCTCTGACGAAAACTGTCACCAATATTATTTCTTCTGTTTTTCTTTTTGCGAACAGGCGTACCGGCCGCAGAATTATACTTAGTTTTTCAGGCGTCGCACATATTCTTATCCTCACCTGCCTTTGGATCGGCCTGTTATGGATTGGTTTCTTCCTGATACTTTCAAGCAGTGAAATATCTATCGTTCATACTTCTACCAGTGAACCGGCCAATTGGGTAAACAGATTATATTTTAGCGGCTACATCCTTACAACCTTGGGCAATGGTGACTTTAAGCCCACAAATGGTGCATGGCAAATGGTGGTGGTAGTATTTTCTTTCAGCGGTTTTATTTTTATCACCACTACCATATCCTATCTCGTAAATGTTGCTTCGGCTGTGCTAGATAAAAGAACATTGAGCCTTTTCATTTCAAATCTGGGCAAATCTGCCGAAGAAATTGTGATCAATACCTACAGCGGCGGCAGTTTTTCAAGGTTAGTTAGGTTGATTCCTCATCTTCAAAAAAAGATCAACAGGCTTAATCAAAACCATTATGCCTATCCCCTTTCACACTACTTTGCCAGCCTTTCAACTGAAGATTCCCTGCCTGTTAACTTATTTAATCTTGATGAAGCCTTAACTATCATCAAATATCAGGTTGATAAAGATCCCTCGGTAGAAGATGATATTCGTCCCCTGCGCAATGCTATAAGAAATTTTTTAATTACCATTGAAACTAATTTTGTAACGGAATTTCAGCATGACAAAAAATTAGCTCCAAACCGCGAAAAACTTAAAGCGCAAAATATTTCGCTTATCGATGAACCAAGTTTTAGTGAAGAAGATACTTCTACCATTCAACAAAGAAGGTATTTGTTTTACGGCTTTCTAAAAAGTAACGGCTGGAATCTGGATGATATTCATCTCGACCATATAAAAAGCACTGAGGTTAAAAAAATCTAAGAAAAAGCGGAACATAAATACCCATTTAACTATTTAAAGAACAGCAGTTTAAGGAAATAACGTAATTATGCTACATAATAAATTATCATTTTATCATGAGCGGACTATTAGTATTGACTGATTAAAATATTCATTATAAGTATTAAACTTTAATCAATAGAGAGTCAACCCAAAAAGAGAGGTAACACATGTCAGACAAAAACAACATGCCTGCCAGGAAAAAGAATGCTATATCGCGCAAAAACTTCTTCAAGTATGCCGGAGCATCTGCTGTAACAGCAGTAGCTGTTGGGCTTTACGGTTGTGACGAATCACCCGTAATGACCCAAACAGAAGGTAAACCCGGAACCGGTCCGAGTTCGAAAGCGGATACTGTTGATTTAGGTTCGGGAGATATCGGCATTTTAAACTATGCTTATGCTTTGGAACAACTTGAAGCCGCTTTTTATATTCAGGTTTTGGAGAATGCTTACAGTAACATGTCAGCCGATGAAGGCAGCGTTTTAGAAGATCTCCGAAGCCACGAGATCGCTCATCGCGACTTTTACAATGCCGAGCTGGGCTCCAGTGCTATACCGCCCTTAGAAGTAGATTTTAGTTCCATTGATTTTAGCGACCGGGCAATGGTACTCCAAACCGCCCGGACATTTGAAGATTTAGGAGTTTCGGCCTATAACGGGGCGGCTCATTTAATCCAAGATCCCAAAAAGTTACTGGTTGCCGGCAAAATTGTATCGGTTGAAGCGCGTCATGCCGCGGCTATTCGTGATTTAATAGGTACTATGGAAGATGATAATATCATCGATGAAAACGGACTGGATGTGGTTAGATCGCCCGGCAATGTACTTTCTATTGTAGATCCGTATGTTGTAACTGAGATTGATGCCAGCGGTCTGCCCCAGCCACAAATAACCTACCCCGAATCTTAAAATCATCAAGGTGAAAAATTATGAACTTTTTAGACCTATTAGACGAAATTAGCACCGAAGGACTGGATAAAGAGAGCAAAGATCAATTCCTCGATCGAAAGCAAGCCTTAAGCAAAATAGGCAGCTTCGGGAAAAATCTTTCCCTCGCAGCCTTGCCGTTAGGCTTTCTTGCTACCATGACCAAACCTGCTAAAGCGCAATCTTCGCAAAATGTTATAGATGTACTCAATTTCGCGCTCACAGCCGAATATCTTGAGGCTGAGTATTATCAAACCGGACTGGATTCGGGTGTTGTACAGAGCAATTATCAATCTCTCTTTGAGCAGATTAATATGCATGAGCAATCTCATGTTGCCTTTTTGCAGGAAACTATTACTTCGCTTGGGGGCACGCCTGTTGAAAAACCAACCTTCGATTACACCGCAGGCGGAATGTTTACCCCCTTCGAAGATCCTGCCCAATTCCTGGCATTATCACAAGCTTTCGAAGACACAGGTGTTCGCGCTTATAAAGGACAAGCAGGAAATTTGATCAATTCTGATGCAGTACTTACAGCCGCCCTGCGTATTCATTCCGTTGAAGCCCGCCATGCTTCTCAGGTTCGCAGAGTAAGAGGTTTGGAAGGATGGATTCCCTTCGATAACCGTGGAGAAGGCATGCCGGAAGCCACACAACCCGTTTATGAGGGAGAAGCTAATACCGTACATTGCCATTGTGATGTCACCACTATTACCGATGTAAGTGAAGAAGCAGTAACAGAAAGCTTTGATGAACCACTTACCAGGGAAGAAGTGTTAGCCATCCTTAGTTTGTTTATAGCAAATTAAGGCTTTATCAAACTTTTCATTGACCCTAACATTTAAAGGAGTTCCAAAATGGGACTCCTTTTTTCATTTATGCCTTTCTCATCACCATTTTTTTCAGGATATTTCAGACTGGATTCCAGATATTGGATGCCGGTTGCCGATAGCTTGGACGTAAAACGGCAATGCAATCCTTTAGGGCCTTAAGTAGAAAGCTTTTTTAACCCCTTGCCATAGGCATCCCTACGGGGAAATCCCCTAAGGGGACTTTTTACAACCTCTAAAATGGTTTTCCTTTTTGATTGAATCACGAGAACCACTGAGTGACACGGAGTCTTAAAGGAGAGTGTGTGAGTTCTCTGCGAAACTCAGTGTAATTCATTGGGACTATAAAATCCTTGTTTTCATTCATTCACATATTCATTTAATTTTTAAATTGTCATGATTATTCCAATAGCCAGCGACCATGCGGGCTTTGAAGCCAAAGAAAAAGTCAAAGAACTGCTCGAAAAACTGGGCCACATGCCCGTGGATTACGGCACGCATGATGACGAATCGGTAGATTACCCTGATTTTGCCGTTCAGGTTGCTAAAAGAATTAGTAGCGGCGAGCATGAAAAAGGTATTCTGATCTGCGGCAGCGGTCAGGGTATGTGTATGACGGCAAATAAATTCAAAAATATACGTGCCGCTCTTGTTTATGATGATGAATCTGCCCGGCTCACCCGCCAGCATAATAACGCGAATGTTATTTGCCTTCCCGGACGAAAGTTAGACGATGCCCAGCTTAAAAAAATTCTTGAAACCTGGCTCGAGACGGCTTTCGAAGGCGGCCGGCACCAGCGGCGTGTAAACAAAATTCACGATTTAACCGAGAATAAGTAATTCAAAAATTTGCCCCGACCTTCAGGTCGGGGGTGTAAAGTTCTTCTAAGAACAGGGCTTTAGCCCTCTATCTGTAAGGGCTAAAGCCCTTATTTTTGGCTATCTTCTAATCCCCGGCCTGAAGGCCGGGGCAATTGATAGATTTAATTTTATCTTTATAATTTATTTTGAGTAATCTTCTATGAAATCATTAGCCCAGCAAGACCCTATAATTTTCGACCTGCTTGCAGAAGAAAAAACGCGTCAAAATAACAATTTAGAACTTATCGCCTCCGAAAATTTTGCATCCCGGGCCGTGATGGAAGCGATGGGCTCTACCCTCACTAACAAATATGCCGAGGGGCTGCCGGGCAAGCGATATTATGGCGGGTGTGAAGTAGTTGATAAAGTTGAAGACCTGGCTCGTGAACGTGCTAAAGAGCTGTTCGGAGCGTCGTGGGTGAATGTACAGCCTCACTCAGGTGCCCAGGCAAACGCAGCCGTCTACCTGGCTTTCATGGAGCCGGGTGAAACACTGCTCGGGCTGAATCTTTCTCACGGCGGACATCTCACCCATGGTTCACCCGTAAACTTTTCAGGTCTTTTATATAATTCAGAATTTTACGGGGTTGATAAAAAAACGGGGCGGATTGATTTGGATGAAGTCCGAAAAAAGGCCAAAGAAGTGCAACCCAAACTCATTTCTATCGGAGCCTCCGCCTATCCACGTGATTTAGACTATCAAGCATTTCGTGAAATAGCGGATGAAGTGGGAGCTTACCTCTGGATGGACATGGCTCACACCGCCGGGCTTATTGCTGCCGGTTTACTGAATAATCCCCTGCCGCATTGCCATGTCGTTACCACCACAACCCATAAAACCCTTCGCGGGCCCCGCGGTGGAATGATTTTAATCGGTAACGATGGCGAGAATACTTTAGGCGTAACTGCCCGAAAATCGGGACGCACAAAAAACTGGAGTGAAGTATTAGATTCTGCCGTTTTTCCGGGAACACAGGGCGGTCCGCTGATGCACGTCATTGCTTCCAAAGCCGTGGCTTTTGGAGAAGCACTTCAGGATGATTTTAAATCCTATCAGCAGCAGGTCAAAGACAATACATCTGCTATGGCCGGGGCTTTTGTGGAAATGGGCTATGATTTGGTCAGCGGAGGCAGTGACAATCACCTGATTTTGATTGATCTCAGAAATAAAAATTTAACTGGTAAAGTTGCTGAGCAGGCTTTAGAACAGGCAAGCATCACCCTTAATAAAAATATGGTGCCTTTTGATACCGAAAGCCCTTTTGTAACCTCCGGTATCCGCATCGGTTCACCCGCAATGACTACGCGGGGATTCAAAGAAGAAGAGTTTAAGCAAATTGCCGTCTTAATTGATCGCGTACTGCAAAATCCTGATGATGAAACAGTCATAAAAAATGCAAGCAACGAAGTTGAAGAGATGTGCAGTCATTTTCCGCTCTATGATTTCGTTACGACTTAGATTTATTTTTTTGACCTTCTTCGGCCGGTTCGTCTTCATTGTTTTTTTCAGAGTCATCCGAAACTTTTTTAAATTCATTGAATCCCTGGCCTAATCCACGGGCTAATTCAGGGATTTTTTTTGCTCCAAAAAACAGGATGATAACGGCAAGAATGAGAATAATTTCTGTTGCTCCAAAATTCATAGAAGTACTTTTTTTAATTATGATTGAGCTGTTATTATATTCCTTCTTGCTCAACATCTTTAACGGTTGAATTAATTTCATTGTGATGTTGTTGAAAGGCTCAAAGACAAATTGCTATTTTTGATCTAAAGGGAATCATTGGAAAAACGACAAATAATGCAAAAAGATCCACCTGAGGCCGGTCCGGTAGAAGATCGGACCGGTGATATGGCTTTTCTGGATCATGTAGAAGAACTTCGCTGGCGGATTATAAAAGGTTTGGGAGGAGTTGCCCTAGGCATCGCTATTGCTTTCTTTTTTCGCGATTTTTTGATTGATACCGTGATTCTGGGGCCTGCCAAAGCTAGTTTTTTCATTTATGAATTTCTACCCATTGATGCCATCAGCTTAGAACTGCAAAGCCGAAGGCTGCCGGGACAATTTTTCACCTACTGGGGCACACTTATCATCTTTGGTGGCATTATCGGTTCACCCATTTTTTTCTATCAGATGTGGGGTTTTATAGAACCTGCACTGGGAAAAACTGAAAAATGGAGAACGTATGGGCATACTCTCTTTATCACATTTTTCTTCCTGTTAGGTGTAGCCTTCGGATATTTAATTCTCGTGCCTTTTGCTTTGCAATTTTTTGCCCAATTTCAGATTTCTGAAATGATTCATAACGACTTTGATATTAATAAGTATTTCAGCGCTTTAAGTACGTGGACATTATCCTGTGGTATTATTTTCCAACTTCCCGTAATAACCTATTTCCTGTCAAAGTTTGGACTGGTCACTCCTGAGTTTCTTAAAGAATATCGTCGTCACGCCATTGTATTATGCTTCATTCTGGCCGCAGCCCTCACCCCGCCCGACCCTGTCTCACAAACTCTGGTTGCTATTCCGTTATTGTTACTATACCAGCTTTCCATTTGGATTAGCAAAGTAGGGATCCGCAAACGAAATAAAGAAATGGAAGAAGCGTTTAAGGGGTAACTTAAACATGATTTAGGGCAACGGTAACAGATTCCTCGTCATTCAAAGAATGACTGAATTCTCCAGGATGACAATTTGATGAAAAGTAACAGCTCCTAATAATCATCCTTTTCAAAACAGCTGAAATACCTTAAATTCACCCCTTGATGAAAACGAAATTCTCCCGAAGGGATGCCTTCGGCAAACGATCAAAAATAATTTAATGAGGCTTTTAGAAAAATCTTCCTTCCTGCAACTAATTACTGCATTTTTCGTCATTTTACTAATTCAGGGCTGCGGCGGAGACGGTGGTTTCTTTAACGGCCCGAACTACGAAAATGTACCTCCTCCCTTCGATACAGCAAATGCTGACACTAGCTATACGACCCAAGAAGGTTTAACAGTTTATATTATAGAAAGAGGAAACGGAGCTTTTGAAGTCATTTCGCGAGATGAGATTCTTGTTCGATATACAGGACGTACAAAAGACGGAGAAATTTTTGACAGCACCTACAGAAATGGAGCAACATCGAGAAGGTTACTCAATCTCACCCCTGTACCGATACCCGGGCCGGGGCCGAGACCGATTTCACCCCTTATTGAAGGTTTTCGACGCGGTTTGCTTGGCATGAAGGAAGGTGGAAAACGAGTTCTTGTTATTCCTCCCTCGCTGGGATATGGAGAAAATGAAGGACATGACTTGCAGAACGACACTCTGATTTTTGATATAGAACTGGTAGAAATTTTGTAAGGCCTACCGAAGACATGCCAAGTTTTGTAAAACTTGGTATGTCTTAATTAAGAAATATATTTCCTCGGTATTTTCTCATTAATTCCCGTCAAAATTTCATAAGAGATAGTACCTATTTTCTCCGCCCAGTCTTCGGCATCATTTCCCGGATAAATAAGTTCTGCTTCTGTTCCGGGCTCAAAATAATCATCACCTAAATAAACCATACAGAAATTCATGGTGATGATTCCCACTACTTTATAGCTTTTAGTTCCTATTCGAACCGAAAATTGCCCTGATAAATTACGCCTTAAGCCATCATAATAACCAACGGGAATCACGCCTACATAGCCATCCCGCGGAACCCGCCAGATCGAGCCGTAACTAACTGCTTTTCCTGCTTTAACCTTATTTACCTGAACCAGCCGGGAGCTCCATTTTAATACCGGTTTCAATCCTTGAATTTTAGCCTTTCCGGGTGAATAGCCATACATTCCTATCCCCAAACGCACCATATCAAATTGCTTTATTCTATAAAAAGCAGTTCCGCCTGTATTGCAAATATGTGTTTTTAAATCGGGGGGGAAGTGTTCGCGAACAGTTTGAAAAAGCTTACATTGCCTATGAACTGAACCGGACTCGGGTTTATGAGCTGAAGCGAAGTGAGAATAAATTCCTGTACAAGAAAGTTCTGTATGCCGGGCGGCCAGACGGGCTACTTTTCGGGCTTTATCCGGATGAAATCCCAGCCGTCCCATTCCTGTATCAAAATTCAGATGGTATGAAGTGTTATCCGGAAGAATTTCAAAATGATCTTCTGAACTTACCGTCGCTGTCAAATCGTATTTTCTATACATTGCCGCAAAAGATTTCTCCGGCACACCGAACACTAAAACAGGCTTACTGATGTTATTCTCACGTAGTTCAATGGCTTCCTGAATATCATTCACCGCAAATGCTTCAACTATGGGGCTTAATGCTTCAGCTACTTTAGCTGCTCCGTGTCCATACGCATTGGCCTTTACTACCGCCATAACCCCGGTCTCTTTATTTATGAAGGAACGTAATTTAGAAACATTTTCTTTGAGAGCCGCCAAATTAACCGTAACAGCTGAATTATTTTTAGGTTGCATATTTTTTTAGACCTTTTCTAACCGGTTAAGCATATTTTTCTTATTTAAATCTTATTACCTGAATGCTTATAATTACATTTTGTTTACTCATTGTTTATGTTATGCGCTTTTGATAACATACTTTAAGTTTTTTCGTAAGCCTAACACAAAACATTTTTAATTCTGAATCAGCCGAATTTATGAAATTTTTCAAAACCTTAATTGCCGCTACTTTAGGGATGTTTTTAGCCCTGCTAATCGGTTTTTTTATTTTACTTATTGTTGTTTCCAGCAGTGCTGAAAAACCTGAACCTTATGTTCGTGATAATTCGGTATTAAAAATTACTTTAAGCGGCCCCATAGCTGAACGTAACACTGCTGATCCGCTGAATGAGTTGTTTAATCAACAGAGCAATAATAAGGTGTCGCTTCAAACATTAAAAGAAAATCTGGCCAAAGCGGCGGTTCATGATAAGATCAAAGGGGTTCTGCTTCAAATTGATTTTGTAACAGCTAGTTGGGCTAACCTGCAATCTGCCCGAAGGATGATCGATGCCTTCGCCGACAGCTCCGATAAGTTTATCTACGCCAGCACTAACGATATCGGCTACAATGAAAAAGGATATTTTTTAGCAACAGCTGCTGATTCAGTTTTTTCTCCTCCAAATACCTTTTTTGAATTTGATGGATTTTATACCGAAGTAATGTTTCTCGACGGCCTGTTTGAAAAGTTGGGCATTGATCCCGAGGTAGCGCGACACGGGCAATATAAAGGAGCGGTTGAACCTTTTTATCGAAAAGAATTATCAGAAAGTAATGAGTATCAGCTTAAGGAAATTTTAGAAGACGTAAACGCGGCCTTTTTAACGGCAGTGAGTGAAAAGAGCGGACGCTCTGTTGAAGAGCTCAATCAAATGCTTAATAGTCAGCCCCATTTGTCTTCGCAATTTGCCTTTAGTGAAAATCTGGTTGATTCTCTTTTATATAAAAATGAACTAAAAACATATATCAAAAACCGGATGGAGCTTGAAGCGGATGATTCTTTTGAAATCATCTCTAACAGCCGGTATGCGGAAGTATCAGCACAAACGGCAGGTTTAGAAACTCCATCAGCCTCCGGCGAAATTGCCGTCATTTATGCATCCGGCCCCATCATGCCGCAAGCTACCTCTCAAACTCCTTTTGGCGGGAATGATGTTATCACCGCTGAATTCTTTGAAGAACAACTGGAAGAAGTTCGCGAAGATGATGATACCAAAGCAGTCGTTATTCGTATTGACAGCCCCGGCGGCGCGGGAAGCACTTCAGACCTTATCTGGCATATGATTCGGGAAACTTCTGAAGAAATTCCTGTTATCGTGTCGATGGGCGGCGTTGCAGCTTCAGGCGGGTATTACATCGCTATGGCAGCTGATACCATTGTTGCTGAACCAACAACCCTGACCGGATCTATCGGCGTTTTTGCCACCAAATTTAATGCGCGTCAACTCTTCAATGAAGAACTTGGCCTTACTTTTGATGGCGTTAAAACCCATGAACATGCCGACTGGCTCACATCAACCCGCGGTTTTTTGCCTGCCGAGGCAAAAGCATTTCAGCAATTTGTAGATAGGTTTTATCAAACATTTATCTCAAAAGTTGCGAAATCACGAGATATGAGCGTAGAACGGGCGGATGAACTGGCACAGGGCCGCGTTTGGACGGGTGCAGATGCTCTCGAAAATGGTTTGGTTGATGCCCTTGGAGGCCTTGATAAAGCACTGCAAATTGCTGCTCAAAAAGCTGGAATAGATCATTATAGCATTCAGCGTTTTCCGGAACCGAAATCATTTTACGAAGTACTGTTAGGTTCGGCCGGGGCGCAGGCAAAAGCATTTTTTAATGATGGATTATTTGCTAATCCAGTAATCGAAGAAGTCCAAAGCCGGTTATCTATTTTGAAAAGAAATGGGGCTTTAACTCTGTTTCCATATGAGATTGAGATACATTAAAGGAGATGGTGACGGACGACTAATGACGGATTAACAGTCAACCGTCGGCCGTCATCATTAACCATCAATATTTGAAATTGGAAGCCTCTTTATAATTATAAAATCTAATTTAACCACAATTACCACTCATGAAGTTAGGATCTTTCACTCTTGAATTGCTAAGCGAAGGCCGCTTTGAGATGTTTAAAGACGGCCATATTAACCGTTCAATGGTGGATGAAGAAGCGATCCCCACACCTGAGGCAATCGCGACACAAGCATCGGTAGTAGGCGTCAATCCTGTTTTAGTAAAAACAGCTTCCCACAATATTTTGCTTGACAGCGGGCTGGGCTGGGGACTTGATTCGGGCAGTGATTACAAAGATACATCTAATATCCGCACTAATCTCGATATTTTTGGATTAACGCCCGAAGATATCACCCATGTTATTCTTAGCCATCTTCATTACGATCATTCTGCCGGCAGTTCGTTTACTAATAAGAATGCTAAAGTTAAAGTCACCTTTCCGAATGCCACTTATTTTGTACATGAAAAAGAGTGGGAATTTGCGCTGTCTCAGGCCGAGCATGGGGAAGTCAATGATGTGGAGTATCATTTAGATGATTTTTACCGGTTGATAGCTGACCAAAAGGTCGAGTTTCTTAGCGGGGAGTCAACTCAAATTACTGAAGGCGTTACCGCTTTATGGACGGGGGGACATACTCCCGGCCATCAAGTTATACATCTTCAAAATGGCGGGAATCACGCTTATTATCTGGGAGATTTGCTTTCATCTTCGGCCCAGCTAAATGAGTATGATGTAAGTATACGAGATGTGCATCCCGTTCAGGCTAAAAAGAAAAAAGTACACCTGCTGAGAAAAGCATGCCGGGAACAGGCAATTCTGCTTTTTTATCATGCTGCCTATGTTCAATCAGGGCGGTTGGTTAAAACCAAAGGTGAGCAGTATGCCCTGGAAGAGGTTTCGCAGTTGTAGTTACTAAAAGACCGGCCGGATCCGAAACTTGGAATACTACCGGTTCATTTAATTAAAACTTACTTACTCCTTTTATCTAAAAATTCCCTGAGTTGTTGCACAAAGATTTGCTAAGAAGCTCAAGGTTCACGAAGACTTTCTCTCTATGCATCTTTGTGTTTTCTTCGTGTAGCTCCGTGCAATAATCGAGAAGTTAGACAAACTTAACCTGGGTAAGTCCTACTGGTTCATCGAGATCAAAAACTCTTCGTTGTTTTCAGTTCCTTTCATTTTATCGAGCACAAACTCCATCGCTTCGAAGGAATTCATTCGATTCAAATAGCGTCGAAGCAATACCACTTTCTCCCTTTCAGATTCAGGTACAATAAGATCTTCGCGACGAGTACCGCTTTTGAAGATATCAATAGCGGGATAAATTCTGCGTTCGGATAAATTACGATCCAGTACAATTTCCATATTACCGGTGCCTTTGAATTCTTCGAAAATCAAATCATCCATACGGGAACCAGTTTGTACAAGAGTGGTTGCTAAAATTGAAAGACTTCCCCCGTTTTCAATATTACGAGCTGAACTAAATAGTTGCCTTGGTGCTTTAAGAGCTTCAGAATCAACCCCGCCGGACATGGTTCGTCCCGATGTAGGCTGACAAATATTATAAGCGCGGGCGAGCCTTGTGATTGAGTCCATCAGCATCAGCACATCATGGCCGCTTTCAACCAGACGTTTTGCCTTTTCAAATACAATTTCGGATAAACCGATATGATTTTCCGGCCGTTCATCAAAAGTGGAGGCTACCACTTCGGCGTTTTCGACGGTTCGCTCCATTTCGGTCACTTCTTCCGGACGTTCGTCAATCAACAAAATAATCACTTTAGTTTCAGGATTATTCTGATTCACCGCATTAGCGATATTGCGTAAAATGGTAGTCTTTCCCGTTTTGGGCTGAGCCACAATAAGGCCACGCTGACCTTTGCCAAGAGGCGCGAAAAGATCAACCACTCTGGTGGAGTATTCAGCGGGACGATGTTCCAGCTTGAACCGTTCTTCCGGGTAAATGGGCAACAGGTCTTCAAAATCCTGACGATTGTCCATATCATGGGGCACTTTTCCATTCACCCCGTCAACCCGTAACAAGGCGAAGTAACGCTCACCCACTTTAGGCGGACGAATAATGCCAATCACACAGTCACCCTGCTTTAGCCTAAAACGCTTAACTTGTGATGGAGAAACATAAATATCGTCAGGACTTGCTTTATAATTGTAATTTACCGAGCGCAGAAAGCCATATCCATCAGGTAAAATCTCGAGTGTACCTTCATTGATCAGATAAGGCCCTAAATCAGGCTCTATTTCAGCAAGACGCTCTTTTAGCGTTGGCGCATCCGATTCGGGCAAAGCATTATGTACCTTTTTTTTCTTTTTCTTGCCGCGATTGTTATGCGAACGGGCATTGCGCCGGCTTCTGCTGGTGTTATAAGGCTGTGTATGCTGGTTATTATCCATTGAGTTATCAGAGTTGTTACTAAATTCGTCTCGCGCTCTTGTTTTGTCTCTTACAGATTGTGAGATTCGATCTATCAGTTCTTGTTTTCTTAGCGTAGAGACAGAGCTCAGCCCCTGTTCCCTGGCTAATTCTTTAAGTTCTTTCACGGTTTTTCGGGAAAGGGTATCAATAGTTTCTAAAGTAATACTATCGGTTTGATAATCCGACATAATAATCTTGTCCTATAAATTTCTATGAATTGCGATGAATAAAAAGGTTCTATAATCTATGAAGCTGGAAAGAGAAATATCTACGCTATCAAAAAGGGAGTAAATTCAGGCAGATATGAAATTAACGGTTTAAAGAGAAATTCTCGACCCGTTCCCGAACTGTTGCATAAAAGTAAAAACTTCCTGCAAAAATTACTAATTCCGAATCAAAATCTTTAAAAAAGTGTCGGAATTTATTGGGAGGAAAAGGGTTTGCTTGCGGCAGCCAATGTTTAATATCGTCAAAAGTAGCCGCTCTTTCAAAATTTAAGTTATAATAATAGATTTTTTTGAATTCTAAAAATTCATCCATTATTTCCGGCTTTAGCTTGTCTTTCATCATAGCCAGTACCAATATAGCCTCGCTCACAGCTCCGACCGCTTGAACCGATTGCTTCATACTCTTTACTGCTTCGAGGTTATGCGCGCCGTCAAAATACCATAGCTGATTTTCTGTCAACTTTGTAAATCGCGCAGGGCCTAAATCAACAAAACGCAGGGCTTCAATAAATTGTGCTTTTGAAACAGGAAACAAATCTTTCACTAACCTTATAATCTGCCATGCTAAAGCAATATTTTTGGATTGAACAGGTGTCGCCAAATTTGTTCTGATCAAGGTCTTTTCCCCTTCAATAGACAGTTCATAAAATCCCGGTTTGATGAATTCAGACTTATCAATGGTATAGACAATGCTGCCTTTTTGTTCCGCGATTTTATGAATTTCAGCAGCAGCTTTCTCAGCTAAATCCCCAAGTACTATCGGCCTGCCCTCTTTGATAATGCCGGCCTTTTCGCGGGCTATCGCCTCTATATCTTCGCCTAGAATTTCGGTATGATCAAGTGAAACACTGGTTATTGCACTTACTACTGAATCAACCACATTCGTCGCGTCCAAACGCCCGCCCAAGCCTACTTCAATAACGGCGAGATCAACCTTAGATTGTGCAAACCACCAAAAAGCAATGGCCGTGCTGATTTCAAAATAAGTGAGCTGAAAATCTTTAAAATGCCCAGCATATTTTTGAAAGAATCTGATGAGTTCTTCATTGGGAATAACAGCTCCATCGACTTTAAACCGTTCGTTAAAATTTAGTATATGGGGTGATGTAAAAACACCTGTTTTGTAGCCCGCTTTCTGAAAAATACTGGCTAAAATTTGGCAGGTACTCCCTTTTCCGTTCGTACCGCCAACATGAATGACCGGAAAGTCCTGCTGCGGATCGCCCAAAAATTCACAAAATTTCTTAAAGCGATTTAAATCAAATTTCGCGGCTGAAGCTCCTTCAGCCTGAAATTTAGGAATCCTTGAAAGAAAGTGATCTACTTTTTCAATAGAATCAAAATTTATGCGGTTATTCATAGAAACTTTCGAATCTTTTTTGTCATACTGTCCCGAGGCTTTCGGATCGGTATCAATACCTTTGAAATTGCTATAGAAACTAACCTATGTCATCCTGTCCGCTAGCCGGTGGATCAGGATCTATAGGTAGAAACCATGTTAACAGCTTCTAAAGAGCTATCAGCTACAGATGCTGAAACGAGTTCAGCATGACATGGGTAGTTTTTCAAAGCCCTCTTAGAGTGACAAAATATTTTCAAGGCTCTTTACGGTTAAAAATTTCGTTATTTCTGCTAAGCTCATTACTTTTGTGAAGGTAAGATTCAGCAAACTAAATTATGTTCTATAAATCTCTGGTAAAACCACTGTTATTTCGGCTTGATGCCGAACGGGCTCACGATGCAACGCATAAATTTGCACAAAGGGCATCAAAAAATGCCGCTCTGAAGTCGGCAACTCGTGCTATTTATAATTATCAATCTACGAAGCTAAAACAGCAAATTTGGGGACTTAATTTCAGAAATCCTATCGGTTTAGCAGCCGGATTCGATAAAAATGGTGAAATTCCTGAAATTATGGAAGCGCTCGGCTTTGGGTTTGTTGAAATTGGCAGCATCACGGGTAATCCCAGCACGGGGAACCCAAAACCGAGAACTTTTCGGTTACCTGCTGATAAAGCCCTAATTAACCGAATGGGATTGAATAATGATGGCGCCAAAACCATTGTTAAGCGACTCAAAAATAAGAAAATTTCTATTCCCCTGGGCGTCAACATTGCTAAAACTCATGATCCTGAAATTCTGGGTGATGCAGCCATTGAAGATTACTTACTCAGCTTTAATGAGGCTAAAAAAGTGGCGGATTATATCACCATTAATATTTCTTGCCCCAATACCACTGAGGGTAAAACTTTTGAAGATCCTGTTGCTTTGGGTGAATTACTGGCTGCCCTTAAAATTAAAGATGACGCGCGTCAAATTCCTACTGCGGTAAAATTTTCATCCGACCTTACCAAAGATCAGCTTCTCCAACTGCTCGAAATATGTGAAAATCATCGGGTGAACGGTTATGTAGCCAGCAATACATCTTCAAACCGGAATGGGTTGAAAACTGATAAAAAATTAGTCGAACAAATGGGGCGCGGGGGATTGAGCGGAGCGCCAATTGCTTCTAAAAGCATCCGGATTATCAAGTGGATCAGCGAAGCCACAAGCGGGCAAAAACCGATCATTGCAGTCGGAGGAATTGATTCTGCTGAAACTGCTTTAAATATGCTGCTTGCAGGTGCTGATCTACTGCAAATTTATACCGCATTAATTTACGAAGGCCCCGGCTTAGTGAAAAAGATCAATCAAAAACTGGCAAGAGAACTGAAAAAACGGGATATGGATTCTATTCGCCAGCTTTCTGTTGCCGGTCATTAACTTATCCGTAATTGAACTTACATCTGACCTACCCGTGGCTAAAGCCGCACCCCGCCGAGGAGGGGACTTATCTCGTTCCCGCCACAGTAAAATAAGGGCACATGAAAATAAATATTATTCTAAGACTATAGCTTTTCAATCCCCCAACCTATGCTAAAGCTTCGGCAGGCAGGCCTAAATCCCCCTTCTCCAAGGGGGACTGTAGGATTAGGAAAAGCATTAAAACCCGTGAAAATTCGTCTGATCCGTTTTATCTGCGTTCTATTGAAATGCTTTGGATTAGAGAATTTCCGCTTAGAGAAGGTGACCAAGGGAGATTGACAAACTTTATTTTTGAATTGGAAAATTAACTTCACAACGTAATTTATCAGGTGGGTTTTCAATAGCTACAGGTTCAAAACTTAATTGATCAAAAGCAGCTTCCAGGGCATCTTCAATCCCCAATGACGTTCTATTTGAGAGTAACTCATAAGAAGCGATCTCTCCGTCTGCCGTTACGATAAAAGAATAAGAAAAGCTGCCGGCAAGCGATACCTTTTCAAGCTTCCCAGGATACTTCACTTTCGACAAAAAGTTATCCATTCCAGCCTTAACTTCGAGCTTCACTCCTAAACTTTTACACGTCGGCATTGGGGATGGTATCGACTTCTCTAATATTTTCTGAAGCTTAGCCACCTTCTCACTTTCAACCGTATTTGCAAAATACGAATCAAACTCACTAATGACAATTTGAACGCTATCCCAGTAAGCATTGGCAAAATATAACTTTTCCCGCTCTGGCTGAATGAAGTAGACTACTTGCTTATCTTGTAAAGAATCGGAGGAAATAGCGGCTATAAAATAATTCATCTTTGCCAGCTTTTTTGCCTGCCTGATATATTCCTCAATTGCCCGGTAATAAATGGCAGGTGCCAGCTCAGAAGAACGGTTTTCCAAAGCGAGAGTATGCAGCCGTGATGCTTTGCGAGGTTTTCCAGAAACAACAATTTGATGGTATTTCTCTTTAAGAACTGATGAAGGAGTGCGGTCGACTTGCTGAATCACCCCGCCGTCACCATTTAAAGCTATTCGACGGGCATACTTCGAGCCGGGGAATTTTTCTAAAATTTGATGTTTCCAAAACATCAGGCTATCGCTCTTGTTTTGAGCATTGAATAGTTCATACAGAGAATACATCGCTTTTGATCGCAACTCTTTTTCTGCCGAGCTGTTTATCACCCGATGAAAATAAAGGCGTGCACTGTCAGGGGAATTCAGCTTCAAAAAAAGCAGATTTCCCAGCTCATATTGCGCAACGGCCTTTTCTGATTGAAGCCCTGCTCTCTCTTCAAGCGTTGTGGGAATTTCATCAATATTCAGATCCAGAATGGCTGCTGCTTCTTCGCTTGAGGCTGCTAAATTCACCCTGTCTTCCGGCATTGGCCCGCTACTCACCGCTGTTTGTCGAACTGCTTCTATCCGCCTCCAGTTATCTATCGGTGGACGGTTTCCCCAAATAATTCGAAATGCTGCCTTACTCCTGTTTACCAGTTCCTCATTTCGATAATTTAAAAATCCATAGATTGATGAAACCGTCCTGTTGCCATTCACCTGCTCCTGTAAATTTTGGTTCAACAGCCTGCTTTCCGATTCCGCCTCTCGTTGCTCTAATAATTGTCGGCGCTTTCTAATTGTAATTTGTTCAATAACAGAATCTAATTTTGAAGGCGATAAAGAACTTAACCAAAGAAGACTGTCAGACCGCTGAATGGTTTTTTGAAGGCTGGCAAACCTGCCATAAGTTTTTGCGAGTACCTCAGCATCAAGGTCCCCGGTTGTATTTTCTACATTATTCAGGGCTGAAGAAGAATCGAAATAGGCTGCGGCAAGGGGATAATTTTTAAATATATCACTATTAACTTTGCCTAAGCGGTAGTAAACAGCAGCCTGTAAACTTCGTCGTATCCCCTCCTCGCTACTCAGCAAGCTTTTATAAACTTGAACTGCCTGCTCCGCCTCTCCTTTCATTTCCCGTGTTCGCGCAATTTGAAAAATAAGCTCATCCCTTCGTCCAATATTTTTATCGTCTCTGCGCAAACTTTTATAAATAGAAGTAGCTAAATCCTTATTGCCCTGCTTTCGGGCAACATCAGCCTGTTTAAAAGTTGCCCAATAGGCATATTCAAACCCGGGAAAATATTCTTTAACCCGGGAAAAAGCATAATAAGCTTCCCCGTACCGCTGCGAACGCTCAAGAATCTGCCCATATAGGAATAAAGTACGCCCCAGCCGCTTTTCATTTTTAATATTGGGAATAGCCCGCGATAGCCATTGTGCAGCTTCGTCCCAATTTCCCAGCATTGCATGATGTTCCCCGACCAGCACCTGTATCTCTGCCCTTTGTCCAATAAGATTTGTTGGGGAATTGCCAAGCTCACCTTCTAAATAAGTCACTCCATCAATAAAATCTCCGAGTGCAAGCAAGGTCTTCCCTTTCCAAATAATAGCCTGCTGCTGCATTTCTGGCGATAAACTATTTTGCAGTTCTTCAAACTTTTGAAGGGCAGAATAATATTTGTGCAAGTAATAATATGATTTACCTATCAGGAAGAGGGCATCATCAACCCATTTGGAATGGCGGTAATTCTGAAGCACCTGGGCTCCTTTTTCAATAGCCTCTTCAAAATCATTGCTTCCGGCCTCAGGAGGGGTTTGATGAACAAGCACAGGTTGAGTTGGGTCAATAATAACTGCTTGTTCATCAACCTTACTTAAACCGGAATGGAAACTCTTTTTAGCATTATAAAAAGTATTATAATAAGCCCGAAAACTATTCCAACTGCTGCATCCCATAGCCAGTACAGCGATTATTAATATGTAGAGGAGTTTTTTGGGCATTCCTTAGTACTAAAATTTAGAAACCTTGAACCGCAAAGGGCGCCATGTTTGCGCAAAGAACGGAGAGAAAACAATCTCCCTTCTATACTATCTCTTTTATTGTTTAAAAACACAAGCCCTTTTTATCTCCGCGTCCCTTCCGACTCCTTCGCGTTCTCTGCGGTTTCCCAATCATCCATCAATAGTGCTGATTTTAATCATATTCGTTCTCCCTTTTTGAGCGATGGGCATTCCAGTGGCAATAATTGCGCGATCGCCGGCATTTACAAGTCCGTTATTTTTGAGATGATTTTCCATCACCTGTACGCTTTTATCGGTATCCAATATTTCCTCAATCTTTACCGGCTGAACTCCCCATACCAAGCCTAACTGGCGACGTACTTCATCGCTCTCGGTAAAGGCCACAAGAGGAACACGCGGACGAAATTTAGCAATTCGTCGGGCTGTGCTTCCTGAACGGGTGATAATACCAATGGCATGAGCATCTACATTTTCAGCCAGTACCACACATGAATAAGCGAGCGATTCAACAACCTGTTTTTCCTTCCACTCCGGCTTACGGTAACTAAGACTTTTATAGATATAGGGAGCATCTGTCTCAACCGATCTGCAAATTTTATCCATCGTCTTTAAAGATTCGATGGGATAAGCACCCGCAGCGGTTTCACCCGAAAGCATCACGGCATCCGTGCCATCTAGTACGGCATTGGCGACATCAGAACTTTCGGCACGGGTAGGACGAGGATTCTTAATCATGGAATCCAGCATTTGTGTGGCAGTAATTACAGGTTTGCCTGCTTTGCGGCATCGTTCTATAATATTTTTCTGCACCAGCGGCACCTTTTCGCTCGCTATTTCAATACCTAAATCACCCCGGGCCACCATAATTCCGCTTGACTCCCGGATAATATCTCCTATAACTTCTATCGCTTCCGGTTTCTCAATTTTGGCAATGACTCCTGCATTCGAACCTGCGGCCCGCACCCTGGAAATTACATCCTGCATATCATCGGCCGAACGAACAAAAGACATGGCGATATAATCTACATCCTGAGAAACCGCGAACTCAAGATCTTTAACATCTTTTTCGGTGATGGATGACATCGAAATATCCACATCCGGAAGATTAACACCCTTCCGTGATTTTAGAAGACCGCCAACTACTACCTGAGCCACTAAAGTATCTGTATTCTTCTTGATTACTTTCAGTTCAAGAAGTCCGTCATCAATTAATATTTTATTCCCTTCTTTGGCATCTTGGACAAGGTGTTTATAATCGACAGGAATAACTTCAGGGGTGCCTTCAACATCATCGGGGGTTATGGTAAGATATTCCCCTGCTTCCACTTCCTGTCCGCCATTTTTCATCTTTCCAACCCGTATTTTGGGTCCTTGCAAATCGGCCAAAACAGGTACACTCACTCCATAACGATCTGCCACTTTTCGAATACTTTTTATAACCTCCTCATGCTGATCATGAGTCCCGTGAGAAAAATTTATCCGGGCTACATTCATCCCGGTCCTGATCAACTCATCAATTTTATCTTCCGAATTACTGCTGGGACCGAGGGTGCAAACAATTTTGGTACGACGTTCGCCTAAGTTCATTTTATAATAATATCAAAAATTATACTTGAAAAAATAAAAGTAACATTATGAAGGTTGATTTAAAAAAATTAAACCAAAAGCCCCTGAAATAAAAAGCTACCTGAACTTCCAAAGTGCTGTAGTCAATTTTTGCTGTAACCGCTAATTCAAGAGCTCCACATCTTATTGCCATAATTTCATTGTTGCTTTTGCCATCCTCAATCACCCTTCTATAAGAGTTTTTTATTGGATTATAATTGTCAATCCATAAAGCCAGCAGCAGATCTTTTTCCTAAAATTAAAAAGCTCTTGCATATTGTCTTATTCTTTTACATTATTTATTATTCATTTAGTACGAGATGTTAGGTGAATAGTGTAAAATAAAAATCAATTATAATTAAAAGGGATACATTATGAAGAAGCTACACTTAAATTTTTTTATGATAGCAGCACTGTTCATGATATTAGGGTGTGCATCTACAGGTGAAACCTTCCAATCAAGTGATGAGATTACCGCAGTAAACCTGGCTCAGTATTTACGTAAAGTTCCCGGAATTACGGTTAGAGGGACTGGTAATGATGCATCGGTAACAATTCGGAAATCTGTATCATTTAGAGGTACAACCAGACCTTTATTTGTATTAAATGGGCAAGTTATAGGTACAAGCTATAGTCGCATCGCGGGCCTAGTAAGGGTACAGGATATTGATTATGTGGAAGTACTTAAAGGCCCGGAGGCTGCTGCATATGGAATGAGGGGTTCAAATGGAGTCATTTTGATAGTGACAAGACAGCAATAAAGCATTGATCTAAAAACTGCTACTCGAAGATATTGGGGATTAACATACACCAAGGTCAATCAACATCAGGTAGTATCTACATGGAAAGGAACAATTCTCATATATAAGCCTTTGAATTCTCCCGCTCCTCCCGGTATAAGCAAAGTATCATCTACAGTGTCATCAAAATAATCAGGTCCAAAGTGATAATATTTGATATAGAGACTGTCTGTATCCATTTCATAACATTCAATAGGGTTTTTCCGAAATACCTGGTCTAAAACCGACTGAACCGCAAATGACAGATATACGAACTCTTCTTCGGCATCTATCACTTCGGGTATCGTTATCCAATACATTTGATTTTTAAATGAAAATCCAAGAAATGCATGTACGTAAATTCTGTCTAATACAGGAACAAAAGAAGTTCTAATCCGCGTTCTGCAATTTATTTCTGCCGGTGTTATCTGCAATTGGGCAATAAAGGGCGTAGTGGCCGTAGCTTCCAGAATCTCTCCGTCCGACCGTTCTACGGTAAGGCGGTAGCTGGTTTCGGGAGTAATATCCAGCGTGGTACGGAAATTATGCGTATAAACATTATCAAATTGCATGATGCTATCCTTCAATACTTCAGATTCTCCTGTTTTTAAATTTTGCAGGGTTACGGTAGCATCTATCTCCCGGGTAGAATCAGCCCGGAGGGGACTGCTAAGTTCTTTAATTCTTATATAATTATATTCCCTGTAGATACCCAGATAGCCATGAATTGAATACAATGCTCTTTCATCAAAGGCATCAAGAGAGTTATCGCAACTTGCAAACAAGCTAATAAAAATGATAAAAGTTGCTATAAGAGCATTTTTGTTCATCATATATATTGATACTTTATTTTACCTATAAATCACAATCTTAATCAAAAATATGTGAAGTATCTATATGAAAAGATACTATTTTCTGATATAACCCACCGAATTCGCCTGCTCCTCCTGGCACACGCAAAGTATCATCTACGGTATCATCAAAATAATCAGGGCCATAATGATAGTATTTAATATAAAGACTATCTGTATCCAAATCACCGCATGCGATAGAAAATGGGGTTCTCTCCAAAACGGTTTGAGGTCGAAAGTACAGGTATGTAAATTTTGTGTCAGCATCTCTTGCTTCCGGCCAAGATACCCAATACATCCTTTTTTTATAAGAAAAGCCAACAAATGAACGTATAAGTTTTCTATCTTTAACAGGAATAAAGGTAACTTTAATGTAAGTAAGACAATTTCCTCCGGTTGGCATTATCTTTGTTTGCGCTATAAATGGCGGCATAGTGGCTGTAGCTTTCAGGGTATGTCCATCCGACCGCTCTACCATAAGACGGTAAGTTGTTTCGAGGACGATATCGAGCGTAGTACGAAAATTATGAGTGTAAATATCATCAAATTGTACTACGCTGTCTTGCAATATCTCTGATTCTCCTGTTCTTAAATTTTGCAGAGTAACAGTTGCGTCGATTGCACGGGTAGAATCAGGAACCAGCGGACTCCGAAGCTCTTTAATCCTTATATAGTTAGACTCTTTAAATATCCCTAAATAGCCGTGAACGGAATATAGCCCTCTTTCATCGAAGGCATCAAGAGAATTATCGCAGCTTGCAAACATGCCGATAAAAATGATAAAAGTTACTATAAGAGAGTTTTTGCTCGCCATAATTCTTCAATTAATAGCAGGAAAATCAATTGAATTGGGTTTTTATAGAAATAAACGGCATCAAGGGAGTCTGATTGATACGTTGCAGGGTATTGGCATCAAAATAGAAAATGTTACTTCGGTTATATACATTAATGGCCCCTACTTCTGCTTTGATTGACCATTGAGGGTTAATTTGGAATGATTTTTCTAATGATATATCCAAGCGATGATAATCGGGAAGGCGTTCTCCATAGGGCCGGCTATATAAGGTTCGCGCCGTGCCGGGATCGGTTGTAGGATATCTTGTAGGGATATTAACGGACAGATCAAAACCAAAAATTTGTGTAAAGGGTTTACCCGAACCGTACCCCCAGCTTACACTGGCCTTAAAACCCGAAAATTGATAATTGGCTACCACATTAAATTTATGACGGCGATCATGAGCGGGTGAAAATTCAAAGACAGGGGCCTTTATCCATGCTCCCAAGTTCCCTGAATCAGCTTTATACCTCACTTTCGACCAGCCATAAGTCATAAAAAATTGAAAAGGATTTTTGTTATATTCGATTAAGGCATCAAACCCATAGGCCAAACCATTTGCAAGGGCTGTTTCTATATTAACCGTTGCAACGGGAGACCATTTAGAGACGGGAATAGAGATATACTTTTTAGCATAAACTCCAATGTTTAAATCCCAATGATTGCCGATGTTATTGTTATAGCCTAAAAGTAAATGGAGTGCATTTTGTAAAGGTTTTTTATAGTTAGACGTTATTTTACCATAACCCGACCTTATTACTGTAAAGACTGTTCCCGCATCTCTTTGGTCAGTAATGCCCGTTTCAATTTGATAATACCTGCCGGCAGCAAGACTTATTTCCTGATCATCGTTAACATCGGGGCGATAGGATATTCGCAAGCGAGGTTCCAGGGTAGGAATATTAGCTAACGACATTTGACTGCCAAGGCTTGATTGTATAACAAAATGTTCATTTAATTCCCATTCTGTTGATACATAAGCATCTACAATACCCTGCCGTTCAAGAAAAGATTGAATTTGGGTGAACCTTTCATTCAGCTCGGCGGTATATTTCACAAATCTGGTGCCGATGCCATAATTAAATATTTTCCCGAGCATCTCGAACCTGTGATCAAAATTGAAATAAATCTGACTTATTCCCGCGGATAATCCCATTCCGTCTAAGGGGTTCTCGCTGTTTCTGAAGTCTGTATACCCAATTGTAAATTCAACCGGTTCTTTGAAAATTTCGTGATAAGCAAGACACCGGCCTCCCATAACCGTATTAGACCATGTTAAATCTATATCTCTGTAGCGGCTAATCTGCCCACGATCATAGGTACGCAGGCCGGTAATGTTACATGATACATTATTACTGCGAAATGAGTAACGGGCAATTATATCATAAAAACCTATTTCTGCATCATTCCCCGTAATAGGTGGAATTGTCTGTTCCATCAGTGATTTGCGCCCAAAAATAAAAAATGATTTTTTATCTGTTTCAACAGGTCCTTCTAAATGGAGTGATAAAAGATGCGTTCCCAAACTTGCACTGCTTACATATCTTTTCATATTTCCCGGCCTAAGGGTTACATCAATCACGGCAGAAGTTCTTCCCAGGTATTTGGCCCCAAAACCACCAGCATACATATCAACACTCTGAACCGCCTCCTGTGGAAAGGCAGAAAACATATTAGATATATGAAAGGGCTTTATAACCGGCAGATTATCTACCAATATCATATTTTGAAAAGGAGTACCACCTCGAATGAAAAGCTGGCCGCCCCGGTCTCCGCTTGTTATTACCCCCGGTAACGTCTGCAAATAGGAAACGAGATCTCCGGCACCGGGAGTTGGAATTTTACCAATATCAATAGCGGAAATTTTGCGCAATCCCACCTCACCAACCGTTACATCCCGCTCCGCCTCTATGTATATATTATCAAGTGTTTCAACCCCAAGCGAAAGCGTTACCTTAAGAACTTTAAGCTCACCCTTTTCAAGATTCACCCTTTCCTGATGAGTCTTATAACCAATAAATCTTACTACCAGCCGATACTCACCAGACACAACAGAATTGAATTCCTGCAGCCCGTCATTATTTGTTGCTCCCGCATAAGCAATTTCTTCTTTCTGTTGTTTTTCGTCGTATGAAAATAGTAACACATTCGCTCCGGGAATAGGATTGCCATCATCTTCAGATATGACTAAAACACGGAGAGAAGCATCTCCCTGAGCCTCTGCCCTTACAGGCATTACCACTATGCAAAGCACACATACGGATAGGATATAAAAAATTGAAAAAAAATAGTTCAATTTGCATCCATATATTTAATTATCATATATATAAAGAGTTTATAAAATATTAATTAATTAAGCAAAACTGGGATGACAATTAAAAACAGAAGGAGAAGAGCTTACAATGATGGAAACTTATAATTTAATCTTCACATGCTCACACTAAAATTTGATTCTGCTTTTTCAGTAGTTATTCATATTTTCTTTTGGAACCCTGTAAAGTAGCTGGAAAAAGACAAGGGTTAAAGCATTCCTAAAGCTTCAAAAAACTTATCTCCTATCCTATAATTGGTACATTCAAACAAGTCTCCCGCACAGTCGGAATTCAACTTCTAAATGAATCAAGCGAACCTAAGAACCCACTCCAAGTATCAAAAAGCTTCGTTGCGGGGTAATCCATAAGACCGTGGTAATGCCAGTCTATCGACTAATCATCAATCATTTTTCTTAACAGCAAACACCATCCATAAGTTTTCTATAAGACCTTCCGGGAGATCGAAAGCTTCTTAAAAGCAAAATCAAACCTTTCTTGGGAACAAGTCAAATGTGATAGGGACTAGATTTGGACAGCATTGATCATAATTCTAATTTTGAAATATCTGAAAGTATATCCAAGATAGAAGGTCAATATGGTGGCACTTCTACGGCTAAATCTGTATTTGGGAAAGCAACTGAATGTCCCGTACCCATCAGGTATAGCAAAATGATTTAGGTATGTCAAAGGCACTTGTTTGAATGGATGATTTGATTTTTGAGGAGTGAACTAATCTACCTTAAACAAAAACAAAGTTGTTTGTAAATTTTAACGCTTTGAACAACTATTAACTGGGATATTTAAAAAAGCCGATTACTTGGGAAAGCTTCTAAAGCAATGGTTGCTTTCATAAGTGAATCAATAACCTCTTTATTATTTTGATTGGCAGGATCAATAATTCGGTTTTTAGAATCAATCAATATATCTTCAATGTTCAGGAGTATTCGAAGTGTTAATGTTTCTTTTAGTTCTGTAAGCTTAATTACATTAAACTGAAAATTCTTTTCAAAACTAACATTCGATTTATAAACGAAACTATCATTGTTATATATTCCTTTAATGATGAATGAATAATTAGTACTTCTTCCAAAAAAATCCCTGTCCCTGATTTCGTCTCCATCTTCTGCCGGACTGATAAACAGTTCCATTTCTTTAAAGCGGTCTATATCTTCATATCCAATACTGGTGGACACTACCAGTACATCATCTGTGTTTCGAGCTGTGTATTCCATTACCAAGGCATCCGGTTGTGATTGTAATAACCCGCCATTATGAAGTACAAGGTTAAACTTGTCTGCCAATAACTTTATTTCTCTGACAATAACTGAATCATCTCCCACATTAAGAGTGTCACCGACATTGGTAACAGAAAACAGATAGTTTATTTGTTTAGGGAATTTAGGATCGGGTGTTTGAATGCAATTATTTAAAAAAAAGGGTAAAAAGAGTATGAGAAAATATATTCTTTTCATAATTAATAAGACTCATTGCTTAAATCATTTTCCAAAATATAATAAAAAAAGCCGCACCAATTGGCACGGCTTTTCATTTATTTTATTAGTTCAACTACAGCATATAATAGTATAATGGATAATTATTCCTCCTCTGGTTCCACACCCTGAATATATACTATGGCTTGGTCCAGATTCTCTGCTGCTACAGCACCACTTACCTCACCCATATTCAAGATGACTGTGAACTCATCTCCTACCGCTATATTAGCATCGGAAGGAACAGTAATGGTGAAACTGGTAGTAGCAGAACCGCTGGGTATCGTCACAGAGGTAGCACTTAAATTGTAGTGACCATCGGTGGCAGTTGATGACCCATCAACGCTGAAACTGACCGCAACGTCAGATTCGGCAAGTCCCTCTGCACTGATCAGCTGCACTTTGAGTTCGGCAACACCTCCACTATGATTACCGAGACTATCAACTACAATTTGCATCTCAGTGGTAAGAGGTTTGAACTCAACCAGGTCCGGCCCGGTATATACTTTCTCTACATCACCTTTGTTAAAAAGTGACTCACAACCGGCGAAAAGCAACGGGGCCGTTGCCAGCAGTAACAGTGTATATTTTATTGATTTTTTCATAGTAATAATACCTTAATCGTTAAAAAATTAGTCGTTAGTAACCTGGGTTTTCAACAAGCTCCGGGTTAGCACTAAGGAGGCCCGCACCGAAGTTATCCAATATTCTGTAACTGTCGTATCGGATTTTAGTGGTACCATCAGGATTTGGAATATTCCTGCCCAAGCGCTTGAGATCCCAAAAACGATGTCCTTCGACTGCTAATTCACGAACTCTTTCATTGAGTATTTCATCTTCAAATGCCGTTAAGGTAGCAAAATCAACAGCTGCTACAGGCCCCAGTCCTCTTGCCTGTCGCAATGTATTTAGAGGGCCTATGCCGGCCGCAACACTGTTATTTGCTTTAGCCCTTGCTTCTGCCTGTATTAGATACATTTCAGCTATGCGCATATAAGGTATATCGTCTGTTGCGTTACCTTTTTCCGCATTCCATTTCTGGATTTCCCAGCCTTCGTCATTGACATCAGTACAGCCATCCTCCGGGGCGCCCGCACTATTATCAAAGCAAGGCCCATACCACCCGAGGCGGTTATCTGCAGCATTATATAAATCAATAACAAAGTTGGTGGGAACTTGTGCTATCCAATAGGTAGCTGTATAAGCAGCAAGCCCATTATTAACGGCACTACCGGCAATGGGTTCCGTATCAGGATTTACTTCCAGCTCAAATAAAGCTTCGGGATGATCAGGGCCGGTTTCATCAAACATATCTGCAACTGTAGCTGAATCGGTTACCAAAACAATACCTCCGCTGTTAGCATTGGCAATGGCTTCGGTAGCGGCCGCATCGGCTGCCGCCCAATTTCCGGCATATAGGTTAACACGAGCCGTAAGGCCGTCAACAAAAGCCTCAGTAATATAGGTATTATCACTATTATAGCCTTCGAGCAGGGTTTTGGCTTGAGCCAGATCACTTAGAATTTGCTCATATATCGCAGAGACCGTGGCTCGGGGAGTTGGCTGCACATCAGAAATATCCAGCGTGGGGCTGGTAATGATAGGAATACCAAGATCGAACCCGTCAACAGCCATTCCCGGTTCATAGCCTAAAGAACGCACCAGGTGATGCATAACAAAAGCGCGGATAGCATAAGCTTCACCCCGATATCTGTCCAGCGTTTCCTGCGGCAGTACATCTGCTTCTACAGCACCAATCATCAGATTTGCATCCAACAGAATATTATAGGTAGAACCGTAAGAAGATAAACCGTCAGTACCTCCGTCGCTACTATTTGCGGAAGTCAATCCTTGAAAACGACTGGAACCCGGACGGTTTCTCGTTTCATCTGCCATAGCACTTGGCCCCACAAAATATTCTGTGGTATAGTCAAAGCTGGCCCTTAATTTAGAATAAATGGAAGCCCTGAGGGCATTAACCCCATTTTCTGATGTTAAAACCACTTCTCCGGATACGGATGTAGCCGGTTCAGGTTTATTCAATAAGTCATCGCATCCTGTAAACAGTATTGCAATAACTGCTATATATTTTATCAATTTTAGTTTCTTCATAATTTAGTCCTCTAATTTTTTTAAATCGTTTAGAACTGAATTTCAATGCCGGCATTGATTCTCATACCAACCGGGTAAGAAGCCGCAACCAGGTTTTTATAGATATCATCCTCATCAAAAGCGACTTCAGGATCATAATACGGCCATGCAGTCCATGTATGCAGGTTAAGACCTGTAGCAAAGAATCGAACGCCTCCCAGATTCAGTTTATCGGTAATTGAAGCAGGAAGGTTGTAACTCAGCGTTACGTTTTTAAGACGAATATAACTTGCGTTATAAATGGATTGTGTTCCAAGCGTTACCCTATAGTTCCCGGTTTCCGTATAACCGGTCCCGAAGGCAGGTCTTGGGAAATAAGTTATATCGCCTGGTTGTCGCCAGCCGTCCAAAACTATTGTGCTCAGATTCATGAGAAAATCGGGGGTACGATTGAAGTAATAGTCGGTATTACCAAAAGCCCATTGCCCAAAGCTGAACTGGAAGAATATATCCAGAGACAAGCCTTTGTAACGCAAAGTGTTACCAAAACCACCGACAACTTCTGCTAATCCGTCTTTATAGATTATTGCGTCATCAACACCATTAGGCGTATAGGTAAGATTTCCTTCCGCGTCATACCACATAGGGCGGCCATCTGCGGGGTTCACACCGGCCCAGCGAGGTACCTGGATAATACCGATTTTCTGACCTACTCCAAGTTCACTAAAAGTGGCATCTTCATTCAGAAACTCATCCTCGCCAAGGTCTAATATTTCATTACTCATAAAGGCCGTATTAAAACGGGTGCTCCATAAGAAATCAGGGGTATTGACATTTATGGTATTAATTGCAAACTCGATACCCTGATTACGAACGGTACCCACATTTTCAGTAATAGATCCGAAACCGCTTTCAACAGGAAGCTCTCTGCCCAGCAACAGGTTCTCATTGTCTTTTTGATAAACATCAACAGAACCTGATATTCTTCCGTCCATTAATCCGAAATCTAAACCGATATTTATTTCCTGCGCTTCTTCCCAACCTAAATTGACGTTGGCCAACTGGGTGGGGGTAAGGGCTGTTGCGCCATTATAAGAACCAACGGCAGAATAAAGCCCGCGGGCTATAAAGTTGCCAAGGCTGTTTCCTCCTGCGTTTCCGGTAGTACCATAGCCTGCACGCAGCTTGAGCTCACTTATGAAGCCGACATTAAAGAAGTCTTCTTCGGTAATCCTCCAGGCTCCTGAAACAGACGGAAATAATCCCCAGCGGGTTTCCGTACCGAAACGAGAGTGCCCGTCATACCGTGCAACCACAGAAATAAAGTATTTGTCATCATAATTATACTTCACGTTTCCGAAATAGCTGCCCAGTCGATATTCAGTATTAGAACCGCTTGCTCCCGTTGGGGTTGAGGCGGCATCTAATACTTTAAAGAAACTGCCGGGAAAACCCTGCCCCTGTACATATTGCAACGAATAATAATTGCGACGATATTCTGCGCCCACAAAACCGGAAACATTATGAACTTCATCAAATGTTCTGGCCCCGTTGAGTCTTAAATTACCTATATAATTCTTTATATTTCTATAGGTATATGCCAGACTTCCACCGGTGGCGGGAGAAGCAATAGGTGTTTCCCAGCGCTCATCCTGTGAATCCCTGTAGTCAATACCCAAAGTACCATTAAGCTGTAACCAATCGTTTATGCGATAGTTAAGATCAAGGTTACTTATTACACTAACTACAGTAACATTTCTTTCAACTTCCTCTTTAATTACTGCTGGGTTCCAGGCCACAGGGCCTAAAACACTTGCTCCATACTCTCCGTCATTGTAGTAGGGGAAAGTCATGGGCGGTTCAAACATAGCTTGTGAAGTCGGACAATTTACCCAGTTACCATCCTGACAAATCCCAAATTGATTAAAGTTAGATAAGTTGAGGTTGAGACCTATGTTAAAATCCTCGTTGACTTTATGATCTAAGTTCGCCCTTAAGCCTACATCATCATAACTACTGTTAAAAATGTGTCCGTCTACATTTTCAAGTGCACCAGAAAGATAAAAAGTAGTCTTATCGTTACCACCGGAAACTGCAACATTATAACTGCGGCTTACTCCCTGTTGGTAAATAAAGTCCTGCCAGTCAGTGTTTGCCAACTCTTCTCCGTCTCTGCCGGGAGTATCAAAAACGCCTATAAAGTAGTCTTGGTAAACTTGTCTTCCCTCTTCAACACTCGCACCTGTATTATAAGCGTAAATTTCTCCCATATAATCTAAATACTGTTGAGTACTCAAATAGTCAGGCATTTCAGAGGCCATTGTCACACCGGTTTCTGCGCTAACCGTTATTTGAGTCGGCCCTGATGCCTGCCCGCTCTTCGTGGTAATAATAACCACACCTGAGGCAGCCTGGGCGCCATAAATAGCGGCCGAAGCAGCATCTTTCAATACCTCTATAGAAAGAATATCGCTTGGGTTAATTGCATTCAGAGGTGTAGTACTTGCAACACCGGAGGTTGGACTAAAACTGATGGGTACACCATCAACAATATACAACGGTTGAGCACCAGCGTTAATAGAACCTGCTCCACGGATATCTACCGAGAACCCGCCACCCGGGTTACCGGAAACAGCAGTAACGGTTACACCGGCTGCCCGTCCCTGAAGCAGAGATTCAACGTTTTGTACGGGAACATCTTCAATTTCACCTGCGTCTATACTGGCAATTGAACCCGTTAACTCACGTTTAGTGGTGGTACCATAGCCTGTAACGACCACTTCATCAAGCCCAACGGCCCCTATTTGCAGCTGTACATCATAATCCAAAGTTTCATTGGCTTCAATAACAACCTGATCAGTATAGGTTTGATAACCCACAAAAGTAACGCGGAGTGTATAAGTGCCCGGTTCAACATTGGAAATTGAATAATTTCCATCTATATCAGTGGCCGCACCGCGATTGTTCTCCACTAAAAACACATTAGCACCGGGAACGGTTTCGCCGGTTTCTGCATCGGTAACCGTACCTTCTATAGATCCTGTTTGCGCCAAAGCTGCTGCCGGCACAAAAAAGGCCATAAAAAGTACAGTAGATAGTAACTTTCTAAGCATAATAGATTACCTCTTTTTTGTTATGATTTATTTTACCCATTCTTTTTTTGAATGGGTTTATTTTTTTACCTGCACTTTAATAGGTAACCAACCTTCCTTTGATTTGCTTCAGATGATACAGCAATCTGTTGTTGCCGATATTGTCTAAGCCGTTCTATCAAGTGCCTTCAGATACCTTTAAAACCAATATAGCAAAATATTACACTCACGCAATAGGCAGTATTACTTTAATGTCAACTAAATTTCCTTAAAATCTTTTATAGATTACTACTTCCGTTAGTATTTGAAAAAGCATGGGTTAACTATAAGTACTTGTTATAAAAAGGCTTAGAAATGAAAAAACTTATAAAGAGAAAGGTTTTTTTGCTTAAAACAGCTAAAACATCCTACAAAAATTTTTTTGTAAAATGTTGTAATTATTGCTTAGGAAGGGCAATAAAAGAGTTTTTCACGACATACTACTCTCTAAGGGGTTGAATGAATTGAATGAAAGTTGTCATTCCCACGGAAAAAAGTTTAAATAAAAAAGCCATCCCGAAACTTCCGGGATGGCTTAAAGAGTGGGGGTTATACAGGGTAAAAATTAGCCTCCATAACCTGCATTTTGTTGCATGTTCGGATTAGCATCCATCTCCTGTATTGGTATAGGATATGCCAATCTAGGATTGCCATAAGGTACGGTTACCTCGTTCGAACTAACATCTTGGCGCATACCGGTTCTTGTTATACCCTGACCGGTTCTCATCAACTGCCAGTAATAAAGTCCTTCCATAGCCAACTCCTTACGGCGCTCCAGTAGAATATTATCAACTAGAGCAGCCTGAGTTACAGCTGTATAAGTTGTCGCATTACGATTGGAAGGAATCATATTTAGGTAGGTTAACGCTTCTACCAAATTACCGAGACGAGCCTGTGCTTCCGCATAGTTAAGGATAACCTCAGCATAGCGAATAACCGGAGTATTTTTGTATTGGTCCTGAAATTTTGCGACTACTCGATAATTCACTCGAGCGGAAGCACCATCTGCGCTTGTTACCTCAGTGCCGTAAAGATCGTTACGGACATCATTGGGACCAAATAAATTAAATAATTCTTCAGTCACCTCAACATCTCCGTAAGCTTCTCCCCGCAAAATCTGAAATATACTGTTGCTGCCCCGGCTATCGGTTGTATTCATGTCTATTTCAAAAATTACGGAAGGCTCGCCGTCACTTGCCCAGGCGGCAACATATTCGCTTGCCGGTACAAGGCTATAAACTCCACTATCAATGACTTCTTTAGCAGCTTCTGAAGCACCTTGATAATTTCCCGCAAATAAGTAGAAACGGGAAAGTAAAGCTTGAGCAGCATAATAGGTCATTGTGGGTTTAGGACCAGTGACTGAAGGATCCAATAAGTCTATTGCCCTTAGATAATCGGCTTCAATCTTCGCCAGCGTTTGATCAATAGTTGGCCTGCTTGGAAAAAAGTTTTCCCGTTCTCCAAAGGTGGTCACATAAGGGATGCCAAGGTCACTTCCATCCACTGATTGCTGTCCGTACATTTTCAGCAGCATCATATGACTTAAGGCACGAACTGCGTAAGCCTGACCTTTGATCTGGCCAACCCCCTCACCCTCTACATCACTGTTAATAATGATGTTAGTATTTGAAATAACCTCATAAGCGGCATCCCAAATACCCAATGATGCTTGCGGAGTTACTTGCAGCATTGATGAGTTAACAAATCTACCTGAATACCCATTACTCCAGGCGTTACCCGTGCGAACATCACCAAGTACCACATAATCACGTCCATATAGAGGGGTCTGACCTAATCGGCTGTAAGCGCCATTCATAAGCCCTGACAAATCATCGACATTTTGAACGCTTTCTATAGGTTTACTCTGAGGCGTAGATGGATTTAACAAATCTGAACAGCCCGCCGTCGTTATACCTGCTGTTAAAAGCAGTGCTATTATTAGTTTAGATAAATATTTCATCGTTAAACACATTTTTAAAATTTAATATTAATACCGGCTGTAAAAGCTTTTTGAGCCTGATTATTCACATCTATAAAACCTGTGTCATCAACTTGTGGCCCCCATATCAAGTCATCATCAAACCTATGAGTCCACAAATTACGACCGGTTAAAAATATATTCACTCCGCGTACTCCGATATTTAATTCGCTAAGCAAACTGGCCGGCAGTTTATATCCTATACGTACTACCTGCAGCCTTAAATAAGACGCATCATACAAAAAGCGGGATGAATTACCGTTTGAATTATTGTTACCTCCGTCTATGACTCTTGGGGTATCGGTTATATCACCCGGTGCTTGCCAGCGATCCAGTTGTACCGCCATAGAAGGATAAATATATTCACCATCGGAATATTGGTATTCAGCGTATCCGTAATAGACTTTATTTCCGAATGAACCGAATAAGCTGGCCCCGGCATAAAATCCTTTATAGTTTACGTTCAATCCAACACTTCCGTAATGAGTAGGAATAGCGGTGGCACCTTGGTACTCAGGATTTGCTTCAGAATAAACAGAGGTTAGTTCACCAGGTGTATCGTCCCCGTCATTAACCTCCCAAAGGGGTAATCCGGTTTGGGGATCAACACCAGCCCAGGTTCTCATATACCATTCTCTTACCGGATGTCCTTCTGCCACATATCGCATCCTGTCTAAAACAGTTAGCTCTGTACCGGTAGCGTCAGTCGGTAATTGAGTAACTTCGTTTGTCACATAGGTAAAATTACCTCTTAAAGTCATCACAAAGTCATCTGTTCGTACAATATCGGAATTTAAACCTACTTCTATTCCTTTTGCTTCCAGTTCCCCTATATTTGTTAACTGCTCGTTGAAACCAGTTGTTCTTGAGAGAGGCACATTGTAGAGCAAGTCGTAAGTGTTGGCACGGAAAACAGTGACTTCACCATCGATTCTGTTGTTATATAAGCCAAATTGAACACCAACTTCCATGGATCGCTTTTTTTCCCATGTAAGCAGAGGATTACCCAGCTGATCCGGATAAATAGCTCCCTGCTGAGCATAAGCATCCTGAAAGCCGAGGAATGATTGATATTCATTACGCCCTATGGCGTTGTTACCACTTACCCCGTAAGAAGCTCTTATTTTTAACAGGTTAACCACATCACTATCACTGAGAAAATCTTCAGCTGAAACTAACCAGCCGGCTCCTAAACCATAAAAAGTTCCCCAGCGATGCCCTTCAGCAAAACGCGAATTTCCTTCACGTCGAATGGTTCCATCTAAAAATATCTTATCTTTGTAACTGTAATGCACTTTACCTAAGAAAGATACAAGGGAACCATCCTCAACACCATAATAGGAATAAAGCGGTGTTGCCGCCGATGCAAGATTAGTTAAACCCGTACTTGCAAAACCTATTCCAGAGGCAATTAATTGACTCTCGTTATAAAATTTTAAGGTATTAACAAGCCGTGCATCAAGGGAGTTATTTTCGTTTATAGTATAATTATAGCTAAAACCATTTTGTAGTGTAGCCTGAAAGACTGAATTGCTCACACTGCGCGCAAAACCACCAAGATCAGCGGCCCAGCCATGAACAGGATTTCCATATGTTTTTTCTGTTAAAACAGAATAATCGAAACCGGCCTCACTGTGAAAGGCTAGGTTATCAAGCAGGTCAACATTAAGTTTGGTGCTATTGATCAGACGATAATTCCTGGTCCTGCTGATATCATTCTCTTCAACCCATAATGGATTATATTGGGTGAGTTTAGGGCCGATATAAATAGATCCATCTGCATTGCGGGCCGGAGTAGTTGGCAGCAAAAAAAGCGGGGCCGCCGTTGGGTTGGCAAAATAAGCCGCTCCCTCACGGATACCGGACAATTGAGAAAAGGAACCTAAAAATTGATTACTAATATCTATATTCTCACTAAACTCATAGCCAAAATTAAAGGTACCTGCAAAGCGCTTATAATCACTGCCAATAACAACACTTTCTGAATCTTGATAGTCAAAAGACCCAAAATAGGTGGCTTGTTGAGTACCGCCGCTGGCAGAAATTTGAAGAGATCTTGTCATTGGATTGTCTCTGGTCATGAGATTTCTCCAATTGGTATTGGTTTGTCCATTCCAGGCGAAGGGAACGGCTATATCTGATGGATCCGGCGCCGGTTCACCATTTACTTTTGCAGCATTTATGACCCCTTCTTTGTAAAGCTCCGCATATTCAAAAGCACTTACCATTTCCGGGTATGGTACCGCTCTTCCAACAATTCCTTGTTTGTAGCTCACGGAGTATTGGGTTTCACCTGCAGTTCCCTTCTTGGTTGTAATCACGACAACTCCATTTGCTCCTTCTGCTCCATATTGTGCTGTAGCCACTGGCCCTTTAAGTACCGTTATACTTGCTATATTTTGGGGAGGTATGGATGCTAAAACTCCCTGATCAGAACTGAGACCATACTGGGGGCTATCTGTGACAATAGGAATACCATCCAACACAACAAGGGGTTCTCCGCCGGCGTTAATGGAACTTACACCTCGAATATTAAATTCAACCGGAGAACCGGGTGTCCCGGAACCGGCTGTTATATTTAGTCCGGTAACAGAACCCTGCAAAGCAGAACCTACATTTACCACAGGTACATTTTCAATTTCATTACTTACATTAACTGAAGAAGCGGAACCGGTATATTCAATCCTGCTTTCTTCTCCAAAGCCGGTGACAATTACCTCATCAAGCTGTGCCCCCATTTGCAATTGAACATCATGCTGAATGGTTTCACCCGCTTCAATAGTGACTTGGTTACTATAGGTTTGATAACCCACAAAAGTAACACGGAGCGTATACGTTCCGGGCTCTACATTGGAAATTTCGTAATACCCTTCTGCATTGGTAGCAGCCCCACGATTAATTTCCACTAAAAAAACGTTCGCACCGGGAACGGTTTCGCCCGTTTCTGCATCGGTAACCGTACCTTCTATAGATCCTGTTTGCGCTAAGGCTGCTGCCGGCACAAAAAAGGCCATAAAAAGCACAGTAGATAGTAACTTTTTAAACATATTGTTTATCCTTTTTGATTATGATTTGTTAACCCCATTCAATGATTGGATGAGGCGTTTTTCTATACACCTAAGAGTGCAGTTTTTGAAGTGCTGTAGAAAAAATGTCTAAGCTTTCTTTAAGTATTTATCACATGTCTTCGAGTGCGAATATAACTAACAAATACTCTGATGCAAGAATGGAATTCAATCAAAAAAACAATAATAATTTTATTATAAGAATTGTAAAATAAGTTGATAGTTTGCCCTTATTACCACTATAGATAGTCTCTTTTTATAAAATCATACGTTTCATTTTTTTAGCTTAAATAGTTGAAATTAAAGCATTTTTAAATGTGCGGTCATGGAACAATGATTAAGATTTGAAAATTTAATTTGTTAAAAAAAGTAAATAAATTTTAACATCTTTTATACTGAATAAAGCTGTTTTAAGCCAACCATATTTTTGAACTTTCAAATTAGAATTCTGATTATTTATAGAAAATTAGATTGACAGAATGAATATACATTCCATGAAAGGGGGTGGCACATTACTTAAAGAAAGCTTTTCCGCTTGGTATAATCGTGATCCTTTCCGGAGCAGCGCTGTAATTTCTTATTATACGATCTTTTCCCTTCCGGGACTTTTTGTTATTGTTATCAATCTGGCTGGTTATTTTTATGGGACAGAAGCGCTGACAAATCAGGTGTCTGCCCAAATCGCAGATGTTATCGGCACCGAAGAAGCACAACAAATTGAAGGAATTATTGCCAATGCTTACACGGGAGGAGGCCTTACATGGTCGTCTATTATCAGTATCGCAACCCTTATTTTTGGAGCTACCGGAGTTTTTTACCAGGTGCAGCAAGACTTAAACAGAATATGGAAAGTTCAGCCCTCCCCTGATCGTATGATCCTGAACTTTCTGCGCGAGCGCCTGATTTCGTTTGGAATGATTCTCGCCATCGGTTTTTTGCTGCTCGTTTCCTTAATCATTTCATCACTTATCAGCTCATTTAGTAACTGGCTAAGCATAAACTTTTTCGGCTTGATTGACGAGCTATTAAAATTGGTAGATATCGTCATTTCGCTGGGAGTGATTACCTTGCTCTTCGCGGCTATCTTTAAAATTTTACCGGATGCAAAAATAAGATGGGGAGATGTCTGGATTGGAGCTTTTATTACGTCTATTCTTTTCGTAATCGCGAAGTTCCTGCTGGGGTTGTATTTCGGTTACAGTGATCCCGGCTCTATTTATGGAGCAGCGGGAAGTATCATTTTAATTATGCTCTGGACAACCTACAGTGGTATAATTCTTTTGTTCGGAGCAGAATTTACGTGCGTTTATACCAAACATAAGGGAAGAAAAATCGAAGCTGAAAAATATGCCATACCTTTAGATGAACCTGAAAAAGAATGAGCTAGACTTGTCGCTCTTTACGTTCCCCTTCTGCTGTAGGCCCATTCCCTAGTAAGGGGATCTTTTTTATAATCGCCCAAAACTTAAAGTCATCCGGAGTCCCGATTTTTCGATAAGGGATCTCATGTGTTATGAACCGGCAACTTCTTCCATTTTAATTAATCTCATTTTGAAGCGGATGAGATTTCTCCACTTCGGGCCGAAAATCGCAGCCATTCGGTCAAATGACATCAAGAGCTTAAAATCTTATCTCGAGCTCACGTTAAACTAATAATTCAGCTACTCCTTTCGTTAAGAAACCCTAAATTGTTTACTCTGTCACTAAATAGTGATTCTGTTCAAAGCGTTAAATAAGCTTACTATGTGTCTTCTTGTCTTTTCTTATAAGCAACATCCGGCTTATGATCTGATTATTGCCGCCAACCGGGATGAAAGTTACAGTCGTCCCACCCGGGCTGCTCAATTCTGGGATGATTTTCCAGAGGTATTAGCTGGTAAAGACTTGAAAGCCGGCGGTACGTGGATGGGCGTTACCAAAGAGGGAGCTTTCTCAGCCATAACCAACTTTCGTGATTCGCGGCTTCAAAAAGAAAATCCACCCAGCCGCGGACATCTCGTGCTTGATTATCTGAAACACCCTGTAGATTCAAATACTTATCTCAAAGAAGTTGATGGAAAAGCTGACCAATATTTAGGATTTAATCTTTTGGCAGGAACGGTAAACCAACTGGGTTACTACTCCAATCAGCAGAAGAAAATCCGGCAGCTGGAGCCGGGGCTGTACGGACTCAGTAACCATCTGCTCGATACTCCCTGGCCGAAAGTAGTAACCGCAAAAAAATCCCTCGAAAAAGCAGTACGGAATGAATCTATTTCAGAACAAGCTCTTTTTGAACTGCTTGCGAATGAACGGCAAGCTTCAGAGACTGATTTACCCGACACAGGTATCCCGAAAGAACTGGAAAAAGTTGTATCACCTATTTTTATAAAAAGTGGTCGCTATGGCACGCGCTGTTCAACCATTTTATTGATTGACAAAAATGGAAAAGTAGTTTTTGAAGAGCGACGATTTAAGGCGGGGACACTAGAAATTGATGAAGCAAGCCGGTTTGAATTTGAAGTAGATCGAGATTCATCTCGATAGGCTGCTTCTTCAACTACTACTTCTCGAAATGAATTTCGAGCTACTTTTTGCTAAAGTATAAAGTGTAGCAGTCAGTGCAAGCATTCATCAAAACCAGCTTTCCGTTTTGTAAAGTGCTTACATATGATTGGATCGAGGAATCCTTTTTGGGATAAAAAATCCAGGTTTTCTGCTCATGCCATTCCGGTTTTTCAAATTTTATAGCATAAGCGACCCTTAACTCATCATTGCGATATAAAAAGGCTTCACCCTCGTCGTTAATAATCAATTTTTGAGTGTAATCAACAGAATCAGCATCGATAGTTTCACCTATAAATCCGCCATAGGTGCGCTCCCAGTTCCAGGTACCGGACAGCGGTTGTAAAAAAGCGCTCTGATTGAAAAGATCACAGGATGTGATGGTCAAGAAAATGACTGGAAGTAAAAAAATCGGCACACGCTTCATAACATAACTCCTTTAATTTACTAATCTAATAATAAACTACTTCTAAATACCCGTTAAGACAAGTTAGCACAAGCCCCGACAGGGTTTCAAAAACTCTGTCAGGGTTAGAATAAAGCAAGAAGCAAATCACCCCAGTCTTTCAATAGCCTTGTTAATCCGGCGAGTAGTTGTTTCCTTACCCAGCAGTTCGATAGTTGGAGTGAGATCAGGCCCATAACCCATACCGGAAACGGCAACCCTGAGCGGCATCATCAGTTTTCCAAAACCCACATCATTGGCCTCGATCACCTCTTTAATTTTGTCCTTCAACACCTTCGCATTGAACTTATCTTCATCCAGACCTTCGATTTCATCCACATAGGCCTGAAGTAACTCTGCACTGCCGTCTTTCCACTTTTTCAACGCCCGATCTTCGTACTCTTCGGGATCTTCAAAGAAAAAACGTCCCTGGGTGACAAAATCTTCAACCTTTGTAACGCGATCTTTCATCAAGGGAATAATCTGTTTCATATAGTTTTCATCAGGATTGACGCCGTGTTCTTTGGCAATGGCCTGAACACGAGGAAAAAGCTCATCGGCTGACTTTTCACGCAGGTAGTGCTCGTTATACCAGGTCAGTTTTTTATAGTCGAATACTGCTCCACCTTTGCTTACTCGATCAAGGGAGAACAGCTCAATCAGTTCATTCATTGAATGAATTTCTGTATCATCGCCCGGACTCCATCCCAGATAAGCCAGGAAATTCACCAGTGCTTCGGGCTCGAATTTTTGCTCAATATAATCTTTGGTATTGATAGGAATGCCTTCACTCTCAGCTTTACGCTTGGAAAGCTTCCCACCGCTGGGCGACATGATGAGTGGCAGGTGGGCCATCTTCGGAGGATTCCATCCAAAATACTGGTACATCAAAATATGCTTTGGAGCACTGCTCAGCCATTCTTCACCCCGTATAACATGGGTAATCTCCATCAAATGGTCATCAACTACATTTGCAAGATGATAAGTGGGCATTCCATCAGATTTCAACAGCACCTGATCGTCCAGCCCTTTGGTTTCGAATGAAACGAAACCGCGGATTTCGTCTTCAAAACGTACTGTTTCGCGACGAGGCACTTTCAGCCGAACTACATAGTCCTCACCCTCATCCAGCTTTCGCTCCACTTCCTCCGCAGGAAGTGTAAGGCTGTTCTGCATTGACATTCGGGTGATGGCATCATACTTCGGCGATGGATTGCCCGATTTTTTCAGTCGTTCACGCATTTTATTGAGTTCTTCGGGTGTGTCGAATGCATAATAAGCATGGCCCTGCTCCACCAGCTGCTCGGCATATTTTGCGTACATGCCTTTACGCTCACTCTGACGGTAAGGGCCAAATTCGCCGGGCTTTTTGGGGCCTTCATCATAATTCATTCCTGCCCATTTGAGTGATTGTATAATATCATTTTCAGCACCTTCCACATAACGGCTCTGATCGGTGTCTTCGATGCGCAGTACAAACACCCCGTCATGGCTTTTCGCGAATAAATAATTATATAATGCTGTCCGGAGTCCGCCAATGTGCAGTAATCCGGTGGGTGATGGAGCAAATCGTACACGTACGTCTTTCATAAAAAGTTTTGGTTTTGAATTTCGATAAACCTAAAAATAAAGCTTATAATAGTTTTGTGCTAATATGTAATGCGTGATTCGAAGCTGTGGGATTAATTTTTCAGCTTCACCAGAATATTCCTTTCAATTAATTCCAGGTAAAGGCATCATTGCAGGCCGGTTAAAGTAACTTCAAACGCTGATCTAATTGCTATACTTAATAATAATTTTTCTGCATCCACTGGTTTTTCCTTTGAGTACCTTTGTACTTCCTTTGTGATTCTTAGTGCAATAGCTGTTACACTAAGTTGCTCTAAGGAGCTCTAAGATTCACAAAGGTTTTATAGTAAGACCTAAGAAAGCAATTCCTTACAAAAATGTTTACTTTGGCACTCCTCACCTCACGTATTACGTATTGCATAACAAAAGAATGAAATGAAATTAGGTCTCCTGTTCCCCCAATTCGCCCCCAACTTATACGATTTAGCGGTGATGCTGCAAAGTGATTGCATTATTCTGCAGGATGTGGAACAATGGTCGCGAAAAAGCCGGGTTCACCGGGCAAACATTCGGGTTCCTGAAGGCACACAATGGATTAATGTTCCCGTGCGGACTGAAGACCGGAAAAAAGCGATCAAAGATGTGCGAATTGATCATTCTGATGACTGGATCACTCCCCTGCTTCGTACCCTGAAATACAACTACCGAAACAGCATTTACTTTGATTTTTATGAACCGGAGATCAAAGCGGATTTTGAATCTGCCCCTGACTTCACTTATCTAATGGAATTCGTGCTCTTCATTCAAGAGCGGCTGCTGAGTTTCATGGATTTGGACATTCATTATGAGCTGGCCAGCGAAACTCCTAAATACACTTCCAATCCTGATCTGCTGGCTGATCGCCTTGATGCTGATATTCTATTCCAGGAATATGACAGCCGACATTACCAACGACAGGCCGAAAGAAGGGTTGAACCGAATTTTGATCATCCAAAATATCACCAGCATTTTGAAGGTTTTGAACCAAACTGTTCCATTTTAGACGTACTTTTTCAGTTAGGTCCCGAGAGTTTTCGGGTTATCGATCAATTGTGAATAATATATTTAAGGCTATAGCACTGAGTTTCACAAAGAGAAATAGAGAAGACCTTGCCTTTTTAAAAAATCTTAGTGTTATCCGAAAGCTGCTGATTCGGGGTACAACTCCAGAGCAATGGTACCTTAGAGCTATTTCACAAAGAACCGCAAAGAAGCCCGAAGTTGCGCAAAGTTTCTTGGCGGACCTTTGAGCTCCTTCGAGAAACTTTGTGTAACAGCTATTTTACTACCAACAGTACTTTTTCAGTAATGTAGCAAATCCTGCCTGAGACGAGAATTGCTACATTGCATAGAATGATTAGGCTATGGCACGGAGTTACACAAAGGGAGACACGAAGAACCACAGAGAAAACTGTCCTTTCTTATAATCTGAGCCTTTTTCAAGTATTCACCGAACTTTAATCTCCAGGCAGCTTAACGATTTCAAATTGTTTAAACGGACTTAAATCTGCCCCTTCTACATCCTCCACATATTCGGGCCATTCATCATTAAAAAAGTCGTTAATTTTTTCCAGCGCTTTTTTAGCAGCTTCCCGGGCCTGATCCATTAATACTCTTTCGGTAGAAGAAAGCCCTCCGATTGAGCTCTGAATATAGTACCGCGGCCTGCGGAGCTTTGAAGCCACTGTTGGCCCGGGTTCACGTACCACCCCTTGACCCTCGGCTTCTTTGCCCAGTACGAAATTGAGCAGACTAACAACTGAATCCTTAACCGCCTTGCTCTCCTCTTTAAGTATCTTAACCTGATCGCTGTTATTTTCCATTTTGTCCGACTTTATCATCTTCTCTGCCATCTCAATCATCTCTTTGGCATCGAGTAACTGGTTAGTAGCTTGAGCTACCGCCTTTTGAAGACTCATTAACTCATGCATCATTTCGTGTTTTTCCTGAAGATCTGCCATATCATAGGATATACGTGGGTCGAAGTGGACCTGAACGGTTGTAGAATCGGATTGCCCTCCATAGGTCATTTTTACTTTATAAGTACCGGGCAGTACGTTAGACCCTGAAGGCTCAGGTGCATCTTCGTCAGGCTGGCGACGGCTTGGGCCTCGTACACCTTTTTCATCAAGCTCCCAGATAGTACGATTGATCCCATCGTGCTCCGGTACTTCCTTCAAAGTGCGGATTTTATCGCCTTTGCTGTTAAAAATTTCAATGATCACCTTCTCTTCTTCTTTCTCCTCATCATCTGCTTTTTCCACCTCAGGTTCTTTAACCACGGAGTATGTCAGCCGCGCTCCAAAGGGCCGGTTTTCTCCATGAAACATTCCATCAGCGGCGAATCTTATACCTGCGGCCTGACGTACCGAAGCTAAATAGGCATCCGGCGCAGGATAGATGTTGATTTTTTTATCCAATTCATCAATCCCCTTTTGGGCTACTTCACGAAGCGGACGAATATCATCCAATATCCAGGCTGAACGCCCGAAGGTACCGATTACCAAATCATGTTCGCGGGGATGAATAACCATATCATAGGTAGAAGCGGTTGGATAGCCATTTTCCCATTCGGTCCAGTTTTCACCTCCGTCAATACTTACATAAAGACCAAATTCAGTTCCGACAAACATTAAATTCGGCTCAATAGGATCTTGTACAAATGAGAGCGCATAACCTTCTAAACCTTTTCCTTCTACAATATTTTCCCAGTCTTCACCATAATTGGTCGTCCGCATCACATAAGGGTTCCAGTCGTTCCGGCGATAATTATTAATTACTACCACTGCTTCACCTTCTCTGAACCTTGATGTCTTGATCTGTGTTACCCAGCTTCCTTCAGGCACACCTTCACCTTCAATATTCCCAACTACGTTTGTCCATGACCGACCATCATTTCTGGTAATTTGGACATTTCCATCATCAGTGCCTGCCCAAATTATTTCATCATTAAGACGGCTGGGCGCAATAGCTGTAATAGTTGTAAAGTTTTCAGCTCCGGTGGCATCTATGGTCAAACCACCGCTTTTATGCTGCTTTTGTTTAGCCGGATCATCGGTTGTCAAATCCGGGGAAATAACCTTCCAGCTATCACCCCGGTCGGTACTTTTATGAACAAACTGGCTGCCAAAGTATACAGTCTGGTCATCAAAAGTGTCCATAGCAATAGCAGCATTCCAGTTAAAACGTAATGGGATGCCTTCAGGGTGAACCGGCCGCACAAAATTTGAATGTCCGGTTTTTAAATCTACACGCCCCACATTTCCGCGTTGCGACATAGCAAAAGCATATCGCGCATTACTGGAATCAATTACCACATCAAAGCCGTCCCCAAAATAAAGTTCCTCAAAATAGGAGTTCCGTATTCCGCCGTTCCTCCATACATAGGCCGGCCCTTGCCAGGAACCGTTATCCTGCATACCCCCGTACACATTATAGGGGATCTGCATATCAACATTGATATGATAATATTGCGCAACCGGAATATTGGAAACAAAGCGCCAGGTTTCACCACGGTCCCGAGATATATTCAGGCCTCCATCGTTGCCGTCAATTATAAACGAGGGGTCATCGGGATGAATATAAAAAGCATGATGGTCCGGATGGATATAATTATAATATGGATAAATGCTTTCAAATGATTTTCCTCCGTCCTCGCTTACCGAAAGATAGGTATAAAGGCTATAAACACGGTTTTCATTCTGTGGATCCACATAAATTTCTGAATAATAAAAGGGGCGGCTGCCTACCTGAGGATCTTCGGAGGCTTCTACTGTCTTTTCCCAGCTAAAACCGCCATCGTCACTGCGGTACATAGCATTGTTTTTCGATTCTACTAAGGCATATACGCGATCGGGATTACCGGGGGCAATTGCTAAGCCAATACGTCCAAGTGGCCCTTCGGGCAAACCATCTTCTGCCGTTAACTCCTTCCAGGTTTTGCCGCCGTTCAGAGTCATATATAAACCAGACCCTTCACCGCCGGATTTAAAGAACCAAGGCCAGCGGCGAAATTCCCACATTGCCGCAAATAGCTTGTTGGGATTTGAGGGATCCATTACCAAATCAGCAATTCCCGTGCGTTTGTTATTGTAGAGGATTTTCTCCCAGGTTTTGCCGCCATCAGTGGTTTTATAAAGTCCACGCTGCTCGGTATCTTCCCAAGGTGTTCCCTGTGCCCCCACATAGACAATATCAGGATCTTCGGGATGAACGATGATTCTATGAATATTACGCGTTTCTTTCAGCCCCATGAACTTCCATGTCCGGCCACCGTCAATACTCCTGTATACGCCCCCGCCCATGCTTACGCTGTTCCGGGGGTTTCCTTCTCCGGTACCCACCCAGATAATACTGGGATTTTTTTGAAAGATATCGATCGCCCCGATAGAATGTACAGGTTGGTCATTAAAAATCGGCTTCCAGTCTATGCCACCGCTTGTTGATTTCCATATACCACCGGATGCCGAACCTGCGTAAATAATATCCGGATGATCGCGGACCACATCAATGGCAGTTATTCGCCCACTCATGCCGGCGGGACCAATATTACGCGGTTGCATTCCCTGCCACTTGTCCATATCCAGCTTTTGGGCATTAGCATTCGTTATCAAAAGCAGGCAAAAAACCAGCAGAGTAGTTATTTTAAAAAGCTTATTTTTATGGCAAAGTCCCATTGTTCCCCGTTTTCATTAGGTAATATTATTTAGATGATACTATTCAAATCCTATTCTATTAAAACGTTATTCTTTTTTCAACCTTCTGATGTAAAAAGATGTGCGGATTGATTTCTAAAAAACGTTAGATAAATCTCCTTTTTTCACCCCTTGCCATTAGGCATCCCTTCGGAAAAATCTCCTAAAGGGGACTTTGTTCCTGCTGATTTTTATACGCTGCTCCAAGGGAGTTGTACCCTCTCATCGCGGATAACTTCTATTTCAATTTAGCTGATGGTTCGAATTACATACAATTAAAAGTTGAAGGTTTATTGTTAAATGTTAATTTGAAGAATATTTTAATTAAACATTAAAACGAAATGGACTGCCAAAAGTATTTATTCACACTCCCTGATGATCATCACTACCTTAACTGCTCTTACCTGTCTCCTCTTTTAAAAAGTGTAGAAAAGGCGGGAATCCAGGGTATTCAGCATAAAAAATCCCCCTGGGAGATTACACCCAATGATTTTTTTGAAAACAGTAGCCGGCTTCGTGGCCTGTTTGCCGAACTCATTCATGCTAAAAATGCTCATGATGTTGCGATCATGCCCTCCGTTTCGTACGGATTGGCAACCGTCGCCAAAAATATTGATCTCGCCTGCGGCAGTTCCATTGTCATTGCTGGTGAACAATTCCCCAGCAATGTGTATATCTGGAAACAGTTTTGTAAAGAACATGGGTGTGAGTTGAAAACCGTTAGTCCTCCTAAAGAATTTCAAAATCGCGGTAAGCAATGGAATGAGCATATTCTGGAAGCTATTGACAACAATACCTTACTCGTTGCACTGGGAAATGTACACTGGACTGACGGCACTTTATTTGATCTGAAATCCATTGGTCGGCGTGCCCGGGAATCGAATGCTTATTTCATCATTGATGGTACTCAATCGGTGGGAGCGTTGCCGCTTGATGTACAGGAAATCCAGCCCGATGCTTTGATTTGTGCCGGGTATAAATGGTTGATGGGGCCTTATTCTATGACTTTAGGCTATTTCGGTCCACAGTTGCAAAATGGATTGCCGTTGGAAGAAGGCTGGATTACTCGTAGAAACAGTGAAGATTTCAGCGCATTGATTGACTACCAAGATGATTACCAGCCGGGGGCGCAGCGTTTTGATGTAGGTGAACGCAGCAATTTCATCCTTGTGCCTATGATGATTGAAGCCCTGAAGCAAATTCTGGGATGGAAACCCGAAAACATTCAAAGTTATTGTAAAGAATTAACTTCTGAATTGGTTCATGAACTCCCGACACTCGGTTATAAGATTGAAGATGAAAAATGGAGAGGACACCACATGTTCGGTATCAGGCTGCCTAAACGTATCACTACAGATAAACTTCAGCAAGAACTCGGGAAAAGGAATATTTATGTATCAGTGAGAGGATCAGCCATTCGCATTTCACCCAATGTTTATAATGACGAAGCGGATGTTGAGGCATTATTAGAGATACTTAACGACTTAGTGAGTGCTTGAGGGGTTTCTAAACAAAGTGTTTTAAAACAAGCGTTTATGTAGCCTTACATTTATTTTAAGGTATGGTGCCAGGCACCAGTGAAAAGGCTAATCGAGATGAATCTCAATCTACAAATAAAAAAAGCTCCGGCTTTTAAACCGGAGCTTTTTGAAATAACTTCTAAAGAAAAGAGTGCTTATTCTTCAGGATTCAGAATGGCTTCGATACGAACTTCAGCATCGGCGAGATGAACTTGAGTAGCACGGTCGTCAACCCGGTTCATTGATTCCTGAATGTCTTCAAGCAACAGTTCCAGTTGATTACGGACGATGGGACGAATATCAGATTGACTAACGTTCACATCCGTCCAACCGATAAATTCCTTCCAACGGCTGGGGATATCCGGCAGTTCTTCCGTCATCAAATATTCCATCCGCTCGATATAAGCGCGTTGCAGATTTCGGCGATGTACACCAATGCTGCTATTGTTATCCAGTTCATTCCAGATGCCGTTGCGCAAATCATCCATCATCTCGAAAGCAGTGTAAGTATCTTCAGAATAACGGGCATTGAATTCAATCAAACGCGCCAGTCGCTGAGGATCGGTAAGATCTCTCAAAACTCTAACCTGAGCACTGCGCATATTGTCAACCGCTGTAGATTGGTTGATGCGGCTTAGGATATCGTTATCAAGAAGCCAGCTTGGCGTTGTAAAAGCGTAATCAATCAAGAAATCCATAGCTCGCTGCTGAATTTCCTCAGGCGCAAAGGTATAAACAGGACCTTCCTGGCTATAGGTTTTATAGTTTTCATATACTCCGCCAATATTTTTGGTAACGTGACCCATATAGCGACCCCACTGTCCCACAACATTGCGGTACAATTCCTGCAGTTCATCGTAATGAGCTCCTTCTCGTGCTGTCCAATCGATGAGGTTTGCGGTAACACGTTTCAAATTAGCAATTCCCAGCTCGCTGGCTTTCATCGCGTCGCTACCGAGATCTTCGTTTTGAGAACGGGGATCAATTTTACTGCCGCTTTGGCGACCGTAAAAGTAGCGCGGATCATCTGCTCGCTTGCGGGTCCACTCGTTGAGCGTAGCCTCAATTTCATCCTGACTCATACTGTCAGGGAACCAGGTGTAGCCCCATTTGACAGCCCACTTGTCATATTCACCGATGCGGGGCATAAAGTTGGTAACTCCATCACCCGGCTGCGCGATATAGTTGAAACGGGCGTAATCCATAATGGAAGGCGCCGTTCCGTGAGTTGATGTAAACGTGGGCGATCGTAGTGAATCGACCGGAAACGCGTAACTTGAACCCCAGTTGTGAGCCAGGCCGAGGGTGTGTCCCACTTCATGAGCGGAAACGAAACGGATGAGTTGCCCCATTACTTCATCACTGAACTCAACCCCTCTTGCTTTGGGATTGGCCGCTGCCGTCTGTACAAAATACCAGTTGCGAAGCAGGTTCATCACATTGTGATACCAGCCGATGTCGCTTTCCAGAATCTGGCCGGTTCGCGGATCATGTACGTGCGGGCCATAAGCGTTCTGGATAGGTGAAGCGAAGTAACGGATCACAGAATATCGAATATCTTCGGCGCTAAAGGTTGAATCTTCCTCCTCAGTAGGAGCCATTTTAGCGATAATAGCATTTTTAAATCCGGCTGCACGGAAGGCTTCGTTCCAGTCCTCTACCCCCTGCATAAGATAGGATCGCCATTTTTTAGGAGTGGCTGAATCTACGTAATACACAATGGGATTAACCGGCTCAACCAATTCGCCATTCAGATAAGCTTCTTTATCTTTAGGAACCAGTTCATAGCGGGTAACATACTGCATTTGTTTGGCTTCTTGTGCATCAGCTCCATAATCCGTTTGCCGGACGCTAAAGTATCCTACCCGGCGGTCATAGGCTCGAGTCTGCATCTTTTCTTCCGGCAGCATAACCATACTGTGATGCATCATCACAGAAATAGTACCGGTAGATGAATTTGAGGGCGGATCTTGCGATTCATAGGTCATCAAATTTCGCACTTCAACATTCTTTGGATAACTGTGAATGTAGTTGACAAAGCTCCGTTCTTCGTCTAAGCGGCGTACTCTAAATCGTTCACGAACAGATCTACCCAGCCCAAGCGAGGGAATATCTTTGCTAAAAAGATCGGTGACTTCAATAACCACTCCTGAAGAATCTTCCGTTAGGGCTTCAATATCGAAAACAGCCAGAACAGGTTCAAAATTTGAACGTTGAACGGCTTTGTATACCGGCAGGGTATCACTCGCTACATTTTCGAAAGATACGTGGCGCAGTAAAATATCGTTTTCACTTCTTTCCCATCGCAGGGTTTGAGTATTCAGTTTTTCGCCTCCGTAACCGAGATTATCTGCCGTTTTGGCTATGCGTGAAACCATAAGCATTTCTTCTCCCAGCAAAGAGTCAGGGATTTCATAATAAAATTTATCATCAATTTGATGAACGGTGAACAGGCCTTCATCCGTTTTGGCATCATCAGTGATGACTTTGCTGTAAGGCTTTAATTCTCCATTTTGCTCCGATTGGGAATCAGGAGCTGATTTTTTAGCGGTGGGTGCCGTTGAAGCGCAAGCCGAAAGCAATGTTACCGAAAAAAGTAACAAGCCCAGGGCCTTCATCTTCTTTATTACTGAATATCTCATAAGGTGGGTTATTAATTTGAAGTTATCTTTTAAAAAAAACAGTGTAAAATACACTTGTACTTGAATAATTCAAGATTTTTTGCTCACAGAATTGTAAAAAAATACATTATCCGCATGCTACTGGGTTTATTTTCGTTCTGAATGTCAAATAGATGACATTTCTGTATAAATGAGGCAAAAATATCTGTTGATTAAAAAGCAGTATTAGTCATATTCCTTCAGCTTTATTACCTTTTATAAGTTATGCTTAAAGAAAACAGAAGACATTTGGAACACCTGCTTTATTTTTTAAAGGATTTAAAACAAACGGGAGCTATTGCGCCAAGCTCAAAATTTTTAGCTAAGGATCTTGTTTTTCATCTAAAAAAACGGCTTTTGAAGGGTGATTGTGCCCCGTTAAAAATACTTGAAATCGGCGCCGGCACCGGTCCCCTTACCAAGCAAATTGCCAAATTGCTGCGTCCGCAAGATCAACTTGATATCGTTGAAATCCACAAAAAGTTTTATCAGATTGTTAAAAAGAAGTATCAATGCGAAAACATTCATCCCCATCACACCGATATTCTAAAATTTAAATCGACTTACAACTACGATTTCATTTTCTCAAGCCTTCCCTACGAAAACATGCCGGAACATATCAGCCGAAACATCTGGCAGAAGAAGTTAAACCTTTGCAAGCCTGAAGCCTGCATCAGCTATTTTAAATATGTGAAGTTTCGCAATTTCAAGAACGACTTTGAAGAACAGGTAGTGAAAAAGTACGTTCAAAGTAAAAAAATTGTTCTTCGCAATTTGCCGCCTGCCAAAGTTTATACGCTTGAAATTAATGAACCGAGTAACCATAAGCCTCTTACAGAAAGCGCAAACGTAGCCTAATTGGATAGTTTGCCACGAAAACACACAAAAACACGGAAGACACTATTTTTAGATTAAGTTGTTAAAATGTCTTTTAGTGCTTTAGTGGCAAGAATGCTTAGAAAAAACCGATATTTAGCAGGGAAAGTAGCAAGCTGAATAACAAGGCCCACCAGAAGTTCTTAATTTTCATTCCGTCGGTAAATGCATCGACCAGCATTAGCATCATAGCGTTGATAACCAGGATAAACAATCCCAGTGTGAGGATGGTGAGCGGCAACGTTAAGAACACGATAACAGGTTTTACAAAAGTATTTACGACGGCCAGCAAAACAGCTACCCAGAGAGCCGTAGAAAACTTTTTTATTTCAATCCCTGATAAAAGCCAGCCGATGATAAAAATGCCGGCACCATTTAAAAGTAATTTTATAATTATATCTAACATAACACCTGATTTTTATTTCAGTTCAGCAGAATCTACTCAGGTGTACGGATGAAATCTTAAAAAGTTTAGCCTGTTTCGGATTTCAACTCATTTACTTTCTTTGATAGTTCTTCAAGCCCCTTATTACAAATTATTGAAAGCTCCTCGATTTGATGTTCGATTTCTTCCGGCTTTTGATTTTTGGCCTTCCTTTCAATATTTACGATTAGCTGATGTGCCTCGTTCATACCCATATATATCAAATCGGGCTTTATTTTGTGGGCCTCCGCGGCGAGCTTCTCCCATTCCTGATGATCGCAATAGTTTTGCAGATTGATCAAGGTTTGAGGCGTAGTCTTAAGAAAGATCTGCACTGTTTCAAGAATGATTTCGTTATCACCCATTGTCATTTTGTGCAGATACGTCAGATCAGTTACTGATTTTTTGCCCACAATATTTCACTTAAACCGTTTTCAACTTAATAACGGCATACTTTTAGTAAGCAATGATCAAAGGCGATCAATGTTCTTGTTAATTAACTGTTTATACTATTTCTTTTCATGGAAATCGTTTAGCCGGTAAGCAATACGATACCTACCAAAACTAAAACAGTAATTTTAAAAATAAGTGCTTTCCAGTTTTTCATTTTAATTTCCCCAGAACTTTAACTTTGCTTTTATAGAAAAAGCCTTTATATGTAACAAATGCCACAACAAATTTCAAGCTTAGCACGCTTTTTTGTGGAACTTTTATTACAAAAGCTTCCTCATTTATAGTTCAAGAGGGATGAAAAACCTTTTTGTTACAAAAAAAATTAAAAAAACTGGGGATTTTAAGATTTGCGATTGATGATTTATGATTATGGGAAGTATTCTAAAACCTTATGCCATGCTGTCCCGAAAGCTTTCGGGATCAGGATCTGAATTGAAAACTGTATTTGACGGCTTTTAAAAGGCCTTAGCACCGGGGTAAGCAAGTTCATCATGAAACCAAAGTTTTTTCAAAAGCTCTTATGGATTGATCAATCATCAATCATAAATCATCAATCCAAGATCATTCCACGGTTACGCTTTTTGCCAGGTTGCGGGGCTGATCTACATGGCATCCGCGGTTCACGGCGATGTAATAGGAAAGCAGTTGCAGCGGGATAGACGTCAGCAGTGGCGACAGGCAATCTTCAGTCTCGGGAATGGGGCAGTAAAATTCGGAGAGATCAATCACCTCGTGATTTTCCTCACCTGTAATGGCGATAATGCGTCCCTTTCTGGCTTTTACTTCCTCAATATTGCTGATCATCTTGTCATTGGTGTGATCAGTAGCGGCGATTACCACCACCGGCATCATTTCATCAATCAAAGCAATGGGGCCATGTTTCATTTCGGCGGCGGGATATCCCTCAGCATGGATGTAAGAAATTTCTTTTAGTTTAAGGGCGCCCTCCAAAGCTACGGGAAAATTATAGGTTCGGCCCAGGTACAGAAAGTTAGGAGCATAAGTGAACAGCTTCGCCATCTCTTTGATAGCATCACTTTTTTCGAGGATTTGCTCTATTTTTTGGGGGATGCCATGAAGTTCTTCAATCAGCCGGACGGCATAATCAGAATCTATAGTGTTTCGTTTTTGCCCCAGAAGAATGGCCATCATTGCCAAAACCGAAACCTGTGTAGTGAACGCTTTGGTTGAAGCAACTCCGATTTCGGGACCCGCATGTGTATAAACGCCGGCATCGGTATCACGGGCAATAGTTGATCCCACCACATTACAAACACCCAGTGTGAGCGCACCCCGCTCTTTGGCTGTGCGGAGAGCCGCCAGCGTATCAGCCGTTTCGCCGCTTTGAGAAATCACCAGCATCACATCATCTTCATCAATAAGCGCCTCACGATAGCGGAACTCTGAGGCGTATTCTACTTCAACCGGCAGCTTAGCCAGATGTTCGAAAAGATATTCTCCCACAAGCCCTGCATGCCAGCTGGTCCCACAGGCGGCAATAATCAGTCGTTTGGCATTGGTAAGTCGTTCGATCACATCAGCGATTCCACCAAGCTGAACGGTATGATTCTCGACATCCAAACGTCCGCGAAGACAATCAGAAATAGCACGCGGCTGTTCAAAAATCTCTTTCAGCATAAAGTGAGGATAACCACCCTTTTCAATTTCTTCAATACTCAGGGCCAGTTCGTGCACTTTTTTAGTGAGGACAACATCCTCGATCGTTTTCACTTTGTAATCATCTTTGGTAACGATCGCCATTTCACCGTCATCCAGATACACCACTTTATTGGTATGCTCTACAATGGGAGAAGCATCCGAAGCGATGAACATTTCTCCATCACCAATGCCCAGCAGCAGCGGCGAGCCTTTTCGCGCGACAATGATGCGATCAGGTTCTTCGACATTTAAAATAGCCAAGCCATAAGTTCCCACTACCTGTTTGAGTGCCAGTTGAACAGCCTGCTCAAAAGTGATTTCTTCACCATTTCCGTTTTCATAAATTTCTTCAATAAGCTGCGCTATAACTTCAGTATCGGTATCGGTTTTAAAAGTACGTCCTTTGTTTTGCAGCTCTTTTTTGAGGGAATTATAGTTTTCAATAATGCCGTTATGAACCAAGGCAATTTTACCTGATTCGCTGATATGCGGATGCGAATTTATATTATTCGGCGCACCGTGGGTTGCCCACCGGGTGTGTCCAATGCCAATAAATCCATCTGTGGGGTCGCCGTTGAGCATCGTTTTGAGATTCGCAACCTTGCCTTTGCCCTTTTTGATATCCAGCTGGCCGTTAAGCAGTGCAAGGCCTGCCGAGTCGTATCCCCGATATTCCAGCCTCTCAAGGCCCTTAACAATGATATCGCTTGCTTTTTTCTCCCCGATATAACCTACAATTCCACACATATATGATTTATCTAATTTGAATGGTGATTTTTATTATACTGTCTCTCGTGCTGATCGACTATGCATAAATTATCATTCTGAAAAGTATTTTAAAACAATTACCCTATAACTTTTTATTATTTTAATAATGCAATTGTTCTTTTTTGAAGATTCTCAATATAAAAACTTTCATCCTCTTACACTTAGCCGCCCGGTTGATGACTTGCGAACCGGCATCCTTACCATTGCTCAAAAATGGCAATATGCGCTGGATACTTCATCTGTAAATCGAATTTTGCGTCCCGAATTTCACGGTGTTTTTGAAGGCGGCCAAGTTGAAACCGGTAAAAGCTCCCTCTGGCTTAACAGCCGCTACTTACCTAACGAAAGGCTGGTCGAAAAAATTACTGACCTTAGCGAAGGCCAATGCCTGCGACATAATGAAACAGTTATCGCTGCAAAAGTTGATAGCGAACGTTCCACACAATGGTTGAACGAAGGCGTCCCAAATTTTAATACCCTCTTTGTGCTGGAAGTCAATGATTTTTCTTCTATCACTCATTTATGGGATTTGTTCCTAATGAATGGCGAGCAAATTGAAAATGATCTCACCCTTATAGAAGCAGATCATCGGGGAAAAGCACAAATTTCAGAGCACGCCGTACTTGAAAAAGCAGAAAATATCTATATCCAAAACGGAGCTGTTATTGAAGCGGGTTGTATACTCAACGCTGAAGAAGGCTCTATTTTTATAGGTGAAAATGCAAGAGTGATGGCAGGGTCTCATATCCGCGGGCCGGTTGCCATTTGTGAAGGCACCACGGTTAATATGGGAGCAAGAATTTACGGCAAAACTACCATCGGGCCTGTCTGTAAAGTAGGAGGTGAAATTAATAACTCTATTTTTCATTCTTATTCAAACAAGGGCCATGAGGGATTTATGGGCAACTCGGTCATTGGCCAATGGTGCAACTTCGGGGCTGATACTAACACATCAAACCTGAAAAACAATTACAGTGCTATTCGCATCACAAATTGGAACAATCAGGAAGAAATTGAAACCGGTCAGCAGTTTTTAGGCACAGTGATGGGCGATCATTCTAAAACGGCAATCAACACCCAGCTCAATACCGGTACCATGTGTGGGGTAAGCTGTAATATTTTTTCAGCCGACTTTCCCCCAAAATTCATCCCCTCTTTTAGCTGGGTCGGCTCAAACGTCATTCAAACCTACCAATTGAATAAAGCTTTAGAAACGATGCAAGCGGTGATGGCACGACGCGACGTAGAACTGACGGAGGGGTATGGGCAGTTGATGAAGCATATTTTTGATAACAGGAACAAACGACAGATATGAGAAGTGAGACGAGTAATTTAAAATTCTTCCGAAGGAATGCCTTTGCCAAAAATTTAACATTGAAAATTAGTACTAAAGCTCCCTATATTAAAAGCCTTTCCTTACTTGCCCAAGTGGCGGAATTGGTAGACGCGCTAGCTTCAGGTGTTAGTGGCCTCACGGCCGTGGAGGTTCGAGTCCTCTCTTGGGTACACTATTCTTATTAAAAAAAGGATGAGAAGCTTGTCCCGATGCTTTTTATCGGGAAGTCCTCTCTTGGGTATTATTATCGCTGCAATATCCAATTCGTCGCACATCTGGTTTTGATGTCGACGAATGGAACATTTAAGAAATTAATATCAAGACATCTCTTTCTTGCCTTCAAGCATATAATCCAATCCTAACCATACTATATAGGAGATCAGGAAAATAATCATTCCATATAGTGTAGAAATCATAGTTACTTTCAGCCCTCCGTATATTAAATAAGGTGCTATATCCCCTGCCGATTCAACATAGGAAAGCATTTGATAAAGCCCTAAAAACTGGCCCAGAATGCCAAATACTAAAGAAAACAAACCCATTGATTTAATTTGAGTTAACTGATGCCGAAATGTAGTTGCGAAATCTATGTTTCCTTTCACTATTTGAATGCCCCGGTAGCTGGCCATTGCAAGGATAATTAAAAGCAACAACGTTAGGATAGGCATAAACAGGCCGCCCGCGTAAAATAGATCTAACATAATAAATTGATTAAATTAAGATTGATAACAGCATCAAGCTATTAATGAACCGGCTATCAAGGCAATGTAGAATCCGTATGAAAACCTGCATTTCATCGAAAAAATGTGCTTATTAGGGCAAATAATGGTTTTTTAGCTAAAAACGATATGATCAAAACCCGAACGCACATTTTCTTCTGGGTTGCTATAACCGTCCTGCTTACTGCCGTTTTCAGTAAAGTTTTTGATGGCTTCACCCTTTCATTCTACTTTGTTTCGATGCTGCTGCCGGTGGCAGTGGCTACCTCCTACTTCTTTAATTTCTTTCTGGTGCCCCGCTATCTTCTCAAAAAAAGATACGCGCGTTTCGGCCTCTACTTTAGCTATTTATTAATTATCTCTACCTGGCTTGAAATGTGGGTGATAACCGGCTCTTTTGTTCTGCTGGCTGATTTTAATTACGACAATCTAAATCCCGTCGTAACCGATGTTTTTATACTGGGCATCATCCTATACTTTATTGTTTTCTTAAAAGCATTTGTATTGCTGACCAAACGATCATTTGCTATCCAAAAGAGGTCTAAACACTTAAAAGCCGAAAAGAATAAATTTGAAAAAGGGTTTTTAACGGTGAAAGCCGATCGCCGCAAGGCTAAAATTTTATTCGAGGAAATTGAATACATTGAAAGTATGGGAGATTATGTAAAAATCATTACCACTTCGGGTGATTCTGTCATTACCCGGGAACGTATTAATCATATCATTAACAAACTTCCCGGAAGTTTTCTTCGCATTCACCGCTCGTTTATTGTTAATAAACAAAGAGTTGATTTTTATTCTAAAACTGAACTACAGATTAAGGAAGCAAATTTGCCTATCAGCAGAACCTATAAAAAACAAGTTGTCCGGCAACTTTCTAAAAACATATCCTAAAAAGTTGCTGTAGATAATGCGTTGAGAAGTTAAATCTAAAACCAACCTGTAAGCGTCCGTAGGACCTGACAGCGTTGGTTTGTGAAGACGCTGACAGGAACCAGAAAACCACTGGAACGCTGTCAGGTCAACATTTCACCTTCAACCGCTAAACGCGTTATAGGTAACAATATCCATTTCTCCTGTTTTTTTCGTAAGATTCTTTTTGAAAGGCTTCTTTTCAACTAATCCTTACGATTATGCTTACTTCAAAAATTCATGGCTATCTTGATTATATAACTGTATTGTTCTTCGCGATAGCTCCTTCTATCTTTTCCCTGTCTCAAACCGGCACTTATTTAGCCTATTTTTTGGCCGTCGTTCACTTTTTGATGACTATTTTTACCGCTTTTTCATCAGGTGCCATTAAGCTCATTCCTTTCCAGGTTCATGGTTATGTAGAGCTTGCTGTAAGCCTGTTACTACTGGCAGGCCCCTGGTTGCTGGCAGACTCCTTCTCTTCGACTGACCAAATATTCTTTACCGTTTGCGGAGCCGCTGTTTTAATTGTTTGGCTGCTGACCAAATATAAAAGTCCATTAAAGAATGATTTTTAGCAACTATCAGTATGTTTAGCTGATTGAAAATACAAATTGATCGTAAAATCCTATCAGAACACCCCTCAGTTTAAATGGATCCCGAATACTCGGGACATTTAAATGTCTCCCCTCAAGGGAGATGAAATCCCGTTGACGAAGGGCGCAGGGGGATTGGCTGGTGTAGAAAAGCTTGTAGACCGGAATCACCCGTTCAATGCGTTAACTATCAATTGCTTTCACTACTCCAGATCACTTCACCCATCGCTCTCAATTGTTCTGCTGCCTGAACTTGCTTTGGATGTTTGAACCAACTGTTAACTTCCGCAGCATCGGAGGGGCCGATTTCACCCTTCACCTTATTGAGCAGTATCTCAGGATCATATACCTTTCCTGATTTTATCACAAGCTGTACGTTGCGAGTATTGGTGATATCATCTAATGGATTTCCTTCCACGATGTATACATCGGCTAATTTTCCTGTTTCGATAGAGCCTAATAAACTGCCTTTACCGATGGCATTTGCACTGTTTTGAGATGAAATTTTAAGCACGGCCGCTTCGGGGATTCCCGCCATCACCATTGCATGCATTTCGCGGTGAGCGCCAAATCCGGCTAAAAAGTATCCATGAGAAGGGGCATCGGTACCAAAGGTAATCAAATTACCGCCACCGGCATCATAAAAGGCTTTTGTAGTACGACGCATAGTATAATAAAGGCTATCCATCAACTCACTACCTTCCAGACTTTCCCGGGGAGGTAACAAACTGCGAACATACGGAGTGAACATAGATTTTTCATCTACCCAGTAATCAAAACCTTCTTTGAGCGTGGTAAAATAAACGGGGGCGTTTATAGTGGGGTCAAAAAAGACATCATGCTTCAGGAAATACTGTACTGTTTTTTTGAAAGCGGTTGAACTGGTATCAACCTGGTTCCAAACAGGATAAGCACGTTTGGTTGAATCAAGCACAAAGCCACCGAGGATATGCTCTACGCGATCAATCCCCAAATCAATAGCGGTAATTGAGTTGGTTGAATTGCGAATGCCGGAGCTTAAATGTCCCGCCACTGTCAGGCCATGCCAATGAGCGCGATTTACGAGGTGCTTAATCACATGCGGGCTTCCGCCTTTGGTTTTAAATCCGTCCACACCCAGTGCCGCCCAATAATCAACCTGCTCATAGATTTCTTCTTTGGTGATGTCATCATCCCAGCCGGTGCGGGCTGAACCGAAGTAGGGACCTGATGCCCAAAGACGAGGCCCTGTCCATTCACCCGTATTGATCAATCGTTTAGAAGCCAGTTCGAGGTAGGGATAATAAACTCCATTCGAAAAAGTAGAGGTGACTCCATTGGCCAGATAGACCAGCGCGTTATATTTGAATTCATCAATCTCATCAAGACTGTCACTGCCAAAGGCTTCCATCCGGTAATGGGCATGGACATCGATCATACCGGGCAAGATGTATTCATCATCTTCAAGAGTGATCACCCGGTATTCATCCAGTTCACTCTCATCCGGCTTTGCACCTATTTGGTAAAACCGGCCTCCCCGAATCAGGATGCCTTCATTCTCCACCATTTGCTTTTGATCAGTATCAAAATAGTGACCGCCTTCGATATAAACGGGTGCTGATTGCGCCTGAATGAGGCTAAAGGAAAAGAGGATAAGAAATAATGATAATAGTGATGTGTGGAGTGATTTCATGGAATTCTGTTTTTGGAAGATGTTTATGTAAAAAGATAGTGACTTGGCTTAAAATTAATCATAGAGGGCCATCCCCCGAACCCCCTTCAAAGGGGGAACAGTAATCGGTTGATTGCGTCAACTGATCAGCCAATTTAAAAATTTAAAGGCAACTTCAAGCAACTTTCAAAGAAACATTTATATGAAATATTCTGAATTATTATAAATAATTCATTAACAGTCCCCCTTCGAAGGGGGCGCAGGGGGATGGCATTGACAAAATTTTAACCTTGTTGCATCGCTCTTGCATCCTGTTTTATCAATTCTGACCCTGCTCCGACTCCGGTCGGGCGAATTGTGTAAAAATAGTGCCTACCAGCATATCATTCTGAGCAATTTCATCCAATCGTCCGTAGCGTCGCATATCAATCCAGCGATGGCCCCATTCAGCCCAGAGAGAATACCGGCGCTGCAGTAGTATTTCATCAATTAGAGCGGTCTGAGTTACACTGCCGCTATAGTCTGCAAGATTCCAGGTATTTCTGATCAAATTGATAGCATCAACTGCATCTGATAAATTAGCGGCTCCGCCAAGCTGGGTTTTTGCTTCCGCATAAATTAAAATGAGCTCTTCATTGCGAATCATTGGTATAGGTGATTGCGTAGTTGCAAAACGATTTCCCTGATAGTGCACCGGTACAGGAGCATTTGGGTTATTCAAGGGCGTATCTCTCAGAAAAAACTTTCGGTCGATACGCAAGTCTCCGGCTAATGTATCTTCAATTACTGAAGGATGAACTACCATAATATGATCGGGAACCGAATTTCGCGGCCAAAAAAGCGGATTAAACATCCCGGGCGGTTCTCCATAAGAGAAATAGGCCCCTTTATTCATCACCGCCTCACCCGCGGCAAGTTCAAAAAATGGCTCCGCATCAGCGAGAGCATCTAAAGCCCCCTGCCAGTCTTCGGCATAAACCGCTGCCCGTGCTGCAATAGCCCGGTTCAATTGTGCCATGGCAGCAGGATTAGAAAAATTGCTTAAGCCTTCCGAAAGAGCGAAAAAGAAATTATCACCCGCATTTTGCAGATGCTGGTAACCGCTATCGAGCATAGCCCGGATTTCGCTCAAAGCTTCATCATAGCTCAAAAACGGACCCAGATTATTCGGATCACTTACATCCACTCGAATACCGTTTTCATACTGCGCTAAAAGCGGAATCAGGAATTGATAACCTTTGATGGTCTTGGCAAATCCTCTCACCCCTTCCTTTTCCTGCTCACTCAGGTTATCGGTGTTTTCAACAACCTTTAACAGCAGGTTAGCCTGACGAATGGCCGTATACGGCGTTGAATAGACACTGCCGTCAGCAAAAAAAGAGGGATTTTCTTCTGCGTTACCACTGATTCCCAGCCACTCAGTCATAAAACGTCCGTCAATGAAGTCGAAGATCCACACTTCCCGGCCAAAAGATCCGAGCAACTCTATACGGCTGCCGGCCCCCTGACGATTTCGTACTTCAAGCCCCGTAACCAGGCTTTGTATTTCTGATTTGGTGGCATTTTGCGTCACCTGTTCAACCGATGGATTATTGGGATCGGTGACCGGAGCCACATTCAGCAGTGAATCACAACTGACAAAGAATAAGACAAAAACAACTGCTGTACTGATATGATAAATTGATCGTTTCATAATAAAATAGGTATCGGGTTTAAAAATCAAATTCTACATGGAACATTACTTGGCGGGCACTGGGATAAGGAGCAACCCCTATTCCGGTTTGAAGTGCAGAATTACCAAACTCAGACACTTCGGGATCATACCCGCTGTAGCCGGAAAACAGCAACAGGTTACTACCTGAAACTCCCAGGCGAACACCTTTAACGGCATCATTCGACAGATCAGATAAAAACTGAGAGGGCACGGTATAGTATAAACTCGTCTCTCTTAGTTTAAGGTAGGTTGCATCATCAACATAGAGACCCGCGCCTTCCTCCTGCCGATCCATGCCGTTGGGCACACCATCACCGTCATAATCCCCGTTCCAGTCAGGAGTTGTGCCGGCACCGTCAGAAAAAAGGAGAGACAGATTTATTGCTTTTTGTCCATAGCTTAAAGACCATAAAAAGTTAAACTCCCAGTTTCCGAAAAGATGTATGTTGCTGAAAAAGGAAGACTGAAAATCAGGCTGAGTATTGCCATAAAAGGTGAACCGTCCGTTTTCAACAGGCGTACCTACGATGGTTGTGGGAGAATATCCTTCCGCTATATAGAAAGTACCCAGCGCTGCTCCAAAACCTCCCGTTGTGAACGGCGGTACTTTAAGATTGGTAATTTCAGCGTCATTCTTCCACCAATTAAGGGTGGCGTTCCAAACAAAATTATCGGTTTGAATGGGAATTACATTTAGGGAAAGTTCAATACCGCGGTTCTGTAAATCGGCAGCATTCGTGGCCATAACCTGAAGCCCGGATGAAGAGGGAAGCTGCTGATCAAGAATCAGATCATACACACTTTTGATATAATAGGTAGCACTGATTGAAGCACGTCCGCTGCTTAAACCAATATCTGTACCGAACTCTAGTCCTGATGCGGTTTCGGGGCGGAGGTTAGGATCGACCGTGCGTGAAGAGCGAACCAGTCCTAAGTTTCCTGAAATCACCCCGCTGTTTAACGCTTCGAAGGTCGCCCCAAAGCTTGGCAGGCCGCCCGTTTCTCCATAAGCAACCCTCAATTTAAACTGTTGAAGTTGCTCCACTCCCCAGAAATCGAAATTTGCGAGATTCAGAGCCAGCGACGCTTTCGGAAAGAAATAAAAATGCTCCTGATCGGCATTTAAGGTAGAACGATCCAACCGGGCGCCAACAGTGGCAATTACCTTATCTTCCCAGTTCACTTTCTGTTGAGCTATGTAACCTACATCGGTTACCGACTGAAAGAACTGGTTATAAATTTCCTGCAGGCTGGCGTTCTCAACGTTTGTTTGTCCCGGAATCAGGCCGCGCCCGCGAACCTGCTGTAACTGTTGATCTTTGTAAAAGTGCGCATAACCAATCTGGGATGTTAAATCATACGAATTATCATCCGAACCAACAGTGGTGTTATAAATAAGGAAAGCCTGTGCGTTCAGGTTTAAGGCTTTCGTGGTAGAGTGAATAACATCACCGGGATTGGGCAGCGACTGCTGGTATTGTATAAAAGGCGGCTGATAGACCATGGTGGTTGAGTTCATAAAATCCAAACCGGCCGTTAGATCTAACCTGAGCGAATGCTGATTTTGGTTGTAAAGTGTGACATCCGCTGTTAAAGACTGCAGAAAACGGTTCACATCCTGATCATTCAGCCCGTATTCAATAAGTTCTAAAGGATTTAGCTGAAAATAGGGGTTATCAGGGTAATTCCCGTTTCCATCGGGGAAAAGCTGGGCAAAATTAGGAGTATATTTCACCGCCTGTGCAACAGATCCTGCCGAGCCGTTGCCGGTCCACCCTCTCTGCGATTCCGTATTAATATAGTTTGAACTGGAACTGATTCTGACATAGTCGCTCAAACGATGATCAATATTGGCACGGATGGAACGGCGACTAAAACCGGTTTTCCTGATGATGCCTTCCTCATCCATGAAAGAACCTGACACAAAAAACTGGGTGCGGGAATTACCGCCGGAAACACTCAGCTGAGTGTTTAAGATTCGCCCTTCATTGCCATAAATAACATCTTCATAGTCATGCAAATTTCCATTCGCCACCGCATTTCTATAAGCCTCTTTAGCTGTTTGCGCCAGAGCGGTTCCTTCACCGAATACCCGTTCAATCTTTTCTTCACTCCATGAAGCATAGTTGAGTTTATTCAGCATGGTGGAGTAGCCAACATCTTGGTTAAAACTTACCTGGGTTTCCCCGGCGCTGCCACGTTTTGTCTTAATAATCACCACTCCGGCATTAGCCCGGGCTCCATAGATAGCCGCCGCAGAAGGTCCTTTCAGGATTTCTATTGACGCAATGGCATCGGGATTTAAATCAGCTAAACGATTTGCACCATCATCCTGAGCGGCTGAAGCCTGGCCGCTTACTGCCGAAAGTCCCGTTTGTAATTCCGTATTATTCAAATAAACTCCATCCACGATAATTAGCGGCTGCGAACTTCCGGCTCCCAGCGTACTAATACCCCGCAGTTTTATATCAACACCACCGCCGGGCGCACCTCCTGCTGAAACCATATTCGTGCCCACTATTTTTCCCTGCAGGGCACTGGCTACTGTAGGTGGAGAAATACTTCCTGTTAATTCCTCAGCATCGATCTTAGCTACGGCATTAGCGAGATTTCCCCGTTTCACCGAGGTTGCCACCCCCGAAACCACTAACTCTCCTAACTGTAGAGATGATGGTTTTAGCTGTATATCCAGAGTTGTTATTTCACTCGGGGTGATGGTAACTGTTCCTTCAAAAGTTTGATACCCTATAAAACTGGCTCTGATCGGATGCGAACCTGCAGGAATGTTATCAATTTCAAAATTCCCTTCGGTGTCGGTTGCCGCTCCAATCTGTAAATCGGATAAATAAATGTTTACTCCCGGCAGCGGATCGCCCGTTTCTGCATCGGTTACCACCCCCTGCAAACTGCCTTCCTGCGCTGACTGGGCAATAACCGGACTTGCGAAGAATCCTATCACAAAAAGTAATAGCGTACTACATATTAAGCTTCTGTTTTTCATTGTGTTAAGTCATTTAGATTAATAGTAGTTATAAGAAATTGGCACAAACGAAATAGCTGATACCAATAGATACTTCCCCGCTTTACTTATTGAAGGCGTGATAGCTAAAACCCAGCTTCCATCCTTGTATAGAGGCCCGGCTCATTTTTCCAACCCTTAGTCCGGCACCGCTTAGTACATCCCATAAAACGAGTAGCTATAACTACAAATGTCCTTTTTTTATGAAAAGCCAACTATGGAATATTCTCTTTAAAGATCAATAAGGTTTACATCCTTTTAAAGAAAGCCGATTAATTTAACTTGCTGTATTCTTCTTGGCGCCCCAAAAACACCGTACACAGATAACCACTTCCGGGATTTATCTAAATGGGCGTGGAAGGTGATTTTCTGGGTAAATAAGGGTATAATCCCAAGCTACAGAAAAAGAATGCTTATTTTTACTAAATAATAGTTTAATTAACTGAAATAGCTCCTTTATGGCAGATGTGCATGAACCGGAGGTTCGCAGTTATAATATGAGTCAGGTTAAAGGAAAAGATACTAAACCTGAAATGCTGGTTCGGAAATTTCTCCATTCTAATGGCTTCAGATACAGACTCCATGTGAAAGATTTGCCGGGTAAGCCAGATTTAGTTTTACCTAAATATAATTCTGTTATATTTGTTCATGGTTGTTTTTGGCATGTTCATGAAGGATGCAAATATTTTAAATTACCTCAGACAAGGACGGAGTTTTGGAGAGAAAAACTTTACGGGAATAAGGAACGGGATGAAAAGAACATTCAAAAGCTAAAAGAAGATGGCTGGAATGTAATTGTGGTTTGGGAGTGTGAGTTGAAGTCTGATAAAGAAGAAAAAACTTTAAAGGAATTGGATCAAACTTTGAAAAAGCAACTTAAAAGATAGTTCGTTTAACTTAAGTGTTGATCCAAGTGCTCCTTTATATTTTTTGATTGAATGTAGCTGAATTTTGGTGGTAATGCATTTCCAATCAATAAAGCAAGTGAAGCTTTAGGTATACCTGTAGGAAATTTATAATCTTCAGGAAACGACTGTAAAAGAGCAGCTTCTCTTGGTGTAATAACCCTATCTTGTTCCGGATGTAAAAAACGTCCTTTTGACGGATTTAGACAGCCCCCTGTTATTGTAGTGGAATGGTCATCCCATCGAAGCCGGCCATATATATCGTTAAATCCAACATTTTCTTTTTTATGGCAATCAAGGAAATATTCTTCAGGAAGATCTTTCCAACTCCCGCCATTTTTAGGTGTCAAACGAATTCTTTCCATAATTCGCTCTGAATGTTTGGCAATAATTTTCTGCATCGGATCTTCCGTCTCTTCAGGCGTAGGCAGATTTTCAATTTTTTGTCTGACCGTTATTTTTTCTCCGGTACCTTTGGCAACATTCAGATCTCCCAGTAGAGAACCCACCATTACAAGACGTTTTCTGCTTTGTGGTACTCCATAATTTTTCACGTTTACGATCTTAACCTTGGTATTGTAACCAAGATCATCCAATTTCTTTCTTATTCTTTTAAATAAATAATAATCTGCAAGACCAGGTACATTTTCCATCATAATAGCATAAGGTTTTAACCCCTTAACCATTTTGAAATATTCCTTTACTAAACTATTCCGATTATCCCGAATACTTGCCTTTCTGTTAAGCTTCCGGACAGATGAAAAGCCTTGACATGGTGGACAACCTGCAAGAAGATGGATTCTTTGACCATTCAATTTTGACTTAACTTCACTGATTTTAATCTTTCGGATATCCCTGTCAATCACTTCTGTATTGGGATGATTGAGCTTGTATGCTTTAACAGCATCGGCTTTCAATTCTATTGCAACTTTTGTTTTAAAACCTGCATCATGCATCCCTTGAGAAAGTCCTCCACATCCTGCAAACAAATCAGCCGAATTATATCCCTTTTTAGCCATTTTATAAATAGTTTTGTTGTAAAAGCTAAAATATATTATTTATTTGTAATAAATGTAATACTTAATTGGCCCATACTAAAAGATTTAATAGATGTCAAATATTCAAGAAATATTAGAAGATAACCTTACTTCTGAACAGTTAGATGCTGCTACTGATCTGAATAAAGAAATACTTTGTTTAGCATGTGCTGGTTCGGGTAAATCAAGAACATTGGCATACCGAATTGCCAGATTAATCGCCGAAGGAGAACCACCCAATAGTATCGTGGCATTTACCTTCACAAACAAAGCAGCAGAATCTATAAAAATGAGAGTATCTGATGCATTGTCTGCAAGTGGTATTGATCCCAAAGTTCTTGGAGCAATGTATCTTGGGACGATCGATTCCTATTGCGGATATATTTTAGGTGAGATAAATGCTGACTATAGACAATATGAAGTGCTTGATACAAATCGGTTGACAATGTTTATTATGTCCCGTTATGGTGAATTAGGAATTTATAGGCTACAGAATAGTAAAGGAACTGGATACTTTAAAACAATAAAGAATGTAGTTAAATCATGGAATATTTCAAATAATGAACTGTTGGATTTAGATGAAATTTCCCAGTATGACGAAAGACTTGGTAGTGTACTGAAAAAATTAAAGGAATTATTGCATAGAGATAAATTTATGGATTTTTCTTATGTACAACGACTAGCTATAGAAGAACTGAATGACAGTAATCGTGCTGAAAATGTCTTACAGCATATAAAACATTTAATGGTTGATGAATACCAGGATGTTAACCCAGTCCAAGAAGAGCTTATCTCCAATATATACTCATACTCAGATACTTTATTTGTTGTTGGAGATGATGACCAGTCTATTTATTCATGGCGTGGTGCTGATGTTGAAAACATTCTTGAATTTCCAGATAGATATCCAAATAGTTCACAGCATGAGTTATCAATCAACTTCAGAAGCTCAACTGAAATAATTGAGACATCTACTAAATTTGTTGAAAACCAGCTTGGTGCTAATAGATTTCCCAAGAAACCAATTCCTTATGATGCCAATATTGGCCATCCTGGCCAAATTGGTAAGTTTTGGTTTGATAATAGAGAAGAAGAAGCCAATTGGGTAGCCAAAAGAATACAACATCTTTTGGGAAAATCTTTTTATGATAATGAAATGGAAGAGGTAAGAGGGCTTACTCAGGGTGATATTGCAATATTAATGAGATCAACCCATGGGAGTGGGGAAATTCTTCGGCATGAACCATTTACTCAAGCGTTAGATGAGCTTGGCATTAAATATTATATTGAAACAGAAGGTTCAATTTTTTCCCATCCTCCAGCTTATGTTTTACATCAAGCATTTACACTTCTTAGAAATTCAAATCCGAATAGAACTGATGTTAGATCTTTTTATCAGGATACTGTTTTGCCAGTTTTCCACGATACAAATTTTAATGATCTGACAAATTTGATGGCTAAATGGGGCAGGCTAATTCATGGATCAGTAGAAAGTACCAGAAGAAAAGTTTATCCCCAAGAATTTATACACCAATTACTTGAAGTTTTTAAGTATGACGAAGCCAATTTCGATTACATGGATAATAAAGCTCTTGGGGTGTTCAGTTCAATAATGTTGGATGTTGAATCTGTTTATATGAGTATTGATTCTACATCCCGTTTTCATCAGGTTCTTAACTTTTTGGATAATGTTGCTGAGTCTGGTTACGAAACCAGTCAGGATATTGTATTACAAAGACCTGACAGAGTTTTTGTTTCAACAATTCATAAAGCCAAAGGTCTTGAATTTCCTGTAACATTTATAGTAGATATGGAACAAAATCGGCTGCCCGGCACAGTTGATCGAACATATAAAGAGTGGTTACCAGAAGATTTAATTGGGGATGCTTTTTCCGCTGGCAGATATGCAAATACAGAAGAAAACTACATAAGATTATTTTATACTGCTGCAACCCGTTCTGAGCGATATTTATACCTTACAGGTTGTGAAAGTCTGCCCACAGGTACGAGAAAATGGAAGAAATCGAATTTCATAAATGAATTTAACCATGATTCTATAACAGAAGATATTGAAGATCTACCATCAAATATTACCGATGCTGAACCTAAATCCAGAGTTGATGACAGTATAAAACCTACAAGTTTTACAGAAGTTCAATATTATTTGAAATGCCCTAAGGAGTACCAGTTCAGAAAACAATATGGCTTTAATCCTTCTGTACCTGAACTTTTCGGTTTCGGACAAACAACCCATGTAACAATTGGTAAACTACATGAGCGCTATAATAGCAATAGGCCTACAAATGAACAAATTGATGAAACTGTGGATGATATATTCCATCTGAAGCATGTCCCTGAAAGTGGTAACCCTGAAGAAAATCCGGGGCCTTATGAAAGAGCACGGGAAAAAACCAGGGAAATAATTAAGGAATATGTTGACAAGCATGAAGATGATTTTAAAAAAGAGAGAAGAGTTGAAGTAAGATTTGAAATTCCTGCAAAAAACACAGTTATCTCAGGTGCAATTGATTTAATGTTAAAAGAAAATGAGCAAGGAGAAATAGAAAGTGCAACAGTCGTTGATTTTAAGTCAATGGAGTTGGGTGATAAGATTGATGAAGAGAATGAGGATTTAGATTGGATTACGTTATCATTACAAGTACAATTGTATGCTTTGGCAGCCAAACAAGTTTTAGGAGAAAATGCTAAGACAGGTAAAATTCATTTTCTAAAAGACAATCAACGTGTAGATATACCTGTGCATGATGAAGCTCTTGAAAGAGCCTTAAAAAATGTTGAATGGGCAGTTCAAGGAGTAATTGGAAGAGATTATCCTATGCGTCCTGAAATGAAAAAATGCGAGGATTGCGATTTTAGCCGATTGTGTAGTAAAAGGATTGAAAATTTTTCTGTTCAAGATACACCACCTCCAATTATCACACCTGATGGAGAAACTATGGTTGGTAGTTTTAGCCAAGTTGATAATGAAGTATAAACATAATAACTAAAATTATATTGGGCTTTCAAAGCTCAGATAGACGCTAAAGTAAAAAATGGAATTAACAAATGATTGAGATTCAAAATTTATATCAAAAATCAAAAAAGAAGATAGTTAATCTATTGTTAGATGAGCAAGTTCAGCCGTTTGAAATATGTGTACCCAAAAGCACTCGACTGTTTCACTCTGAAAAACAAGCAATAGCCATAGATTATGCTAAACTTGCTTATTCAGGTCAATTACTAAGTACTTGCGCACAATCATTTGACTACGAGGCAATCAAACCTCATCTATATGAAAGTGCTCTTTTTCAAATTAGGACTAATAATATTGAAGAACTTGCAAATGCATTGTTCAAAGTTTCTTTTGGTTATGTTAATGATCCAGAAGATGAGTTCTTTAGTGAAGAGACTTTTTACTTTGATGAGTATGCTAATCAGTTTTTATATGAAATAAAACAAGGTATAAGAGAGCCAGCGTGTAAGTATTTTTATCAAGCCTATCTTGAGTTTCTAAAAAAATAATAACAAATGGCTGATTGGACAACTCAAGAAGTTACATTTATTGTAAAGGACTATTTTGATATGCTTCTCAAAGAGCTATCAGGGCAAGATTATAACAAGTCTGAACATCGACGAAATCTCCAGAAAGTAATTACACAACGGACAGAGGCTTCTATTGAGTTCAAGCACCAGAATATAAGTGCAGTTTTACTCGAAATGGGATTACCATATATTCCAGGGTATAAACCTCTACATAAATATCAAACTCTTTTAAGAGAAAGTGTTGAAGATTTCCTTGTTTTGCATCCGGAACTTGAAGAAGAGATGAGCAAATTACTATTTAATGATTTAAAAACTCCAACGCTTGCTAATATTTTAACCAGCGAAGTAAAAGTACCTGATATTCCATTTAAAACTGGCGAAACGGTTCCGGGTAGAAGATACAAAGCTTCTCGTAATTTTTATAAAGAGGAGCTACTAAATACAAGATTAGGTTTATTAGGTGAAAAATTTATTATATCCTATGAAAAGGAACGTTTAACAAAGTTAGGTTTAAAGTCTCTTGCCAATAGCATCGAACATGTTTCACAAACTCAAGGAGATTCGGCAGGCTTTGATATTTTATCATTTGATAAAAATAAGAAAGAAAGATTTATTGAAGTAAAAACTACCCAAATGGGAAAAGAAGCGCCTTTTTATTTTACAAGAAATGAATTAGGATTTTCAAAAAAACAAAAGAATCAATATTCTCTTTATCGAGTATTCGAATTCAAGAAAGAGCCCAAATTTTATCAGCTAAAAGGCTCAATTAACCATTCCTGTAATTCACTCCCAATCCAATTTATGGGGTGGCCGAAGCAGTAAAAACTTAAATGAGAGTTAGAAATGAAATGGAGAACAACAGAAGATCAATGGAATGAACAGTATAGCTGGTTCTTAGTAGATGAAGGGAAGATCCATTGTGCTTTCAAAAATCGTATAATGGCTAAAACATATTTAAAAATGTCACATATTGATTATATGTTGTTAATCAATCTTGATGATATTAGTGATATCATGTATCATGATAGATCCCAGTAAATACAGCTCATGGAATGGCAAAATTCAGACATGTATTGATATCGAACTTTTAGAGTAATAATCCTACTGCCTGTCCCCAACAACAATCAACCCGCCTTCATAATCTTTTCCGCCCGTTTAGGACCAATGCCTTTGATCGACCGCAGCTCCTCTTCAGAAAGGGCCATCAAAACAAAAGAGCTCCTTTCCCGTCAAATCTAAATCCCTTACCTTAAGGCAATCTGCCAATCAACTAAATTCACCCCCACCTTTCCCCATGAGAAATGATGAAGTAATTCGCAGCATTCGCTATATGCTCGATATTGATGATGTTAAAATAGCGCATATTTTAAAACTAAGAGATTATAAACCGAGACGGGGAGAAATTGAGGCTATTTTTGAAACGGAAGATCTGCCGGAGTTTGAATATTCCGAAGATACGAGCGATGAACTCATGGCTCACTTTCTGGATGGACTCATCTATTATAAAAGAGGTAAAAGTAAAGATCATCCTCCACGTCCCATTAAAACACCCGTTACTAATAATATGGTGCTCAAAAAACTCCGGGTGGCTTTTAAACTTAAAGAAAAGGATATGCATGGCATTCTGGAGTCAGCCGGGTTCTCATTATCAAAGCACGAGATGAGTGCCTTGTTTCGTAAAGAGGGACATAAAAACTACCGCGAATGCGGGGATCAGATATTACGATATTTTTTGAAAGGGTTGACGATGCGGGAACGCGGATAAAGCTGATTTAGCCGATGAAATGAGATTAAGGGAACTGTTATACAGGAGGCAGAGCATCTCTGAAATGTTCCGACAGAGGCCATCGGAACGAGTAAAACTGCCTGCTGATAACTGCCGCTGCCAACTGTCACAACACCCTTCTTGCCGCTAAAAAGCGATTGCGCCAGTAGTGATTGCCCAACTTGCTGATCATCACCCCTTCTGAAGCAGATGCATGCAAAAACTCACCATGATTCAGCGCGATGCCTACGTGCAATGATTTTCGTCCCGTTCGGAAGAAAACCAAATCGCCTGTTCGGATGGCAGCGCGACGAATACCTTCACCCGCATTGAGCTGCGTTCGGGTGGTCGGGGGCAAAGAAATTCCTAAATATTCATTGAAAATTATTTGAACCAGTTGTGAGCAGTCGATCCCGCTCTTTGATGCACCTCCCAGTTGATAAGGAGTTCCCTTCCACTCGCGATAGGCCTCCATCAGCTTTACCTGAACTTCATTTAATGATGAAAAAGGTTTTTCAGAAACCGGCGATTCTTGTGATTCGGAGTTCACGGGAACCGTAGCAGGTGCAGTGTCAGCGCCGGGACTTGGAGGCCGATACACAGAGTGACGAACCATCCCGCATCCTGTTGCTACCCAGGCTGTAAAAAGAACCAGTAATACCGTCTGTAGCCGCGAAACCATGCTGTTATTTTTACTTAAACATATCGCCTAAATGATCTATATTTAAAAGCTAAATGACAACTGTAATTTAAGGCAAAAGTTTGACATGCAACTTTTGGTAAATATTGATCATGTGGCCACGCTAAGAAACGCCCGGGGTGAAGGCTACCCCGAACCTGTAAAGGCGGCAGAAGTTTGCGAAAAAGCGGGCGCAGCAGGTATTGTTTTTCATTTGCGGGGTGATCGAAGGCACATTCGCGATGACGATGTGTATGCTTTAAAAAAATCGGTGAAGGGTACCCTCGATTTTGAGATGGCCGCTACTGATGAAATGCTTAAAATTTCTGCGGATGTAGATCCTCATCTCATCACCCTCGTACCTGAAAGCCGGGAAGAGCTAACCACCGAAGGCGGATTAAAAATGAACGCTGTTTTCGATGATTTTCAAAGCCGGGTATTTCCCCGGATTCGTAAAACTGATACTGCCATCAGCCTGTTTATTGATCCAAATAAAGAAGATATTGAGCTGGCTCACGAATTAGGAAGCGATGCCATAGAACTTCATACCGGTACTTACGCAAATGCTGCATCGGATGAAGCAAAACAAAAAGAGATCGAACGTTTAAAAGAAGGGGCTATTCTGGCACATGGTTTAGGAATGAAAGTGAATGCGGGACACGGCCTCAACCTCCAAAATCTGCAACCCTTTATCGAAACTGTCCCTCATTTAAATGACATCAGCATTGGGCATGCACTGGTTTCTACTGCTCTTTTTAGGGGACTGGAGCAAACGGTCAAAGATTTTCTGGAAATTATGAATCAGCATGTTGTTGAAAGTAGGCACTAAATTAAAATCCAAAGCACTAATGACCAAAATTCGAAACGGGAAGGTTCTGTTTCGGATTTTAGACATTCGAATTTTGAATTTTTCGCGAATCTATTGATGAACAAAGAGAAAACTCATAAGTCCGGCTACATTGCCATTATCGGTAAACCCAACGCCGGTAAATCCACACTGATGAACCGCCTGCTGGGGAGCAAAATTTCTATTACCACGCATAAGCCCCAAACCACGCGTCACCAGATTTTAGGCATCCATTCTGAAGACGATTTGCAGATGATTTTCCTGGATACCCCGGGGGTGATTGACCCGCGCTACGAGCTTCAAAAAGCGATGATGAAAACCGTGGATCGCGCCCGCACCGATGCCGATATCATCTTGCTGATTGTTGATGTCACCGATCCCGAAATACCGGGACGAATTTTTAAGATGTTTTCTTCAATGAGAAAGAAAATCATGCTGGTGATCAACAAAATTGATAAAACTTCGGAGCAGCAAGCCGAGGCAGTGGCCGCTAAAATTCAGGAAAAGTATAACTTTGATGAAACGCTGTTTACCTCTGCCATCAACGGAAAGGGTTTGGAGAATCTAATGGAAACACTGAAGGCAAACCTTAAACCAGGTCCGCCTTTTTATCCTAAAGAAATGCTGAGTGAACAGCCGATGCGATTTTTCGTGGCAGAGCTGATTCGCGAACAGCTTTTCCTGCTCTATCACCAGGAAATCCCCTACTCCTCAACCATTGACGTCATAAAATATGACGAGCGCAAAGACCTTGATTATATCAGCGCTGATATCGTTGTGAATCGCGATTCGCAAAAAGGCATTTTGATCGGCAAGGGCGGCAAAGCGATCAAAAAACTGGGTAAAAACGCGCGAGAGACGATTCAAAGCTTTGTCGATAAAAAAGTATATCTCGACCTCCACGTGAAAGTGCGGGACAAGTGGCGAGAGGATCCGAACCGGGTACGGCATTATGGGTATTAATCAGAATTGGTGGAGGACTGTTACACGAAGTTGCACAGAGAAAAGCTTTCTTTACAAGCAACCCAGAATTCGTATCTTCTCTGAACATAATATCGTCGCCCTTACAACGGTTAACCATTGTATCACCTTCGAAAAGAATTAAACGCCTCATGAAATTTCTACTGAAATCATTCAAACTCTGTATCCTGCTGATCTTAATCGGTCTCAGCCAATCAGCTTTTGCCCAGGAAGCACAATTCACCCGCGCCGACACCCTTCGGGGTTCCATAACTCCACAACGTGCCTGGTGGGAAGTGGTTTACTATGACCTGAATGTTACGGTGATGCCTCAGGATTCTGCCATCAGGGGATATAACGAAATTACCTACCGGGTAACCGATGAACCGGTTGAAATGCAGATCGACCTGCAGCAGCCGCTAAGGATTGATCAAATCACCCAAAACGGAAAGAAGTTGGATTATCACCGGGTGGACCAAAGCAATGCTTACTTTGTGGATGTGCCCCGGGATTTGAAGCTCGATTCGCTTTACACCATTACCGTTTATTATCACGGGCAGCCACGTGTTGCCGTACGAGCGCCCTGGGATGGCGGCTTTGTCTGGACGCAAGATTCGCTCGGAAATCCCTGGGTAGCCACTGCTGTTCAGGGTCTGGGCGCCAGCGCCTGGTGGCCGAATAAAGATCATCAAACCGCCGAGCCGGACAGTATGAGCATCAACATTACGGTACCCGACCCGATGGTGAATGTTTCCAACGGGCGGCTTCGTGATACTACCCATCATAAAAATGGGATGACCACCTGGAGCTGGTTCGTTTCGAATCCCATCAACAATTATAACATAGCGGTGAACGCAGGTAATTATGTGAATTTCACCGACACCTATGAAGGCAAAAAAGGCACCCTTGATCTTAGCTACTGGGTGCTGGAAAGTGACCTGAAAAAGGCCAAAGAACAGTTCCAACAGGTGAAACCGATGATGCGCTGCTTCGAAAAGTGGTTCGGTCCCTACCCTTTTTATGAGGATAGTTTCAAACTGGTACAGACACCTTATCTGGGAATGGAGCATCAAAGTGCGGTGGCCTACGGTAATGGTTTTGAAAATGGGTATCGCGGAACGGATTTATCCGGCACCGGCTGGGGATTGAAGTGGGATTTCATCATTATTCACGAAGCAGCTCACGAGTGGTGGGGCAATAACATCACCAGTAAAGATGTGGCCGATATGTGGGTACATGAAAGTTTCGCCAACTATGCCGAGGGAATTTATACCGAGTGCTTGTTCAGCGAAGAAGCAGGCGCTGAATATATCATCGGGCTGCGGGAACGCATTTTAAATAATGAACCAATAATCGGCGAGTATGGAGTGAATTCCGAAGGCTCCGGTGATATGTACTACAAAGGCAGCAATATGCTACACACTATTCGCCATATCATTTCGGATGATTCTACCTGGAAAAGCATTTTGCTGGGTTTGCAGAAAGATTTTTATCATCAGACCGTAACCGGGCAGCAGGTTGAGAATTACATCGACGAACGGGTTGAATATGATTTAGATCCTGTTTTCGACCAGTATTTACGACACACAAATATTCCCGTTTTCCAATATTATATCGAAGAGGATATCCTCCACTATCGCTGGACGAATGCTATTGATGAATTTGATATGCCTATCAAAGTAACCCTTGATGAAGGCTCATTTTCTTTTGTTCAACCGGTTACAGGTGAATGGAAAACAACAAAAATTGAGCTTGAGAATCCCGAATCCTTCAAAGTGAACAAAAACTTTTATGTGAAGGTGGAAAGTGTAGATCGAGATTTATCTCGATAGTAGCAGAGGTGCCAGGCACTTGTCAAGTGTCTGCACCTCTGCTTAAATTATATTTCGGGATTAAAAGATTTTTCTACTTGACCCGTATCTGATAAACCCCTAAGTTTAAAACGAAATTTAAAGCAAAGAATTTAATGAAACGATTTTCTGCAAATATTAGCGTTCCCTGTTGTTGTATGCACATGCATATGCTGATGGCAAAGGTACATCCGGAGAACTGAATCGTTTTAATTTATTGACTTGATTCAAAGCTCTTCGGAAGATCCCGAAGGGCTTTTTTAATATTTGCGAATTGTTCTTTTTCACTTATTGAACATTCTCTTATCGAGAAAGGCTGAGGGATCAGGCCCTTTGACGCCTTAGCAACCGCCCTGCACTCATGTGTAGAGAAAGGTGCTACTTCCTGCTCCGGTTATCCGGGGAAAGATGAGAAATGAGGACTATCTGCTTGCGCAGAACTTAAGCCTCTTCTGAAATCTCTTTCCCCGCCAACGCGGACAGAGATCTCGGGAGAGGTTTTTTTATTGTTAATAATCTTGCCACAAAAACACTAAAACACGGAAGAGTTTAAGAGCTGTCTAAATTCAAAGTTTCTGTGTTTATCGTGCTTTCATGGCCTAAAAATAAACATTATGCGATCAACTTTCACCGACTGGTACAATCATAAGATGCGGTCAACCGAAGAACTTAAAGCCGAGACCACACGGGCCGAAAAAACGCTGGGTGAAATATCATCCATTGCCATCATCGGGCTTTCACGCAGTTTTTATAAAGACAGCCAGTTTGTGGGGCGATACCTGCAAAATGCCGGCTATCAGATAGTGCCGGTAAACCCGGGTGCCGATGAGATTCTGGGTGAAAAGGCTTACTCCGACCTCCAGAGCATTCCCTTTCCCGTAGATGTAGTCGATGTTTTTCTGCCGCCGAAAGTTATTTCCAAAGCAGTTGATCAGGCACTAAAGCTGAGCTATCAACCCAGAGCTATCTGGCTGCAACTGGGTACGGGAAAACATCCCGAAGAAGTTGAAAAGGTGAAAAAAACAGGCATCGAAATCTATGAAAACCGGTGCATCAAAGCCGACCATCAATTTTTAATACGACCCAAGAATCAATCAACTAATAACTAATCCACCAATCATGAGTACTAACGGACAAGAACGCAACTTTAAATTTGAAACCCTGCAACTTCATGCCGGGCAGGAACCCGATCCCGCTACAGGATCTCGCGCCGTGCCTATTTATCAAACCACTTCATTTCAGTTTGATGACACCGAGCATGCTGCCACCCTTTTTGCTTTAAAAGAGTTTGGCAATATCTACACGCGAATTATGAATCCCACCACTGATGTCTTTGAAAAACGTATCGCTGCGCTCGAAGGCGGAGCAGCGGCCGTAGCAACAGCATCGGGACAATCTGCCCAGTTTATGACGATCGCCGCCATTGCTCAGGCAGGAGATAATATTGTCTCTACACCCTTTCTATATGGTGGAACCTACAATCAGTTCAAAGTGACACTGCCCCGCCTCGGCGTCAAGGTGAATTTTGTTGATGAAGATACACCTGAAAGTTATGAGGCAGCTATCGATGAAAACACTAAGGCGATTTATGTAGAATCTATCGGAAATCCACGCGGTAATGTGCCAGACTTCGAAGGACTTTCTAAAATTGCTCAAAAGCATGGAATTCCACTCATCGTGGATAACACCTTCGGAGCAGGCGGAGCCATCTGCCAGCCTATCAAACACGGAGCTAACATTGTGGTAGAATCAGCTACCAAGTGGATCGGTGGACATGGCACCAGCATTGGCGGGGTGATTGTAGATGCCGGTAATTTCGACTGGGGTAACGGTAACTTCCCTGTATTTACCGAGCCTTCGCCTGCCTACCACGGACTCAGATTCTGGGAAACCTTTGGTCCCGACGGCCCTTTCGGAAATATCGCCTTTGCCATTCGTGCCCGGGTTGAAATACTTAGAGATTTTGGCGCGGCTACATCACCCTTTAACAGTTTTCTATTCCTGCAGGGGCTTGAAACCCTGTCACTCCGCGCCGAACGTCATTGTGAGAACACTCTTAAACTTGCCAAATGGCTCAAGAACCATGATGCGGTTGACTGGGTAAGCTATACTGGTTTGCAGGATCACCCCTATCACGAACGAGCCAAAAAGTATCTGAATTCTGACAAGTTTGGCGCAGTCCTCACCTTTGGTGTAAAAGGCGGCTTCGATTCAGCCCGCACCTTTATCGAAAATGTGAAGCTTTCAAGTCATGTGGCTAATGTCGGAGATACCAAAACGCTGGTCATTCACCCCGCTTCAACGACTCACCAGCAGCTAAGTAATGAAGAACAGGCTTCAAGTGGTGTAAAACCAGATCTGATTCGCGCCTCAGTAGGACTCGAACATATTGATGACATCATCGAAGACTTCGAGATCGCTTTTAACCGAATCGAAGTTTCGGCGTAAATCATCAGTAGCGGCACAAGCGAGACGCTTGCGCCAGTTTAAACTAAAAATAAAATCTGGCGCGAGCGTCCCGCTCGTGCCAATCAAGGCAACAATGAACAACCAACAATCACACACATTCAAAAAACCTTTTATCACCGAATCCGGCTTCCGTATTCCTGAGCCAACCATTGCTTATCAAACCTGGGGAACCCTCAATAAAGCACGTAATAATGCTGTGCTTGTTTGTCACGCCCTTACCGGAGATGCTTCAGCTGATGAATGGTTTGGCGGATTTTTCGGTGCCGGCAAGCCGCTTGATCCAGAGCGCCATTTAATTATTTGTGCCAATGTTTTGAGCAGTTGCTACGGTACGACAGGCCCGACAAGTATCAATCCTGAAACCGGTAAAGCCTACCGCGCTGATTTTCCCATTGTGACCATTCGCGATATAGTCCGGCTACAGCAGCAGTTGCTGGATGAGCTCCAAATTTCAGGCATTGAAATGGTGATCGGAGGTTCAATGGGCGGCATGCAGGCCCTGGAATGGTGTATTATGGATGAACGTCCCCGCTCTGCAGTACTCATCGGTATGGGTAAAGCACACAGCCCCTGGACCATCGGCATCAGTCATACTCAGCGGCAGGCTATTTATAATGATCCCGATTGGAATGACGGCTTTTATTCCGAGGAGCATCAACCTGAAAAGGGACTGGCACTTGCACGAATGATCGCAATGAACAGCTATCGCCATCCCGCCGACTTCGAGCAAAAATTTGGGCGCGAGCTGCAGGATGGAAGCGAACAATTTCAGGTTGAATCGTACCTCAATTACCAGGGACAAAAGATAAACCGTCGTTTTGATGCTGTTTCATATGTGCGTCTTACTCAGGCTATGGATTCACATGACATTGCCCGCGAACGCCCTGCTTTTCGGGATGCTCTGCAGCAGCTTAAAATCCCCATTCTGGTCATGGGCATTGACAGCGATTTGCTGTATCCGCCCGAAGAATGCCGCGAACTGGCTGATTTGCTTCCTGAAGGCAGGTACGAAGAAATTCATTCGCCCTGCGGACACGATGCTTTCCTGATCGAATTTGAACTTATGAACAACATCATTAAGTCTTTTTTAATTGAAAATACGACATCTATGGCCCTGATGATGAATCATCAGTCTAAATAGTGAAGCCTGTTCAAACAGGCTTTTCTTGGTTTTCGACCAGCTTGCTTCAGCAAGCTTCCCCGTTTAGGCCGCGGATTCATCCGCGGACGAATTAACAAGTGTATTTTTTAAACTTTCAATAATAAAAATGATTTCCACGCAAACTCACATTCTAAAATTTGGCGGCACATCCCTTCAGGATCACACTTTTATTGAACAAGCTGCTCAAATCGTCACTGACCGCGCTAAAACTGCCCGTCCGGTTGTGGTTGTCTCAGCCATCGCCGGAGTTACCGATGCCCTGATAAAAATAGCTGATGAACAGGCGTTTGAGCTTATTGAAAACCTGGAACAGCAACATGACGATCTCTTCCACAAATTTGTCTCTCTTGCAAACGGGCAGCAGGTCATACTGCAAACTCTTTTTGGGGAATTAAGAAAGGTCACCCAAAATGAAGCTTTTCGAAAAGAAAATAAGCCGGCCTGGCGGGATCATATCCTTTCTGTGGGTGAACGCGCTTCAGCGCTGATATTCTCGGGTGCCCTGTCAAAGCACAATCTGAAAACGAAGCCGGTGAATGCTCACCAATTTATCAAGACTGATTCGAATTTTGGTCAGGCGGCAGTGAAATCAAAGCTAAGCCGAAAACTTATTCGTAAACAGCTTCAGGAATTAAAAGAAATTCCTGTTGTTACAGGTTTTATCGGCTCTGATGATCAGGGGCGCATTACCACTTTGGGCCGTTCCGGGTCTGATTATACCGCCGGCCTGATCGCGGATGCTCTGAATGCTGATCATCTCGAAATATGGACCGATGTTGATGGCCTGCTTACCGCCGATCCCCGCTGGGTGCCCACGGCAAAATCCATTGAAGAACTCAACTTTGATGATATTGCTGAACTTTCAGCTCATGGGGCTAATGTCATTCACCCAAAAACAATCCGTCCCATTGAAGGCAAAACCACTTCGGTACTTGTTAAAAACAGTCGAAACCCGGTTCATCCTGGAACGTTAATCAGCTCTGGTTTTCCATCAAACGGCTCGCTCAGAACCATCACCGTAACCGGCCCTTTTGTCTGGCTTCAGTTTGAAGCAACCCATGCTTTTGCCGTGCTCAATAAACTAAATGAATTGCTGGGAAACCGTGCTTCTGAAGCTGTCGCTTTTAAATACAGCTCCCCCTTCGAGCCCGCCCGGTTTTTGATTGATCAATCTTTATTTAGTCAAATTTATAAACAGTTACAGGAATGGACGAATATACAAAGCATTGGTTTCAACAGACGTTCAGACATTTATAAAGTGAAAAAATTCAGCAACCACTTTACGGATGAAGGGCTGACCAGTAGAATTTGGAGGCTGCTGGACGCTAAGAACCTTCAGCCTTTGGAAACAGAACGGGATCACGCAAAACGTTTCATATCATTCCTGTTTAATCATGACGAAGCGCGTCGGGCGGCCCGCCTGTTTGATGATTACCTTCAGAATGATAAAACAGTAATCAATCTCTTTATAACCGGTACGGGTGCTATTGGAAAAACATTACTGCGTCAGCTGCAAAACATCAAACCGGCGGGAATTGAGTTCCGGTTATTGGGCATTTGCAACAGTCGGAAAATGCTTTGGTATGGACAGAAAACAGATGAGCCATTTACACCTGACTGGTCGAAGGCAAAACCAACCAATTGGGACCTCATTGTTGAAAAGCTCATTCAACCCATCCATAATCTGATATTCATTGACGCTACCGGAAATCCCGATATAGCGCGACTTTATCCCCGCTTATTTAAAAGTGGCGTTCATATCGTCACCCCCAGTAAACTGGCCAATACTTTTGAACAATCATTTTTTGATGAACTCCGAACTCAGGCTACAAATAGTAATGCCTCCTTTCGCTATGAAACCACCGTGGGGGCAGGACTTCCCGTGATCTCCACCATTCAGGATTTACAAAACAGTAGTGATGAAATTTTTGAAATCTCAGGCGTCGTTTCGGGAACCATGACTTACTTATTCAATCAAGTCAAACAAGGAGTACCGTTTAGCGAAGCGGTAGTTAAAGCTCGTGAACTGGGTTATGCTGAACCTGACCCGCGTGATGATTTGTCGGGTGAAGATGTAGCCCGAAAATTTTTAACCATAGCCCGAACTCTGGGGTTAAAAATCGAACGGGATGAACTGCAGGTAGAATCTTTGATCCCTAATGAACTGCTTGATGCCGATACCAAAACCTTCTTAAACCGCCTTGTCGAATATGATGATACCTGGACGCAACGATTCAAAGAAGCTCAAAAAAGAAATGAAACGCTTCGATATACCGGCCGCTTAAAGAATGGGAAAATTGCTATAGGAATTCAGTCGGTTCCGGTAAGCTCTCCACTGGGTCAGTTAAAAGGGACAGATAATCTGGTACAGATTTTTTCCCGCTTTTATAATCAAACTCCGCTGGTAATTCAAGGCCCGGGCGCAGGAAAAGAAGTAACGGCGGCCGGGGTAATGGCGGATGTTTTGAAGGTGGCGGAAAGAATGGGGTGAGTTTTATTAAGGTGTTAGCGATTAAACCGGCGCAAAATCCGTAAGCATCACGAAAGCTTTCAGAGCCTTACAGTATTGCTGTGAAAAGACGCTGACAGGAGCCGAAAAGCTCTCGGCACACTGTCAGGTCGTAAATTATAACTTTTATTTAACCTGTGTCATTTTATAAGGCTTTATAATCTTGCCCGTCCATCCCATATCTTCGAACATGCTTATAACGATAGGACCGGGATGATTAAATGCCTCACCGGGTGACAGGAAAGGTGTCATCAATCCATTTATCGTACCGGTATAAATTCTTTCATCCAGGTGTGAGTAACTGGAACCGGGGCGCCAGTTATCGGGAGTGTAAAGAACTGCTCTATTTCCCTTAGTTTCAGAAATGGTATGATGTCCGCTGAAAAGTATTTGCTCTCCGATTAAAGCATCACCTAATTTAACAGAGGGATTAGGAAATTTATTCGTCTGCACCAGTTGACGTCCGGGACGGGTACTGGTAAATTGATCAAAAATGGTAGGAAAGGCAGGTTGAATTCCGAATCCATAAAATCCTGCTCCTGTAACCAAATTGTAGCTCATGCCTCCAAAAAAATTCAGGCCATGCCCCAATTCATGCAGTACGACTGTTCTGAAATCGAATTCATTAGAAGGTGGGTTTCCGTCAGTACCAAAATACCAATTAGGAAAAGCACTGCTAAAACTGGCGACAATATCAAAAAAGCCGGGAACCAAATCCTGTCCCGCTAACTTATCACCCAAAGCATTTCCGTACCAGGTATCCCTTTGAGCTCCCGGAAAATCGCGAATAATAAAGGTAGAGCCTGCAGAACCTAAAACACCGGGGGCAAGAGGCGCAAATTGGGCAAGCACAAAAATATCTACATCAGAATTTAAAGTAGAAGCCCAAATATCAACGGCAGACTGAAACGCGGCGCGGGCTTCGGGTGTGAAACCAATATAAAACACGTGAATATTAGCAGAACCGTTACCTTGTTTTCGGGAAGTCACAGTTACCCCGGAAGTGCCGGGTTTGGCTGAGTACGAAGAAATTTTAAATGAAGCTATACTTCGTTCAATAGGCTTGATAGACATCAGACACTCCCCCGTTCCCATTTCACTAACCCTCATGGCGCCCAAAAGTCCCGGGGCAACCACTTTAGTTCCTAAACTTCCATTAGTTTTGGCTTTGCCGGGAATATAATCGAGAGCAGAAGTGGGATCATTTACTGTCGGTTGGGTGGGATTTAACTCTTGATTGCTGCATGAAATAAAAGCCAGCGAAATAATTATATAAAACAGTACTCTTGTTATTTTCATCGTCTTGCTGATTTTGCGTTAAAAGTTATTTGATATTGTAGCATAATTTGCCAGAGCATGCAAAAACTTATTAATTTTCTAATGTTGTTAGCCATATTTATTTAAGGCTGGGTAAAGCAAAGAAAAGAATTGCAGGAAAATTTATACTAATGTTTAAAAAATCTATGGAGGGATAGAATTAGTGCGATTTATATTCATTTTCCTTATCTCAAACTCAGATTAATTAGATTCTGAAAAACATTGAATTTGATTTACTCCTATAATTCAAAACCTAAATGAGGACTTTTTCACTATTGATGTATTTTATTGGCTGACTAAAATTCCCCCACACCCTCCCACCTTTTTCCAAAACAGCTTTGCCAAATCCTCCCCAAAAGCTAAAAATGCCTCTTTATTCAAAATTAAGGCGTTTTACAGCTCTATCCTCCAACGTCTAAACCAACTATAAAAACTTTTAATGCGCTTTATACAATAAGCACTTGACATATTACAATCTTTAGGGGTACATTGTGGGGTGAAGTGGGAGAAAGTGGGAACTTCTTATCCACTCAACGAATTCGAATATAATGGTAATTCTGGGGACAGATCAATGCCAAGCTTTAAAGGCCAATACGAACACAGTGTTGATAAAAAAGGACGCGTTAGCTTCCCGGCTAAACTGCGTAAAGCATTGAATCCTCAATCCCAAGAGCGATTTACCATCCTCAGAGGCCTCGAACCCTGTCTTTATCTCTACCCGGAGGATGAATGGCAGAAGGTCGAAGCCCAACTTTCCCAAATCAACAGCTTTACCAAAGAGGGTCGCTTGGTTAAGCGCAATTTTCTGCGTTTTGCCGAAGATCTCTCCCTCGACAATCAGAACCGCATTCCCCTGCCTTCACAATTAACAGAATGGGCCGGCATTGACGGTAAAGCTATTTTTATCGGAAGTGGCGAACGTATTGAAGTATGGTCGCCGCAGAAACTGGATGAAGTCGATTCAGGCTTAAGCTTTGAATCGTATCAGCAACTTTTTGAGCGTGTTATGGGTGATAATGATAACCATGAGCAAGAATGAAAAATATTATGAGCATCAGCCGGTATTGCTGCATGAGTCCGTAGATTTCTTAATCACGGATTCCGGCGGTATCTATATTGATGCAACTCTCGGCGGTGGCGGACACAGCCTGGCATTGCTGTCTCAACTTAATAATGATGCTCAGCTTATTGGTATTGATCAGGATGATGAAGCCCTGGCTGCAGCTAACGCCCGTATTGGAGACGACCCTCGTTTTTCTTCCCTAAAAGGAAACTTCGGATACCTTTCCAGGTTATTACCCCCAGAACTCCATGGAAAGGTATCCGGAATCCTTTTTGACCTCGGCGTTTCGACTCACCAAATTACCGAAGCCGAACGCGGCTTTACCTTCCAAAAAGAAGGCCCGCTGGATATGCGGATGAGCAATCTGCGCGGAGTAACGGCTTATCAAGTGGTGAATGAATATTCATATGAGGATTTACGCGATGTGATTTTCCATTATGGCGAAGAACGGATGAGCCGTCAGATCGCCCGTGAAATTATGGAGCGTCGTCCCGTCGAAACCACTTCTCAATTACGTGAAGCCGTAGAAGCGGTGGTTTCAGGAAAACATCAAATAAAAAGCGTAGCACGGGTTTTTCAGGGCATTCGTATTGAAGTGAACCGCGAACTGGATATGCTGCGTGAAGCCCTGGAGCAATCACTCGAAATATTAAAAGTCGGCGGACGCATTATTGCCATCAGCTATCATTCTTTAGAAGACCGCATTGTAAAGAAATTTTTCAAGGCGGGAAATCATGAAGGCAAGGTCGAAAAAGATTTTTACGGGCATCCTTTATCACCCATAGAAGAAATTTCGGGTGGAATTGTACGCCCCACGGAAGAAGAGATTGAAAAAAATCCCGCTTCAAGAAGCGCTAAAATGCGTGTAGCTCAAAAAATAAATCATCCGGAGGTGTAGAATGCTTGTTAAATCACCGATGAAAAGAAAAAAGGTTCACCCGAATCAACGCAAAAAACAAGCGGACAGGAAAAGGGCTACAGCTCATAAGGCTTTCAAAAGCCACAAAGTTTATGGCCAAAAGCTGGCAGATGAGAAAAAAAAGAACCGGATATCACTCCCAAAAATAAAACCGTGGAAGGTGATTGTCGGAGCCATCGTATTAGGAGTATTTGGAGTTCTTTACCTGAGTCATGTTTTCGCTACCCAGCAACTGTTGCGTGAAGTACAGCGGCTCGAAAGGGAGTATAATCAAGTTAGACGCTTGAATAACAGCTATCAGTTGAAGTATGACAGGATGACGGGTCCCGCGCAAATTTATGAAAAAGCAAAGGATATGGGCTTCATAAACGGCGGCCCTGCTGAAAGAATAATAGAGGTGAAAGAATAGTTGAAAGATAATCGATCAGCCATACTAAACCGTATGTTCATGGTTTTTGGACTGGTACTTTTAGTGCCATGTGCCATTGGTATGCAGCTTTTCCGCGTCAATTTTGTGGCAGGCGATCAGCTGCGCGAGCTCTGGAGCGAACAAACGATTGATTATATCCCCATCCCCGCTCAGCGCGGGAACATTTATGATTCGGACGGAACACTGCTGGTCACAAATTCGGCGACTTATAAAGTAGCGCTTGATCCTAAAATCCCTGAGCTGACTCATTCAAAAATGCTCCAAATTTGTGATACTCTGGCTGCTTATACTTCAATTTCAAGCGAACAATACCTGAACAAGATAAAATCTGCTTTACCGCGGGACCGGTATGTAGTACTCAACGAACAGGTCGATCCTGAAGCCTATGATGCCCTTTACCGGCTCGATATGCGTGCGCTTATTCTCGATGAAGAGTATCAGCGCCGTTATAACTTCGGATCTTTGGCCGCCCATGTGCTAGGTTTCGTCAATTATAAAATGAACGGTATGACAGGGCTTGAAAAATTCTATAATCAGGCTCTTAAAGGCGAGGATGGTGTCCAACAGGTTCGCCGCGAGCGAAACGGTGAAATCTATGCCTATGTAGGCGCGCCCCGCAAACAGCCCCAACAGGGATATTCTCTTTATACAACTATCGACTCCCATATTCAAGCCATTTTGGAAGAAGAGCTTGAAGCGGGAATCGAGCGCACAAATTCCAAGCATGGTACAGCTATTGTGATGAATCCCAATACAGGGGCCGTTATCGCGATGGCCAATTACCCTGCCTTCAACCCGAATAACCCGGGTACTCTGGCTGAAGAAAATCGGCGAAATTTAGCAGTTTCGGCCATGGTTGAACCGGGATCTACGTTCAAACTGGTTACCGCAATCGCAGCTGTTGAACAAAACAAGGTGGAATTTCATGAGAAAATTGAAACTCCCGAAAGCGGCAAGTTATTGATCCACGGCCAGTGGATGCGCGACCATGACCCGCTTGGCACACTCACTTTTCCCGAAGTGATCATGAAGTCGTCTAATATTGCGACATCCAAAATTGCGATGCGGCTATCGAAGGATGTTTTTTATCAATATGCACGTAACTTGGGCTTCGGCACCCCTACCGGCATTGACTTGCCCTACGAAGAAACCGGGTATCTTTCGAAACCTTATGAGTGGAGCGCAGTTTCACTACCATGGATGTCCATCGGATATGAAGTTTTGGTGACACCTATCCAATTGGCTCAGGCTTATGCGGCTTTTGCGAATGGCGGTTCGATGATGCGTCCCTACTTGGTTGAAAAAATCGCGGATAGCAAAGGTAATATCGTCTGGGAACACAACAATATCGAAGTACGACAAATAGCGGAAAAATCAACGCTTAAAAGGCTTTACCCTGTTTTTAAAGGTGTTGTTTCTGATTCGGGAACGGCGGCACTTGCACAGGTGAAAGGGTTGCCGATAGCAGGTAAAACGGGAACTGCCCAAAAATTTATTGATGGGCAGTACCGTACCGAATATCGTTCCTCGTTTGTAGGTTTTTTCCCGGCTGAAAATCCAAAATACGTTTGTTTAATCATGCTCGATGATCCTGATGTTTATCCTCCCTATGGCGGGTGGACGGCCGGACCTATTTTTCGTCAAACTGCCAAACGAATTGCCGGGCTTGATGACCAAATTGAAAAGGAAATTATTAAAAACGAAATAAACAGCAGCCTGTGGACTTATACGCCTGATGTGACAAACTTGACCCGAAAAGAGGCTACAGCGTTGCTCCAAAAACAGCATCTGAGCTATAAAATAACCGGCAGCGGTAACTGGGTAATCAGTCAATCACCCAAAGCCGGTACTGAGTTATTGCCTGCTGAGGAAATCGCGCTTACGCTTTCATCACCCTTAACTTTGGCAGACACGGTGGATGTACCCCAGAACCATTCCATCATTCCTGATGTAATCGGTATGAGCATGCGTAAGGCCACTTTGTTGATCAACAGCCGCGGCTTTGAAGTTAAAATTATTGGCTCGGGAACGGTACATAAACAGTTTCCCGACCCCGGCAGTATTATGGAACAAGGCGAAGCCGTACTTATTCGCGGCCGGGCGAAATCATTAGAAGCCATAGCAGGTGTTGAATGATGATAAGAAAATCTGATCAATCAACCTGTAAGCGTCCCGAGTTTTCGGGACCTGACAGCGTTGATTTAATAACTGACGCTGACAGGATCTGGAAAAACCCCAGAACGCTGTCAGGTCATAAATTTTAAATCTAAAATCCATCTTTGACCTTTAAAAAACTCATATCTCTTTGCAAACCGCTTGAGGTTTCCGGAAAGGAGCCTGATGCCATCGGTACGCTTACTCAGGATTCCCGGCAAGTGAGTGAAGGCTCCGTTTTTATAGCCGTACGGGGTACTCAGGTCGACGGACATGAGTTTATTGATGATGCCATCCGAAAAGGTGCTTCGGTTATCATTTGTGAAGAATCTTTTAAGAGTGATGAAGAAGTTTGTGCGGTAAAAGTTGAAGATACACGTTCACTTATTGGCCCGCTGGCTCAGGCTTTTGAAGGAAATCCGGCCCAAAAATTAAATGTAATCGGAATTACTGGCACCAACGGCAAAACAACAGTAGCAACGTTGGTCTATCAGGTTTTGCAAAAGCTTAATGTCAAAATCTCACTGCTCGGAACGGTGGATAAACGTATCAACAGTACGAAATCAGACAGTAAACTGACTACAGCTGATCCTGTTGAACTGGCAGGTGATATGGCTCAAATGGTCAAAGCGAATTCGGAATATCTGGTGATGGAAGTTTCATCCCACGCCCTCGACCAGCAACGGGTAAAGGGAATCGATTTCCAGGTAGCGTCATTCACTAATTTGAGTCATGATCATCTCGATTATCACGAGAATATGCAGGAATACGCCCGCTCCAAAAAGAAACTTTTCGACGGACTTGATACCGATGCCTCAGCCGTTATCAATGCCGATGATAAATATGCAGAGTTTTTGGTTTCAGGCTGTGAGGCTCAAAAAATAAACTTCAGTTTCAAAAAACGCGCAGCAGGTAATACGAATTGTAAGATCATTTCAAACTCATCGGATGGGTTAAAAATCCGGGTAGATGAAACAGAAATTGAAAGTCCCTTAATAGGCGCCTTCAACGCTTATAATTTAGCGGAAGCCTTTTTAATTTGCCGTGAACTCGGTTTTAATGCTGAAAATATCGCTAAAGCTCTTGAGACGGCAACAGGCGCCAGCGGACGTCTGGAACGGGTAGAATTGAAAGAAAATCAACCTGTGGTTTTGGTTGACTACGCCCACACGCCGGATGCCCTGAAAAATGTGCTCTCAACGCTTGCCGATTTAAAAACCGGTAAGCAAAAACTGCATGTCGTTTTCGGGTGCGGCGGCAACCGGGATAAGACGAAGCGTCCGGCTATGGCCCGGATGGCCGAAAAATTTGCGGATGAAATCACGGTAACCTCCGATAATCCCCGTGACGAAAATCCCGATGCCATTATTGATGATATTATGGAAGGATTTGAAAGTCGGGGCAAAGTACAACGAATTACCGATCGCAGGGATGCCATCATCCGGGCTGTTCACAGCGGAAATAATGACTCCATGATTTTAATTGCAGGTAAGGGGCATGAAACCTACCAGGAAGTCAAAGGCAAACGCCATGATTTTGATGATCGTAAAATAGCGCGCGAAGCTCTGGAAAACAGCAATGGCAATCCAAAAAACGAGGTGGCCTGATGCTGTACGAACTTTTACACTGGCTTGAAGTCAACTACCAGCCCCCCGGGTTTGGTGCTTTTGAATTTATCACTACGCGTACGGCCATGGCTGCCGCAACGGCGCTCTTTATCAGTATTATGATTGGCCGTCAAATCATCAAATGGCTCGAAAAGATGCAGTTGCGCGAAGTCATTCGTGAAGACATCGGGCTTGACACGCACCTTGGCAAAGCCCATACACCCACTATGGGCGGGCTCATTATTTTGCTCGCTATGCTGATCCCTGCCCTGTTGTGGATGCAGATGGATAGCATTTACACCTGGATGATCATCCTCGTAACGCTCATTTTAGGAATCGTTGGCTTTGTGGATGATTACATAAAAGTGGTGAAAAAAGATAAATCGGGACTTAGCGGGCGGCTCAAAGTTGCGGGACAAATTACGGTTGGCCTGGCGCTTGGCTGTACTTTGTATTTCTGGCCTGAATTCTCTGAGTTCCATACTCTTTCAACCGTACCCTTTTTGAAAAATGTGAATATTGATTACGCCTTTTTGGGTGAAGCCCTCGGCTGGCTGATTTACATTCCTCTGGTCGTTTTCGTGATTACCGCTGTCAGTAACGCAACGAATCTTACTGACGGACTTGACGGACTGGCAGCAGGAACTTCCGCCATTGCCGGCTTGATTTTAGGCATTTTTGCCTACATCTCGGGGCGAACCGATTTCTCTGACTTCCTTGACATTCTTTACCTGCCGGGCTCGGGTGAGCTGACCATCTTTTGCGCTTCGCTGGTTGGTGCCTGTATGGGTTTTCTATGGTACAACTCTCACCCGGCTTCTGTTTTTATGGGCGATACCGGCTCTCTTGCCCTTGGCGGGGCCTTTGGCGCGCTTGCCCTCATGCTTCATAAAGAGTTACTGTTGCCCATTATCTGCGGCATCTTTTTTGTTGAAACGGTTTCCGTCATCATTCAAACAACTTATTTCAAATACACCAAGCGCAAATACGGTGAAGGTAAGCGCGTCTTTTTGATGACGCCCATCCATCACCATTTTGAGAAAAAGGGCTTGCCCGAATCCAAAATCGTTATACGCTTCTGGATTATTGCTGTACTCCTTGGAATTATCAGTCTCTTAACCCTGAAATTGCGATGAGAGAAGTCAAAAATAAACATATCGTTGTGATTGGTGCGGCACGAAGCGGCGTGGCGGCGGCTTCTTTGCTAAAGCGAAAGGGAGCCCGAATTTTTGTTACGGATAATAGCGCTATCACTGATTCCAGCAAATCACGGCTGAATGAGCTGGATATTCCTTTTGAAGAAAAAAATCATTCCGAAAGGGCTCGCGGTGCTGATTTCGCGGTGCTGAGTCCCGGTGTTCCAACTGAAGCGCCCTTGGTGCAGGAATATTTAGAAGCAGGCAAAAAAGTATTCTCGGAAATCGAAGTTGCTAGCTGGTTTAACCAGAGTCCGATTGCAGCGGTGACAGGGAGCAACGGTAAAACTACGGTAACAAGCTGGCTCGATTACACCTGGCAAAAAGCAAAACGTGAACATTTTACGGCTGGAAATATCGGCTATGCTTTTTCCGATAAAGTGGACCAATCACAAAAAAATGCTGAAGCCATTTTGGAAGTGAGCAGTTTTCAGCTCGATCATATTGAAACTTTTCGCCCGCATATCAGCCTATTGCTAAACATTACACCCGATCACTTGGATCGCTATCAGCATAGCTTTTCAAATTATGCGGCTTCAAAATTTCGAATTACGGAAAATCAATCCGCTAAAGATTGGTTCATCTATAACTATGATGATCCGGTCATTGCGGAACACGTGGAATCGCTTAAAAAAAAAGCGGATACTCCCCGCCTTCTGCCTTTTTCCATTCAACGGGAAGTGGAAGAGTCAGATGGAGCTTTTGTTCGGGAACAAGACATCATTCTAAAATTTAATAATGAAGAAGAGGTACTGATGCCAATTAGTGATGTACAACTTTCGGGAAAACATAATTTAAATAACGGCCTGGCAACCGCCCTGGCAGCACGCGCCGCAGAAATTAAAAATGACGCGATCCGTGAAAGCCTGCGTACTTTTGAAGGAGTCGAGCATCGCCTGGAGCTTGTGCGAACCGTGAATGGTGTGAAATATATCAATGACAGCAAGGCGACCAACGTCAATGCCGTCTGGTATGCACTGGACAGTCTTGACGTACCGCTGACTCTGATTCTTGGCGGACGCGACAAAGGGAATGATTACACGCAGCTGGCCGACCAAATTCGCAAAAAAGTACATACCGTCATCGCGATCGGCGAAGCTCGTCCCCTGATTGAGGAGCAGTTGAAATCGGTAGTTCCTCATTTTAAAACAGCAGAAACAATGTACGAAGCTGTTCGGGAAGCGAAAAACGATGCAAAAAAAGGCGAAGTTGTTCTGCTGAGCCCCGCCTGCTCATCATTCGATATGTATGAAAATTACGAACACCGCGGAAATGAATTCAAAAAAGCAGTAGACAAGTTGTAAATCCGAATATCAATGTTCAAAATCCGAAATGGCTACGTTTAGAACATTTGAACATTAGGATTTAGAATTTTAAACAATATGCTATACACAACGCCAAATAGAAATATTTCATCCATTATGGGCACCAGCCCGGATGACATCGATACGCCCAAACAAGGCAGCGATCGTATTCTCCTTGTATCGGTGATTATCCTGATGATCTTTGGCACGCTGGCTGTTTATTCTTCCATCGCCTATTTCGCGGAGTCGAATCATACTACGGCCGGCGCCCTCGTTTTTGGGCATGTCGTTAAGCTTGGAATTGCCTTTCTGGGCATGCTGATTGTCTCAAAAATTGATTATCACCTGCTGGCAAAACTCAGCCGGATCGGGGTTTTAACCAGCTGGGCACTTCTTATCGCGGTCATGCTTTTTGGGAATGAAGTATTTGGAGCCAAGCGCTCGCTCGATTTGGGGGCTTTCTCATTTCAGCCGTCTTCATTCGCCGCAATAGCCCTGCTGATTCATGTATCCGTACTGCTTAGCGAAAAGCAGGAATATATCAAAGATTTCAAGCGCGCTTTTCTGCCCGTGATGGTTTGGGTGGTCATTACCTGCGGCCTGATCGGTATCGAAGATTTCAGCAGCGCAGCTGTGCTCATGGCTTTTTGCCTGCTGGTAATGTTTGTGGGCCGCATCAGCATGATACAACTGACAACGCTTGTACTTATCGGGATGATGGGGTCAGCCCTCTTAATCTGGCAATCACCGGAGCGCCAGAGCCGGCTTGATCATTATATCAACCAAATTGTGGACATTAAAAGCAGTGAATTTAAAATTGCCGAAGGATACCAGGCCCAACAGGCACAAATCGCCATTGCACGGGGTGAAATATTTGGCGTCGGAATCGGGAAAAGTACACAGCGTGCTTTTCTGCCCGCTCCTTATAACGATTTTATTTTCGCCATCATCGCTGAAGAATACGGGCTGATAGGCTCTGTTACTTTACTCTTTGTATTCATTCTTATTCTATTTCGTGGCATCGGGAAGATTGCTAAAAATGCTCCCGATACGCTCGGCATGTTGATGGCCACCGCTTGTACCCTGACTGTGGTACTTTATGGATTTATAAACGCCGGTGTAGCCAGTGGGTTACTGCCCGTAACGGGTCTGCCAATGCCGTTCGTCAGCTATGGCGGTACCAGCACTCTTTTCGCAGCATTGATGGTGGGCATTTTGATGAACATTTCGAAACAAAACGGTAAACGGGCTGTTTTTTATGCTTGATGCTCGGGAAAACATATCGCCCGTTGAAAAGCAGGCCGCAACTGCTGAAGGTAAGCTGAAAGTAATGATTGCCGCCGGCGGTACCGGGGGACATGTTTATCCCGCCATCGCTATTGCCGATGCTTTGCGGGAGGAGTCCGTCACTGTTGAAATTCATTTTGTCGGAACCAAAGATCATATGGAATGGCAGGCCGTTCCCAGAGCAGGTTATGATATCAGCAGCATATGGATTAGCGGTTTTCACCGCCGGTTTACCCTTAAAAACCTTGTTTTTCCATTTAAACTGATGACAAGTTTGGTTCAAAGCCGGCAAATCATAAATAAATTCAACCCTGATATTGTTGTTTCATGCGGGGGCTATGCGGCCGGGCCGGTAGGCTGGACAGCCGCTAAAAAAGACATTCCACTGGTGATTCAGGAACAAAACAGTTTTCCCGGCATCACTAATAGAACACTTGGTAAGTATGCTGATTTGATCTTCACCGCTTTCAGGGAAGCTGGAAAATATTTCCCTGCCGAAAGGACCACGATGGCGGGGAATCCAACCCGAAAATCACTGACTGAAGTCGATCAGCAACAGGCGTATGACAAGTTTAAGTTTGATGCCGAAAAGCCGACTCTTTTAGTTTTGGGCGGCAGCGGCGGTGCCAAAAGCATTAATGAGGCAATGGCAAAACATATTAAAAAGCTGCATGATGAAATGGGTCTGCAAATCATCTGGCAGTGCGGCAAGCGGTATTATGAGCAGCTGCAGGATGAAATCAATCCCGAAAATTACGAAAACCTGATTTTGACTGATTTTCTGTACGATATGCCCGAAGCTTATGCGGTTGCGGACCTGGTAATCAGCCGCGCCGGGGCTCTTTCTTGCTCCGAACTGGCCCTTACCGGCAGCCCGAGTATTTTGGTACCGTCTCCTAATGTCGCCGGTGACCACCAGAAAAAAAATGCCGAATCGATGGTTCAGGAAGGCGCTGCGGAATTAGCTGCGGATGCCGAATTAAAAAATACGCTCGTTGATTTGGTTCAAAAGCTGATAACAGACCAACAGCGTCTGGCAGAAATGAACAAAGCGGCATTGAAATTAGCACGGCCTGATGCTGCATCAACCATCGCAAAAAAAATTATAGAATTAGTTAAAAAATAAGTTAATGGAATGTCATTCTGAACTTGTTTCAGAATCTGTAGCCAATATTGAGTTAACTGCAATAGATCCTGAAACAAGTTCAGGATGACATAAACAGGCAAGTACTGAATGAGTAAACAAATTCAAACACAACCCATATTCGGACGAACCCGCCACATACACATGGTAGGTATCGGCGGCATCGGTATGAGCGGCATGGCAGAAATTCTGCTGCAAAAAGGATATACCATTTCCGGATCGGACGCCAATATGGGTGAAACCATTCAGCGCCTGACCGATTTAGGTGCTGACATCACTATCGGCCATGATGAAAAGAATATTGGAGGAGCCGATGTGGTGGTTTACACCAGCGCGGTGAAGGCGGAAGAAAATATCGAGACCAAAGCCGCTCTTGAAAATGATATTCCGGTGATTAAGCGCGCCGAAATGCTTGCTGAGTTGATGCGTATGAAGTTTGGCGTAGGCGTTGCCGGTACGCATGGAAAAACAACGACCACAACCATGATTGGTCATGTGATTCAGGACGGGAATTTTGACCCCACTATTATGGTAGGCGGTAAAGTGCATAGTTTTTCGAAAACCAACGCTGTGGTTGGTAAAGGGGACATTATTATTGTTGAAGCTGATGAGTTCGACCGCACTTTCCTGCGGCTCACTCCCTCCCTCGCGGTTATCACCAATATCGAGGCCGAACATCTGGATATTTATGATAATCTTGAAGATGTAAAAGAAGCCTTTGTAGAATTTGCGAACAAAGTACCGTTTTATGGAGCAGTGGTGCTTTGCCTGGATGATCCGAATGTCCGAAGCATCATTCCACAGATTGATCGCCGTACCATTACCTATGGTTTAACACCACAGGCAAAGTTAAGAGCGGTTGATATTACCGCTGATCATTTCAACTCTACTTTTACAGTGATGAGGGAAGGCGAAAAACTGGGAGTAATCACCCTGCGCGCGCCGGGCGAACATAATGTAAAAAATGCACTTGCTGCCATAGCAGTGGGATTAGAACTGGATATTGATTTTAAACATATAAAGTCGGGACTGGAGCGATTTACAGGTGTTTTCCGCCGCTTTCAGCTTAAAGCGGATGAAGACGGAGTGATGGTAATTGATGATTATGCACATCACCCGACCGAAGTACAGGCTACCCTGAGTGCCGCACGGAAAGGATGGAAAGACCGTCGTATTGTAGCCGTATTTCAGCCGCATTTATATTCGCGGACCCAAGAGCTTTATAAAGAATTCGGCTTGTCATTTTTTGATGCCGAAGTATGCGTAATCACCGATGTTTATCCGTCGCGCGAAAAACCTATTGAAGGCGTGACGGGAAAACTCGTTGCCGATGTGGCAAAGGAATACGGCCACCGGCAGGTACATTATATAGAAGATAAAGCGGCATTGCCCGCACAGCTTAAAGAAATTATTAAGCCGGGTGATGTGGTAATCACAATGGGTGCAGGCGATATTTACAAATACGGAGAACAGTTTGTAAAAACCCTGAAAGCCGGAATTTCGAAATTGGAATGAACAAAAACATGTCATGCTGAACTCGTTTCAGCATCTGTCGCTATAGATCCTGATCCGCCAGCTGGCGGACAGGATGACATAGATCAACAATTAATGAACCAAAACGAATCACATAACGAATCTGAACCTAAAAAGGCGAAAGCTGTGAAGGGCAAAAGCGCCCTGTCATGGATTGCGGGAGCAGTATTAATACTCGCGATCGGCGTTTCGGCAGGCTTTTACTGGAATTCAACCGTTACAGTTCAGGAAGTTAGCTTTGAAGGAAATTATTTCGTTTCAACGGAGCAGCTTCAAAAGATTGATGTTCCTTTAGGCATGCATCCGGACAGCATGAATTTTCTTAATATCATGCATCGCTTTAAGGAAATCCCTTATGTGAAACGGGTTAAAATCAAAGTACAACCAAGCGGTAACCTTCTGATTGAAGTGATTGAACGTCAGCCTGTTGCTTTGTTGTCTGACGGCGAGTATAAGATTTATGTGGATGAAGACGGACGCCGGCTTCCCATTATACTGGGCAAAGCGGTAAATGTGCCGATTTTATATGGTTTTAGTGCTCGTCCCATGGATGATACGCTCGAAAGCGAAGCATTTAAAACGATGGCAAAATTTCTGACAGAAATTAGCAAAAATCCGGCCAGCAACGCCACAATCAGTGAAGTTGCATGGACAGACGAGAAAGGAGTTATCGCGTTGACGAATCAAAATGGCGTAAAACTGATTTTTGGCAAGGGTGATTTTGCTACACGACTTCGAAACTGGGAAGCTTTTTATGGTAAAGTCATCAAACAAAAAGGAATTGAAAGCATGCAAACGGTAGATCTGCGTTTTAAGGGGCAGATTGTAACACGAGAAAATTGATAAATAAACACATAACCGGACGTGGATAATTATGGAAGAGCAAGAAGATAGAATTGTCGTTGGTTTAGATATGGGCACAACCAAAGTTTGTGCTGTTGTAGCGTCAATCGATCCGCAGGATCGCATTCATATTTTAGGCGTTGGCAAAGCGCCAAGCGACGGGCTAAACCGCGGCGTGGTTGTCAATATTGACAAATCAGTAAATGCTATTCAGGCAGCGATTGAACAGGCCCAACTGGCATCAGGCATTGAAGTTAAATCAGTGAATGTCGGTATTGCAGGCGATCATATCCGTAGTATGCGTAGCAAAGGCGTTATCACCATCAACAACCGGGACAATGAAATTACTATGGATGATGTGGAGCGCCTGCTCGAAGATTGCCAGCGCATCATGCTGCCTACCGACCAGCAGATTATTCATGTAATTCCGCAGGAGTTTGTTGTTGATGGTCAGGACGGTATCAGCGATCCGGTGGGTATGAGCGGAATGCGCATGGAAGCCGAAGTCCACATCATTACCGGGCTCGTCTCCGCCGCTAAAAATATTTACCGTTGCGTAGAACGAGCGGGCTACCAGGTTGCGGATATCATCCTGGAGCCTTTGGCTTCATCATATGCTGTACTTGATGATGAGGAAAAAGAAGCCGGGGTAGTGCTCGTCGATATCGGCGGTGGTACGACTGATGTTGCCATTTTCCAGGATAATACCATCCGTCACACTGCTGTAATTGCCATCGCCGGTAAAAAAGTTACGGATGATATCCGAGTTGGACTAAGTGTACTCGACGATCAGGCCGAAAAACTGAAACTGCAACACGGTGAAGCTTATGTGGACATGATTGAAGAGGATGAGGCTATTACCGTACCCGGTATCGCCGGACGTCCGCCCAAGGAAATCACTAAAAGTATTTTGGGCAAAATAATTCAGGCACGAATGGAAGAAATTCTAGAGATCGTGGCCATTGAAATCAAACGAAGCGGATACGGTGATTCTCTTAGCGCCGGTGTTGTGTTAAGCGGTGGCGGTTCGCTGATTAATAATGTTTGTCCCCTTGCCAATGAAGTTTTGGGCATGGATGCCAAAATCGGCAAGCCCCTGGGTCTCAGTGGAGGGCTTACGGAAATGGTTAATAATCCCATTTATGCCACCGGTGTAGGTTTGGTTATGCATGCTATCAAAACGGGTGATGTACAGAACCAAGCCATTGTTTCTTCATCAACGGCAAAAGGAACAAATGTAGAAAAAGTGATGAACGGCATTGCCGAACGCATGAAGAGCTGGTTTAAGGAATTGTAGACAACAAAGCTTGAGGTAAAACAATGATTTCATTATTAAAAAATCGAAATCAAGGGGACCCACCCCCGGCCCCTCCCTATCCCGATAAAACCATCGGGACAAGGAGGGGAGTATCGCTTACTCAAAAATTATCTTCAAATATTTGTCACAAGTCCCTCCTTGTGCCGTCCTTTTACGGCATAGGGAGGGATTTAGGGTGGGTCAGAAAGGAAAGAACTTTAATTAAGGATAAAAAAATAATCCTGACAGGGTTTTTGAATCCTGTCAGGGTTGTTTGGAGATCAAACAATAGCAATCAAATAATCATAGCAGCATAATTTCCGGGTTACCGGGAGCAATCTAAAAAAGGAGTAACTTATGGCTAATCTTAATTCTCGTTTTAGTTTTGACATCGACGGTCAGGACAATGCGAAGATCAAGGTCGTAGGTGTTGGTGGCGGCGGAGGCAATGCCGTTAACAACATGATACGAAAAGGCTTGAGCAGTGTGGAGTATATCGCTCTCAACACCGATGCACAGGCCTTGAAGAACAGTGACGCAGACATCACCATTCAGGTAGGTGCGAATCTTACCAATGGACTGGGAGCCGGCGCTCGTCCCGAAATAGGACGTGAAGCCGTTGAGGAAAACAGACATGAAATTGAAGAGGCAATCGAAGGTGCCGACATGGTATTCGTGACGGCCGGAATGGGCGGCGGCACGGGAACCGGCGGCGGACCAGTGGTGGCCGGTATTGCCAAACGAAAAGGAGTTTTAACGGTAGGTATTGTCACCACGCCTTTTCTAAGCGAAGGCCCTAAACGGATGAAATATGCGCTGGAGGGCATCACCGAGCTCAAGAAAAACAGCGATACGGTGATTGTCATCCCTAATGAGCGTCTGATGGATATCGCGAACGAAGACACTACTCTGCTTGAAGCCTTTGATCAGGCCAACCAGGTATTGTATAATGCCACCCGCGGTATTTCTGATCTTATCTTAATGCCCGGCCTTATCAACCTTGACTTTGCCGATGTGCGTACCACCATGCTCGATGGTGGGGCCGCGATTATGGGTTCAGCCAACGCATCCGGGCAGGACCGCGCTGAAATTGCTGCCCGCGAGGCTATCAATTCACCCCTGCTTGACGGTGTGAGTATTCGCGGCGCACGTAATGTGCTAGTCAATATTTCATCCGGCACAGACTTGGGAATGAAAGAAATGACAACGGCCACCAGCATTATTCAGCAGGAAGCAGGTGAAGACGCCGAAATCATTCTCGGTACGGTACTTGATGAAGGTTTTGAAGGCGAACTGCGAGTAACGGTTATTGCCACCGGTTTTGACCTGGCCGACAGCCGGGATGAAGCACGGGTGGCTCCTAATTCAACAGAAGTTAAGAAGAAAACGCTTTCTGATGATTTAAAGATGCCTAAAGCGGGCGATATTACTGGCCACAGCCGTTATTCTCATGGAGACCAGCCTTATTACAAAGGGGAGAAAAACCTAAAAGAGATGGATAAGCCGGCCATTCACCGCAGAAAGCTGAAGAATATCCGCTCGCTGAATAAGGATGAGGATGAACAAAATAATGAGCAAAGCCATGCTAAAGAACTGCTCAACAACCGCCGTGAACGGATTGACAAATCAGATTCGGACCAGCCGGCTTTTCTCCGGAAGATCATGGATTAATCTCTGATTGTTCATTTAGATTGCTGCTTAAAATTAACGGGTGAATATTTATCCACCTGTTAATCCCGTTTTTTCGGGTATAGATTGCTATGGAAGGAGTCTCTTTAATTAGGGGGCTCCTTTTTTATTTACTGAATATATTTCTGATAGCAAAGTCTTGCAGGGAAATCCCCCGACCCCCTTTGCAAAGGGGGACATTCTTGCTTCTTTGAGGTACTTGCCCTAATTACAGTTTTAAGTTAGAATCAAGATTTTTCGGGCAGATGACTGGCCTATCGTAGCCTTTAGGTCCATCTAAAGTTTTAGATTCGAATATTAAATTTTAAACAAAAACTCCCCCTTTCCAAAGGGGTTCGGGGGATTTTCCTTTTCCTTAGAGGGTTCGGGAGAGCAACTCCATGGGAACAAATTACATCTTCGCCTCCAACTCCTACTGGCGCAGGCGTCTCGCTTGTGCCTCTTACTGGCCATTGAAGTAAAAAGGTACGAGCGGGACGCTCGCACCAGTTTTGACCGTAAAAATATCCATATCAGTCATCCCGAGCGATCTCATCTATTATGTATTGGCAATTCCTCCTATTTATAGCTGCCACTTATATTCAAAGTGGATGAGATTTCTCCGCTACGTCCCGATAAAAAACATCGAGACTTCGGTCGAAATGACAACGAGAGGACTTAAATCTTATCTTACCAAATGATATAATTGCCCGAAAGACTGTCTGGTCTACATTTCGAAGAAACTTATACCCTACACCTCTATACCTTATACCCCAACACCTACTCCAACAGGTACAACCACTTCAATAGCCGGTTCTTTTTGGTTGACTATTTTATATTCACCCTTAAGCTGTTTGACCAGTGTTCTGATAAGCTTATAGCCTAAAGTTCGTCTTGTGATAGTTTCAAAATCGGAAGGCAGGGGATGTCCGTTATTGCGGACTTTAAAGTACAAATTATCGCCTTTCTTACGGAAATATACGAAAACAACGCCTTTGGGCAGATCGGTGAATCCATGCGTAAAAGCATTCACCATCAACTCATTCAAAATCATGGCCACAGGTACTGCGCGGTCGATATGCATTAGAACTTCATCAGCATTCATCGAAACTTCGAGGTCCTGCCGGGCATTTTGAAACGATTTTTGCAGACGGTTTGAAAGCTTTATAGCGAAGTTCTTCATATTCACTTCGCTTATCGACTCCGACTGTACCATTGTTTCATGAATCAAAGCCATGGACCGGATGCGGGCATGAGAGTCTTTAAGAAGCTCCGAAGTTGGTTTTTCTGTTTCACCCTTTAACTGCAATTCTAGAAGCGCCAGCACGATGGTTAAATTATCCCGAACACGGTCGTGAATCATGTTCAGCAGTAAATCCTGTTCATTCAGAGCTTTTTTTAGCCTCTTTTGGCTTTCCGTTAACTGTTCTGTTTTGAGCGTTACCTGCTGCTGTAAATTTTTATTCCAGCTCCCGACCAAGTAAATGCTGCCCGATCCCAACGAGAGTACCAATCCGATGGAAATCCAAGAAATAAGTTCGAGCGACTCATTGGTTTGAACCAAATTTCTGGTAACAGAGGGATCTAAAGCAGATAGTTGCAGTGTGAGGCCTTCCGTTCCCAACACTTTTGCTCCTATAATAAAAAGTACAAGAACTATCGCCACACTGCCGATAGCGCTATAAATCCACCCCAAAGTGACATTCGGTTTTGGTGTTTCAGGAAAAACGCGGTTTCTGACGGATGAAACCAGTGGAGTGAACAGATAAAGAATAGGTCCCACAATAAGCATTGATTGTAAAAACATGCCTGTCCACCACCCTTTCCAGAGCAGGATGGTTTCAAAGGGGGAAAGTTCAAAAAAGTCACTCCACACAAAAGAACCTAGCGAGCTGGCTATGGCGGCGAAAAAAGATATCACTGTAAAAAAGACAAAACTTTTAAAATCACGCAGGCCCGGATCGAAAGGTGCACAGTAGTAAGCAAGGGCATAGATAGCGAGCCCCAGTACAAAAGCGATTCCAAAGAGCAATCCCCAATAATAAGTAACTGAAGCGGTGAAAGTGATGATAAAGCCGGACAAAAAAAGCGGAATAAAACCCCATTCAAATCCCACCCAGAACAACAGAAGCGTTCCTAAAATCAGGGGTGGGTAAAAGAGGAAAAAGTTATTAATAGAGGCCTGGCTGCTATCAAGCAGCATGAACTCTGAGGGGGAAATCCAAAGTACGGAGGTAATTGAAACGCCTATGATAAGAATCCACAGGCACAGTAATACCAGCACTTTCGAAGAAATGAGGTTGTACTTTTCCAACACATAATCAAGCGGCAACGGTATCCAGCGCGAGGCTGTCGCCTTGTTTTCGATGATATCTTCCATTTTAAAAGCCTTGCCAACGTTTTATCTAATGTAATAGTAAAATATTTTATCAGTTATTTGAAATTTTATTTTTCGCTGCTGAATTTCCGCAAACCCTTTTGGACTTGTAGATTATCCAAAAAGTCATCCCCCTGCGCCCCCTTTTGCCATAGGCACGCCTTCGGCGGAAGGGGGACGAAAGCTCTGCTGATGACATCAGCAGATTGAATTCCCTACCAAAATTGCTTTCATACAGTTGGTTAAGATTCAAAAATTGACCTGACAGCGTGCCAGCGGTTTTCTGGTTCCTGTCAGCGTCTTTTTATCATAACGCTGTCAGGTCCTGCAGACACTTATAAGTCAATCACTCAACGCGTTAAATTATTCCCCTTCCCCGAAGTAACTTTATAGGAGAAGCGACTTAAGGTGGCCTTCTATAGTAAGTTTACCCTCCAAAATCTGGCTACAATCCTTTCCCGCATCAAAAAGCTTCGCTCAATAGTTTAACGGCCATTCCCACCGCCAGTATAGCAAAAGCGAATTGTAAATAGCGGCGATTGATTTTAAGGTTGATATAAGCACCGATAAACCCTCCGAAAAGTCCGCCGGCAGCTAAAGGAAAAGCAGCTCCGAAATCTACATATCCCCAGTGAAAGCGGGTTAAGGTTTCAACTCCATCACCCGAAAAGCCCAGTTGTACCCACCCTGGAAGAGAGATTAAAATAATAGCCAGCGAAGAAATACTTACCGCCCTTCCAAACTCTTTTTTAAAAAACAGATTCATCAGCGGCACCATTACGCCGCCTCCCCCGATTCCCGCCAATGCCGCCGCAAAGCCCCCCAGTCCTCCCGTTACCGAAGCTTGCGGCCATGTTACTGGCTGTAAATCTGTTCTAACAGAAGGTGTTTTTTGCATTCCGCGCCGGTAGAACATAAATGATACATACAGCAGCAAAAGGCTGAATAAAATTACAAATACTTTTTTGCTGTAAAAAGAGGATGTGATAACCATTTTACCAAAAGAAACACCAACTGCACCCAGCAGGCCAACTTTTAACCCCTGCGACAGGTAAAAATTTTTCTGACGAAATTGACGAATGGAGCTACCGGTAGTGGCGATAAAAGAGCAAAAAAGTGAACTTCCTATTGTCAAAACCACCGTGTTTTCTATACCTGCTTCAGAAAAAACAATAAATAAGATAGGCGTAAATAAAATGCCTCCACCGAGGCCAAAAAGTCCGGCTATAATGCCGGCAATGATTCCTAAAATGAATAAAATGAGCAACTCCATGGTTTTAAGGTATAAGGGTATAGGGATATAGGGGTATAAGGTATAGGGATGGAGAACCTAATACCTTTATCCCGTATACCCTATTCCTTGCATTCAAACAAAAATTTCACCTTTCAAATATATTCGCGCTTCGCCAGCCAATTCTACCCGATCTCCTTTCTGCTTGCAATATAATATGCCACCTCGCTTCGAAACTTGATGACCTGTCAACTCGGTTTTCCCCAACTCCTTGCTCCAGTATGGTGTCAGCATGGTGTGGGCCGAGCCGGTGACGGGATCTTCATCAATACCCGCAGCGGGAGCGAAAAACCGGGAAATAAAATCTACTTCATTACCCGGCGCCGTGACAATTATGCCTCGCGTTTCAATTTGGCTCATCATCTTAAAATCAGGATTTAGATTATGTACTTGCCCTTCACTTTCAAGAATGCAAAGGTAGTCAGTGGCCTGAAATACTTCTTTGACGGTAATTCCAAGGGCTTTTTCTAAATTGTCCGGCATTTCAACTGTATTCAACTCGCTTGAAGGAAAGTCCATCACTAATCGGCCGCCATTTTTTCGTACTTTTAATTCACCACTGTTGGAATCAAAACGAATAATTTCCTCACCATATCCCAAATGCTCAAAAAGAACATGAGCTGAAGCCAGCGTGGCATGTCCGCATAGATCTACTTCAATGGCAGGCGTAAACCATCGCAGTCGGTAGCCATCTTCCTGCTCCACAAAAAAGGCGGTTTCGGAGAGGTTATTTTCCATGGCGATGTTTTGCAGCACTTCATCGGGCAGCCACTCATCCAGCGGACAAACGGCGGCAGGATTTCCTTTAAAAATGTGTTCAGCAAAAGCATCAACCTGGTAAATGGGTAATTTCATTCGTTTCTATCATTGATTTTCATTCAGTCTAAAATAAGAAAAGCAGCGAAAGTTTCACGCAAAGCCGCTAAGGCACGGAGAAAATAACCTCTGCGGCTTTGCGGCACTGCGTGAACCCCAAAATAAAGCTTATAATTGCTTATTTTAGTGTCTAAAATTTCCAATTCCTGAAAGATTATAGCAGTATTCCATGCACTTTTTCCCAGAACGACTAACAGAAAAAATCGGGTTTGAAACCGTACGATCGGCGGCGGTTGAAAAGTCGCGATCGGTGATAGCACAAGAAAATCTTTCAGCTATGATGCCTGTTTCGGATCGAAAAACCATCGAACGTCGTCTCAGCCAAACGGGTGAAATGATGGACTTGCTGCAAAATGATGCCGCTTTCCCGCTCAATAACCTTCATGATATCCGTGAATTTTTGCAAAAGGCACGTGCCGAAAACAGCATCCTTCCCCTGCCTGCTTTCATCGAAATCCTGGAAATTACCGTTACTGCACGGCGGGTAAAATCATACATCAATGATCGTAAAGAAGACTATCCCGCACTGCAGGAAGTTTCCATCGGACTGATTCCCCTGAAGGAACTGGAAAAAACGCTTCAAAATAAATTCACCGAAAACGGGGAGCTGCGGAGCGATGCCAGCGCTAAATTACAATCCATCCGCAGCCGCCTCAATAAAAAACGCAACGATTTACGTACTACTATCAACAAGGTGATGAGCCGGATTTCGAAAGAGGGAAAAACTTCGGATGAAGGGCCAACGATTCGCAGCGGACGTATGGTTATTCCCGTTCTGGCGGAGTACAAGCGCAAGGTTCAGGGCTTTGTACATGATGTATCATCATCCGGGCAAACCGTTTACATTGAACCGGTTGAAGCTCTCAACATCAACAATGAAATTCGTCAGCTTGAATCTGAAGAGCAGCGCGAAATTGAGCGAATTCTCCGGGAACTCACATCAAAAGTACGCGAACAAAGCGATTCCATCCGTCAAAACCTGACCGTACTCGGCATTTTTGATGTCATTGCTGCCAAAGCTCAACTAAGCATTGACTTCGATGGATACATCCCTGCTATTTCGGAAACCTCTCATCTTTATTTGCGGGAGGCTTACAACCCCTTGCTGGCCCTGAAAAATTTGTCGCTCCCGCAAGAAAAGCGCGAAACAATTGTGCCTTTAAATATGGAGCTTTCCGAAGAAGAGCGCTGCCTGATGATCACCGGTCCCAATGCGGGGGGAAAATCGGTAGCGCTAAAAACGCTGGGGCTTTGCTGCATAATGATTCAATCGGGCTTTGCCATCCCTGCCCGTGATTCATCCGAAATTCCCATTTTTAGCGGCATTTTTGTTGATATGGGTGATGATCAATCCGTTGAAAACGACCTCAGTACCTTTTCATCACGTCTACAATGGATGAAAAACACCCTTGATAATGCTGATAAACATAGTCTCGTTTTAATTGATGAAGCCGCGGCCGGAACCGATCCTGAAGAAGGCGGCGCCCTGTTTCAAGCGCTGATTGAACTACTGATGGAGCGCAAATCAAAGATTCTGGTCACCACCCACCACGGCTCGCTCAAAGTTTTTGCTCATGACCATGAACATGCTGTAAACGGCTCGATGGAATTTGATCAAACCACCCTTTCGCCCACTTATCGTTTCAAAAAAGGGATTCCGGGCAGCAGCTATGCATTTGAAATCGCTGAGCGAATGCAGGTGCAGAATAATCTTCTACAAAAAGCGCGCATACTATTGGGTGAAGCCAAAAGTGATATGGAAACCCTGATTTCTGAACTTGAAACGAAAACCCAGGAGGCGGATGAGCTCAAGCGAAAGTATGACGAATTAAAATCCCATACCGAGAAAGAGCGGCATCGCTACGAGGAAAAGCGTTCAGCTATTGAAAAGGACAAACAGAATATTCGTGAAAAGGCCTTGAAAGAGGCCAAATCTATTATGGATTCAGCCAATAAAAAGATTGAAGAGGCGGTGGAGCGCATCGTTGAAAAGGGACAAAAGGATGATGATACAATTAAGCAGGTGCGCCGTGAAATAGCCGATTTTCGCGAAGATGTTGATTCAGAACTCGAAAACCTTGAAGAGGAAAAAAGCCGGCAGTTCCGGGATTCTAAGAAGCGACCCAAAGTGGGTGATTTGGTTCGCCTGCAGGATGCTAACACCACCGGTGAACTTGAGGAAATCAATGGCAAGGAAGCGGTCGTTTCAACCAATGGATTGCGCATAAAAACGAAATATAAAAAATTGATCAAGGTTGAAGATGCTTCAAAAAGGAATAAAAAGCAGCGGATTAAAGTGAATGTTGTGGGAGGAAGCCGCCGAAAAATGGTACAACCTGCCTTGGAAATCCGCGGAATGCGCGGGCCCGAAGCAATGAAAGAAGTGCAGGATTACCTGGATAATGCTATCGCGGCAGGGCGTAATGAAGTGGAGATTATTCACGGCAAGGGTGAGGGTATTCTCAAAAAACTGGTACACGAATATTTAGAGAAACGAAAAGAAGTCAAGAGCTACCGGCTGGCCCCTATCGAACAAGGCGGCGCGGGTTGTACCGTGGTGGAGTTCCGATAAATTAGTAACCGCAAGGCACGCTAAGTTTGCGCAAGGTTCGCTAAGAAACTCTGCGCTATGAGGGAGTTGTACTCCCGAAACTGTTAGAGGATAGAAAATGTAGGTCGGACAGCTGCAACCTTTGGGCTATTTGCTTTTGACGGGACAGATGAGGTTCTAAACTGTGAATGAGATTTCAGTCTGTTCAATTCCCCTAAATCCCCCTTCGCCAAGGGGGACTTTTGTTGCTCGCCCAAAATTTATGCTAAAACTGTTTTATCAGTTTCCAAATATTCGTAAACCGACTGGAGGTGCAATTTCGACTCAGGTTTAATTTCCTCCTTGGAGAAGGGGGCGCAGGGGGATTGACAGGCTTCATTTTTCGGTAGGAAGCAGAATTCCACTCACAACCATGCACTTCATCATTCTCCCAAGGGGATGTCTATGGCTGTTGTTCGTTATTCGATATTCCCAAGCTTCTCTAAAATAGACTCCCAGCTTCCTTCGGCTTGAAAATCTACTGAAATTCCCTTCTCCTTTAATTTATCCGTAACGGCTTGATCGCCGCTTATAATCTGAACATTATCACAGTTTAACACCGGAAAGGCGGCCAGGGTGCGGTTGACCGACCGGCGGGAATGAAAAATAACGATGGCCGGATTGCGGGCAGCAAGGTCTTCCCGGAACTTCATTAAATCCTGTTCCTTCGGTCCCTCAAGCGTAAAAAGTATAAGCTCTTTTACCGGGATGTCCAGCTCTTGTAAAAATCCCGGTAGATCTTCTTTGGTTTTATCTCCACAAGGGTAAAGTGTGTTACCGATGCGCCTTGTCCGCAGCATAAATTCCATCACGTTAATGGCCTTTCCATTGGCTTGGGGGTGAATGGCAGGAACTCCCTCCCCTTCAAGATAATCTGCCGTTTCCTGATTTAATGCCAGGTTCAGCCGCTCCCGTACTTCATCCAGCTTTTCAAACTCCTTCATTTTTTCAACGAAAAATCTTGCGTTTCGCTTGCTGCCGTAAGCGATATTTTCAAAATCATCAAGTTGTTCAAAAGTATCTGAAATGGTTCCATTTCCATCCACTTTACGGTAGCGCTCCAACGGATAATGCAACAGGGTCACTTTCTGCTGTTCTAATTGTGGCCGGAAGATTTCAGTATCTTCTACGGCGGCGGTTAGTAAAACGGATCGCGACATAATTCTTTAATAATTTAGAGAAATAATCTTTTTTAGGCTCACACCCGAAATTAAAGCTGTTTCTTGTCTGATTCAATGGTAAAAGGTGGATTCTTTGAGTCCGCGAGCGCTGAAGTCTCAAAGTCTGCTTCAGAAATCCCCCGACTCCATTTAAAACCTTAGACTTGGTTATGCATCTGAAGCAATTTTTTGCAGATTCTGCATTATTAAAGATAAGCAGCCGGGCGCCTTTGGGAAAGAGCTTTCGCGTTCTATTTCCTTATTGGACTGCCCGGCTTTTTTGAACATGAGGCCAGCTATGCGCTGATAAGTTTTTAGGATAGTATTCTTGCCCTCTATGCGAGTAGAAATTTAAGGACTCTCTCTGCAGTCAATCTAACTCCTACAATTCATCATTCCAACATCACTCAGCCACAACCGTCGCCGTATCCGAAATAACTTCTTCCCGGTAAACATACTCATCATGGGTATTTGCATTAAGTGTTACTCTTAGGATATGCTTTCCCGGAAGTAACTCAGGAATATGATACCAGGAACTGTAAAGCCGGGCTTCTTTTCGTCCGTCAATATATAGATGAGCATGGCCTTGTCCCGGAACATGAGATTCACCAAAATTCTCAGGGGTGAAGGTAAAATTTTCTGTTTCCAGATGAATGTTCCAGCCCGCCAGCTCATCTTTATAAACGGAAAGACCAACAGTTGGAACGACCATTGAATCAGAAACAACAACTTTTCCATGATGATTGGTAACAACCTGTTGGTGGCTTTCGTACTGTTGCCAGGCACTGTAGGTATAAGCACTTAACAAAATAACCAGTAGCACCAAAAAATTTATCGAGGCGAAAGCAGATCGCAGCCCCAGTCGTTTATGAAATGTAATGGGTGCCCGATAAATTTTGCCCGGTCCTTCAAACAGAAAAACAATTAACGCTCCGTGAATGAGGGTATGCCCAATAATTTCCAGCTTGCCAAAAACAAGTGTGGTGGTAAAAAAAACAAGGGTAATAACCAGAGCTAAGGGACGCTGAAGAAGGCAGATAATTAACAGGTAACCCAGAGCAAATTCTACGAAAGCCGCCCCGACCAAAAAGAAATTTAAATCCAGCCCAAGTGCTAATTGCGGATTTTGCGCTAATACATACAGTCCCCACTGGGGATAAATAATTTTTTCCAGTGCCACCCAGCACAATGAAAAACCTACAGTGATATACAAAGCGGGCAGACCGGTACCCCGTATTTTCTGATTGCTGCTATTACTCACAGCCAGGTAATAACCGGCACCGGCATACATAGGATAATCCAGCATGTGAAAAAAGCCGAATTCATAGATACCAATACCATAAAGGATGATGAGCCCGATACCCGCGACCGGTACCGTTCGCCTGAATAGCAGTAACAAAGCCAGAATAAACTGAAACCAGCCAATCCAGACTGCGGTGATGGAAAGACCGGGCACCAGCATCGCATCCGCCTGCCAGGAAAGTAATAGAATCGCTCCGGCGGCGACACGCATTACCATCAAACTATATTCACTTTGAGATTCAAGCCAGGCGTTAACCCGGTTAAACCATCTTGTTTCTTTTAGCCTCCAGTCGAGATAGACCAAAAGTCCGATCACGGCCATGCTTAGCAGTGTTAAAAAAATGAAGGTGGCATCAACGGCTTGATCCAGCGTTAAGGGCTGATCCGAAAAGCTGAAATCGCTAAACCATTTTACATGGGCAAGCGCGGTGGCTTGAATGATGAAAAGTAAGCCGATGAGTAATGCTATCGTTTTGGATGACTTGAATAATATCTGGCGCATTATTTCTGATTTAAAAGCGGTGGGTTAAACACAGAGTTCAGCAGAGAAGGCACTGAGTTTCACAGAGAAATAAAAACTTTACTGGGACTGGCAAAGTTCAACCAAAACCCCGCAATTATCTTTGGGATGGACAAAAGCTACCAATTTATTATCAGCCCCGGGGGTTGGTTTATCGCTGAGGAGAGTGAAGCCTTCATCCCGCAGCCGTTTTAATTCGGCGTGAATATCAGCCACTTCGAAAGCTACATGATGCATTCCTTCGCCTTTCTTTTCCACATATTTTGCGATTACTGAGTCGTTATCCGTGGCCCCCAGCAATTCCACTTTAGATTCACCCGTTTTAAAAAAAGCCGTTTCAACCTTTTGATCTTCTACCGTTTCCCTTTTATAGCATTTGCCGTTGAGCAACTTTTCGTAAGTTTTAATAGCTGCTTCCAGGTCTTTTACTGCTACACCGATGTGATCTATGTGCATTTCAATTATGAATTATGAATTTTAAATGTTGAATGTTGAATGTTGAATGTTGAATGTTGAGTTTATTCTGGCACACTTGATTTCTTTGAACTTTCAATTCATAATTCTCCCGAAGGGATGCCTTCGGCAAAAATTAAGAATTAAAAGTTTATGCTACCTCATCCCGCACCGATTTTGGGGTTTCTTCTACTTCACCAGAGTTGTTGTCATAACTATCAACGATCGACCGGTTGATGTACCAGGTGGTCGCCATCATCCCCAAGCCAATGGTGATGTAGTAACTGATAATCCGCCAGGCGAAAACGGCCAGTCCGATAAATGCCTTGCGATCAATCAACGGACCCTGAAAGAGGGCAAATAATCCCTCAACCCCACCACTGCCGCCGGGTGTGGGCACGATAAGAAAGGCCAGGTTCATAGCTAAACTCCGCAAAAAGGAAAGAATTTCGTTGGCGGGAAGCAGGCTGAGAATTACAATTGTCGGCAGGGCTATACGGCAGAGCCATGACATGGTGGAAAGAGAAAAAGCTTTCAGCAAAAAGCTGGTAGGTTTTTTTCTGAGTTCGTGGGAATATGCGACCAGAATTTCAGCTTCTTCGCTTACCTTTTTTCTCCAGCGGCGCAAAAACGGTAGCTTAAAAATGAAGTTTACCACCTTTTTTATAGCATCAGGATTTTTCAGTACTCCGTAAGCCATCAATCCCGCATAACTTAACAAACCGATGTAAAGTAAAATCATGGAAGCATGCCCGATCATCCCGATGTTGCTGGGTATGACTTCATAGAAAAAACCGGCAATCACCAAAATGGGCACGGCCAGCGCGAACCAAAGCTGATCAAGCAGCACACCATATAAAATAATAGCAGTTGACTGTCCCAATCGAAATCCTTCTTTGGTAAGGGCATATGTGGCCATCGGGGCGCCGCCTACGGTAGATGGGGTAACGGCCGAAGTAAAATCCCAGCTAAGCATCACCCGGAATGATGCCACCCAGCTTAACTGGGCTTCAGAGAGAAAGCGTATTTTGGCCGCGGCAAACCATAACCTCAAAAAGGAGACTACGAGAGCGATGAAAAGCCCCGGCAGGCGCTTAGGTTTGAGATGTTCAAGTACGCCCGGCGTGTAAGTCAAATAAACGACCAAAGCCATCGAGGCTACGCTGAGCGCTATCGATATAAAAAGATACTTTTTCGAAAAATATCTTGGTGGGGCTTCCGATATTTGATCTTTATTATCAGCCAAATAACTCTGTGATCAGGTTAAAAAGGAAATACAATATCTTTAAAATAACAGAGATAGTATTAAACGAAAAGAATAAGAGACAGTTTCAAAGAAAAAAGCCCTATGGATGATCTCCATAAGGCTTCACAGTTTTAATAAAGCTTTTTATGCTACGGTGATATCATCATCCAGGTAAACATCCTGAATCAAATTGAGCAACTTGACTCCGTCTTTCATCGGGCGCTGAAAAGCTTTTCGTCCACTGATCAAGCCCATACCGCCGGCACGTTTGTTGACAACTGCGGTACGAACTGCCTGGGCAAAATCGTTCTTGCCGGAAGCCCCGCCGGAGTTAATTAAACCGGCCCGGCCCATATAACAATTGGCCACTTGGTAGCGGGCTAAATCGATGGGATGATTACTACTCAGTTCATCATAAATGTCTTCATCCAGTTTTCCGTAAGATGAATCTCCCATATTCAACGCTTTATAACCACCGTTGTTGGTAGGCAGTTTTTGTTTGATGATGTCAGCCTGAATAGTAACTCCTAAATGGTTTGCCTGCCCCGTTAAATCGGCTGAAGCATGATAATCGGTGCCGTTCACTTTGAAGGCGGAATTTCGGGTATAGCACCAAAGAATAGTTGCCATACCTAATTCATGAGCCCGCTCAAATGCGAGGGCTACTTCCTGAATTTGTCGGTCAGATTCGGGTGAGCCAAAATAAATAGTAGCTCCCACTGCAACCGCTCCCATATCATAAGCACGTTCAACCGTACCGAACATAATTTGATTATAAGTATTGGGATAAGTCATTAGTTCATTGTGATTAATCTTCACAATAAAGGGAATTTTGTGAGCGTATTTTCGGGCCACAGAACCCAATACCCCAAAGGTTGAAGCAACACCATTGCATCCGCCTTCCATGGCCAGCTCAACAATCTTTGCGGGATCAAAATACTCGGGATTGGGAGCAAACGAGGCACCACCGGAATGTTCTACACCCTGATCAACCGGCAAAATGGACACATGCCCCGTACCGGCGAGTCGCCCATGATTAATCAAGGTTTGCAGACTACGAAGCACTCGCGGACTGCGGTCAGAATGATACCAAACATCATCTACATAAGACGGACTGATAAGGTGAATTTTGTCTTTAGAAATAGTTTTACACTCATGATTAAGCAGGTCTTCTGCTTCATTACCCAATAGTTCTTCAATGCTTCTTTCTGCTACTGCCATATCCCATTCTCCTAAATAAGTTAATAAGTAGTGTTAAGCCAATAATAAGGATTTTAGACATTCATATCATTAGTGAATTGGAATATTAGCAAATATTAAAGGATTTATCTCATCCGATGGCTGGGTTTTGCATCAGATGAGTTGGAAGGAATAAAATTTCCTTTCGTTCCCATCTGCCTTCGGATGAGTCCCAAAATTAATCGAAGTTTTTCAGTAAACTCTTTATATTTGAGGTTTTCATCCATCAAAAAAATTCATTATTAATAGTGTTATGAAAATTGGGGATCTCGATTTAGGGCCAAAACCGCTTTTACTCGCTCCGATGGAGGATGTCACCGATTCTCCTTTTCGAACTATCTGCCGGCGTCGCGGAGCAAGCGTAGTCTACACCGAATTTATCAGTTCTGAAGCGATCATCCGCGATTCTGATGTAGCGATGCACAAAATGGATTTTTGTGAAGAAGAACGTCCTTTCGGTGTACAAATTTTCGGCGGCCGGGAAGAAGCGATGGAAGGCGCCGCGAAAGTAGCTGAAAGCAATAATCCCGATATCGTTGATATTAATTTTGGCTGCCCTGTTTATAAAATTGTGAAAAAAGGCGCGGGATCGGCTTGTCTGAAAGACCTCGACATGATGGAACGCATGGCGGGAACGGTGGTTGACGCCGTTGAAAGCAAGCCCGTAACCGTCAAAACGCGTTTGGGCTGGGATGACCGAACCATCAAAATTCAGGAAGCGGCGCTGATGCTGCAATCTATCGGGGTGAAGGCGTTGACGGTTCATGCTCGTACACGATGCCAAAAGTATAAGGGGGATGCCCGTTGGGAATGGTTGAAAAAACTCAAAAACACGCCCGGGCTCGAGATTCCAATCATCGGCAACGGTGATGTCACTTCACCCGAGGATGCTAAACGTATGTTTGATGAAACCGGTGTTGACGGTGTGATGATCGGCCGTGGTGCCATCGGCAATCCCTGGATTTTCGAACACTCCCGCCATTTTATTGAAACGGGTGAAATACCTCCCGAACCTACCGTGGATAATCGCATTGAATTGTGTGCAGAACAACTTCGGCGTTCAGTTGAACATCACGGAGAAAGGTATGGCATCATCATTATGAAAAAACATTACGGGCAATATTTAAAAGGCGTTCGTAACAGCCGGCAACTACGGGCAGAAATCATGAAAGAGAAAGAGATGCAGCCCATCCTGGAATTGCTGCTTAACTTCAAAGAGCAGGAAATGTTTGCAGTGGCTTCGTGAAATCCTAAATTCGAATGACCGAAATTCGAAACCAAGAACGTTTTTAAATTTTGAACATTAGGATTTCGGATTTCCCTCTATAACCTCCATTCCCATAAGCGGTTGCAAAACTTCGGGAACGGCAATACTTCCATCTTCCTGCTGATAGGTTTCCAAAATAGCAGCAACCACGCGTGGAAGCGCTAACCCCGAACCGTTTAGGGTGTGCAAAACTTCTGTTTGGTTATCATCTTTCCGATAGCGCAACATCATTCGTCGCGCCTGAAAACTACCGAAATTAGAGCAGGAGCTCACCTCAAGCCAGCGCTGCTGACCGGGGCTCCAAACTTCAAGATCGTATTTTTTGCTTTGAGTGAAGCCCATATCACCGGTACACATCAACAAAGTGCGGTAAGGAATTTTCAATTCTTCAAGCAGGGATTCAGCATATTTTCGCAGGCTTTCAAGCTCATCATAAGCAGTATCAGGATGTACAATTTTCACCAGCTCGACCTTATCAAATTGATGAAGGCGATTCAGGCCACGCACGTCTTTGCCATAAGAGCCCGCTTCGCGCCGCCAACAAGGGGTGTAGGCCGCGTAATAAATCGGTAACTTTTCAGCATCAATAATTTCATCCCGATGGAAGTTGGTTACGGGAACTTCTGCTGTGGGGATGGCAAAAAATTCATCACGGGGAATTTCGTACATCATATCTTCTTTATCAGGAATTTGTCCCGTACCACGCGCCGAATCTTCATTCACAAAATAGGGAGCCTGCAGCTCAGTAAAACCTTCTTCGGTAGCTTTATTTAAAAAGTAATTTATTAAGGCTCGCTGGAGTTTGGCAATGGGGCCGAGATAAAACGGAAATCCCGCCCCGGTAACTTTGCTCCCCCGCTCAAAATCAATCCATCCCTGCTTTTCAACCAGTTCCCAATGCGGTTTCCGCCACTCGTTTTTATTTGGGTTACCCCAGGTTTTAAATACTTCGTTGTCGTCTTCCGACCAGCCTACAGGAACGGACTCGTGCGGCACATTCGGAATGCGCAGCAGCAAATCATCGCGTTTGTCTTTCAGCTTCTTCAGTTCCCCTTCCCCCTCCTGAATGCTGCTCTTCAATTTTCCAGTATGTTGAATGATTTTTTGAGCTTCCTCCTTTTTGCCCTCAGCCATCAACCCGCCAATTTTTTTAGCCTGGGTGTTGCTCTCGCTCCGCAATTCGTCAACCTTTTGCACCAGAGACCGCCACTGCTCATCAACCTCCAAAAGTTGATCCACCGCCTCCACATTTTTTTCTCCTTTGTTGCGCATTCCTTCTTTAACCTGTTCTGTTTGCTCCCGAATAAATGTGATATCTAACATTCGCTATAACTGTTTTTTAGGGTTGATTAGATGAGCTTAAGATAAAAGAGTTTTTGCAAAGGTTTGAATGTAAATTGTACCCCGAATTAATGAATTAATAATAGAAATTTGAAAACATTTTGCTTGATCTCCTAACTATTTAAAGTTATTTTATCATGATCAAACAAAAATAAGGAGAAGAGAAAATTATGGCACAGACTCTGGATGAAATTGATTTAAAAATCTTAAAACATTTGCAAAAAGACGGACGCTCGCAGCGCAATAAATTAGCTGATATTGTTCATCTTTCGGTTCCCTCGGTTTCTGAAAGGATGCGGAAGCTTGAAGAGAAAAATTTAATCCTCGAGTACCGTGCTATTTTAGATTCCAAACAGTTTAACTTCGACATCACCGCTTTTGTATTCGTAGAGGTGGACGGCTCGGACAATTATCCGAAGTTCGTGGAGCGTATCAACCAGGAAAGCGAAGTTCTGGAATGCCATTCTATTACGGGTGATGGTTCTCACGTACTTAAAATTCGAACAGAGAACACGGAATCATTCGAAAGGCTTCTGTCCCGTATTCAATCGTGGAGCGGTGTGAGCAAAAGCCGGTCAAACGTAGTACTCAGTAGCTTTAAAGAAACAACTGAATTACCCATCGAAAAGACAGTTGAACTTAAGTAATAGAAGCCTTTGAAAAACCAGGAATTTTGTTCAAGATCAAGCCCAGAGGAAGCTTGAAACCGGAGCATATAACCAAATGTGAGGACTTCAAACTTCCGATAACACAGAGTTCAGCCTACGTAGCCTTCACTACTTCGGCGAAGTTGGCCTTGAGCAAAAGGACAGTTTTGCAAAGGCTTCTAATAGTTAGCCCAACCTTGGTTAAACTGCTCCGCTACTTATTTCTCACGGCATTGTTGCTTGTTGTCTCGCAAGTTTCTTTATACGCTCAACACAGTTTTGGGGTGATTTGGAATCTTCCCGAAAATCCTGAAACAGCCATTCATCAATTGCAGCAATTCAAAAAAATGGGAATTACAGCGATTGAAATTAAAGAACTTCCCCTGCCTGTAGTCTGGGAGGAAATTAATGAATCGGGCCTGGAAGTTTATGGTAGTTTAGGTATTCAATTTCCTCTGGCCCAAACTTTTGCTGAACCTGATTCACTATTCATTAAGGAAATCGAACGGCGTGCCTCGGCCTATTTATCACAGCCTTCCGTTCAGGCGCTGGGCTTGTTTGAATTCGGGCCCGTTAATGAAGTCGAATTCGTGCGGGCCGTTGAGCCTTTTATAAATCAGCTTAAACGATCGGATGATATAAGAATCTACTTCGTAAGCAGCAGGGCGCCTTCCCAAGCAAGCAAAATTGCCGATTTTATCATTTATTTTGAGCATTTTACGACGGAAAATCTCCATTCATTCTCTCTTCCCGCCAAGCCTTCGATAGGCGGTTATCAATTTTCTGTTTCGACTGATTTAAATGATTTTTTCGCACCCTTTTATACATTTTTGAAAGCAACTTCAGTACATCCCCAAAAAACTATTTTCATTGATTCGAATTGGCTTTTCTCCATTTTAAAAAAATATCCCGATTTTGATCAAAAACTCTATGCCCTGGCTACAGAGTCTGATGCCGTTTTTCCCATTCCCGATGAAACGCTTCCGCAACGAAGCGATACCGCAGTTCCCATTTTAGTTCTACTATCAGTTTGGGGAATGATGGCTTTGCTTTACAGCTCCGATCCTCTCTACCGCAGATCATTATTTCGCTACTTTACGGGACACAAATTTTTTGTTAAAGATATTTTCGACCGGCATTTACGATCTCCGTGGCCGGCGTTTATCATTATACTACAAAATTCTCTGTTGTTAGCTACCGGTGCTTTTGTCACCTTTTCGGCACTTTTTTCACCTTTGGGCGAAGCTGCTTTCTATCATCATTTTCCGGCTTTGTCCATTTTAGGGAAAGGGGCTTTTTCGCTTTTCTTTTGGGCCTTTTTTGTTGCTTTAACATTCTCTTTTATCGCTATAACCTGGCTGGGGGTCTTTCATAGAAATTTAAATTCCATCACCCAAATTGCCACCATCTTTGCCTGGCCCCTTCAGATAAACATTTTTGCAATTACAATTGCAGTTACCATATTTGCAGCAGAAGGAAGCGCTTTTTTAATTCTCCTCTTCACCCTTCCGGCATTCCTGATATTTCTGCTAGCGTTTATCTTTACCTCTTTTGATGCTGCTCGTTTTCTAAAAGCAAAACCGAAACTTTACCTTCTCGGAACAAGCGGGCTGTACCTCATTTTAGTAAGTTCGCTGGTTGTCTGGATGTTGACCCAAAAAACATTTTGGAATGCCATCAGCCTTTCGCTGAGTCTTGGATAGAGTTAATTCTAAATAAGATTCAAACCTTGTTGTCACTTCGACCGGAGTCCCGGCGATTTTTCGAGACGAAGCGGAGAAATCCTATCCGCTATGAATTGATTGCCAACCCTGCATGAGAAGCAAACGGTTCAGAACAGATGAGATTCCTCGACTATCGCTCGGAAGACTTTTAAAGATTATTCACGCTTATCCCATCGCCTTAAATAATTTGCTTTCTGAGACGGGCAACAGGTATATTCAACTTTTCCCGGTATTTGCTTACCGTTCGGCGGGCTACTTTATAACCTTGTTTTTTTAGCAGTTTAGAAATAGCCTGATCGCTCAGCGGCTTCTGCTTATCTTCATTATCAACGATCTCCTGCACTGCATTTTTTACTTCACGACTTGAAACCTCCTCACCGCTTTCCGTTTGAAGCCCCTCGCTGAAAAAATATTTCAATTCAAAAACACCAAAATGGGTTTGTACATATTTGCCGTTTACCACACGCGAGATAGTTGAAATATCCAGATTTACTCGTTCGGCAATATCTTTAAGAATCATAGGCTTGAGTCCCTCGCCATGCTTGAAAAAGTTTTCCTGAAGAGCAACAATAGTCTTCATGGTATTCATCAGCGTATTTTGCCGCTGACGAATTGAATCAATAAACCACTGTGCCGACTCAACCTTACTTTTAATAAAATTCTTCGTCTCTTTGGTCTCTTTTTTTGAAGCTTTTTTCCTCTTTTTGAGGTCATCCCACATTTTTTTGTAATGGGGTGAAATGCGCAAAGGCGGAATATTCCCGTTATTCAACTTAATCACAAAATCCCCCTCGCTCCTTTGGCTGCCCTGTTTATTTTCTGCCGGCTGATAATACACTTCAAAGTCAGGCTCAATATAATTTTGAGTATCATCAACCACATTGCCTGAAGCGCCGGGTTTAGGGTCCAGCCCCTTCACGCACTCAAAAGCAGCTCGCAGTTCATCATCATCAATATTCAGTTTCTTTTTAAGCTTGGTGAAATGCTTTTTTTCAAAGAGTTTCCAATGATCGCGAAGCATTTTGATGGCGTTGGCTCTTCCCTGCGTATCCTCTACCATCATTTCCAATTGAAGTAACAAACAATCGCGCAGATTCCGTGAAGCGATTCCCTGTGGGTCCAGTTTCTGAATAGCTTTTCTGACTTTTTCCACTTCTTGCTTATTTATCAGCACGCCGTGATTAAAAGCGATATTATCAACCACGGCTTCTATTTCACGTCGAAAATAACCGTCTTCATCCAGAGAGCCGAGAATTTGATCTGCAATCAGCTTTTGCTCATCGTTGAAGTCCAGTAAAGCAACTTGCTGTTCGAGTTCTTCGAGTTGTGATTCGTGATAAGGATCGGGCAGATCGCGCCAGTCTTCATTACCACTGTAACTGCCCCCGCTATAATTGCCATCAAATTGAGAATTATGCATAAATTCGTCCCAGTCGATTTCATCATTCTGATCGACCGGATCCAATTCATCATTCTCAGCATCTTTTGTTTCCCATTCCTGATCTTCCCCGTCTTCATGCAAGTTTGGAGCCTCTTCTTCCAAAACGGGATTCACTTCAAGCTCTTCCTTAATCCGCTGTTCTAAAGCAATAGTGGGTAGCTGCAACAACTTGATATACTGAATTTGCTGTGGAGACAGACGTTGCTGCTGCGTCTGTTTCTGATTCATTTGTTGACTTGTTTTAATCACCTCAGGCCTCTCTTTTTTTCATTCTAAGCTTTTTGCAAGCTTCTTTAAACTCTCTGTACCACGCATCGCCATAGCGGCGAACCAACGGCTTTTCCAAAAACTCTGATAAGTAAATTCCCTTTTTTTCTCCGTTTTCACAAGCGGAAGAACAAAGTTCAGACACATATTCAAAACTGGCGTATTCAAAATCCATGATACGTTTTAATCGAATAGGAAAAAGGTGACAGCTAAGTGGTTTTTCCCAGCTTAATCGTCCGGCGAAATAAGCTTTCTGAATAGCACAATGGGCGGTACCGTCATCCGAATAAGAAACAAAAACACACTCTCGTTCATCAGTACAAGCTAATTCATACCCTTGCTGATTGTTTCCTTTAACTAATCCTTCGTTTTCAGCCACTTCCCGCGCACGCGGCCGCAATTCATCTTTAACAATTTTATAAGCTTTTTTTAGCGCGGGGATTTCACCTGCAGAAACGGGAGCTCCCGCATCACCCACCACACAGCAGGCACCCTTACAACGCGTAAGGTTACATGCAAATTTTGCGGTAGCTATTTCTTCGGCTAATATGGTGTCTTGAACTTTGAACATCACATCAAAGATACCTTTTCTTAAGCCTAATTTAAATAATCAATCGGCTCTAAAACCTATATTAGTAACATTTAATGATCAAGGCTTAAAATCTGCCATGAGTGAATTTTGAAGGGGACTATGCTGTTTAAAAACTCTAAAATGATCGGATTTATGACAAAAAATGATGAAGTTCATCAAAGCAAATCTACTTTTATCGCCACCGCAATTCTAATTGCCGGTTTGGTTGGCGCTTATTTTCTCATTCCCTCCTACCGCTCTTTTCTTCAAGAAGCTTTTGCCGTACTTACCAGCGGCAATGATGATCGAATTTCTCAATGGGTACTGCAATTCGGCTTTTGGGGACCCTTTTTCATCGTCCTTACTACTGTTGCCCAAATGTTTTTACTGATCATTAACAGTGTGCTGATGATACTTGTTGCTATCTTAGCCTACGGGCCCTTTTGGGGGTCGCTTTTAGCTATTTTAAGCATTTGTACAGCATCAACCATCGGTTATTTTGTAGGCCGTTTTTTGGGGGCCCGAACCATTGCTAAACTAATCGGTGAAAAATCTAAAGAAAAGGTTGAAGAATTTATGAATCGATACGGAGTAGGTGCTGTAATCATTTTTCGTTTCGCGCCCTTCCTTTCTGATGATGCCATCAGTTTTGTCGCCGGGCTTTTAACTATGAATTACTGGAAATTTATGATCGCAACCATTGCGGGAGTTACCCCGCTTACAATGCTCATTGCCTGGATGGCAGAAGATATGGAACGGTTAACAACAGGCCTTATCTGGGTTTCGGCAATAAGCCTTGCCGGTTTTATCGCTTATGTAGTGTATGATAAGTACTGGAGAAAATAATTAAAACTGTCATCCTGAGTGAAGTGTCGCGTTCTTGCAACATACAGTCGAAGGATCTCCCAAAACGAGTAACTGCCTTTATTAAATTTCTTTATAGCATTAACAGAGATACTTCTGCCGTAAGGCATTCCTATGAAAGACTACGGGCTGGAAAGCACAGCTCTTCGCTCAGTATGACAAATTGTACTGTGATTACCCCTGGCTCTTTCACCCAATCAGCTCAAAATTCTTACCCGCCGTTTGCCTCACGCATTCCTGCATTTCAAGTTCTAGCAGCTTCGAAAGCAGTATATGCGACTTCATATCCAGATTCTCTGCCAGTTCATCAATATGTAATGGGTTTTCTTCGAGTGATTCACAAATAGAGACGGAAAGATCATCAAGCTCCAGGCTTTTCCATTGTGGCTCTTTCGAAACTGTTTCCGCTGACTCTTCCACATCCCGTGCTGGAATTTCTTCCAGAATATCTTGTACTGATTGAACCAACTTACCCGCCCCTCTTTTTATAAGGTGGTTACAGCCTACGCCGTTTTTATTTTCGAGCGAATGTGGTACCACAAAAACTTCACGGTTTTGGGTGAGCGCAGACTGAGCTGTTATCATACTTCCTCCCTTTAGTCCTGATTCAATTACCAGCGTACCTAAAGTCATTCCACTTACAATGCGGTTTCGCACCGGAAAGTTACCCATGTCCGGTTTTGTGCCCAGAGGAAATTCTGAAATAACGGCTCCTCCGCTTTCTGCGATTTCTTGTGCCAGCCCATAATTTTTAGAGGGATAAATATTATCAATTCCGGAACCTAAAACAGCAATGGTTTTGCCCCCGGATTTTAATGTAGCTTGATGAGCTGCAGAATCCACGCCATAAGCCAATCCACTGACTATCGTCAATCCGCTTTTTATCAATTCACCTGTAAAATCCCGTGCCTTTTCAATTCCATAATCAGTAGCCCTTCGTGTTCCCACCACCGCTATTCCGGGTAAATTGAGCACTTCAGGATCTCCTTTCAACCAGAATAAAACAGGCGGGTCATAAATCTCTCTCAGCAATTTAGGGTAAGCTTCATCTTGATAAGTAATGATTTGCGCTCCCGTTTTTTCAGTTTGCTCAAGAATTTTATCAACCCGGTCCCAATTATTAAATTGTAAAACCGCATCAGCTAAAACCGGACCAATGCCCTCAATCTGTTCAAGGGTTGAACGATTCATCCGGAAAATCTCCTGCGGATGATTAACTTTTTGAAGTAATAACCGAATGCGCTGTGCCCCAATTTTAGGCACTAAACTCAGCGCAATATATTCCCTAAGATGTTTCCTCTGTATTTTTACTGTCTGATTCAATGGCTTGCAGTTTCTCCCAAATGATTTCT
>DASVCW010000037.1:0-15604 GCA_036381435.1 Balneolaceae bacterium | reverse complement strand
AGGTTCTCCCGCGACTTGCATGTGTTAAGCCCGCCGCCAGCGTTCGTCCTGAGCCAGGATCAAACTCTCCATTGTATATACACCAATAAATAACTTTGAGTCCCAGGCTCGATGTCTTTGTGTCTTATCTACCCCACACATTAATTATGCGCAGAGCGACAAGGGCTCGACGTGCGATCGTCTGTATGTTCCAATATGATAAAGAACAAGTTTGACTCATTCTTAAGAGCCAGCTTTTGTTAAAGCTAAAGGGAAATGAACTTAGTTTTCACTTCCTTTTAGCTTTAGTTCCAAAGCGCTGCAATGATACTGACTTTTACGCTTCAATCCAAATATTTATTACACTTTTTTGTGATGCTTAAGGCAAACGTACCTCACCCATAAAAAGTGAAAAATATGGAGAGGAATAAGGGTTTATTCCTCTTCGTCAGCAGAAGATTTATCTTCTTTCTCGTCAGATTTTACTTTGGGTTTGTCATCTGACTTTGGCTTTTGAGCAGCTGCCGGTTTTGCTTTTTTAGATTTACCTGCCCGGCGGGTACGCGATTTCTTCTGGCTGTCTTCAGGCTTGATATCGTTATAATCCACAAGCTCGATAACAGCCATTTCTGCACCGTCTCCGGTTCGATATCCGAGTTTAACCACCCGGGTATATCCGCCCGGCCGATTCATGGCTTTTTGAGCTACTTCACCAAAAAGATGCGTAACTGCTGCTTTATCTTTGAGTTTGGAGAACACCTGTCGCCTTTTATGGGATGAGCCTTCTTTAGCTTTTGTTATTAAAGGTTCAACAAAAGTACGAAGCTCTTTAGCTTTTGGCACAGTAGTGACGATTCTATGCTCTTTTATAAGAGCCACCGAAAGTGCACTTAAAGTCGCTTTACGATGTGAAGCTGTTCTTCCTAATTTTCTTCCTTTTACTAAATGACGCATTTCTTTTTAATACCTTAGGATTTATCCAAATACTTTGAGGTGTCCATTCCGAAATGAAGGTTCTTATCTTCAATAACTTCTTGCAATTCAGCTAAAGATTTTTTCCCGAAATTGCGGAATTTTAAAAGGTCCTGTTCATCACGCGATACCAATTCACCAATGGTATTGATATTTGCAGACTTAAGGCAATTATAAGACCTAACACTTAGGTTAAGATCTTCAATACTTGTTTTGAGAAGATTAGCAACACGCTGCTTTTCTGCATCCACCTCTTCTTCTTCCTGGGTGAAAGGTTCATCAATCTCTTCGGTGATAAACTTCTCAATATGCTCTTTTAATATTTTACCTGCGATGGTAAGCGCTTCTTTAGAATTCACCGATCCGTCAGTGGTAATATCCATAACAAGCTTTTCATAATCAGTACGCTGACCTACACGAACATTCTCAACATTATATTTAACCTGCTTAATAGGAGTATAAATAGCATCGATAGGAATTAAACTTACATCTTCTCCCGTATCAATATTTTGCTCTTCGGCAGGTACATATCCACGGCCGCGGCCAACTTGCAGTTCAATTTCAAGTTCCGCACCTTTCGACATTGTGGCTATTAGCAGATCTTGATTCAATACCTCATAATCGGCAGTAGCTTCATCAATATCTTTAGCGGTGAGAGCACCTTCTCCCGATTTAGAAATATGTATAACTCCGCTGCTTTGTTCTACCTGCTTAAAGCGAACTTCTTTCAGATTAAGGATAATTTCATATACATCTTCTTTTATCCCTTCGATACTTGAATATTCATGTTCAACACCATTAATCTTAACGGCATTTATAGCAATTCCGGGCAGTGATGACAATAAGATTCGCCGGAATGAATTACCGATGGTAACTCCGAATCCACGCTCAAGAGGTTGCAAAATAAAAGTACCAAACGTGTCGGTTGCTTTTTCAACCTCAAGGCTCTCAGGCATTTGAATGGTATAGTTGCTCATAATAAAAGCGTTATTGTGGGTGCTAAATTAGTTTTTCTTACTTAGAATACAGCTCAACAATATGCTGTACGTTGATATTTTCAGGAATCTCTTCCATTTCAGGCATATTTAGAAACTTACCTGTCATTTTTTTCTTGTCAATTTCGAGCCACTTATACTTACTCGTTGGCGCATGTTGTAAAGAATCATTGATAACTTCCAATGTCTTTGATTTAGGCCGAACACTTACCACATCACCCGGCTTAAGCTGGTATGAAGGAATGTTTACCAGTTCACCATTCACAACAATATGTTTGTGGCCTACCAACTGGCGCGCCTGTCGCCGGGTTCTGGCAAGTCCCAGGCGAAACACGGTATTATCAAGTCGGCTTTCAAGATATTGAAGAAATATTTGGCCGGTTACACCATCTTTGGCGTCAGCCTTAGCAAAGAGGTTAGAGAACTGTTTCTCTAACAAACCATAGGTGTACTTCGCTTTCTGCTTTTCTTCAAGCTGAATAGCATATTCTGATTTTCTTCGAAATCGGGAACGTCCGTGCTGTCCCGGCCCATAAGGTTTTCGCTCCAGTGCTTTGCTGGGACCGAATATCGGTTCCCGGAAACGTCTTGCCTTCTTTTGTTTTGGACCTCTGTATCTTGCCATAATTTATAAAAATTTCTTCTTTAAACTCTTCGTCGTTTAGGTGGCCTGCAGCCATTATGTGGTATGGGAGTGCGATCTTTTATGGATGTCACTTCAAGTCCGCTTGATGCTAAAGCTCTAACAGCAGCTTCACGTCCGGAACCAGGACCCTTTACAAAAACTTCCACACGTCGCAGGCCCATTTCATGAGCTGTCGTAGCTGCCGTTTCGGCACTTAACTGTGCAGCATAAGGAGTATTTTTTCGTGATCCCTTAAACCCTTCTTTTCCGGCTGATGACCATGAAATCGCATTTCCGTCTGCATCAGTGATGGTAACCAGAACATTATTAAAGGTAGCCTTGATAAAGACCATTCCATTGGGGTCTGAAAGCTGTTTCCTTCTTTTTTTCTTCGGTCCTGCAGGTCTTCGTTGTCTCTTTGCCATATCTTAAATATTTATTTTCTCGGGGCTGTTTTCTTACCAGCTACGGTACGACGTCTACCCTTTCGAGTTCGTGCATTAGTTTGAGTTCTTTGTCCGCGAACGGGTAACCCTTTACGATGTCGCGTTCCCCGGTATGAACCAATTTCTATCAGTCGTCGAATGTTTGCTTTTACTTCACTGCGTAAAGCTCCTTCAACTTTGTATTCATTATCTATCAATTGACGAAGCCGGGAAACTTCATCATCGGTCCAATCTTTTACTTTTGAATCTTGATCTATATTCGCTTCATCAAGAATATCCTGAGCAGTAGATCGGCCAATACCGTAAATATAGGTTAACCCAATTACGCCCCGTTTTTCTTTTGGTAAATCAATTCCAGCAATTCGTGCCATTTATTAATTATTAATTATGAATTTTGAATTTTGAATTACATCCATTGCATTCACAATTCAATCCCGAAAGCTTTCGGGATAAAATTACCTTATCCTTGCCGCTGCTTGTGGCGCGGATTTTTTTTGTTAATTACATACACACGACCATTGCGTCGAACAATTTTGTCGTCTGGACTTCTTTTTTTAACTGAAGATCTTGTCTTCATTGTACTACTGCTTTAAAATTAAAAGTTATTTGTAACGATAAGTGATACGTCCCTTACTTAAATCATAAGGTGACATTTCCACAGCGACGCGGTCGCCGGGAAGAATTTTGATATAATACATTCTCATTTTTCCGGAAACATGAGCCAAAATTTCATGTCCGTTATCAAGCTCTACGCGAAATTGTGCGTTAGGTAATGCTTCAATAATTTCGCCATCCTGCTTAATAGGCTCCTCTTTTGCCATTTTTAAATATCTGCCTTAATTCGATTTTTCGTTATCTCCATAATATAATCAAATGTGCTGAGAATTTCAGCCTTTCCTTCATGTACTACAATATCATGTTCATAATGAGCTGCCACTTTCCTGTCACTTGTTACAACTGTCCAGCCGTCATTTTTCGTCTCCACTTGCCATGAACCGAGAGTGATCATAGGTTCTATAGCCAAAGTCATTCCTGAGCGCAAACGCGATCCTCTTCCCGCCTTACCAAAATTGGGGACCGATGGATCTTCATGAAGTGCTTTTCCGAGACCATGACCTACCAAGTCCCGAACAACACCAAAATCTTCATTTTCACAGTGCGCTTGTATGGCATTAGAAATATCTCCTATTTTATTGCCATGCACCGCTTGATCAATTCCTTTATAAAGTGATTCGAGCGTTGTTCGAAGTAATCGAATCACATCATCATCACAATCACCGACAGCAAAGGTATAAGCATGATCACCGAAATAACCATCCTTCTCAACGCCGCAATCAATAGAAACGACATCGCCTTCTTTCAGCTTACGCTTTTCGTCGGGAATACCGTGGACAACTTCTTCATTAATTGAAATACAAAGTGAAGCAGGAAATGGATTGCCTACCGGTCCATACCCTTTAAACGCCGGCCTTGCATTGTTTTTCTGAATAAATTCTTCAGCTATGCTATCTAATTTCGCAGTGGTAACGCCGGGTTCAATAAACTTTGCCACTTCTGCAAGAGTCCTCGAAACGAGTTGGGCACTTGCCCGCATCTTTTCAATTTCCGACTCACTTTTTAAAAAAATCATCCGGCTCTTCGACGCCCTTTCATCTTTCCGGTTTTCATGAAGCCATCATAGTGACGCATCATTAAATGGCTTTCTATTTGCTGCAAGGTATCCAGTGCCACTCCGACTATAATCAGCAAGCTGGTTCCGCCATAAAACATTGCGAATCCTGGAGTTACTCCCAGCCGCGCTGCAAATGCAGGCAAAATAGCTATCAAAGCCAGGAAAATAGATCCGGGCAGAGTCACTTTTGTCAAAATATTATCAATAAATTCAACGGTCTGTTTACCCGGCCGTACACCCGGAATGAACCCGCCCTGGCGTTTCATGGTATCTGCCATTTCACGTGGGTTAACGGTAATGGCGGTATAAAAGTATGTAAAGAACACTACGATTATTCCAAACACAATGGAATAAGTAATCCCGGTAAAGTCACTCGACCAGGCCGTTAACATCTGCACTGTTTCACTATCAGGGAAAAATGTACCGATAGTACTTGGGATAAACATAATGGATTGAGCAAAGATAATGGGCATCACACCGGCCGCATTTACCCGCAACGGCAAGTATTGGGTAGTGCCGCCATAGACCTTTCGTCCCACCACACGTTTTGCATATTGAACAGGTACTTTTCGAACCCCTTGTGTAAGCAATACCGAAGCGGCGATCACTAATATCAGCGCTGCGATTTCAACAATCACTATAATCAAGTTACCCTTCGTAGTAATTTCATTCACCAGGCTGGTTGGGAGCCGGGCGATGATACCGATCATAATCAGAATCGAGATACCGTTTCCGATTCCGCGTTCTGTAATTCGTTCACCCAGCCACATTACAAAAGCAGTACCGGCTGTTAAGACAATCATTGAAGTGATAACGAAGGTAACATCACTCACTACAATAGCACCCGGTGATGTTGCCATCAGGTTTATAGCAAAACCGATAGCTTGTACCAGGGTAATTCCGACGGTTCCGTAGCGGGTAAGGCGGTTAATTTTTCGCCGCCCTTCTTCGCCTTCACGCTGGAGCTTTTGAAAATAAGGTACTACCGCTCCCATCAACTGAATGATAATAGAAGCTGTAATGTAAGGCATAATTCCCAGTGCAAATACACCGGCACGGGAAAAAGCTCCCCCCACAAACATATCAAAAAGACCCAGCAGGCTGGTTGGATTACCGGTATTTGTAACCAGTTGAGTAGCATCTACGCCCGGAATAGTGATATAACTTCCGATTCGGTAAACCATAAGAATACCGACCACGTAGAGGATGCGGTTCTTCAGCTCCTCAATTTTAAAAATATTCCGAAAGTTCTCTATCATGCTCATTTAACAGGTAGCTATCTGGTTATTAATTTTTAGCGATTGTTACGCTTCCGCCGGCTTCCTTAACTTTTTTCTGGGCTGATTTGCTGGCTTTATGAACTTCAATCTCTATCCCGGTTTCAATTTCACCTTCACCGAGAAGTTTTACCAGGTCACCTTTCCCGATCAACCCTGCTTTTTGCAAATCGATTATACTAATCTTTTTATCCAGTCTTCCCGCTTCAATAAATGCCTGAATGGTTCCTGTATTTACCGGGGTATACTCTTTGCGGAACCGGTTTTTAAAGCCAAATTTAGGAATGCGACGCTGAAGGGGCATTTGCCCGCCTTCGAACCAAGGCTTTTGGTTAAAACCACTTCTTGAGCGCTGGCCGTCACGACCTTTGCCTACTGTATGGCTTCCACGTCCGGAACCTTGTCCACGGCCAATACGCTTGCGGTTTTTAGTGTTCGGCTTTGGGGCTTTTAAGTTGCTTAAATCCATCGTTCTTAATTCTTAAATTCGTTAAAACAATTAGCCTTCAAATACTTTGTTCAGCGATACTCCTCGCCGTTCGGCAACTTCAAGCGGATCGGTGAGATTTTTCAATCCGTTATAAGTGGCTTTTACCATATTGTGAGGGTTCGAAGATCCGACAGATTTTGTCAGGATGTTATGAAGTCCGGCAACATCAAGCAATGCTTTTACAGGTCCACCGGCAATTACCCCGGTACCTTCTGATGCGGGACGAAGCAATACTTCTCCGGCGCCTTCTTTACCGATAATAGTATGGTAAATACTGCCCGTCTTAGTCATCGGAACCTTAATAAGATTCTTTTTAGCATTGTCGAATCCCTTTTGGATAGCATCGGAAACTTCATTTGCTTTTCCAAGGCCGTGTCCCACAATACCTTCTTTATTGCCTACAACGACAATAGCATTAAAACTGAATCGGCGCCCGCCTTTAACCACTTTAGAAACCCTGTTTATGTGAACCAGTTTCTCTTCAAGGTTAAGGTTTCCGGGTGCAATGTTATGTCTTCTTCTTATTTTAGGCATGATGTAATTTGTTTAAAAGTCTAATCCACCTTCGCGGGCACCTTCTGCAAGTGCTTTAATTACGCCGTGATACTTATATCCGCTTCGATCAAAAACGGTTTTATTAATTCCTTTTTCATCAGCAACTTTGGCCAGATGTTTACCAACTACTTCTGCTGCTTCTTTCTTGCTTTTGCCTTCAATTTCGCCGGCGATACTTTCTGTTTGAGTAGAAGCGGCAATAAGTGTTTGATTGTTCAGGTCATCAACCAGTTGAGCGTATACATGCTTATTGCTTTTATACACATTTAACCGGGGACGTTCTGCCGTACCACGGATTGTTGCACGGATGCGGCGACGAATCTTGTCGCGACGTAATTTTTTCTTAATTGTCTTATCCATCGTAATAATTCCTTTTAAGCTTTAGCAGCAGATTTTCCGGCTTTTCTACGCACCCATTCGTCAACATATCGAATGCCTTTGCCTTTATAGGGCTCGGGGGGACGTAATGATCGAATTTTAGCAGCCACCTGGCCAACTAATTCTTTATTAATTCCTGATACAATAACCATAGGGTTTTTCCTGGATTTTGTATCCACTTCAAGATCAATCCCATCAGGAGCTACAAAATAAATAGGATGAGAAAAACCAAGTGTCAATTCAAGAACTCCGTTACTCAATGATGCACGAAATCCAACTCCGATAATTTCGAGTTCTTTTTTGTAGCCTTCCGTAACTCCGATTATCATATTATCAATCAGCGATCGATAAAGACCATGGAGCGAACGGTCGTTTTTCTGGTCCGAATTTCGGTTTACAATAAGTTCGCCGTCTTTTTTCTCAACAGTAATGCCGGGATGAATTTGCAATGTATCACTGCCTTTCTTCCCTTTAATTGTAACTACGTTATCTGCGTCAATATTAAATTCGACGTCATCTTTTAATTCAATCGGTTGATTTCCGATACGAGACATAATTCTTTCCCTTTATTTTAGTAGACTGTGCATAATACTTCGCCACCCACATTAATTTTGCGGGCTTCTTTATCGGTCATAACTCCGCGTGATGTAGAGAGAATCACAATTCCCAATCCATTCAATGCTCGTGGAATATTACCAGCTCCGCGGTACTCGCGAAGACCGGGTTTAGAAACGCGTTTCATTTTCTTAATCACCGGCTGACCGTAGGCATCATATTTTAGAAACAGGCGAAGTACTCCCTGCTTGTCATCATCAATATTGATGTATTTATTTATATAACCTTTATCCAGCAGGATTTTAGTCATAGCACGCTTCACCTTTGATGCCGGAATATCCACGCGGCGATGTCCCGCCTGTTGAGCGTTACGTATTCTTGTTAAAAAATCTGAAATTGGATCAAACATAGAAATTTTTCGTTAGAATGTTACCAACTTGCTTTTCGAATTCCCGGAATCTTACCATCGAGAGCAAGTTCACGAAATTTGATACGTGAAATACCGTATTTGCGAATATAACCTCGAGAACGTCCCGTCAAATTACAGCGGTTATCAACCCGTGTAGGGCTGGCATTGCGGGGCAGTTTTTGAAGCTCTTCCCACTTGCCTTCTTCTTTAAGTTTTCTTCGCTTTTCGGCGTATTTCTTTACCGTTCGCTTTCTTTTTTCGTTTCGTGCTATCCAAGCTTTTTTTGCCATAATAAGTTATGCTTGTGTGATTTAACTCCGTTTTTGAAACGGCATTCCAAATTCTTTTAGCAAGGCATAAGCCTCTTCATCGCTCTCCGCATCTGTTACAAAAGTGATGTCTAAACCATGCACTTTATTAACATTATCGGTGTTAATTTCAGGGAAAATGGTGTGTTCCTTAACCCCAAGTGTATAATTTCCGCGTCCGTCAAAACTCTTGTCAGGCACTCCCTGAAAGTCGCGTGTTCTTGGCAATGCCAGGTTAATCAACCGATCTAAAAATTCATACATAACCTTTTTTCTCAAGGTTACTTTACAGCCGATAGGCAGACCTTCACGAAGCTTAAAGTTTGAAATCGACTTTTTAGCTCTTGTTTTTACAGGATGCTGTCCTGTAATCCTGCCTACATTTTCGACTACGGTATCAAGCTCTTTTTCATTTTCTACCGCTTCACCCACACCACAGTTTATAACAATTTTTTTAAGCCGTGGAACAGCCATAATATTCTCGTAATCGAACTGCTCGGTAAGCTTCGAAACAATTTCGTTCTTATATTGAGTATAAAGTCTTGCTTCTGCCATTCTATAAGTTATTTATCAATTATTTCGCCACTCTTCTTCGCATAGCGAACCCAATGTCCGCCAGCTTCATCTTCTATGCGTTTTCGGCCAATTCGGCTTGGCTCTCCGGTTGAAGGATCAATAACCATTGCATTCGATACATGAATAGAAACTTCACGTTCTATCCGGCCTCCCTGGGGATTTTCCTGAGTGGGCTTATCGTGATGCACGCGCATATTAACGCCTTCGATCAATACTCGTTCTTTATCAGGAAAAACAGCTAACACACGCCCTTCTTTCCCTTTTTCGTTACCGGAGATGACTTTTACATCATCGCCTTTTTTAACGTGTAATTTCTTCTGTTTGTTGATTTTGCGTGGCATGATTAAATTCTATTTTAAAGCACTTCTGGCGCAAGTGATACAATACGCATATAATTTTTCTCGCGAAGTTCGCGGGCAACGGGACCAAAAATCCGGGACCCTACCGGCTCACTTTCTTTATTGATAATGACGGCGGCATTTTCATCAAACCGAATATGGCTGCCGTCTTTACGCCGGATTTCCTTTTTAGTTCTCACCACAACAGCCTGCACAACTTCCCCTTTTTTGACATTTCCGCCCGGGATAGCTGTTCTGACTGAACATGAAATGAGATCTCCTATGCGAGCATAACGCCGGCGAGAATCTCCAAGAACTTTTATACAGAGAAGCTCGCGAGCTCCGCTGTTATCGGCAACATTTAATTTTGTTTGAGCTTGTACCATTGCGAATTCCTAATTCCTTATTTTGCGCGTTCAATTATTTCAACAAGCCGCCAAGACTTTCGCTTAGACAGCGGACGGGTAGACATGATTTGAACTATATCTCCTTCCTTAGCATCATCATTTTCATCATGCGCTAAATACTTTGTTGTCTTGGTGATGTATTTTCCATAAATCGCATGTTTTACCCTGCGGTCTACGGCAACAGTAATGGTTTTATCCATTTTGTCGCTAACTACGCGGCCTGTTCGTTGTCTTCGTTGTACTCGTTCGGTTTGTGCCATATTTTTAGCTATTCAGTCCCAACGTTTCGGGATTCTTTTTCAGTAATAATGGTGTGCAAACGGGCAATTTCGCGCCTGGTCATTTTAACACGCGCGGGATTTTCAAGCTGTCCGGCAACGGCACGGTTGAATTTCATATCCTGCAGTGCCTGTTTTTCATCCTTTATCCGGGCCTTAAGCTCCGTTAATGTTAAATCTCTAAGTTCCGCTGCTTTCATACTTAATTTAAAATCTTTTGAAATCAGGGCCCGTCGTAATCGCGACGAACTACGAATTTCGTTTTAATTGGTAATTTAAAATCGGCACGGCGCATTGCTTTGCGAGCCAGTTCAAGGGGTACTCCGGCAATTTCAAATAAAATGCGTCCCGGTTTTACAACCGCAACATATTTTTCCACAGCACCTTTACCTTTACCCATTCGTGTCTCAGCGGGCTGAGATGTTTTCGGCATATCAGGGAAAATCCTGATCCAGGTTTGTCCATCACGCTGCAACTGGCGGGCAATAGCAATACGACAAGATTCAATCTGTCTTGAAGTAATGTACTTAGGCTCAAGAGCCTTAAGGCCAAAATCACCATGAGCTAAAGTATGTCCGCGCTGAGCCGTTCCTTTTAGGCTCCTGCGATGTTGCCGGCGGCGTTTTACACGTTTTGGTTCTAACATATCTAACTATTTATTAACTTCGTTTTCTTCTTCTGTTGTTACGGCGTGAGCGGCGCTTGCCTTTTCCACGGCCTCCGCGAGATTCATCCTGTTGCTGGGAATGCGCATCTCCCGGGGTTAATTCAACATCACCCAGAACTTCACCTTTAAAAATCCAGACAGTAACACCGATAGAACCATAAATGGTATTTGAAGTAGTGTTACAATAATCAATATCGGCACGCAAGGTATGCAATGGAACACGTCCTTCGGCATATTGCTCGGTACGGGCCATTTCAGCACCGCCAAGACGCCCTGCGCAACGAATTTTAATTCCTTCTGCACCCATTCTCATGGCTGAAGAAATCGCTGTTTTCATTGCCCGGCGAAATGAAATACGAGCTTCCAGCTGCTGCGCGATATTCTGGGCAACCAGGCTTGCATCCGTTTCCGGCCGCTTGATTTCACTTACATTAATCTGTACTTCTTTACTGGTGATTTTCTTTAACTCTTCACGCAGAAGTTCAATCTGTTCACCGCCTTTACCGATAATAACACCCGGACGGCTGGTTTTAAGTGTTAGAAGAATTCTTTTTGGCGTTCGCTCAATAATAACGCGCGATAAACCGCCATTGTCCAGACGCGTATGCAAATACTCACGCAATCTCGTGTCTTCTACTAATATTTCCGGCTCATTCTCTTCAGAATACCAGTTCGAATCCCAACCGCGAATGATACCAAGCCTTAAACCTACTGGATGTGATTTTTGTCCCAAGGTATTATTATTTATTGATTAACTAATTCTTCTTCTTTCTTTGCCACGACTACTGTGATGTGGCTGGTACGTTTGCGAATCTGATGAGCACGACCCATCGGAGCCGGTTGAATGCGTTTCAACGTCGCACCCTCATCTACATAAATTTCTTTGATATACAAATCTTCATTGTCTAGACGAGCATCCTGGAACTTATCTCTGACATTAGCCGATGCCGATTTAACAACTTTAGCTACATCAACAGCAGCGGCTTTATTAGTAAACTCAAGCTGTTTTAAGGCTTTTGCCACATTTTTTCCTCTAACAGCATCCACTACCAGGCGTACCTTGCGGGGTGCCTTTCGCAGGTGCTTTTGTATAGCTCGTGCTTCAAAATTTTGTTCTGCCATAATAGCTTACTATTTCCTAATTGGTGATTTTTCAGCTTTTTTAATCGGATGGCCACGGAATGTTCGCGTAGGTGCAAATTCACCCAACTTATGGCCAACCATATTTTCAGTAATAAAAACAGGAATAAACTGTTTGCCATTATGAACGGCAAGGGTCAGGCCCACAAAATCAGGCGTTACCATTGAACCGCGAGACCATGTTTTGATGACCTTCTTTTTCCCGCTTTCATTCATTTTATCGATCTTACGCTGTAACTTATAATATACGTAAGGCCCTTTTTTTAGCGATCTTGGCATAACTGATACTATTTAGACTTTTTTCTGCTTCGAACGATGTGCCTGTTCGAAAGTTTTTTACGTTTTCTGGTCTTCAAGCCTTTGGCGGACTGTCCCCAAGGTGAACGCGGGTGACCGCCCGATGCTTTACCTTCACCACCGCCCATTGGGTGATCAACCGGGTTCATTGCAACACCACGGGTTTGTGGACGATTTCCTTTCCAACGGTTGCGTCCCGCCTTACCCATTTTAGTATTAAAATGATCGGCATTACTGGTTGTACCCACGGTTGCGTAACAATTTCCTAAAATCATTCTCACTTCACCAGAAGGCAACTTAACCGTTACATACTTTTCGGTTTTTGCAACCATCTGGGCAACCGTTCCGGCACTTCGACAAAGCTGAGAACCCTTACCAGGATTCATTTCAATGTTATGAATGAAGGTACCCGGCGGCATATGCTTCATCGGCATCGCGTTTCCGAGATCCGGTTCAACATTAGCACCGCTGATAATTGTATCTCCTACCTTCAACTTGTCGGGAGCAATGATATAACGTTTTTCACCATCGGCATAAGCAACAAGTGCAATTCGAGCAGAACGATTCGGATCATACTCAATAGTCTGAACCTTTGCCGGGATGTCATGCTTGTCGCGGTTGAAATCAATCGTTCGGTAACGACGTTTATGTCCTCCACCGCGGTGGCGTGATGTTGTTCGGCCTTGCTTGTTTCTACCGCCTGATTGACTTTTACCTTTTAGAAGCCTTTTTACAGTAGGCTTGCTAACAGTAATGTCATCAAACACAGGAGCAATTCGGTGCCTGAGGCCGGGAGTTGTTGGTTTTGTTTTCTTCGTAGCCATTGAATGGTTGCTTTCTAAATTTCGCTAAAGAAGTCTATTTCGCCTTCCTTTATGGTTACAATTGCTTTCTTCCAAACTTTTGCACGACCTTCGATATAACCGGCCTTAGTAAAACGGCCTTTTGGTTTTGAAGGCATAATCATCGTGTTCACCTTGCCAACCTTTACATCCGGATAACGATCTTGAATCGCCTTTTTAATTTCCGGTTTGGTAGCATTCGTATTTACTTTAAAAGCATACTTACCTTCTTCCTGAAGACGACTCAGCTTTTCGGTAATTAACGGTTTCTCTAATATTTTCTTCATGCTACAGCCTCCTTAGGTTCAACAGATGCTTCAAGTTTTTCAACAGCGCTTTGCTGGATTAAAATCACATCAGCGTTGAGAATTTGATAAGTGTTGGGCTTATTCGCTTCAAGCACCCGGACTTTAGGGATATTCCGGGCTGATTTATAAATAACATTGTCACTTTCAGCCGTTAAGAGAATTACTTTTTTCCCTTCGATATCCAGAGCTTTCAAGATAGCTACAATTTTCGCTGTTTTTGGCTCGTCAAAACTGAAGTCATCAATTACTTTAACAGCGTCTTCACCGGCTTTCAAAGATAGAGCCGATTTTCGGGCAAGTCTGCGCGTTTTTTTCGGCATATTATAAGAATAATCCCGGGGCTTAGGACCAAAAACCGTTCCACCACCTTTCAAAAGTGGAGAGCGGATAGTACCGCGTCGTGCCATACCGGTTCCTTTCTGACGATACGCCTTACGGCCACCGCCCCGAACTTCACCGCGTTCCTTTGTTTTAGCCGTTCCCTGACGCTTATTCGCCATATGACGACGAACATCTTCGTAAATAACAGTTTTATTAGGCTCAATCGCAAAGATTGAATCAGCTAATTCAGCCTTATTACCGCTATCCTTTCCTTCAATTGTAACTATCGGAAGCTTCATTTCAATTCCTTTTTACTATCTATTGTAAATTTCTACAATTCGTCCGTTCGGTCCCGGAACAGATCCAGTTACCATCATCAAATTCGAATCAGCGAATATTTTCGCTACTGTCAAATTCTTGATCTTGGTACGGCTGTTTCCGCTTCGTCCGGCCATTTTCACACCCGGAAATACACGTGACGGATCCGAAGCCTGGCCAATAGAACCGGGATGACGCTGGCGGTTATGCTGCCCGTGAGTTGCCCCACCGACACCGTGAAAGTTGTGTCGTTTCATTACGCCGGTAAAACCTTTACCCTTGCTAACACCCACAACATCAATACTGTCGCCTACATTAAAAACATCTTCAATATTAAGCTCATCTCCGGCTTCCATACCCTCAGGCACGAAACCACGAAACTCTTTTACATACCTTTTAGGTGATGTATTCGCCTTTTGAAAATGACCCTGAAGCTGCTTGGTTGTGCTTTTCTCCTTTTTATCAAAAGCGGCAAGCTGAACAGCTTTATAACCGTCAGTTTCATCCGTTTTGATCTGTGTGATAACACAAGGAGCGACTTCGATGACGGTTACAGCAAAATTTCTGCCATTGTCATCGAAAATATTCGTCATTCCGATTTTTTTACCTATTAAACCACTACTCATTGTTCAGTGAGATGATATTACACTTTAATTTCTACGTCCACACCGGAGGGCAACTCCAGCTTCATCAATGCATCAACGGTTTGAGAACCGGTAGAAAGAATATCAATCAAACGTTTGTGAGATCGATACTCAAACTGCTCACGAGACTTACTGTTTACGTGAACAGCACGGTTAACCGTGATGATGTTCTTCTTAGTAGGGAGCGGTATCGGACCTGATACCACAGCTCCCGTTGACTTTACGGTCTGAATTATCTTTTCAGCCGATTTATCAATCAAATTATGATCGTACGACTTAAGCTTAATTCTGATTTTTTGTTGAGTAGCCACGTATCAGAATTTTTATTCTATAATTTTAGTTACAACACCGGCTCCGACTGTGCGTCCGCCTTCGCGAATCGCAAAGCGCAGGCCTTCTTCCATCGCTACCGGCTGGATGAGCGTTACGTTCATCGTTACGTTGTCGCCCGGCATCACCATTTCCACACCGCTCGGCAACTCGCAAGATCCGGTCACGTCAGTGGTACGGAAGTAAAACTGCGGGCGATAGCCTTTGAAGAACGGCGTATGACGGCCGCCCTCGTCTTTGCTGAGCACGTACACTTCGCATTCAAACTGCTTGTGCGGGGTGATCGAGCCCGGCTTACACAGCACCATACCGCGCTGCAAATCTTCTTTGTTAATCCCGCGAAGCAAAATACCGGCGTTATCTCCGGCCTGTCCTTCGTCGAGCATCCGGCGGAACATTTCAATGCCGGTGACCACACTCTTCATGGGCTCTTCAACGATACCCACAATCTCCACTTCATCATTGAGCTTTATCACG
>DASVCW010000036.1:0-31795 GCA_036381435.1 Balneolaceae bacterium | reverse complement strand
TCTTACGAATGATGCAGTTACAGCTTGGCCTTTAGGAGATGTTATACTAATTGAAGGTATCATGCCTGTATCCCATTTAAAACCGCTTGGAACTACAAGTCTTATTTCACCTGAAGTTAACTGTCCGGGGGCCGTTTCCTGAATTACAGGACCGGTAAGAGGAAAGAAAGTACCGGTGGCAAAAGCATCAGCTGAAATATTCCCACCGCCCGTTGCCGGGGTTATTGATTGGGCCAAAAGCGGCGCATGAACAAAGAGCAAAGCCATTGCCAAAAAAGGAATCCACTCCTTTCTTAAAGAAAATGATATAGGAATGCCCTTAGCCAAACGATTTGTATTAATAAAAGCCGCAGTTAGAGAGTTTACATCAAATATAGAAAGTACAAGCGGTAAGGTTGAATTAGAAAGTTTTAATTAGCCATGCCTTATCTGTGGCTCAATAGAACACGGATTAACACTGATCAAGCGAATGTGATGCGGCTATAAAAACTATTTAAAATCTGTGAAAACCTGCTCGATTCGTTTTATCCGTGTTCCAGCCCAAGTCAATAACCGCACGCTCAAAGGGAGTTGCACTCCCGCCAGACGTTAGAAATATCTCCGAAGGATAAATATTCCCCCTTGGAGAAGGGGGCCAGGGGGATTGATAGCTTGAGTTATGATCATTTAAATAGCTATAGGAGAAATGCCCGAGACTACAATCATAGATTTCCCTTAAAGCCTTAGAAATTATATCTTCCTTCTAATCATCAATCTTCAATCATTGGTCTTCAATCCGCGATGAAAGGTATCATTCTGGCAGGCGGAACAGGTTCCCGCTTGTATCCGCTTACAAAAGTCACTAATAAACACCTGCTGCCTATCGGCAATAAACCGATGATTTATTATCCTATTGAAAAACTGACCGGGGCGGGTATAGAGGAAATCCTGGTGGTTACCGGTACCGAACACATGGGGGATGTTGTCAATTTATTAGGTTCGGGTAAGGATTTTGGGTGCCGTTTTACTTATAAAGTGCAGGATGAAGCCGGGGGAATTGCCCAGGCGCTCGGACTCGCAGAAAATTTTGTGGGCGATGAGAGCATGGTAATCATTTTAGCCGATAATATTTTTGAAACTTCTTTAGAAAAAGCGCTAAAATCATATTCGGGTGATGGAGCACAAATCTTGCTGAAAGAAGTGGATGATCCCGAACGGTTTGGTGTGGCCGAAGTTGAGGGGGATAAAATTATCGGTATTGAAGAGAAACCGGATCACCCCAAAAGCCGTTTTGCCGTAACCGGTGTTTATATGTACGATGCCAAAGTTTTCGATTATATTCGTGATCTTAAACCTTCCGAACGCGGAGAGTTCGAAATAACGGATATCAACAACCGCTATATTTCGAATGGGAATATGCGCTTTTCGGTGATGGACGGCTGGTGGACCGATGCCGGTACTCCCGAATCATACAAACGGGCAAATAAATGGATTGCTGATTGATGAAAGTAATATTGCTCGGCGCGTCGGGACAATTGGGACTGGAATGGCAGCATTTCTTGAAGAAAACTGCTGATGACATTAGCCTTGTTCCCTACAATTCATCGCAACTTGATATTACCGATACAAAAAACGTCCGGGTTGAAATGATGAAACAGCAGCCCGATACAGTAGTAAACTGTGCAGCTTTCACCAATGTAGATGGGGCAGAAGAACAAAAAGAGTTATCCCGAAAAGTGAATGTTGATGCGGCAGGAAATCTTGCAAGGTTGAGTGATGAATTGGATTTCAAGCTGGTTCATTATTCAACCGATTATGTGTTTCCGGGGGATAAAGAGGATCGGGAAAAGCTTCCCGAGGGCTATGCTGAAGATTTCCCTGCCGGACCAATAAATTATTACGGTCAGACAAAATGGGAGGGTGAACAGTTAATTCGTGATGCCACTGAAAACTATTTGGTTTTACGTGTCTCTTGGCTCTGCGGCCCATTTGGAAAGAATTTTGTTAAGACGATGCTCAAACTGGGCAGGGAACGGGATAAGCTGAAGGTGGTGAATGACCAATGGGGAAGCCCTGCATTTACAGAAAATGTGGTTGAAAACAGTTTGAATTTGGTGAAAGCAGACCGAAGGGGTACCTATCATATCACTTCAAAAGGATTGATAAGCTGGTATGATTTTGCGGAAGCCATCTTTTCTTTTACAGGAGTGAAGGTTGAAGTTGAACCGGTGCCTTCAGAGGCATTTCCGACCAAGGCAAAACGTCCACACTTTTCCAAGTTGAGTACTGATAAGATCGAACAGGTTTCGGGTAGTAGGATTATTGATTGGAAAGTGGGATTGAAGGATTTGCTTAAACAGTTACACTAAGGTGCACAAAGAAGCTCGAAGTTCCGCCCCCGAAGTCTCGGGGTCTGTGAAACTCTGTGTCTCCTTTGTGTCCCTTCGTGCAACAGGCCTGAATTGATTAAGAAAAATTAAATTACTACGATTAGAAGAAACTATGAAAATCACCCCCACAGAAATACGGGACGTACTCCTCATCAAGCCCGAAGTATATCGCGATGAACGCGGGTTCTTTCTGGAAACCTACCGGGAAAAACTTTTAAATGATCAGGGAGTCGATGTTCACTTTGTACAGGATAATCTTTCAAAATCACAAAAAGGAACTGTCCGCGGGCTGCATTATCAAATTGAGCAGCCACAGGACAAACTCCTGATGGTGATGCAGGGCAAAATTCTGGATGTGGCCGTGGACCTGCGGCGGGAGTCATCAACCTTTGGTAAGCATACAGCCGTTGAACTCTCATCTGAGAACAAGCACCAGCTTTTCATCCCAAAAGGCTTTGCCCACGGCTTTTCCGTGCTTTCGGACAAAGCGCTCGTTTATTATAAGTGCAGCGATTATTATTTTCCACGCGGTGAACGTGGCTTGCTCTGGAATGATGCAGACCTGGCAATCAACTGGCAGGTTGAGGAGCCGGTTATTTCAGAAAAAGACCGGCAGCAGCCCCGGCTCAAAGAAATTTCAAATACAGACCTTTTTTGATGAAAAAACGTATTATGGTAACTGGCGGGGCGGGGTTTACCCCGTGGAATAGAGCTCAATTCCACAGGGCAGGATCGGTAATAAAGGGTAATATAAAACCCAAGAAGATTTTACATAATAGTTTTTAGCTAAAAACCCAGGGGATTACCCCGTGAAATGATCGAAATTTTTTATTATGGACTTTTATTATGTGTACATTTTAGAAAGTAAAACGGATGGAAATTGGTATACCGGTTATACAAAAATTTACGATCACGATTTGAGCAACATAATGCTGGTAAAGTAACTTCAACAAAGCATCGTACTCCCTTTCAGTTAATTTATTTTGAAGGTTGTATAAATCAATCAGATGCCCTTTGCAGAGAAAAGTATTTGAAAACTCATTATGGCAAGATGTTTGTTAAAAAGAGGCTCAAATCGTATTTCACAGGGCAAGAGGAACAGAATCACAACTAAAAAAAGATTTTAAAATAATATGAAAATCATAGTTACTGGCGGGGCGGGGTTTATCGGTTCAAACTTGCTGCTCTGGCTGCATGAAAAATATCCTGAAAGCCAGTTCTTAAATATCGACAAATTAAGCTATGCTTCGGATTTACACTATTTAGATGCTGTTAAAAGTTCAAATCGTTATACCTTCAAAAAGCTTGATATTGTTGACCGGAATGCCGTTCGTGATGTTATTCAAAACTATCGTCCGGACGGTGTTTTTCATCTTGCTGCTGAATCCCATGTTGATAATTCAATTACAGGACCGGAACCGTTCATACGATCCAATATTCTGGGTACCTTTAATTTACTTGAAGAATGCAGGCGATTTTGGCAGGAGAACAACACCTTCACTCAAAACCGGTTTCTTCATGTTTCAACGGATGAAGTATACGGTTCACTGGGTGATGAGGGAGCCTTCACCGAAAAAACACCTTATGCTCCTAATTCACCCTATTCAGCATCCAAAGCGGGCAGTGATTTTATCGTACGTTCTTACTTTCACACCTATGGCATGAATGTAGTTACCACCAATTGCTCTAATAATTTTGGTCCTCACCAGCATGATGAAAAGCTTATCCCTACCGTAATTCGTACGGCTCTGAATCACGAGTCCATTCCGGTTTACGGCAAGGGACAGAATGTGCGCGACTGGTTGTATGTCGAGGATCACTGTGCAGCCCTGGATTTGGTATTCCAAAAGGGAAGGTCAGGCGAAACCTACAACATCGGCGGTGAAAATGAGTGGAAGAATATTGATCTCGTGAAAGAGATCTGCAATATTTTGAATGAAGAGGTGGAAGACGCTCCCGCTTCCGATTTTAAAAGCCTGATAACTTTTGTAACCGATCGGCCGGGACACGATTTTCGTTATGCCATTGATGCTGACAAAATAAAAAATGAACTGGGCTGGCAACGAAAAGAATCATTCCAAGAGCGTCTTGCTGAAACGGTAAACTGGTATATAAAGAGATATCAAAGTACTTGAAAAGGGTTTTGGATGCTGTACGAAAACCACTTACAGTATTCCGCCATGAATGTGACATAAATTGACCGAGAGATGCTACACCCGCCACAGGAACTACTTTCCGCCTAATCGCTATAAGATTATAGACACTGACAAAAGTCAGTTAATTTTAAATTTCTATTCAGATAAAAAACAAAGGTTAAAGATATGTTACAAAAAAATAAAATGTTATACGGACTTCTAATCCTGTTTGTCGGTTTTGCAATGTCTATAAATACAGCAACGGCACAAGTAACAGGGGAGGATATGCAACAGCAGTCACAAAATGCTATCCAAGGCAAGGTTGTTGATGCTTCTAATGGCCAACCGGTTGCAGACGCAACGGTTAAGGTTCAGGGAAGTGACCAGGAAGTGACCACTGATGAGAATGGAATGTTTACTATAAACGCCATGTCTGCACAAGGACAAAGTGGAGTTACTCTCGTCATTACTAAAGATGGTTATCAGGAAATGTCAAAAACCGTTCAACCTCAGCAAATGAGCCAGAGCGGAGAGCCAATGACGTTTGAACTTGAGCCGCAACAAGGTAGCGGAAGCGGCCAAGGAGACTATTAATCTAAGTCTCATAAGATTACTTTAAGCCGTTCCGGTTCATTCCGGGACGGCTTTTTTTATTTGGTTAAGCTGATCGGGAGATTTTGCCGGCCAAAGTTTATTTCGTTATTTAGTTCAAAACCTGTGCGAGCGTCTCGCTCGTACCCTTTCGCTTTAAAAAACCGGTCTTACAAAAGGCACAAGCGAGATGCTTGCGCCAGGGTTCTGGTTTTGTTCTGAAGGAATGCCTTATGGCTAAGTCGGATGAATGCACAGAAGGGATTCTCGACTGATTCATCGGACGACAAAACCAGTCGTCTGATGAGATTTAAGCCCCCTATTCATTCCCACGCGGAACGAATGATTGAATACCGGTAATTTCGCGACCTAAAATTAAACCATGAATATCAAAAGTACCTTCGTAGGTATTTACCGATTCCAAATTCATCACATGATGCATTACCCGATAATCGCCGGTGATGCCGTTTGCACCATGCATATCCCGGGAAATTCGGGCAATTTCAAGTGCTTTTCCACAGTTGTTGCGCTTTGCCAGGGATGTCATTGAGTGATGATCGCGTCCTTCATCCTTTAATTTGCCCAATCGCCATGCCAGCAGTTGCATCTGGGTGATGTCAGTGAGCATATTAGCCAGTTTAGTCTGTGGCAGTTGATTTGCTCCGATGGGATATCCAAACTGTTTTCGATCCAGCACATATTGACGTGCTCGCTGGTAACAAAATTCGGCGGCACCAACAGATCCCCAGGCAATGCCGTAGCGTGCGCTGTTAAGACAGGTAAAAGGTCCTTTCAATCCCTTGATCTCGGGAAATACATTCTCTTCCGGCACGAAAACATCTTCAAAAACCAACTCTCCGGTCTCAGATGCCCGAAGAGACATTTTATACTTCGTAGCCGGCGCGCTGAATCCATCCATGCCTTTTTCAACTAAAAATCCGCGGATGACGCCTTCATCATTTTTATTTTCTTTGGCTTTGGCCCAAACAACAGCAACATCGGCAATTGGTGAATTAGTGATCCACATTTTTGCTCCGTTGAGTGTCCATCCGCCGTCGGTTTTTACCGCCGTAGTAACCATCGAACCGGGATCTGAACCATGATCGGGTTCAGTCAACCCAAAGCAACCAATGAGTTCTCCCTTAGCCAGCTTTGGCAAAAGTCGTTTTTTCTGCTCTTCAGTTCCGAACTTTGAAATGGGATACATCACCAGTGATGACTGCACCGACATAAACGACCGATAACCTGAATCCACTCGCTCCACTTCACGGGCGATGAGTCCGTATGCGGTTTGGCTGGCTCCTGATCCACCATATTCGGGATCAATGACAGCTCCCAGTAAACCCAAATCACCCATTTCTTTAGCTATATCCCGGTCAAAATATTCCTCCTGATTTCCCTTCAAAGCGCGGGGCTCCAGCTTGCTCTGGGCATAATCGCGTGCCGTTTCCATGATCATGCGATCATCTTCATTCAGTTCCGATTCAAAGAGAAAAGCGTCATCAATATTAAAGTGTTGCTTAGACATAGAAGTTTTATGGGTTAAAATGGGGCTAATAATGTAAAGAGTAATGAGTAAAGTGAAAAGTGAAAAGTGAAAAGTGAAAAGGCAGGGAACCGCAGAATATCGAACAAGGAATTTCGAATAATGAAGTATTCGCTTCGTAATTCAATATTCCTTGTTCATCTGTTCAATATTCTCTTAGCCCCAAAACTCTTTTTTCAATTCACGGGCGATGATCATTCGCTGTACTTCCGAAGTACCTTCACCGATCGTCATCAGTTTGGCATCACGCATAAAACGTTCTACATGATATTCTTTAATGTAGCCGTAACCACCGTGGATCTGAACAGCTTCATCCGAGGCCCTAACCGATAGTTCTGATGCAAAAAGTTTAGCCATAGCTACTTCTTTGGTATAAGGTCTGCCCTGATCTTTGAGTGAAGCGGCACGATGGACCAGAAAACGGGCGGCATCCACCTCTGTAGCCATGTTTGCCAATTTATTTTCAATAGTCTGAAAGTCACCAATAGGTGAGCCGAACTGCTTTCGCTCGCCGGCATACTTCATTGATTCTTCGAGAGCACCACGCGCAATACCCACTGAAAGGGCACCAATACCGATGCGTCCGCCATCTAAAACCTTCATGGTATCGATGAAACCCTGTCCCTCTTCACCCAGTAGGTTTTCTTCGGGCACTTCTACATTTTCAAAATAAACTTCGGTAGTATCGCTGGAGTTCATGCCCAGTTTTTCCATTTTGTTGCCGGACTCAACACCATCCCAGCCGCCCTCAACAATAAAGGTGCTGATACCTTTTGTTCCTTTTTCCGGGTCTGTTTTAGCCAAAACCACGTACGTATCACCCACTGAGCCCTGTGTAATAAAAATCTTGGAACCGTTGATAATCCATTTGTCGCCTTTTTTAACGGCAGTGGTTTTCATTCCTGACGCATCGCTGCCCGAACCGGGTTCAGTGAGGCACCAGGCACCTAATTTTTTACCGCTTGCAAGCGGCGTTAAATATTTTTCTTTTTGGTCATGATTTCCTGCTAATGCAATATGTCCCGAAGCAAGCGAAGTATGAGAAGCAACGGTAAGTGCCAGAGAAGCATCCCAGCGCGCTATTTCTTCAATCGCCAGGCAAAAACTGATGTGATCAACACCGCCACCCCCGTACTCCTGGGGATGAACAATGCCTAGAAGGCCCTGTCCGGCTAATTTTTTAATAATATCATGGGGAAACTGTTTTGAAGCATCTCGTTCTTTGACACCGGGTGCAACATGTCGTTCAACAAAATCTTTAACACTGTCTCGGATTAGCTGCTGCTCTTCAGAATAGTCGAAATTCATAGGTTTATTTAGAAGCTCGGTTTGCATTTTGTTAGATTAAAAAGTTTAAAATTCTATGCTAATAAAATAAAAAAATTTAGCTAAAGATGGCATTAGAAGTATTTATAAACAGAGCGATATTTGGAACAAAAAGCTTTGGCGGTAATTAGAATAAACTCATTAACGGTATTGGGCGGTTGAAAATAAATCCTAGTAATCTCTTTGCTGTCATTTCGACTGTAGAGCGGCGTTTTTTCCGCTCGGAACGGAGAAATCTCATCCGTTTTGATTGGCAGCCTTAGTTATAATGGATGAGATTTCTCGACTTCATCCCGATAAAATCCATCGGGATTCCGCTCGAAATGACAATAGTAGGTAATTAGACTGTTTCTAAGTTTAAAAATTTGTAACCACCTCAAGCATCACTATTCATTAAAATAATAGAAGAATTAAAATGCGATTATTTAAAAAAGAAGTTCTTTTCACAGCGCTTTTCTTATTGACAGGATTGGCAACTGCAAATCAGGCTGCTGCCCAAGAGTTAAAGAATGTACATTCGAATTTATATGGAAGGGTGGTTGCCGATTCAACCATGCAGCCTTTAGCGGATGTTGAAGTTCGTGTTCAGGGATTGGAAAGAGTTGCATCCACGGATGAAAAAGGAAGGTTCGCCTTTGATAATGTTGAACCGGGCCCCTATACGGTATCGGTTCGGGCTCCGGGGTATAAAGACTGGATCAAAGAGGTAGATGTAGCGGATGAAGGCACAGAGCTTAAAATTGTTTTAGAAAGGGAAGAAGAAATGTAATCCAAGCTGCTGTGAAGGAGTTGTAGTTTTCATCCGGGTTCTGGGGTTGAAGCCCGGATGAGTGAGAATTACGATTTGGTCGATTCATTCATCAGGCGACAAAATCAGTCGCCTGATGAAGAACTCATCCGAAATTCCAGGTAACACCGCGGCCGATTTCGGGATCGGGAAAATTCCAGTCCACTGCGCCCTGGTCACAGGCGTACATACAAGTTCCGCATTCAATACAGTCCTCAACCTGGAAATGTACTTTGCCCTCTTCATCCATTGTATAACAATTTGCGGGACAAACATAAGTAGTACATTTATGTGGACAGGTGGAATTACAAATATCAGTGTCCACGATAATGTGTGGTTTGATGTCTGACTTCGCCTGATTCCGATAACTGACCAGTCCCAGCCGCTCGGGGAGATTCAATAGTTTCATATCTTTTATTATTTAAGTAGCCTTTTTAGCCACTAAAGCACGAAAACACAAATAATTAGTATTGAATTCGAGCTTTAATAGCATTCTAAATCTATTTAACTCAGTCTTTAAAAAAATTAATGATAGGTTACACAAATAAAAAATTTAGTGCTTCCGTGTTTCCGTGGCAAACCAGCACAAAATATTTTCTGTGGTTTAGTGTTTCCGTGGCCTGCCTTTTATAACGATTTTGCTCCTTTAAATCCTATTTTCATCAAATCCCAGTATGAGGAATGCTTTTTGATGGATTCCTGCATCAGTTCACGTGATTTCTTTGTCGGCTCATTATCAATAGTGAAGAATTTTCGCCCGAAATCACAAATCAAATTGGGTACATCTTTAAACATTTTGGGGTCGTGCAGCATGTGAACCGCATCCTGAAACCCGCGGATGTCTTTCATCACATAACTTTTATCCAGTGTCTTGCGGTATTCTTTTAGTGTCTGACTAGAAAAATCACCCTTTTCTTTTGCTTTGGTGATGGTTTCCGCAGCTAAAATTCCCGACCGCATGGCAAAATCCATTCCCTGGATAGCTTTTCCCGCATTCAGCAGCAAGTTTGCCGACTCCCCGGCCAGCAGCACACCGTCTTTGTAAACCTCTTTCGGCATTGCACGCATATCACCTGAAGAAACCACGTGAGCTGAGTATTCAATAACTTCACCGCCTTTAATGGTATCGGCAATAACGGGATGCTTTTTAAAATGATTCAAAATGTCATGCGGGCTTTTTACTTTTTCGCGCATGTCTTTAATGCCGGCTACCAATCCCAGTGAAATGGTATCGCGGTTGGTGTAAAGAAATCCGCCGCCCTCAACACCGTCGGTAGCGTAACCCACAAACTCGTTTGACATACCGCTGAGTCCGTTCAGCTGAAAGCGGTCTTCGAGCACTTTCTGATCGTAGCGAATCACTTCCTTAATCCCCGTAAGCATATGATCAGCGGGTACATAATCATCCTGTAAGCCCACTTGGCGAGTAAGCAAATTGTTGACCCCTTCAGCAATAATCACACTATCCGCATGAAACTCTTCTTCGCCGGTTCGGATGCCTACTGCCTTGTCATTTTCCATCAGCACTTCATCTACTTTGATGTTTGTGGCAATGAAAGATTCCATGGCAAAATCGCTGGCGTCGATCTCCTGCTGCACTTTATCGGCCAGCCAGCGGTCAAATTTGGAACGCAGAACTACTACTCCACTGTAGGGTGGCTCGTTGAAGTGAGATGATTTGAAATCAACAGAAAAAGTGGACTGATCATCCATGAAAGTAAGGCGCCGGTGATTGATGAAACGCTCCCAGCCGCCGTCTTCTTCCTGCCAGTATTCGGGCACGAGCCTGGCCAAATCACTGCCCCAGAGTACCCCTCCCGAAACGTTTTTTGATCCGGCAAATTCACCTCGTTCAATAAGCAGGAATTTCATGTTATTACGAGCCAAAATCATCGCCGCGGCTAATCCCGCAATTCCCGCACCAATTACAATACAGTCGAACTTTTCGTCCATTTGGTAAACTTTTAAATTTTTATCTGTACGGACGCGATATATCGCGTCCCACATAATCCTATAGTTTTAGCCTTTAATCTTCTTTAACTCCTCAATAAATGGCGGCAGTACTTTGTAGAGGTCGCCAACGATGCCGTAATCTGCAATATCAAAAATAGGAGCATCAGGATCTTTGTTGATGGCTACAATTACTTTACTGTTCGCCATCCCCGCCACGTGCTGGATGGCTCCGGAAATTCCTACCGCAATGTACAACTGGGGTGAAACCACTTTCCCGGTTTGGCCGATTTGCAGGCTGGGATCCATAACACCCGCTTCGGTGAGTGCACGTGATGCTCCGACTCCCGCATTCAAAAGAGAAGCCAGTTCGGCAACCAGTTTTTGTCCTTCTTCATCCTTGGCTCCGCGTCCTGCCGCGACAATCGTCTCCGCTTCAGAGAGATCGATTTTATCACCCGAAGCGCTGATAATTTCGCGAAGGGTTGATTTTATTTCACCTGCATCAATGCTAAAATCGATACTTACCACTTCGCTGTCGGCTTCGGCTTCACTCAAATCATAAGAACCTGAACGGACGGAAATCAGAATTTGATCATCTATAGCAACATTTTTAGAGAGAATTTTGGCAGCCATTACAGGGCGTACAGCTTTGACACCATCATCTGTTAACTCAAATTCAGAAACATCAGACAACACCGCCGCATCCTTGTTAGCAGCAAGCGCACCCAGCACATCTTTGGTGCTTTCAGTTGATGCAAAAGCAAAAACATAAGGGTTTGCCTCATCCATCACTTTGCTGAGCGCTTTGAGCAGCGGAGTATTGATGTGGTTTTTGAAAACGGGATCTTCAACCGTATAAATTTTCGAAGGACCGTATTTTTTGACCTGGTCTATATAATTGGAAGCTTCTGTGTCAATGATAACGGCTTCTAAAGTGTGACCATGTTCTTCGGCCTGCTTGCGCAGATGCGATAAAACTTCCAGCGAAGATCGCTTAATTTTTCCGTCGCTAATGGCGATGTGGGCTAAGAGTGTGCTCATTTTAATAGTTGGTAATCTGTTTACAATTTAAATTCATTTAAAGCACGAAATTCAAATGACCAAAATTCAAAACGACAAAATGTTTCGGATTTTGAACATTCTGATTTCGGATTTATCTAAACAACATTTGCTTCTGTATCGAGTAGTTGAGCTACTTCTTTGGCAATTTCATCCGGTTCTCCTTCAAACTTTTTGCCCGCTTCGCGTTCGGGTTTTTCCATATATCCTGTTACTTTGGTTTGGGGCTGAAGGCTTTCTATATCAATATCAAGTGATGATAACTCGACTGTTTCCATCGGTTTGCGTTTGGATTGCATGATACCTTTCAGACTGGGAATACGTGGCTCATTCATATCATTAGAGCAGGTAACCAGACAGGGGGTGGGCAGTTCAATCATTTCCTGTCCCGCATCACCCTGCCGTTTGACAACCATTTTGCCATCTTCAATTTCGAGTCCGACAGCGTTAGTGGCGTAAGGAAGATCCAGGTGTTCGGCGATCATTCCACCGGCCAGACCCGCATCGGTATCCTGAGACTGCTTTCCGCATGAAATCACATCATATTCTTTGTCTTTGAAAAAAGCGGACAAAATTTTGGCGTAAGTGGCGGAGTCGTAATTTTCATCACCGCTGATTTTAATATGAGTAGCTTTATCAGCGCCCATAGCGAGCGCTTTACGAATAGTTTCTGTGGCTTTATCAGGCCCCACCAACACTACTTCAACTTCACCTTCATGCTTTTCGGTGAGTACAAGCGCTTCCTCAACAGCCGAAGCATCATAAGCGTTAAGAATCATGCGACTGGTGTCTTGAATCAGGTTTCCCTCTTTGATCTGGATAGGAGCATTCACATCCGGAACCTGTTTAATACAAACATAAAATTTCATACGAAGAAAATATTTTCAGTTTTAGAAATGGTTTAATTCCATAGGCGCGGCAATATACAAAAAAGATGAGTAATGAGTAATGTGAGATGCGTAACGAGTGATGCGTGATGAGTGAAGAGTAAATTTTTTTGTAAGGAATGGTTTACTAAAGGGTCTTACTATTAACCTTTAATTAATTTTTTAGAATATGAAGTTTGAAGAATGGCTTAAAGAAGTACCAAAAGATATAAAAGATGATGCTGTTTGGAGTCTTAAAGTCTATCGAATAGCTCTTTTTGCGACAGATCTATGTTGGTTTGATATAAAACCAATCCTTGATAAGAAACTTTTCTCCCTCTCAGATCAGCTTTATAGGTCTGTTGGCTCAGTTAGTGCCAATATAACTGAAGGATATTCAAGGAGATCTCATAAAGAGCAGGCACGATTTTATGAAATAGCACTTGGATCGGCTCGGGAAGGAAAAGATTGGTATTTTAAAAGCAGGCATGTTTTAGGAAATAAAGTTGCCTTTCATAGAATCAAAATTTTGACAAAGGTAGCGAAGCTATTGCTGACAATGATAAATGAACGAAGAAACTCATATATCGTTCGTGAAAATCATATAGAATATTTTAGCGATTCTCATCAATCACTTCTGAAAAATGTTCCAATGGTAAAAAAAATATGAACAAAAAAATTACGCATTAAGCATTACGCATCACTCCTCACTGTAGTTCTCGATAAGCGGAGAGATGGCTTGGGTCAATTTCGGAGAGCAGGTTGAAGGCTTCGAGTCGAACCTGGGGATCAGCATCTTCAAAAACAGACACGATTTCACGGTATTTGGTATTGAAGAAAATATTGAATAAGAGGTTATTAGATGTAGTGCGTTGGGTATCCTGTATTTTTCTGAGTGCTTCGAGTACTTCTTCACGTCCCTCTTTAGGATTATCAATAAAAGAATCCAGCCCCTGCCGATGATACTGATAAATAGCCTCTCGAAGTCCGGAGTAAGCGGGATTCAGTAAATCGGCCACTAACTGAGCCCGGTTTCTATCCGACCCACCGGAGCGCGACCATCCTGCGGCTGATGTGGTTTGAGCGCGGGAGACAATATTCTGTGCTTCCAGAAACCAGGGAGTTCCGCCCAACTCATCAAAACTGTCAAAGTCATAACCAAGCACAATATAAGCGTAAAAATCAATGACACTTGTTAAGGCGTCAAACTGTAGCTCATCATGGATAAGGGCGCGATTGGGAGTGTAATTGAAGGCCCAGCTTTCATCATTAAAGAGAAAAAGAGCGGTTTCTTGTACAGAATTATAAATAGGGCGACGTGAACGGATGATGAGCTGCGCGGTAAAATTGTAATCATCATCAACACTCAGCAAAATGATTTGCATATCCACATTGATTCTTTCTTCGGGAAGAAAGCCGGCATCAGTCCAGTTATATTCGTTGATGTAATTTTCAATCTCAGTGGCAAAATTATCAAGGTAATTTAATGAAGTGCTGTTGATGCGGCTGCGGTCGATGGAAACATCGGCATCAATCTCCTGTCCGAAAAGCGGGGAAGTTACCAGACAAAAAAGGCCTACAAGCATGTAGAAGCCACTTTTTTTATAAATTTGGGAAATTCTCATCTAAATTTATAGATTGTTGATCATTAAGAAGAGCCTAAAAAACTTTGTCATGCTGTCCCGAATGCTTTCGGATCAGCATCTTATACTGGAATTTAAAAAAAGCCCTAACAAGGTTATTGCTGACAGATCCTGATCCGCCAGCTGGCGGATAGGATGACATAGGTTTTTTGTCGGCTTCTATAGATATCAAGATTAAGAGACATCAGGGGTACATGATACAAAAGCTATTACATCTATACAGAAAGTTTTGCATTATTTTTGGTACGGGAATGCTATTCGTTTTTAGTCCTGCGGTTAAATCTCATGCCCAGGCGGTGATCGGCGCCCGGGAGTTAGCGATGGGACAAGCCATAACGGCTTTGCCGAATACAACATGGTCGGTATTCGGCAATCCGGCACTGATGGCTGAAGACAGAGCTTCTGTTTCTTTCTTCGGTGTCCGGTATTACAGTTTTGCTGAGATCACCGATATGGCTGTTTCTATAACCTATCCTACCGGAATTGGCGTTTTAGCTGCTGGCATTCACCGTTATGGATTTGATCTTTTTAATGAAAAACGGCTGCGACTGGGATATAAAAATTCCTTCAAGGGATTCCACTTCGGCATCATTCTCAATTACAGTCATGTGATGCAGGGCGGAGGGTATGGCTCGGCAGGAGCGGCAGGCATTGATGTGGGAATTGCCGCTGCCATCACCCCCGATTTATGGATCGGGGCCAAGGCTACGAATATAAATCGTCCTACCTACGGTTCTTTGAATGATGAAGAACTTCCCCGAAATTTAAGTATCGGCTTTTCATATCGCCTCTCGGATATCGCGCTTTTTTCAACGGATATAATTAAGGACGTGCGCTTTCCGATTTCATACCGGGCGGGGGTTGAAGTAAGGATTATTGGCGGACTTATGGGGCGGGCAGGCATCACCACATCACCCGGTACTTTTTCCGCAGGGTTTGGTTATAAGGCAGAATTCTGGAGTGCAAATGTAGCTGTTCAGCGTCATGAAAATCTTATTCTGGGATACAGTCCGGCTATAGATTTTAAAATTGTTTGGTGATGAAGAATCTATTTCCAAAATCTTTTTTAGATGTTATTTGGATAAGCTTAAAAACAATCTGTAAGCATCCCGTCCCGAGCATTCGGGATCGGGGCCTGACAGGGTTGTTTCCCGGTGACGTTGACAGGAACCAGAAGCTCACTGGCACACTGTCAGGTCAACATGCTTTCAATCATATATCCCATTCCTTTCGGTTTATATGTATTCTTTTTCTATTGATTCCGATTAGTGCCCTCGCTCAGGATTCAACGCAAGCCGAAGTACAGGAAGATTTAGAAGAAGCGCTGGAGGTTTTTGATCCACAGGGTACAAGCTTTGAAGGAGAGCAGCTTATTCATTTTTTGCAGGAGTTGGCCGCCAACCCTGTTAATGTTAATACGGCCGGACTGGATGCTTTGCTGCAAGTGCCGGGCGTAAATTTGAAGACGGCGCGGGCAATTATTGATTATCGAAGGCAAATCAAACCTTTTGAAATCGTTAGAGAATTGAAGGAAGTGTCTGGAATCGGGCGGGTAACTTTTGATAAAATGCGTCCCTATGTAACGGTTGGCAGTGGGCTGGAATTAGGAAAATTACTTTATACTGATTATCAGTACTGGACGCACGATGGTCGTTTTCAGGCTTTCAGCCGTTACCAGCGGGATCTGCAGCAGGCAAAAGGATATATCGAATCACCCCGGGAAGGCGGCTATGTGGGCGGGGCGGCCAAATATTACCAGCGGTTTGGGTACAGGAGTGATCATCTTTCGCTGAACCTGACGCAAGAGAAAGATGCTGGAGAACCGGTTTTGGGTCCTATGCAGTTGGATCACAGAACATGGCATGTCGCGCTTGAAAATAATGGTAAGTTACAGATGCTTGTGGCCGGTGATTACAGCCTTTCATTCGGTCAGGGACTGGTGCTGTGGAATGGTGGTGCTTTCGGAAAAGGGAGTGATGTAATCGGCGCGGTAAACCGAAATGGAAGGGGAATTGATCCCTACACTTCATCCCAGGAAACCAATTACTATCGCGGTGCGGCGGTGACTTACGGAGGTAAATTTCAGGTGACAGCTTTCTACTCGAATCGCAGGCGCAGCGCCAGTGTGATCAGTAAAGACACCACCCGGCTTCCCGGAAGTGACGGCTACCATCGGACGATTAAGGAGCGATCTCAGAAAAATAACCTGGGGCAAATGCTCTATGGCGGACACCTACAGATGGAATTTGCATTCGGAATTATTGGTGTTACCGGTTATCAAACCACCTTTGATCGATATATTGCTGCCAGTGATCGTACCTACTCAAAATTTGATTTTGAAGGTCGTTCAAACACCACTTTTGGCGCTGATTATACCTTGCTTTTAGGTCCCGCCATTGTTTTTGGTGAAGTGGCGCGAAGCGAAAACGGCGGTTTTGGGGTGATAACAGGGGTGGAAAGCCCTGTCGGAGAAGATACAGAAATCACACTGGCTTACCGGAATTACCAGAAAGAATTCCAATCTATTTTGGGTGATGGTTTTGGGGAAGTTTCGGGCGAGCCTAAAAATGAAGCAGGCGTTTACCTGGGTTTGCAACATACGCTTGGGGAAAAAATAACCATTAGCGCTTATGTTGACCAGTTTCGCTTTCCCGGCCCTCGTTTCGGGACAAATCAACCTACAAAAGGTTTTGACTGGCTTGGCAAGGTTGAGGTAGAACTGAATTCGGATTTAGAGTTCTATCTGCAGCTGCGCAGCGAAACAGAGGAAAGTGAATACGAAATTATGGATGAGTTCGGGCGCTTACAACGGAAGCTGGATGATGCCAAAAGAAGCAGTGCCCGGGCAAATGTTGAATATTGGGTGAATGAAAAAGTGCGGCTCAGAATGAGAGGAGAGCTGGTCCGCAGCCGCCAGGCCGGTGAAGATGCGGAACTTGGGTATCTGTTGTATCAGGATTTGCGACTGCGTTTGACAGATAATTTCACTCTGGATACCCGCTTGACCATTTTCGAGACGGAAAGTTATGCCACTCGTCTTTATCAGTTTGAGAATGATTTGCTATATGTTTTTTCGAGTCAGGCCTTATTTAATCAAGGCCAGCGGATGTACGTGTTGCTGAATTACGAGCCCTTTGAGTTTTTAGAAATTTGGGCAAAGTTTGGCATCACTATTTATGAAGGTCAGCAAGTGATCGGCAGCGGTTTGAATCAAATCAAGGGTGATACGCGAAGTGAGGTGGGGGTACAGGCGAGGGTGATGTTTTGAAATGGTTGTGAAGGATTGAATTGGTGAATGGATAATTTGGACTAATTTTTCGTCATATCATTGCCATTAAATATATCATCCCTACGGGATTCTCTCTTTTTTCTTTCTTCTTTTACTACCAATATCATGTCCCTAACGGGACGGGGGGAAGGTGGGAATCTGAAAATGAATGTTTTCTTAAATCCCGTTAGGGATGATATTACTCGCTGTTTAATCCATCGCTTTTAAATATGTCATCCCTATGGATTCTTCATTTTTTCATTCTTTTTTTTCTACCAATATGCCGTCCCTAGCGGGACGGGAAAAAGGTGGAGATCTAACAATAAATGTTTTCGAAAATATCGCCAGGGATTAAACATTGACAGAAACGTGAATGCAATAAATCGCGTCAGGAATTAGTCGAAGAGCCGGGTCTGAAATATTTAAACGTCCCTATAGGGACGGCATATTGGTAGAAAAATGGACAACCATCAAACAAAATCCCGTCAGGGATGAAATATTACCGAGGAACCTATGGCTAACACCTATACACAGATTCACCTCCAATTTATTTTTGCAATAAAATACCGTGCGGGCCTTATCCAAAAATCATGGGAGGACGAATTGTATAAATACATAACCGGTATCGTTCAAAATAATAACCATAAAATGCTCATTATTAATGGTATGCCCGATCATGTCCACCTGTTAATAGGGATGCGTCCTTCGCAATCTATTTCGGATTTATTACAAGACATTAAAGGCAGCTCTTCTAAATGGATTAATGAAAAGAATGTTGTTGCCCATAAATTTGCCTGGCAGGAAGGCTATGGCGCATTTTCTTATGGAAAATCGCAGGTGAAAGATGTCATTGCTTATATCAAAAACCAGGAAAAACATCATAAGAAAAAATCATTCCGGGAGGAATATGTAGAATTTTTAGAAAAATTTGGGGTGGCTTATGATGAACAATATATTTTTAAGGACCTCATCTGAAATATACCATCCCTACGGGATTCTTCACTTTTTTATTCTTTTTTGCTACCAATATCATGTCCCTAACGGGACGGAGAGGGAGTCTAAAAGTAAATGTTTTCTACAATATCGTCAGGATTAAATATTGCAAAAACGTAAATGTAGCTATTAATAAGAAGAATGGATCTGAAATATTTAAACGTCCCGTTAGGGATGAAATATTGGCTCATTGGTACATCCATTAAATATATCATCTAAATTATCATCCCTACGAGACGTTTCTCTTTTTTCTTTCTTTTTTTACTACCAATATCATGTCCCTACTGAGACGGGGAAAAGATGGAGATCTAACAATCTAAGTCACGTTAAATTAAACAAGAGAATTATACCAATAATAAAAGCATAAGCCGGTATTACATAACTAAAAATGCGATTGGGCAGAACGCGCACTAAATAGGGGGAAGCAACGGCAGCCAAGATACTACCTGTCAATGCAGAGGGTAGCAGCATAAAGTCTAGCTCAATACCGGTTGCACTAATGGCAAAGAATGTAATGATTCCCACAATAGAAATGAGTCCTTCTGCCAAAGAAGCAATAGCAGGAGCGCTCTTCTCGTACACTCCCGAATAAATTTCACCGAGCGTAACAACGGGACCATAGCCGCCCCCGCCAATACCCTTATTAAAGGCTCCTAAAAAAGCAAAACCAATCATACGTTTAGGCTTATAAGCAGTGTCTGTTTGCTTTGTAAATCTTCGGGCAAGAGCTACAATTCCCAAAAGAACAACCAGAATAGCTACGTACGTTTTGATGGCAGAACCGGGCAGTTCAATGGCGAAATAGGTTAAAGTAACGGAGATAATGATAGCAATGATGCCAAAACCTGTAATCATCAGCATGAGACGGGTAGCCTCATTAGCTCCGTTTTTTAAAGAAAATCGTACATTTTTAAACTCATGATGAACAGCTGCCGAAGTAAGGCCGGTTACCGATTCAGAGATCAACAGTACCGGTACTACCTGTAAGGGCTCAAAGCCCATGATTAGCAGCAGAGGAGCTAAAGCAGTTCCAAAACCCATTCCGGCCGCTGAATCCATAGTTTCAAAGATAAAAGCCAGTAAAACAACAACAGGAAACAGCCATCGACTCACGTTGAAAACGTCAGATAAATGAGTGAGGTCATATATCAGCCAAACAGAAATAAGGATAAGCAGGCCGTATCCACCTGCTATTAGCGCTAACTTTTTAAGAGAAGTTTGGTTTATGCGCAAACGGGTTGTAATGGGCTGATTGTCTAATTCCTGGGCGGCGGCTCCTATCTGTTTTTCAGTACTCGAGGCAGAGCGTGCTGAATGTTTATGGTTGGGATCAGACATATAAGCGTTTTATGCTTTTAAAGTTAGCTACCAACAGAAGTACAGACATAAGAAGCCTAACTTATGTTAACGTTTATACTGGTTAAAAAAGGTTCATAAATATTCACTTTTTTAGTTTATTTTGAGAGTAACAGTTTTCCTTCCAAAGCGGTACAATCAGGGAACATTATGTTTTAGGTGAAACCTTTATTCACCCCGCAACATATTAATATTAATAAAGGCTTTGTTGCTTTTTGGGGAACGCTGACAAGAATCAAAACCACTGGTGATTAGAAAATTTTTATTTAGGCTTTTTTGCTTGAATGCTTAAAATATTTAATTTATATAAATAGACGTTGGCTATTTAAGGAATGATTTATTTGTTGTTTCATAAAAATCATTTCTTAGCCTTACCTCAGATCAAACCATAAAGTACTTAGCGGAAAAAGCAGTACGTGGTATTTGAAAGCAGTAGATAATTTATTTTATTTATCTCACAAAAAATCACAGAGAATTTGAACATTTTATAAACCATGACCATAGCCGCCTGGAGTGTAATTTGCGTAATTATTGGGTGCCTTGTGTTTCTCATTAGTACTACGATCTCCCCTGACTTAGTGTTTTTAGGGGGACTAACGGTATTAATCGTGGGCCGGGTGATACCTGCCGAGGAGGCATTAGTCGGCTTTTCAAACCAGGGGATGTTAACAGTGGCCGCCCTCTATATTGTTGCGGCAGGATTAAAAGAAACAGGCGCTATTCAATATGTGGTAAACAAAATTATCGGTCGTTCAAAAAGTATTCGCCGTGCCCAGATACGGGTGATGGGGCCTGTAATGGGAATCAGCGCTTTTATTAACAATACGCCCGTGGTAGCTTCTTTTATACCGGCCATAGAAGAATGGGCACGAAAAAACAGAATTCCCGCTTCTAAACTGCTCATTCCACTCAGTTACGCCGCTATCTTAGGGGGGACCTGTACGCTGATCGGCACCAGTACCAACCTGATTGTAAACGGTTTATTAATGGCGGAAGGATATGAATCGCTGGCTTTGTTTGAACAAGCCTGGGTGGGCATACCATGTGCAATCGTCGGTTTTCTCTATCTGTCCTTATTCGGAAGAAGGCTGCTGCCTATCAGGGGCTCGGGATTCGACACCTTTAAAGACCCTAAGGAATACACGATCGAAATGCTGGTGGATGATTGCGGACCTTTAGTGGGAAAGTCGATAGAAGAAGCCGGATTAAGAAATTTGCCTGGATTATTTTTAGTAGAGGTGTACCGGAATGGTCAAATTATAGTAGCGGTTGAGCCCGAGGAACGTTTACAAAAAAATGACCGGTTGATATTCGCGGGAATAGTAAGTTCAATAGTTGATCTTCAGCAGATACAAGGTATAAATCCGGCTACAGACCAGGTTTTTAAACTCAATTCTCAGAAGCGCGAGCGGCTTCTTATCGAAGCAGTAGTTTCTTCTTCGAACCCCATTCATGGGAAAACGATCAGAGAAGGCCGTTTCAGAAATTTATATGATGCTGTGGTGCTGGCTGTATCCAGAAATGGAGAACGGATTAAAGAAAAAGTGGGTGATATTCGTCTAAAAGACGGAGATACCTTGCTTTTAGAAGCTAATTTCACCTTTGTAGAGCAATTTAAACATTCCAGAGACTTTTATCTTATAAGCAGCATAGCAAATTCAACCCAGCCAAATTATGAAAAATCCGGTATTGCCTGGGGTATAATAGTATCGATGATACTTGTGGTCACTTTGGACTTACTAACCATGTTTCAAGCTTCATTCCTGGCCGCAGGTACCATGCTTGTGACCGGTTGTTGTCATGCTAAAGAAGCGAAAGACAGTATCGACTGGACGGTTTTGCTGGTTATTGCTGCCACACTTGGTCTTGGCAATGCCATGCAAATTACAGGCGCTGCTCAGGTAGTAGCCGCGAATCTTTTGTACTTCGCACAGTCAAGTCCTTATCTGGCACTTGGCGGTGTTTATCTTGCTACCTGGGTAATGACTGAAACCATTACCAATAGTGCCGCCGCAGCCTTGATATTTCCTATTGCTATATCTATCGCCGCCGTGATGAATGTGAATCTTATGCCCATTGTAATTGTAGTGATGATGGCCGCTTCGGCCAGTTTTTCTACTCCTATCGGTTATCAGACAAACCTGATGGTTTACGGACCGGGGGGATATAAATTCACTGATTTCACAAGAATTGGCCTGCCGCTCAATTTGATTATAGCGGCAATTACCATAACTTTGGTGCCGGTTATCTGGCCGCTTTAGGGGAACCGCAGAGAACGCAAAGGTATCGCGAAGTGCGGGGAGATGTTTATGAAACAGTTTTTTATTTTAATCAAAGGGATGGTTTTGGAGAATTATAAGACAAGGCATTATTTCAGAGAATAAATTATCAAAAATCATACTCGACAGCTCTATTCGTGTTCATAGAAATCTAGGGCCAGGCCTTTTAGAGTCTGCTTATCAAGAATGTTTGTCTTATGAACTAAAAAAGCACGAACTTCTGGTTGAATTTGAGAAGCCATTACCTTTGGTATATGAAGAAGTACATTTGAATGTAGATACAGGATTGATTTAATGATTAATAGAAAAGTAATTATTGAAATTAAATCAGTAGATGCTTTGAATGATATACATTTAGCACAAACTTTAACCTATTTAAAATTATCTGATTGTAAATTAGGTTTATTGATAAACTTCAATCAGGTACTTTTGAAAGATGGATTTAAGCGAGTAGTGAATAATCTATAAACTTATAAAAGCCCTGAAACTATTTTTAGCGTACCTTGCGTAAACTTCGCGTCCTTTGCGGTTAATGATTTTTCTTAAAACTTAACACTTACTACTTTTTACTAAATTCTTATGCTCAAAGAAATTATCGGAACGGCGCGGGAAGCGGGAGAGGCAATTCTTGAATATTACCGGGAGGAGGTGGAAATAATGACGAAGGATGACGATTCTCCACTCACAAAAGCTGATTTGGCTGCTCATCACATCATTGTTGATGCCTTGAAAAAACTGGATCCGCAGACCCCTGTTATTTCTGAAGAGTCAGGAATTCCCGCTTATGAGCAGCGCAAAAGCTGGACAAAGTTTTGGATAGTAGATCCGCTCGATGGAACAAAAGAGTTTATCAAAAAGAATGGCGAATTTACGGTAAATATTGCATTGATCGATAATGGTGAACCGGTTTTGGGTGTTGTTTACGTGCCGGATAAAGGAATCACTTATTACGCTAGTAAGCAGAATGGCTCATACAAGCAAATAGGTACTGATAAGCCGCAGCGTATATTTTCGAACGGCAGCAGCAAAGATCAACCATTAACAGCGGTACAAAGCCGTTCTCACGGTTCGGATGGGCTGATAGAAGAGTTGGAGGCAAAAGGGCTGAAAGTGGAAAAGACGATTCCGGCGGGAAGTTCTATTAAATTTTGTCTCGTTGCCGAAGGGGCGGCGGACATTTATCCGAGAATGGGTCCGACGATGGAATGGGATGTAGCCGCCGGTGATTGTGTGTATCGCTATTCCGCTCTTGAGGGACAGCATGAATCGCCCTTGCGGTATAACAAGCGGGATTTGAAGAATGGAGGGTTTATCATCGGCTTATAGTATTTTATTGCGCTATAGTTATGTGCTATTGCACAGAGTTGCACAAAGGAGACACAAAGATGCACGGAGAAAAAAACTTTGTGAAACTTCGCGCTCCTCTGAGAAACTTAGTGTAATAGCTATAGAAACTTATTATAATCACTGACTTTTAAGACGGATGCGATGCGTCTCTACATTTTTTAATAAATACTTCTGTTTTTGTTATGAATAAAAAATTAAAACCGGCCGTACTCTGGTTTACGGGTCTATCGGGATCGGGGAAAAGTACTATTTCAGAAAAAGTGTATGCTGAATTGAAAGATCGCGGCTACCGGGTTGAACATCTGGACGGAGATGCTATTCGCGACGTCTTTCCCAAAACGGGATTCAGTCGGGATGAACGTAATGCCCATGTGCGACGGGTAGGGTATATCGCCAGTCGTTTGCAGGCGCATGAAGTTTTTGTTGTCGGCTCATTCATTTCACCCTATAAAGAAGCTCGTGATTTTGTACGTGAGATGTGTGAAGATTTCGTGGAGATTCATATCTCAACTCCCCTGGAAGAATGCGAACGCCGTGATGTGAAAGGGCTTTATAAAAAAGCACGAAAAGGGGAGATCACCCAGTTTACAGGGATTGACGATCCCTATGAAGCACCACAAAATCCGGAACTTGAAATCGATACTACTAATATAACGATTGATGAAGCAGTGCAGAGGGTGCTGGAGTATCTGGAAGCCAGAGCTTCTTAATTGTGAATTTTTTTCAGCATTCAAAATCTTCCTTTTGTTATTGCACGGAGTTACACAAAGAAGGTACAAAGGGACACAGAGCCCCGAGTATTCGGGGGTGAAACTTTGCACTTCTTTGTGAATCTTGGTGAAACAGTTTGGATAAAAACTTGAAACAGAGGAACCGCAAAGGACGCAAGGAAATCGCAAAGAACGCTATGTTTTTCTCCGCGAGCCTTGCGCAAGCTCAGCGCCCTTAGCGGTTAAAATGAATATTACTGGCAAAGTGAATTTTCTGTGAAATCACCCGAAAGTTTAACCATAAGTAAAGGATTTGGATAAACGGGAATAACCTTCGTGAAACTTTGCGCTTCTTCGTGAATCTTAGTGAAACAGTTTGGATAAAATTTAATGATCGTTAATTCTCAGTTGTCAATTAATTCATAATTCAACATTTAAAATTCATAATTAACATTTGTATCTTTGTTTGCTTTAACTAAACCCAAAATATTATCGCGAAATGCAGCTATATAAATTGAATCATATCCGGCAGCTAGAGTCGGAATCTATACACATCATCAGAGAGGTTGCCGCCCAGTTTGAAAACCCTGTTTTAATGTTTTCGGGGGGGAAAGATTCCATTTGCATGGCTCGGCTGGCGCAAAAAGCCTTTTGGCCCGGCAGAATTCCTTTTCCCTTTTTACATGTCGATACCGGCCATAATTTTGATGAAACCATCCGTTTTCGGGATGAACTGATGGAAAAGTTAGGGGTTGAACTGATTGTAGCCAAAGTTCAGGATTCAATTGATGCCGGACAAGTGAAAGAAGAAAGCGGTACGAATGCCAGCCGAAATAAGCTGCAAATCCCTACTTTGCTGAATGCTATTGAAGAACATGATTTTGATGCCGCTTTTGGCGGGGCACGGCGTGATGAAGAGAAGGCGCGTGCAAAAGAACGTTTCTTCTCTCACCGGGATGAATTCGGGCAATGGGATCCCAAGAACCAGCGTCCCGAGTTATGGAACCTGTATAACGGAAAGAAAAACAGGGGCGAGCATTTTCGCGTTTTTCCCCTGAGTAACTGGACTGAAATGGACGTTTGGCAATATATTGCGGCCGAAGATTTAGATATTCCTCAAATTTACTTCTCACATGATCGCGAAGTAGTCGAGCGTGAAGGCACCTATCTGGCCAAATGCCCATATATTACTTTGTTAGATGATGAAGAATATGAGACAAAAACGATACGCTTTCGAACGATCGGTGATATGACCTGCACCGGTGCTTTTGAGTCAGAGGCATCAACCGTAGCTGAAATTATCGAAGAAGTGGCATCCGCACGAATGACCGAACGCGGAAACCGAACCGACGATAAACGCTCGGAAGCGGCGATGGAAGAACGAAAGAAGGAAGGGTACTTTTAAATTATGAATTATGAGTTTTGAATTATGAATTTCTCCGTGACCCTTCGTGTCTCCTTTGTGTAACTTTGTGCAGTAGTAAACAAGATATTCAGAATGTTCAGAGCAAAATTTTGACCTCCTTCAATTAAAAATTGAAAATTCAACATTTAAAATTAACAAATGGGCAGTAATAACAACGAAGCACAAAAATACCTCGACATGGACCTCCTTCGCTTTTCGACGGCGGGGAGTGTGGATGACGGCAAGAGTACCTTGATCGGGCGTTTGTTGTATGATTCGAAATCCATTTTTGCCGACCAGCTGGAGGCCATCGAAGCATCAAGCAAGAGAAAGGGAGATGAATACACGAATTTGGCGCTGTTGACGGACGGTCTGTCAGCCGAGCGCGAGCAGGGTATCACCATTGATGTAGCTTACCGCTATTTTTCAACTCCGAACCGTAAATTCATCATCGCCGATACGCCCGGGCACGTGCAGTATACCCGGAACATGGTGACCGGAGCATCCACTTCAAATCTGGCGGTAATCCTTGTGGACGCGCGTCACGGAGTGATTGAGCAAACCTGCCGCCATTCATTCATCGCGTCACTGCTTCAGATCAAGCACATTGTGCTATGTGTGAACAAAATGGATCTGGTGGATTACAGCGAAAAGCGTTTCAAAGAAATCCAAAAAGAGTTCAAAACCTTCTCATCCAAACTGGATGTGCCCGATATTCACTACATTCCCATTAGTGCCCTTTTTGGCGACAACGTGGTTGAGAAGTCGGACAACATGCCCTGGTACAAAGGTTCTACTCTGCTTTACACCCTCGAAAATGTGCAGGTTGACAGCGATTTCAATCATGTGGACAGCCGGTTTCCCGTGCAGTGGGTAACACGTCCGCAGTCAACCGAATATCCCGATTATCGAGGGTATGCCGGACGCGTAGCCGGTGGAGTGTTTAAGCCGGGTGATGAAGTGATTACGCTGCCCTCCGGTTTCACCAGCAAAATAAAAACGGTGGAAACCTTCGAGCATGAAGAGGAAGAGGTCTTTCAGCCTATGTCGGTGACAATGACGCTGGAGGATGATATTGATGTGAGCCGCGGTGATATGATTGCCAAGCCCGACAATCAGCCCCAAGTAAGTCAGGATATTGATATGATGATTTGCTGGCTCAACAAAGAACCGCTGAAGCCGAATGGCAAATATACCATTAAGCACACCACCAAAGATGCTCGCTGCATTGTTAAAGAGGTGAAATATAAGGTGGATATTAACACCCTTCACCGGGTTGAAGGCGATAAAGAAATCGGCCTTAATGACATCGGGCGAATTCGAATTCGCACCACCAAGCCCCTTTTCTATGACTCTTATAAGCGCAACCGTTCAACCGGCAGCATCATTCTTATTGATGAATTCACCAACGAAACCGTAGGCGCGGGGATGATTTTGTAGGGGAGGACAGAAATTCTCGTCGCACATCTGGGGTTGATGTCCGACGAGTGGGAAGAGAGTAATTTTTGAATTAGCAGTTCCCTTGTGGCAAGCAATAGAAGGGGATGATATGCAAGCAGCCCTATTTAAATGACCTGCAGATGTTCTTATTCATTTTTTATCTGTTACCATTTGCTCTGCGTGGACGCCTCGGTCCAATTTGAATGCTTCCGAAATAAGCTTGAGGTTCAGGAAAACTTAGCTCCTCATTTGACAATTAGTGTTAATTAGAGCAGTGGGTGTTGTCGAAGAGGATCAAGATCGGTGGCGTAATGAGCCGATATTAGTAAAAGCAGGATTCTCTCATCGTCATCAGCCACTTGAAACTCACAACTAACCTTCCAACCTGTACCCCTTACTTTCTTGTAGCAAAAATAAACAGTTGCTGTAGTAAAACATAAAATTCATCTTTCACTCCACAGTTAAAATTCTTATCATCAATGGCTCCTGATATGAGTTTTAGGGATATCTAACGATAAAATTTTTCTTAACCTAAGCTCAACCATCTTAACCTAATCTTCAACCTTAAGTCGTAACACTTCTGAATCCCGAACTGCCACATAACGATAATAAAGGAAAGCCAAAGTCTGTTGAAGAATTTCCGCTTCAGGAATATCGGTTAGTGCCGGTGGAAGAGTGGGATGGGCAAAAGGAGTCAGAAGGCGAAATTGACTTGGTAAAGTTAGGTCAGCATATTTGGAGCCGGCGTTCGTTCATAGCCAAGATGACAGGAGTCTTTGTTGTCTTAGGTCTGTTGATAGCACTATTGATGCCTGTTGAATATGAATCTTCTTCTACAATGTTGATAGAGGAGCAGGAGGCAGAATCAGGTGTAAGTCAGATAATGCAAAGATTTGGCCTTGGGGCTATTTCAACCGGTACATCAGAAGGTCTTCCTTCAACCCTTTATCCTGAGATTATAAAAGGTCTTCCTTTCCAGATGAATTTGATAGGAAAGGAAATATCTTTTGCACAACTTGATACCACTGTTGATGCTTATACCTATTTCAATACTATTCATGAACCTTCAGCTTTTGATTATATCTATAAATATACCATAGGTTTACCCTGGCAAATTAAAGGGCTTTTGTTTGGTGACGGGAAGGAAAAGCTCACTGTTAATTACAGCAGTTCATTAAGTTTTAAAGAATCACTGAATAAAGTTTATAATATTGGAGGTGATACCTTAAAGCCAGTCAGTGCGTTAAGTAACCGTATCACAGTTACCGCTGAGGGAAATTTATTAGAAGTCGTTGCTGAAATGCCCGATCCACTTGCAGCTGCTGAAGTGGGACAAAACACGGTTGAACTCCTGAAAGAGTATATAAAAGGCTATAAAACCAAAAAGGCAACGTCGAATCTTGAATATGCTCAAAGACAGTTAGAAAGCGCCCGAGAAGAGTTTGAGACTGCTCAACAACATTTGGCTGAATTTAAAGATAGTAATATAAATATAGCAACAGCTACTGCCGAAATTCAGTTACAACGTTTACAATCGGAATATGAGTTAGCATTCAACGTGTTTAATTCGTTGGCATTAAAGGTTGAAGATCTTAAGCTAAAGGTTCAAGAAGAAACTCCTACTTTTACTGTTATCCATCCTTTTGAAGTATCTAGCAGCCCGAGTCAGCCTAATACGGAACTTATTATTTTTATTTCGTTATTTTTTGGCTTTTTTCTAAGTATAGCATTTGTAATTGGAAGAATGATTTGGAAGGAAGTTTTTTTAAAAAGTAACCGGAGATCATTAACTAAGAATTCAAAGTGATGAAGTTTCATGAAAGGAATCATTCTTACGGATGTAATGAACAGGAGGTGAAATAAAGGAAGAATTACCGCGACTTGAATATTAACGGGTTGGAAAGAGTGGTAAGAATACTGAAAAAAGTAAAATTAATTTTTTTTAGCGGAACGAAAGTTATGAAGATTAGGAGAAAAATATTTTCATAACACCTGCATTTAAAAGGTGGAGATTTAGAGGGCATCCAATGTAGTATGATGATTTAATGGTTAAAGTAAACTTTGTGAATCTTTTACAGTTTTAAAAAGTAATATAAATCCAAATTGAGAAGAGCTAAACCATATCAAGTATGAAAAAGCTAAAAGGTAAGCCTTAATTCAAATAAAAAATATCTTAAGTGTTTGTAATATTAGTAATAGTATCACAATGACCTCTTTTCTTTTTTATGATTTCTGTCATCATCCCCACTCATGGGCGTCCTGATTTGTTAGAAAAAACCTTACAGTCTTTAATAAACTGTAAGATTCCTCCCACTTTTGGTGAGCTTGTTATTGTTGAAAATGGTACTAGGATGGGTGCTGAAGATCTGATCCTTAAGTTACCGGATTGGTTAAACGCTCGCTATATGTATGTAGAAGTGGCAAATAAAAGTAATGCGCTAAATAAGGTTTTAGAAACTATTGGGGATCAGTTAGTTTTTTTTACGGATGATGATGCTCAGTTTCAGCCAAATCTTTTAAGTGCTTATGTTGAAGTTGCGTTTAAACATGGGAAAGGTTGTTTCTATGGTGGTCCTGTTAAGGTAATAAGGGAAGAAGAACCTCCAAATTGGTTAGAACCTTTATTGCCTTATTCAGCTCGGGGTTATAGTTTAACCAATGAAAGAATGAAAACAGGCTATTTAGGAATCAATTGGGCAGCATTTGCTTCTGATATAAAAACATTAGGTGGTTTTGATATCAGGTTTGGACCTGGTTCCTCAACGGGAGCAACAGGGCAGGAAAGTGACATGCAGGAGCGTATGAGGAAGGCCGGAATGAAAGAAATTGATGTATTAGATGCAGTTGTATGGCATGAAGTACCAAAGGATAGATGTAATGAAAAGTGGTTAACAAACCGTTTTTTCAAATATGGCATATCAAGAGGAGTAAAAGCAGATGGACTGAGGGAAATAATGATTGAGTTTTTTAATGTAATCAAATATTCAGTTCGTTGGTTTATCTACTTTTTGTTATTAAACAAGTTTGAAAAAAAGAAAAGTAAGATGGAATTCATTACGCGGTTAGGTTACTTTAGTTATATTTTAACTAAAAACTAAAAACTCTTATTTAGTTACGTTGAAGAGAAAAGAGAAACCATTTGTTTCTGTTGTAATTCCTGTTCTTAATGCTGAGCAATATATTGATGAAGTGCTTACTGCATTAGAAAGACAAACATATAATGCGGATTTTTTTGAAACTATATTAGTAGATAATGAGTCAACCGATGAGACGATACCTTTAGCGAAGGAATATGATGTTGAACTTTTAATAAACTCCCGCTCTAAGAACCCTTATATTTCACGAAATATGGGGGTAAAAAAGGCAAAAGGCGAAATTATTGCTTTTTTAGATGTTACTTGTATACCTATCCCCACATGGATGGAAGAAGGGGTTAAACTAATTCAAAAAGGCGCTGATTTAGTAGGTGGACATATAAAATTTAAATATAGTTCTCCTCCGTCTATTGGAGAATGGTATGATTCAATCACATTCGTAAATGTTAAACAATATATTGAAGAAGAAAATGCAGCAGCAGGTGGGAATATATTTTTGAGTAGGAAAGTATGGGAATTTACAGGTTCTTTTCCTGAAGACAGACGCTCCGGAGCCGATATTTTGTGGACCAAAAAAGCCACTTCTATGGGATATAAACTTGTTTTTGGAGAACATGTTACTGTTTATTATCCGGCAAGGAAGTTAAAGGGTGTATTACGTAAATCATTTAGAGTTGGTATCGGTCATCCCAAAATATGGATTGAAGAAAACCTTGAGTTTCATAGAGTCGCATGGAGGATTGTTGAAGGTTTTTTACCACCTGATAGTGATAAACTGCAACAAAGAATACGTCAAAGAGGGCAAAAAGTTTTAGAAGGGAAATTTATATTATTATGGTGTATTGAATATATGAGCAATACTACAAGATCTTTTGGAAGGTTACTTGGTTTATTGAAAGTTTATTCAGATCGATTGCTAAGCTTTTAAGGGCAAAGAGAATTTTAAAATAAATTTTTTCTAATGAGACTTATATTCAAATATTTCACTGGCCACTAATAAAAAAGCTCCACTGCCAAATACCTCTGAGTTATTAGGAGAAAAGCGAGCAGGCTCATGTCCTACAGGCTGTACATTTGTAAGTTTCCCTTCCTCTGTGACTTTTGATTTTAGTCCTTTCCAGCAATCTAACATAGCTTCTTCATAGTCTAAACCCTTAAGTATCTTAGCATTGACTCCCCAAGCCAAAGCATAACAAACTAAAGCACTTCCACTTGTTTCAGGAACAGGATATTCTTTCGGTCGTAATAAAGCACTTCGCCACAAGCCGTCATCAGATTGAAGGGCTACTAATTTATCAATCATTTCAAAATATACAGTCTGATACTTTTGATACTGCTTATTATCCGGATTTAAAATGTTTAGCATTTTAGCAAGTCCTGCCACAACCCAACCGTTACCTCTAAGCCAATATATGTTTCGTCCTAATTTATCTATATGATTATATTTTTTCTTATCTCGATAGAAGAGGGAATCCTCTTTATTATATAGCAGCTTATAGGTGTTTTTCCATTCCTGAAAGGTATAAACAGAGAACTTATTAGTTTTCATTATAGATGAAAGTTCGGTCAGGGCGGGAGGTGCCATGAAAAGAGCGTCTGCCCACCACCACAAGATTTCATTACTTCT
>DASVCW010000035.1:0-114198 GCA_036381435.1 Balneolaceae bacterium | reverse complement strand
TAATAAAATCAAGCAGTCTGATAAGCTTGTAACCATCGATCTGCAAAAGTATTTCGATGATACCCCGCGAGCAGGGCTGGATTTGAAAGAGTTTTTATTTAAAGGGCTTATCCTCAAAGAAAAAGAATTTCGCCAGCAACTCAAGGAGTATGACTGGAGCCGGTTTGAAGGCCGGTATGCTTGTGTTTACTGCTCGACTGATGCTATCATTTCAAAATGGGCTTATATGTTAATAGCACAACACTTAGCTTCGCCTGCTAAAGAAGTTTTTAAGGGTGAGCCGGATGATGTTTTGTTTGAACTTTATCGCCGGAAGCTGGAAGATTTGGATTGGAGTTCGTACAAAGACAAGTTCGTGATTTTGAAAGGATGCACTTCTAAAGATAAGCCCGTTCCTGACAGTATTTATCTTTATGTCACTCAGAAGTTGATTCCCCACGTTAAAAAGCTGATGTACGGTGAAGCTTGTTCTAATGTGCCGGTTTACAGGGGGTGAATTTTTTCCCTTTATTTTGATATTACCTCAATTCAAATAGCAACAGAGCTGTTACACTAAGTTTCACGAAGGATACACAAAGAGGCACAGAGTAATCCTTCGCGTAACTTCGCGTCTCCTTTGGGCACCTTTGTGTAATAGTTGCTCATTTCTCCCAAAATTCCACTCGTCTTTTTATTACATTACCTTCCTTTTAAATCAAAATTGGAATAAATCTGAAACAAGTGTACGCATTAGTTACCGGAGCATCACGTGGAATTGGGAAAAGTATAACAGAAACCTTGCTAAGGGAAGAAGCAAACGTTATAGGTACCGCCCGAAGCTCATCTTTTCCCGATGAATTTAATCAAAACCCAAATTTTGAAGGTCTCTATGTTGATTTGGCTGATGCTGATGACCTGGAATCCAAACTAAAACCGGTCTTCAACCGCAAGGAAGCACCGAATGTGTTAATCAATAATGCCGGGATATTTGAAGATGCCGGGTTTGAGGCTGAAGATGAAAAATGGCTCGAAAATTTTGATAAGACCTTACAGGTAAATCTGCGGGCACCGGCACTACTTTCAAAATGGGCCTTAAACCGGTGGCAGGAGGAAGAAAGTGGTATTCTGGTCAACATTTCATCCCGTGCCGCTTATCGCGGTGATACCCAGCAATATGCTTCTTATGCCGCTTCGAAGGGTGCTCTTGTAGCCTTCACCAAAAGCATCGCCCGTGATTTCGGTAAACAGGGTATTTCAGCCTATTCCATCGCTCCCGGATTCATCAAGACAGATATGGCCATAGAGTCTATTGATGTGTACGGAGAAGAATATCTGACCGAAGGAATGGCTTTTGACGAGATCACATCACCCGAAGAAGTAGGAGAGATGGTCGCTTTTCTTGCCTCAGGAAAAGTGCCCCACATGACGGGGGCAACTTTCCATATCAATGGCGGCAGCTATATGATTTGACCGGATGCTGGATGCTGGATGCTGGATGCTGGATGCTGGATGCTGGATGCTGGATGCTGGAAAGTTAGATTTTATCTAACTTTCAAACTCTCATTTCCAGTTTCCGACTTCTAACCTCCATAATGCTCTAAGGATTTGTACTCCCGAACTTTATGGCGGGAGTGCACTCCCTTGAAGCTCTGTTAATCCGACACCCGGTATCCGGAAAACAAAAAAAGCCGGATACCCTTTCTCAGAACATCCGGCTTCTTTCAGGTAACAACAGGTTTTAAACCGCGCTTTCGATATTGGTGAATTCCATATCGAAAGCTTCAGCGATGTCTTTGTAGACAATTTCGCCATTTACTACGTTTAATCCTTTTTTCAGCCCTGCATCATCATCAAGTGCTTTTTTCCAGCCTTTGTTGGCAATGGCCACTGCATAAGGAAGCGTCACATTGGTAAGCCCCAGAGTTGATGTGTAAGGAACAGCGCCCGGCATGTTCGATACGCAGTAGTGAACAATTCCATCCACTTCATAAATAGGATCGTTATGCGTGGTTGCTTTTGAAGTTTCGAAACATCCACCCTGATCAATAGCCACATCAACCAGAACCGAACCTTTTTGCATTAGAGACAACATGTCTCGTGTAACCAAACGCGGGGCTTTGGCGCCGGGAATAAGAACCGCGCCGATAACCATATCTACTTCGGGAAGCATACTTCTGATGTTTGCTTCAGAAGAAAACATGGTATCAATATTTTTAGGCATTACATCATCAAGGTAGCGCAGGCGGGGCATACTGATGTCCATAATCGTTGTATGAGCTCCCATTCCGGCCGCGATTTTTGCTGCGTTTACGCCTACAATTCCCCCGCCGAGTACCAGAACGTTGGCAGGTTTAACTCCGGGAATTCCTCCCATCAAAATTCCGCGTCCGCCGAGCGGTTTTTCTAAATATTTTGCTCCTTCCTGGGAGGCCATGCGTCCTGCAACTTCACTCATAGGAATCAACAACGGAAGTGAACCATCTTTATCTTCAACTGTTTCATAGGCGATAGCCACGCTTCCGGAATTAACAACGGCTTCGGTCAGGGCCCGGCTTGCCGCGAAATGGAAATAAGTAAAGATGATCTGATCTTTCTTCATCCGGCTGTATTCGACTTCAATCGGCTCTTTGACCTTCATGATCATCTCGGCCTGATCCCAGAGCTTTTCAACATCATCAATTATTTTTGCGCCGGCAGAAATATATTGTTCATCGGGAAATCCGCTTCCGACCCCGGCTCCTTTTTCAACCAGAACTTCATGACCGTTGTTCTTCATAGCGGTTACTCCGCCGGGCAGCAACGCTACGCGATTTTCGTGCGTTTTAATTTCTTTTGGTACACCTATAATCATGGATACAAAATTTTAATTTTAAAAATGAAGACTGTCTAAAATCCGTGCCAAAGGTAGGTAATTTTTTTGAAAAATAGGAGGAGAAAATCAGGATGCAGGAGCAGTGGCAGAAGGCAACAGTCACGGATTTTAAAAATCCAAATCAAGTCATATCTTACAGCTTTATTACTGCCCGTCCCTCGAAGTGCTCCGTCGCTAAAGCTATAGAGCGTCGGCGACTTTTAGCGTAGTGGGACATTAATTTTCTTAAACTCACGTTCTTAATTCGTACTAGTACTCTGTCAATGATCAAATGTCGCCTAAAAAGGAACACGGACAATGCAGGTGCTGCGGCTGTCCCGCCGATATAAATGGTTTTACTACGGGTATCGGCTTTATCCGTGTGAGCTGCGTTCTATGGAAGCGACAGAGTATAGTTGACATGAAAACTAATTTATAAGCAAATGTAGCTCGATATTTATCGAGTAGCGATCAACGAAGAACAGTTATCAAAATAAATATCGATCTACAAACTTATGATTTCAAAAGAGATACTTAAAAAGGTTCGGAAGATTGAAATTCGAACGAAAGGAATGGTGAATGATATTTTTGGGGGTGAATATCAATCGGCTTTTAAGGGACGCGGGATGGAGTTTTCTGAAGTTCGAAAATATACCTACGGAGATGATATCCGCCAGATCGACTGGAATGTAACGGCACGGGCGGGCAGCCCTTTCATTAAACAGTTTGAAGAAGAGCGCGAGCAAACATTAATGCTGTGCGTAGATATTTCACCCAGTGGGCTTTTTGGCAGCCATAATCAAAGTAAGATGGAGCTTTCGATTGAAATTTGTGCCGTGCTGGCTTTCAGCGCCATCAAAAACGGCGACAAGGTTGGGTTGGTACTTTTTTCAGATGAAATTGAGAAGGTCATCCCTCCCAAAAAGGGACGCCTGCATGTTTTGCGGCTTATCCGTGAGCTTTTGACGACCGAGCCGAAGGGTACGGGCACTGATATCAGCGAGGCCCTTTCGTACGTAAACCGCCTTTTGAATCGAAGGGCTATTGTGATTTTAGCCAGCGATTTTCAGGATGATAACTACGACCGGCAGGTAAAAATCACCAATCGAAAACACGATTTGGTGAATATTTTCATCAACGACAAGCTGGAAGATGAACTGCCGGATTTGGGATTGATTCCTTTAAAAGATGCCGAAACGGGAGAAGAGGTGCTGGTTGATACATCAAGCAAAAAAGTGCGCCAACAATACCAGCAAAAAAGGACAGCCCGTAAAGCGGAGCTTCGGAACCATTTTAAACGCATGCAAATTGATTCCATCGAGCTGGAGACGAACACTTCATACATCCGTCCCCTGGTTTCTTTCTTCCGTCGCCGTGTTCAACGCTATTAATTGCGGGCCTGAGTGATGGCTAAGTTCTCGTCGGTTTCACTTTTATTATTCTTGGCGGCAATCATTTCCCACTTTTTATTAAGTGAATTTCTCACCCTGGTAAATTCTTCCATTAAACTGTCGGGCACTGCATCTGAAGACGGCAATTCGATAGCCAGCGAATTAACGGGATGATCATTTTTATACAGGCTGTAATGTAAATGCGGGCCGGTTGAAAGACCTGTATTGCCCACATAAGCAATCACTTGTCCCTGCTCAACGGTTGCGCCTTCATAAATCCCATCGGCGAAATCGCTGAGATGCATATAAGCGGTTTCATAGACTGAATTATGACGGATACGTACTACGTTTCCACTGCCGCCGTCATATCCCGCTTGCGTAACCACACCATCACCAACCGACAAAACAGGGGTTCCAAAAGGCGCGGCGTAATCGGTACCATAGTGCGGACGGCGTACATTTAAAATAGGGTGAAATCTGTTTGGATTAAAAGCGGAACTGATGCGCTGGTCAAATTTGAAAGGTGCTTTAAGCAGAGCTTTTTCTACGCTCTCACCCGCTGCGGTAAAATATCCTTCCACTTCGCCTTCCGAAAAATAGTAAGCCTTATGCATTTCACCCCGGTGAAGGAATTCGGCAGCTAATACTTTTCCGATTCCATAAAATTCCTCATCAATATAGCGTTTTTCGTATAGTGCATTGAAGGCATCCCCTTCCCTTAGGCTGAAAAAATCAACCTGCCAAGCAAAAATATCGGCCAGTTTATATCCTAAAAGCGGGCTCACTCCTTCACCGCTAACAGCATTATACAGAGAGCTGGAAATCTCCGCTGATGCGACTACCGTTTCACTGGTAAGCGGCTGAGACGCTTTATAAATTTGAACAGAATCGGCCTTCCAGTTAAAAACGACATAGCTGAGCGGATTTGGCTGCCAAACGAGATGTGAAATAGAAGCACCGCTGTCGGCAGGAGCATATGTTCGGTATTTTTGGCCCGGCTTGAAACCCCGCACATCAATAAGAGGTTTGGCCTCGTGAATAGTGGTATAAATTTCACGTGCGCTAAAACCAAAACGATCTAAAATCAGGTAAAGGCTTTCATTGGGCTTTACCTTGTACTTGGTGATTCGCAGACTATCAATTGGGATACCGAATTTATCAAAAGTGGGAGGAGCTATTACCTCCTTCTTTTCAAGACTCACTTTTTTCACTGCTACAGCCTTTTTTTGCGGTTCACACGCCGAAAAAATGAAAACCACAATAATGGCTGTTAAGAACGATCTTTGCATAAGTTGGGTGAATTTAATTTTTTTTCTAAACATACTATTTTCCTAACCTCATTTCACATTTTTATTACCCTTTTTTAGCTCTTTTTATGACACTCATAAACTTTTTATGAATGAATAGTTTTTTTCTATTTTAAGCCCTTGTCATCAAGCCACATATACAATATTTATTGTATTCAATAGTTTAGACAACGAATAATCAGCAGCAACGAAGTGGTGAAAATCATACATCAAAAATTAAAATTTGTCCTGTTTTTCTGCGTTTTCAGCAGTATCTGCTCTTTGGGGAAGGCGCAAACTCTCAATGAAATTGTCTCTGTCGACTCATTAAAAGTCGGTGATACTTTTACTTATTCCATCACTCTTGACAGAAAAGAAACTTATGATGAAATAAACTTCCCCGATACCACTGATTTCGGCTCGATTTTTGAAATTCGATCGCGAAAACAATTCAAAGTTTCGACTTATAAAGACAGCATTTTTTATGAACTCCAGTTTTTTGGTACAGCCGATACCATTATCCCTCAGCTGCCTGTTGTCTTAATACAAAATCAGGATACTACTGTTCTTTATACAAATCCCGTGCCAGTTGATTTTAACTCGGTACTTGCCGAAAATGACACCTCCTTTCGCCCGCTCAAGCCTATTTTTGAATTTGCTTCTGCCTGGTGGCCGTATCTGCTGGGATTTATCATTCTTTGCATCGCAGCTTACTATTTGTATAAATATTACACACAAAATCAACAAAAAGAGGAAGCTTTACCCCAAAAGTCTTACAAAGCCGTTCCATTTAAAAATCCTCTTAAGAAACTTCAAAAAACTATAAAAGAATTGGAGCGTATGGAACTTTCCGCGCCGGAAGATTTCAAAGAATTTTATATCACATTGGGTGATGGTATTCGTCAATACTTTGAATCACTCTATAAAATCCCCGCCATGGAATCTACCAGTCGTGAACTTTTAGATATGTTGAGGAAACGGTTGATTGATGAAAATCTCATTAAAGATACGCAGGCCGTACTGCAGGAAGCAGATATGGTTAAATTTGCCAAGTTCACTCCTACAGAAAAACAAGCCGACCGCGCACTTAAAAAAGCATATGATTTTCTGAGCCGTGCCCGTGAGGTCGACGGCCCCCGTCTTGAACATCTGCGCCGTGAATATAATGCAAAAGTAGAAGCCGAACGCAAGCGTTTTGATGAAGAACAACAAAAAGAAGCGGAGGCCGCATCATGACCTGGGCAAATCCACAGTGGCTCTGGCTCCTGCTCTTGCTGATACCGTTAATCGGTTACCAGGTCTGGCGGTTTTTAATGAATCGCAGCCCCAGCCTCACGTTCTCCGACACTTCCGGTTTGAAAAATCTATCGGGTAACTGGCGTTCTTATGGTACCTGGCTTGCCCCCGCACTGCGTTGGATTGCCTTTTCACTCATTGTGTTTGCTCTTGCGCGTCCCCAGTTTAAAAATACTACCGTAGAACGCAGTGCCGAAGGAATAGACATCGTTCTGACCCTCGACATTTCAACATCAATGAGAGCCGAAGATCTAAAGCCGAATCGTTTAGAAGCGGCAAAAAATGTGGCCCGGAATTTCATCAACAAGCGATTTTCTGATCGCATTGGCCTCGTTGTTTTTGCAAAAAAAAGTTTTACGGTTGTCCCACCCACTTTAGATTACGATTTGCTTAAAAAAATGCTGTCTAATGTTGAAATGGGTGTCATTGAAGACGGTACGGCCATTGGTATGGGCATTGCCACAGCAGTAAACAGGCTTAAAGACAGCAACGCTAAGAGCAAAGTGATCATCTTACTTACCGACGGACAAAATAACGCAGGCGAAATTGATCCTGTAACCGCAGCGGATTTAGCTGCCGCTTATGGCATTAAAATTTATACCATCGGCGCCGGTACCCGCGGAACAGCACCCTACCCTATTCAGGACCCTATTTTTGGAACACGCTATCAAAATGTGCCTGTTAATATTGATGAAGAGATGCTAAAACGAATTGCTGAAATTACCGGAGGCGCTTATTTCAGGGCAACGGATACCGAAAGGCTTGAAGATATCTACGCTCAAATTGATGAGCTGGAGAAAACAAAAATCGAAGAAGTGATTTATACAGATTATAAAGACCTATATCCGCGCTTTCTCCTCCCCGGCATCCTGCTTCTCGTGTTCTCCATCGTTTCCGAGCGGTTTGTTTTCAGAACGGCTGTAGAATAATAAACTCATCGGGGTTCTGGGCTTGAAGCCGGATGAATGAGACAATTGACTAGCAATGTAATTGCCTGTAACACTCATCGGACGACAAAACCAGTCGTCTGATGAGTATCAGTAGAGGCGCATCGAAGCCTCTTAGGCGGGTTCAATCCGCCTCTACAGTCATGCTTTTTGCCTTTTCACTTTTGCCTTCTGCCACTATTCATTTCTATTGAAAATCCTTATTTTAACAAGATGAAATTTCATCTTGTTCCAATCCAAATTCTCCGACCCTTTTCATGGCCTTACAGTCCGTTTTAAAAACGTTTTCTGCCCAAATTCCGTGGAGTGATCTGCAATCGAATATCAAAGAGAAAAATTCAATCCTTCTCAACCGGTTTGTAGGCTCCACCCCTGCTCTTTTAATCGCCAAATTGGCTCAAAAGCATCATAAAGTAGTTGTAATATACGCCGATTCTGAATCAGCTGAATTTTTACGGAGTGATCTGGATGCTCTCAGCGTTGAAAATGCTCATCTTTTCCCAAAAACAGGACACAAAGCTTACGATGAACAGCAAATTACAAACAGCTCTTTGATGGTAGAGCGCTCTGAAGTACTTGAAAAATCTAGCGGCAATACGTCATCCATTCTTGTTACCTCGGCCCCGGCCATCTTCGAAAAAATTGTTGCTCCTGAAGCCTTTTCACAGGCTTCCGTCATCATCAATAAGGGTGATACCATTGAGCCTGATTCCCTGAAAGAAGAGCTTGTAAGTCAACATTATGATCCGGTAAAATTTGTCAGCCAACCCGGAGAGTTCGCGCAGCGCGGCGGTATTTTAGATGTCTTTCCTTATTCGGGTGAATATCCGGTACGCCTTGAATTTTTCGGAGATACCGTCGATTCTATTCGGGAATTTGACCCCGATTCTCAGCGTTCTATTTCATTCTTAAACACCGTTCGGTTTGTTCCCGACACTTCAAACTTAAAGGAAGGTGAAAAGCGAAACATCCTCTCCTATTTTGATGATGAAGCGGTTTTCATCCTTATCAATCCATCACTTATAAAAGCTGATATTGATAAACGATTCTCCGAAGCCTCTGAAAAATTTCAGGAATTGGGTGATGAAGAGCACAATTTTTTGCCGCCTGAGAAACTCTTTATAAATCCTGATGCCTTTGGTAAATCACTGGAAAATCACGCGAAAATCTATCTAGGGGGGGTTTCCGAAAAAGAAGAAATTGACTACCGGTATCAGCTTGATGCCAGTCCCCAAGCGGATTTCAACGGGAGTATCAAACTGCTCAGGGAAAATATCCAAACGCTCAGCAAACAGGGTTTTGATACCTATATTTTGTGTGATAATGACGGTCAGCGCGACCGTTTTGAAGAATTGCTGGGTGAGCCTACGAAAAATCTTCGCTACCACCTGTCGGTTGAAACGATCCACCGGGGATTCACCCTCAATAAACAGGGATTAGCGGTTTATACCGATCACCAGATTTTCAATCGCTATCATCGTCCTAAAGTCCGAAAAAAGCGTCAAGCCGGTGGTATTTCATTCAAAGAACTGCGTGATCTGAACATCGGCGATTATGTGGTACATGTTGATTACGGCATTGGCAAGTTTGCGGGATTTAAGAAAATTGAAGTCCGCGGAGTAGAGCAGGAATCAGTGGTGCTGCGCTATAAAGAAGACTCGGTGCTTTATGTAAATGTTTCGAACCTGCATAAAATTCAGAAGTATTCGGGTAAGGAAGGAACTCAGCCACGCGTTACCAAACTCGGATCGGGACAGTGGGCACGAAAAAAGGCGCAAACCAAGAAAAAAGTTAAAGACATTGCCCGCGATTTGATCAAACTGTATGCCAAGCGGAAATCACAGAAGGCTTTCGATTATTCGCCCGATACTTCATGGCAGACGGAAATGGAAGCGCGTTTTGAATTCGAAGAAACCCCTGACCAACGGGATACCATTGAAGCGGTAAAATTGGATATGGAATCCACAACGCCAATGGACCGGCTGATCTGTGGCGATGTGGGATTTGGCAAAACGGAAATTGCCGTACGCGCAGCTTTTAAAGCGGTGATGGATCACAAGCAAGTCGCCGTTTTGGTGCCCACCACTATTTTAGCAGATCAGCATTACAAAACTTTTTCGCGAAGGATGAAAGACTTTCCCGTTTCGGTAGATGTCATCTCCCGCTTTAGAACGAAAAAGGAACAAAAAGAAACGCTCAAAAGGCTTGAAAAAGGAAAGGTTGACATCATTGTAGGTACACACCGGCTGACTTCTAAAGACGTAAAGTTTGATGATCTCGGCCTGCTGATTGTTGACGAAGAACAGCGCTTTGGGGTGAAAGCCAAAGAAAAACTCAAAGAATACCGCGCTACGGTTGATGTCTTGAATCTGACCGCTACACCCATTCCACGTACTCTGCAATTTTCGCTGATGGGCGCCCGCGACCTGAGCATCATCAACACTCCGCCCCAAAACCGCCAGCCGGTTGAAACAGAAATTCACAGTTATAATGAAGATTTAATTCGTGATGCTATCACTCAGGAAGTTTCTCGCGGCGGGCAAGTATTTTTCATCCATAACCGGGTGAAAAATATTGAAGCGATGGCAGATATGATTCGCCGTCTTATGCCCAATATTCGTGTTCGTTTTGCCCACGGACAAATGAGTTCGGCAAAACTTGAAAAGATTATTGAAGATTTTTATGATCACAAGTTTGATGTATTGCTTTCAACCAACATCGTGGAAAACGGCATTGATATTTCGAACGCTAACACGATGATTATTAACCGCGCTGATCGTTTCGGCCTGGCTGAACTTCACCAGTTACGGGGACGAGTAGGACGGTCAAACCGTAAAGCATTCTGCTATCTCATCACCCCCCCTATCCAAACGCTTACCGAAGAAGCCCGAAAACGTCTACTGGCGCTTGAAGAATTCTCTGATCTGGGCTCAGGCTTTAATATTGCCATGAGAGACCTTGATATTCGGGGTGCCGGTGATATTCTGGGAGCTAAGCAGAGCGGTTTCATCAATGATCTGGGCTTTGAACTATATCAAAAAATACTGAATGATGCGGTGAAAGAGCTCAAAAATCAGGAGTTTAGTGATGTGTTTAAAGATGTAGAAATAGAGGTTGAACTCCCCGAAACACAGGTTGAGTTTGATCTCCCTGCCCTGCTCGAAAGTAATTATGTAGCTGATAATGTGGAACGGCTTAACCTGTATAGAAAACTGGCTAAAGCCGAAGATCTGGAAGCTATAAAGGACTGGAAAGAGGAAATTCAAGATCGCTTTGGTGCCGTTCCCTCTGCTGCTCAAAATCTTATTACGGCAGCTGTAATCAAACTTTATGCTTCTCAGCTTTTTATCACTAAAGTGCGAATCCGATCAAATCGAATGTGGCTCGAATGCCCGAAGCACGATTCTGAACTGGGTGAGGAATTTTACGGAGAACGCTTCCAAAGTTTCCTGCAGTTACTGCAAAATAAAGCTGAAGATCGTTTTAAATTGATTCAAAAAGATGATAAAGTACGATTTGTGATCCATGAAATTGCGGGACTGGAAGACGCCGCTGAATTTTTGAATGACCTTTTATCAACCCGGGAAAAAGAAGCCAGTTTTGCGTGATTCGAGGTACAGGTTGCGGGGTGCGCGTTACGAGTTTGGTTTTGCTGCCTTTGCTTTATTTAATTAACCTTCAGTTCTCTCGACAACTCGAAATCCGAAACTCACAATCATGAAGGGCTATAAAGATTTGGAAGTTTATAACCTTGCTTATAAATATGCATTAGAAGTACATGAGATGAGTATGAAGCTGCCAAAGTACGAGTTATATGAGCAAGGAAGTCAAGTCAGACGTTCTTCAAAGAGAATTAAAGATACTATTGCTGAAGGGTACGGAAGACGGAGATATAAAGCTGAATTTATACGATTTCTGATTTATGCTCACTCTTCTTGCGATGAAACAATTTCTCAATTAAATATGATCAGTGATATCTACTTTCCGAATAACCCCTTAACTGATTTGCTGACCAAATACGACAAGCTGGGACGGAAACTTAATAGCTTTATCCAGTATGTATAAAAAAATTGGCAAACATAACCCGCAACTCGAAACACATAACTCGTAACTCGCAGAGTTTTGCTTAATAAATACGTTGATCTTTTAAAAAAGGGAGAGCTTGTCGCCTTCCCCACTGAAACCGTCTATGGGCTTGGGGCTGATGCCTGGAACCCTTCAGCCATAAAAAAAGTATTTGAACAGAAAGGACGTCCTGCCGATAATCCTTTAATTGTCCATGTTTCATCGAAAAAATTGGTTGAGGAGTTTGCCGATGAAATTTCGGAGGATGCCCAAAAATTAATGAATTATTTCTGGCCGGGACCCTTAACGCTGATTTTTCCCAAAAAAGCGAATGTCCTCGATCTCATCACAGCGGGGCTTGATACCGTGGCTATTCGTTGGCCAATGCACCCTTTATCACAAGAACTTATTGCCCTCGCAGGTCCGCTCGTAGCCCCGAGTGCAAATTCATCCGGTAAGCCGAGCCCTACAAAAGCTGAACATGTAAAGGAAGATTTTGGCAATAATTTTCCCGTAATCGAAGGCGGAGAAACAGATATCGGACTGGAATCAACGGTATTGGATATTTCAGCTGAGCCTTACCGGATTTATCGTCCCGGTGCGGTAAACGAGAGAGAAATCGCAAACGCAATTGGGAAAAGAATTGAATTAGCACAGGTTTCACCAGACACTGTCGCTAAAAGTCCCGGCACCAAATACACACATTATTCACCCAATGCACAGGTAAAGTGGTTGGATAAAAATGCCTCACTCCGGGAAAAAAATACGTTATACCTGCTTCATGAACGCGAGGCAGGCTATCAATCGAAAAACATCATTCACTACCATCAAGATTATCGGCAGTTAGCCCATGAACTCTATGACCGCTTCCGTCAGGCAGATCATGATGGTTATTCGACTGTTGCTATTGAGCCTTTTTCTAAAACTGTTAGCCAAAGCCAGCCTATCATCCCGGCCATCGTCAATCGCATTTCTAAAGCCCAAAGTTGACTGTACCTTCCATTTTTAGGACATCAGAATGTAAATAGAGTAAAAGCTTCACGTTTTTTAAGAGAAAATAATTTTCAGATAAAAAGCTGAGCATTTTCTTCTTTTTATAACTTCAAGAGCGCCATAAGTATGCGTAAATTTTATAAAAAACAGTAACTTAACATCTCAATGTGGAACAGAAATTGCATTCCTAAACACGACTATTAAATTTTCATCAAATTGACAAGGAGTCCCTAAAAATGTTAAGTATTACACAAACCCATTCTAATCCCAAATTTATATTTGCAGCAATTATCGCTATTTCATTACTCTTTACCGCCTGTGGTGATGACGGGGGCAATGGAAACGGAGAGCGAAATCCGACGATCACAAGTATTCAGCCCCAAAATGGCCCTCCCGGCACAGCAGTTACTATTTCGGGCAGCGAATTTAGCCCTACCGCATCAGAGAACACGGTAACTTTTGCCGGAACGGAAGCTGAAGTAACCGAAGCTGCGGAATCTGAACTTGTAGCTATTGTACCAGAAAATGCCGAAAGTGGAGCAGTTGCCGTTACCGTTGATGGCAACACAGCCACCGGCCCCAACTTTACTGTTGAAGCCAATGCTCCGGGAATTAGCAATGTATCACCCGATAGCGGAGCGGTAGGTACTGAAGTAACCATTACCGGTATGAATTTCTCAGCTACACCTGAAGAAAACACTATTACCTTTAACGGAACTGAAGCGCAGATCAACAGCGCTTCCGAAACTGAACTTGTAACCGTAGTACCTGGAGGAGCAACCGACGGACCGATTGAAGTGACCGTGAACGGCGAAACAACCACCGGACCTAATTTTAATGTGGTAGTGGCAGAAAATCCACCTACCATTAGTTCTGTAGAACCGTTAAGCGGCTCGGTAGGCACCGAGGTAACCATCACGGGAGAAAATTTTTCAGCAACACCTGAAGAAAATATCGTCACTTTTGGCGGGGTTGAAGCAACAATCAACAGTGCAACAGAAACCGAACTTGTTGTTGTAGTACCGGATGGTGCAAACAGCGGGCCTGTTGAAGTTACGGTAGATGGCATAATGGCCACCGGACCTGACTTTGAAGTAACTGTCGATAACATGATGCAGGCTATTGCAGCCGACGGTGATTTAAGCAGGTTTACAGAACTCATAAGAGGTACCCAACTTGAAACCGATCTTCAGGGAGCCGGACCCTTTACCGTTCTTGCCCCCATGAACGGCGCTTTGAACAATCTCCCCGCAGGCTTTTTCGAGGGATTAACCGCAGCCGAGCGATCGGAAGTGCTTTCTTATTATGTAATTCAGGGTGATATGAGCCTGGCTGAACTGGAAGCAACCGGCGAAATTGAAACACTATATGGTGAACCTATCTTTTCTATAGACACCGGTACTTTTAATAATAAATTTTCAATAGTTGACAGCTCTAACACCGATGCACCTAATGGCCAAATTCATAAAATTACCCAGCCGTTATTGCCGGATGCTTACCTTGATGTCTTTGATATCACTTATAAGCGTCCTGTTACCAATAAATTTGCCTGTCATTGCATATCGGACAGAACGAATTTAGATGAAGTGCTGCATAATGAGAATAACCAATATACCGTCTTTGCTCCTTCCACGGAAGCTTTCAATAACAGAACAGTACCTGTTGACAGCCTTTCGGATGCCGAACTCCAAAATCTGATGAACTATCATATTATTGAAGGTCAGGCCCTTACTTCAAGTGAATTAACTGACGGACAAGTCCTGGCAACTCGAAACGGCGAGCAAATCACAGTTTCAGTTGCGGCGGACGGAACCATCTCCTTAAGTAACGGAGCCGGAGGTGCAGGCGCTACTGTTATCATCGAAGACATACAGGGAACCAACGGTATAGTTTACGTTATTGATAATGTTTTAGAAGTGCCTTCGGGCGGAGGTGGAACCGGAAGTTAGATTATCCTGCTTTTTACCATTGATCTAACCCAAAAACCTGCCCCGAAAGCTATCGGGGCAGGTTTTTTTATTAAAGCAAATAGATTAGAAAAAAATAATTTTTGTTAATTCTTTGACTACTTCCTCCTAAATTTGTAAAGTGAAATATTACTATTAACATAATAAGGAGTTCTTATGAAAATTATATCAAGATTCATCAGGCTTTTCGCAGTAATGTTTGCTTTTCAATCTACCGTTAATGCTCAGCAACAGACCGTTACTATTCAGCCCGAGCATCCGAAGCCAAATCAAAAGGTCACTATCACTTATCATCTTGGCAGTCCCGATGCTGTTTTTACATCTGCCGACAGCCTTAAACTCGTTTTAAGCTTTGCTCCTTATTTACCTCATGAAATGGAAATGAAAAAGACCGACGAAGGCTGGAAAAAGAGCTTCAAAATTTCTGAACAGTTTAAATTTGCCAGTTTCTATTTCAAATCAGGTGAAAAAAAAGATAAAAGTAGTGATGGCCATCATTATGAATTTTTCATTTATGAAGATGGCAAGCCGGTACAGGGAGCTTATTTATGGAAAGCTAATTCTTATTTATTTGGTGACCGCTACGAGGAAATATCTGATGATAAATTAGCGAACCTGCAAGCTGCTCTTTATATCAAAGAATTAGCTCTCTATCCTGATAGTTATGATGCACAGATCGAACTGTTTGCTTTTCAACTGGATCAAAAGTATGCCGACACTACCGCTATTCGGGAAAGAGCCCATAAGCTAATTAGTAAAAAACTTTCTGAGAACCCTGGTTCTTTTATGGTGCTAAGACAGGTGCAAAGTGGTTATCGCGCTATTGGTGAAGAAGCCAAAGCTGACAGTTTAGAAAAAGCACTGATTGAAAAATATCCGCAAAGCGATGTTGCGATGTATAATTTCTACCAGAAAGCCTCTGATAAAGAAAACGAGGATAAGCAGGCAAAAATGTTTGTTGAATATATGAATAGTGATTATGACCGATCCTATATCAATAAATATTATACAGAACGCGCCCAGGAAAAACTCTTTGAGTATTATGCGGAAAAAGGTAATACCGAAAAGATGAAAGAATGGGCTCAGCGCTGGCTGAATCCCGAGTTGCCACTACTCAATAAGCCTATCAAATCATCAATGTACAATGATGCAGCCCGAACGATAGCAGAAAATAGCGAAGCATTTAGCCTCGCTTTTCAGTATGCAGAAAAAGCATTGCACCTCACTGATAATGAACCTGTGCGAACTATAATTACACGAAATGGAAGAATAGTAAGATATCTATCAAAAGATCGTACTGCAGGGATCAAGAAAAGCCGTAAAAGTGCTATACTGGCAACGATGGGATATATTTATCTTAACCAAAAAGAATATGCAAAGGCTAAAGAATATTTTACCAAAGCCTCTGAGTTATCAGATTCTGATTATACCAAAACACATTTTGCCCGGCTTTATATGGAAACTGATCGTCCCCAAAAAGCATATGATATCTATTGGGAAATGCTTATGGATGAACCAACGGATGAGGAAATTCGCGAGAAGCTGAAAAAGGCTTATATCGCTTATAATGGATCAGAGCAGGGTTTTGAAGAGGAAACCGAGGAGCTGAATGAAGCCTGGCGGCAACAGATGACCAAAAAGTTTAACGAGGAACGACTGGATAAAGAAGCTCCTTCACTTGAACATATCACTGATCTTGAAGGAAATCCTGTTGATATTAGCACTCTAAAAAATAAGGTTATAGTGGTTGATTTATGGGCCACATGGTGCAGCCCCTGCCTCTCAGCCTTCCCCTATCTTCAAAAAGTATATGATGAGTACAAAGATAACCCTGATGTCAGATTTGTTGTGCTGAACAGTGCCTGGAGCAACACTATTGAAGATGCGCGAAAATGGCAAAAAGAAAATGACTATACCTTCCCGCTTTATTATGATAAAGGTTCAAAAGTAACTGAAGCATTTGGCGTAAGGGGAATTCCGGCCACATTTTTTATCGGAAGGGATGGAAATATTCAGTTTGAGAAGGTGGGTTTTGGAGGTGCCATAATGGAACCTAAAATGAAGCTGAGACTCGAAATGCTGTTAGAAGAAGATTTAGCTTCTAAAGAGACCTCTCCTGAAAAGTAAATAAAAAAGGGCTGCTCACTAACTGAACCAACTAATAGATTGAGATAATCTTTATTCCTCGATAAAAATCAAAAAAGCAAGAAACTTCCCCCTTTTAAAGGGGGTTAGGGGGATTTTGACCATCTGCTATCTAAGACTGCCCCTCCGGTTCCAATTTTTTCATTACCTTTCGAATCTTCCAAATAACACCATCAGTATGCTTCATCACATCATGGTCATAAAATCGAATAACCGTTAGCCCCAACGATTCTAAACGCTGTTGACGCTTTAGATCATAACCTCTCTTCGAGCTATGACTTTCTCCATCTACCTCAATAACCAGCCTCAGTTTTCTGCAATAAAAATCTACAATATATTCATCTAAAGGCTTTTGACGATTAAAGGTATACCCCAACTTGCCTCCTCGTAATTCTTGCCAAAGTTTAATTTCTGAAAGAGTACTGCTTTTTCGAAGCTCCCGAGCCAACTTCTTTAATTTTGGATTATAACGAATAAAAGGCATTTTTGAACTTCAATTTTGATCAAAGATAACTATGGTACGTGATCAAAGCTTTAAATCCCCCCGCCCCCCTTTGAAAGGGGGAGGTTTAAAATTAAATTTGGTTTTCTTTTCAATATTTTACCAACCCTCAGGCGAAGTCATTTCTTCGTTCACCGTACCTGATGTCCACACATTGTTTTTCGGGTCTACATCGGGATAATGCTTCTGTGGATCAATCACTATTTTTTTAAGCGGTGATTCGGAATCATACTTCATCGTCCAGCTGTTGCCGCGATGCCATACCCCGACAGGTATTCGCACGTCTACTGTGGTTCCATTTTCCTGAATAATCTTCATCTCAACCGGCATCACCAATTTGTCTCTGCTGCTGATGGTAATGAGAGAACCCTTTGAAGGATCTCCACTAACATAGCTTACAGAATCTACCGCCTGATCCAATGTCCATGTTTCTGCAAACCAGCCCCTCCAGAACCAGTCGAGTTCGCGGCCGGTAACATCTTCCATCGTATTGAAAAAATCGTTAGGTGTGGGGTGTTTGAACGCCCAGCGATCAACATATTCGCGAAAAGCTTCATCAAAGGGTTCTTCACCGATGATGGATTGTCGCAACATCCGCAGTCCTGCAGCAGGTTTGTAATAAGCGACTACCCCGAGATTTCCGGCCTCAACCTGATCGGGCGCTGTTATAATGGGCTCAGCCATAGCACTCACCATCCAGTCCGTAATGGCGCGAACGGTAGTAGAGTCGAAATATTCACCATTATTAAAATTCATTGTGCTCAGCCGGTTCATAAAAGTGTTAAACCCTTCATCCATCCAGGCGTTTTCGCGTTCATTCGAGCCAACAATCATCGGAAACCAAGTATGGCCGAATTCGTGATCTGTAACTCCCCACAGGCTTTCGCCCTCAGCTTTCCAGCTGCAAAAGACAAGGCTGGGGTATTCCATTCCGCCCACCACTCCGGCTACATTAACAGCTACCGAGTAGGGATATTTGTAGACGTATTCTGAGTAGAACTCAACTGAAGCCTTCACATATTCGGTTGAACGTCCCCAGGCATCCTGTCCCGCACTTTCAACCGGATAAACTGACATTGCCAGTGCCTGGTCATCACCCGGCAGGTTGATGCGGGCAGCATCCCAAATGAATGCTTTTGAAGCAGCCCAGGCCACATCCCGCGCATTTTCTATTTTAAATTTCCAGGTAAGCAAATCACTGCTCTGGGGACGTGATTCTTCGGTGCCTACTTCATCTTTACTGATAATAAATACCCGCTCATCACTGTTTCGTGCTTTTTCCAGACGTTTTTGTTGTTCGTCAGTCAGTACTTCATCCGGATTTTGTAATTCTCCCGAAGCCACCACAATAAATTCGGAAGGTGCTGTAATGGAATATTCAAAAGTACCGTACTCCATATAAAACTCGCCCGCACCAAGATAAGGACGCGTATTCCAGCCTTTTATATCATCAAAAACAGACATTCGGGGATACCATTGCGCTACTTCATAAATAATGCCGTTCTTGGTTTCCAGTCGTCCCAGGCGATCAGAACCATACTCGGGAATTACAAAACTGTAATCTATAGTGATTGAAAGTTCACCGCCTTTTGCTTCGAGAATCTCCTTAAGGTCTAACCTTAAGTTGGTGTCAATTGTATGCATCTCCGGCTTATAGCTTTCTCCGCCCTGACTGACCCTCACTTTTTTAATATTAATGCCGCCTTCAAAGTTTTGATTTCCAAAACGTGAACCGGTATAAGGCGTTAACCTAGCTCCCCATGAATCTTCGGCAAAAAGGTTTTGGTCAATCTTCAGCCACACGAACTCCATTTCCTGTGGACTGTTATTCGTATAATGAATTTTGACCGTAGTAACTACTCTATGTTCATCCGGGTATAAACGGGTATCGATGTTATAATCCGCAGAATTCTGCCAATAACTTTCGCCCGGAGCCCCGCTGGCCGCCCGGTATTCGGTACTTATACCTGTTTGGAAAGGCAAAAAGGCCTCTTGAATAGTATCAATGCTATCTTGCTGGCCATAGAGTGGCGAAACCATCATTACAGCCATTAAAAATGCTAAGATCGTTTTGAATCGCATATTATCTTGATTTTAGTTTTTGTTCTGATGAAAATTTTTGAAAATGTTTGAATTGGTCAACTATATCGGTCAATCCCCCTAATCCCCCTTCGCCAAGGGGGACTTCTTCTTGCCGTTGAAGTAATCATTCTTAATAACAGGTGTCATCTTGAGCGAAGTACTGTGCTTTTTACAAGTACGCAGTCGAAAGATCTCCCTGATTGTAGCTGTAACTTACAAAAAAGACTCTTAAGGCAATTTGCCTTATTCAAGGAGATTCTTCGGCTCCGCTCAGAATGACAGGCGCGGTTGGATAGGGAATCACTTAAAAACATGAAAGGTTTGGTCCGGTTTCAAGCCTAACACAGACTCTGTCATCAAATTAATAAGTGCTTCAATATCTTTGGTTGATGCTGTTTCTACCGGCGAGTGCATGTAACGCAACGGCAGCGAAATCAAGGCACTTGGGATGCCGGTTTTCTGGTAAAAAATACTATCGGTGTCGGTACCGGTTCTCACGCTGGTCGCTTCATGCTGAATTTCAATTTCCTTTTCCTCGCTTATCTTTTCGAGATACTCTACGATTTCGGGGTGATTGGCACCACCATGCTGAATCGAAGGCCCCTGCCCTAACTTAACGAGTCCGTGTTCTTTGTGATCAATGCCCGGCGTGTCGGTAGCATGAGTTACATCGGTAACCAGGGCTAAATCGGGCTCGATACGATAACTCATCATACGGGCGCCAAACCCTCCCACTTCTTCCTGAACGGAATTCAACGCTACTACATTCACTTTCAACTCATCACGTCGCTCATTCAACTTTTGCAGCACCTGGGCGATCATAAATCCTCCAATGCGGTTATCCAGGGCTCGTCCCGTAAGAATATTTTCGGATAAAAATTCATATTCCTCAGCATAGGTGATGGGATCGCCGACCTGCACCAGCTTTAACGCTTCTTCACGGCTGGAAGCGCCGACATCCACATAAATATCTTTCCACGCCGGCTGATTGCCACCTCCGTTTTTCTTATCCTGCAGGTGGATAGCAGTGTTTCCCGTTACGCCCGAAACGATGCCATTTCGGGTATGAATATTGACCCGCTTGGCCCGGGCAATAGTCGAATCACTCCCTCCCAGCTTGTTAATGTAAACAAAACCGTCATCAGCGATATGCTGTACAATCATCCCGATTTCATCGCAATGCGCTTCGAGCATTACGGTAACGACATCAAAGCTGGTGTTTAATTTCGCGTAAGCTGAACCATAGGCGTCGGCTTCCACATCATCGGCAAATTCGCTAACGTAATCTTTCCAAACTTTTTGTCCCGCCGATTCAAATCCCGTAGGACTCGGGGTAATGAGCAGTTCTTCTAAAAAATCCTGTGCGGATGAATCAATCATAAAATTGGGTCAAACATGTTTAATTTTGGGTTTGCGTCTGTGAATATAAGCATATGAATTTTGAATTATTAATGATGAGTTATGAATTAAAAGTTCCAATTCATAGTTCCTTGTTCGATATTCTACATTTTTCTATAAACCCTTCTTTTACTTAACTTGATGTTTAAAAATTTTCAGTTTTTTAAAAACTCAAGAATGAACCGTCCCGAATACAGCAAAGATAATTTCCCCCACTGGCACAGTATCACTATTCGTTTCAGAGATTTAGATCCACTAAATCATGTAAACAATGCCATTTTCAGCACCTATTATGAAGAAGCTCGCATTCACTTCATCCGTCAGGTACCTGACTTTGCTGATCAATTAAGGAACGGATACAGCTTTGTTCTCGCCGGTCTTAAGATTGATTTCGTCAGGCCGGTTGAATATCCTGCTGATCTATTGATTGGCTCCGGCATCAAATCGTTGGGAAATACCAGCATTTCCAGTTTTCAGGCTATTTATACATCTGATAATAAAAGGCTTGTTTCTGTGGCGGAAGCTCACGGTGTTTGGTTTGATTTGAAGAAGCAGCGGGCCAGCCGGCTGCCAGAGGTTAAGAATATGAATAAGTTCATGATTAATCCTGAACTATAACACCAAGATGCTCAAGCGCGAAGTTGCACGAAGAAGGTTTACTTTTGGATGACGAGTGATTAGATTCTTTGCGTACCTTGCGTAAGTTTTGCGTCTCTGCGGTTTAACCGCAAGGAGCGCTAAGAAATCGCTAAGGGCGCGCAATAAGTGAAAAATTTTTAGGTAATGGATAAAAGCACGCAGTACAAAATTTTTAATGATCCTATTCACGGCTTCATCACCGTGCCTAAAGGAGTAATTTTAGATTTGATTGATCACCCTTTTATACAGCGTCTTCGGCGAATCAAGCAAATGGGCTTAGGGTATTTGGTTTTTCCCGCTGCCGAACATTCGCGCTTTGCCCATGCCCTGGGAGCGATGGAGCTGGCTCAGCGCACGCTTAATAACCTGCGCGAAAAAGATACGACCATCAGTCCCGCCGAGTATGAAGGAACACTCATTGCCGTACTGTTGCACGATATCGGACATGGCCCCCTTTCTCATACCTTAGAATTCAACCTTATTGATGACTTTCATCATGAGATGATGACTCTGGCCATTATGCGTCATCTTAACAGAGAAATGAACGGGGCTCTTGATATGGCGATCAAAATATTTACCGGTCAATATTCCAAAAAACCGTTTTTGAACCAGTTGGTATCATCACAACTCGATATTGACCGGCTGGATTATCTGAAGCGTGATAGTGCCTTCACCGCCGTTTACGAAGGTTCCGTAGGTATTGAGCGAATCTTGAAAACGATGCGGGTCTATAAAGGTAATATTGTGATTGAAAAGAAAGGCATTTATGCCATTGAGAATTACATTTTAGCCCGCAGATTGATGTATATGCAAGTTTATCTTCATAAAACCGTGCTCAGTGCCGATATACTGCTTCGTCATATCTTTCAAAGGGTGCGGGAAGTTATCACCAACGGAGAAGAATTACATCATGGCTCCCCTGCTCTGAAATTTTTTCTGGAAGAACAGCCAAGTGCTAAAAAAGGCATCTCAAAAAAAGTTTTGCAACAATACCTGCGACTGGATGATAATGATGTTTTCCAGAGCATTAAACACTGGCAGTATGCCGATGATGCCATTCTATCTGATCTCTGCAAGCGGTTTCAATCGCGTTCACTGTTTCGTACTTCGTTTTTAGATGCTGAGCCTTCTGATAAATTAAAAAATGAAGTGAAAGCAAAAACGCAGCAGGTCCTCAAGAAACTGAAACTTCCGTATGATGAAAAGAACAGCGAATATTACTATTCATTCGATGAAAGCTACAGTGAAGCTTACCGCTATGAAAATGAAGGCATCTGGATTTTAGAGGAAAAAGACAAGGCGGTGGAATTCTCCAAAGCTGCCGATACGGAAAATATTATCGCTCTCACTCAACCGGTGGTTAAACCTTACGTGGTGCATTTGAAGGAACTGGAGCTGTGAGTCATGAGTATTGAGTCATGAGCAAACAGATCTCAAGACTCATGACTATCCTCCCTTCATTCGTTCATAAACCACGAACGATAATTCCGGCTTGTTCTCACGTTTTATTTCTTTCCAGGTGGTTCCGATTTTATCACGGTATTCGGGGAAATAAGTATCTCCTTTATATTCCTGATGAATTTCAGTCACGAAAAGCTTATCTGTCTGATCTAACGTTTGGTTATAAATCTCTCCCCCGCCGATTACAAAAACGACCTCTTCTTTTTTTAGATAATTAAGCGCAGCATCAATGGAAGAAAAAGTGGGTACATGTTCATAATTTATACTGCGGCTTAATACCACATTTTCACGGCCAGGTAGCGGCTTTTCGTCAAGATCTTCGAAAACTCCTCGTCCCATCAGCATAGGATGCCCCATGGTGATTCGCTTGAAATATTTCAGATCTTCGGAATAATGCCAAGGTAGCCCGCCGTTGTTACCAATTACAAGATTGGGGTCGTGAGCTACGATTGCTGCTAAAGTCATACTGCTACCTCAAATTTAATGGCCGGATCGGGATCGTAATTTTCTAACGTAAAATCGTTGAACTCCAGTTCATCGACCGGTTTGTCGGCAATTTTTAATGTTGGCAGAGCTTTTGGTTTGCGTTTTAACTGCTCCTTAAGTCCGTCAATATGATTTTCGTAGATATGAGCATCCACAATGGTGTGTGCAAAAGTGCCATACTCGAGTCCAACTTCATTGGCAATGGCCATGGTAAGAGTCGCATAACAGGCCAGGTTAAAGGGAATGCCAAGGGCAATATCACCGGAACGCTGGGTAAGATGGCAATTTAGCTTTCCATTAGATACGTTGAAAATGTACATCAGATGGCAAGGCGGCAACGCCATGTTATTTATCAAGCCGGGATGCCAGGCGCTCACCACAATTCTACGGCTATTGGGATTATTTTTCAGCATATCAATGGCACGCTGAACCTGGTCAAACTCTTTTTTTATCCAAACTGATTTAACGATGTGAGAAGCATCACCCTCGAAACGAATTTCTTCTTCCTCATGATAGGGGAACCGTCGCCAGAGAACAGGATAAATAGGGCCAACATGGCCGTCATCATCAGCCCAGGCATCCCAGATATGACAATCATTTTCATCACGCAGCCAGCGGATATGATCTTCACCCCGCAAGTACCAAAGTAATTCTAGAATCACCGAACGAAAATATACTTTTTTGGTGGTCAGCAGCGGAAAGCCTTTTGACAGATCTACTTTATAAAACTCAGCAAAGCTTGAAATGGTGTCAGTACCGGTACGATTTGATTTTCTGACCCCGTTTTCTAAAACACTTCTCACTAAATCAAGATATTGTTTCATAGATTTACGCTGTTGGTGATTAGTTTTTGATTTTAAATTATGACCTGACAGGTTCCGGCGTTTTTTTCGGTTCCTGTCAGCGTCTTTGTAACTAACGCTGTCAGGTCCGCCAAGCCCGCGGACGCTTACAGGTTGGTTCTAAAGTACAATGCCTTCAAGTAAAGCAATTGCAATTGAAAAATAAATGATAATTCCGGTCACATCACTCAAAGTGGATACAAAGGGTGCCGAGCTTACAGCAGGGTCAAGCCCCATTTTTGAAAGCGCAAAGGGCAACATAGATCCGCTTAAATTTCCCCATAGAACTACGCCAATAAGGCTTAGCCCCACTACAACCGCACTTAATATGAGCTCTTCGGAGGGGACATCACTAACCAGATAGCCCCAGCTGATAATAACAAAAAAGCCTATTAAAGCCATGATCATGCCAAGCAATAATCCCGACAACAGCTCACGTCCCAACACTTTCAACCATCCTTTCAGTTCAATGTCTTCGGTTGAAAGTGCGCGAATAATCAGGGTTGCAGCCTGTGTACCCGAGTTACCACCGCTGGAGATAATCATAGGGATAAACAGGGACAAGAAAACGGCGTTGGCAATAACGCTTTCATAGGAACCCATAGCGGTTGCTGTGAAAAGCTGCCCCACAAAAAGAAGTGCCAGCCAGCCGATGCGTTTTTTGACCATCTCAAAAACAGACGTTTGAGAATAGTAATCATCTAACACGTCCATACCGGCCATAAGCTGCATATCTTCGGTAGTTTCTTCTTCGGCCACGTCAATAACATCATCAACCGTTACAATACCTACCAAAATACCCCCTGAATCAACGACCGGCATGGCTACGCGATCATATTTACTGAGCATTTTCACGGCTTCTTCCTGGTCATCGAAGGCACTTAAGGCTTCGAAACTTTCGTCCATCAAAGTTGATATTTCGGCTTCCGGATCGGCTAAAATCAACTGGTTGAGGCGCAAATCATCAATTAAATGCTCCCGTTCATCAACTACGTAAATTACGTTTACCGTTTCTGCACTATGCCCGAATTTTCGGATGTGTTCCATCCCTTTTTGAATGGTCCAGCCTTTTTTGACTTTGACATACCGGGGGGTCATCAAACGGCCAACACTTTCCTCGGGATAACCCAACAGTTTTTGGACGAATTTTTTGTCATCCCTGTCCATGGAATTCATCACCCGCTGGGTTAGGTGGCCGGGTAACTCTTCCATCAGCGCTACGCGTTCATCCGGCTCCAGATTCGACATTACTTCGCTAAGCTGCTGAGCGGAGAAAACATCAAGTAATTCTACACCTTTACCCGAACTTAGGTAGGTAAAAACATCAGCTGCTTTGTCTTTTTTTAACAGGCGAAAAATGACGATGGCCACATCCGTTTCAATCTCTTCTAATAATTCGGCGACATCAACGGCGGGAACATCATTTAAAATATCTTTCAAAGCCACCCAGTCTTTGGCTTCGATCAGCTCATCGAATTCCGGTTTTAAAAGATGAACAATCATAAGTGGATTTTCGATTTATGATTCATGATTGACGAATATAATCAAAAATCATCAATCTAAAATCGACAATCCTAAAACCGTATCCAGTTTTTGTCTTCGAGCCATTGAATCAGGGCAGGTAAAAAGGTAAGGGCTGCCAGAAGGATCATTCCAATACCGATGGTAGCGATTAAACCTAGCGACTGTAATCCGGGGTGATTGGTGAATATAAGTCCCGCAAAGCCCAGCATGGTTGTTACCGCACCGATGGTAACATGCTGGCCTGTGCTCGAAAGAACGCTCCACATGCTGTTTCTGCCCTCTTCTATGTAGCGGTGCGCGAGGTGAACTCCACTGTCTTCACCGATTCCCAAAATAGCGGGGAGTACCACTAAATTATAAAAATTGAACATTAAGCCGGTTAAGATCATGATTCCGAACATCCACAGCAGGCCTACTACAAGGGGAAGCATTGCGACAAGTGCCCAGCGCAATGAACGGAAGGAGAACAACATCAGGATAAAAATCATTACAAAAGTGGCGCCTACCATCCAGGGAGCTTCGGTGGACATTAAATCGAGCATTTCTGCAGCAATTATAGATGTACTGGCGGCGTAGAAAGTCTCACCGCTGTCGATGGTAATTTTCCCGACATCATCTTTAAAAGCTATGGATTTTTTTCCATCAGAAAGCCCAACACTGGGATAGACAATGACAAAGTTACCAACTTCCCCGTCTTTTGTAAGAAACTGGCTTTTGATAAAATCCGGGATTTGACTGATTTCCAGCGATTGCCTGGTTTGGGCAGCTTGCCGTAATTTAGCGAGTTGAGAATCATCCTGATTTTTTAGGAAAGGATCATTCAGCAACTCTCTTATTTGGGCAATTTTTTTAAGTTTAGATTGAACTGCGGAATCGGAAGCAGGAAAACGCTCGGGCAATGCTTCGACATCTAAAATAGTAGGACTTGCAGTATCTGTCTTCATCTTATAGCGGATTTCTTCCATAATCTCGAGCACCTGTTGTTGGTTATCAGCGAGAATGTAAGCGGGATTACGTTTATCCGAGTCAGAAATATCACCCGCAAAACGATTGAATTCCTCGTATTTGGGATAATCCGGCTCCAGCTCCGCAAAATCATATTGGAAATCCAGTTTCTGATAATTTAGAATCACTGCAAATGATATTAATAACCCAACCACAACAATGGCCCGGGACCAGGGAAATCTATGGCCTGACTTATCAGTTTGGGCTTCTTCTCCCATTTTTTGATTGATCAAAATCCAATTCATACGCTCAAAGATGACCAGCAGAGCAGGCAAGACAAAAAGCATGCAAAACAGGGCCAGCAAAATACCTGATCCCGCTATATAACCAAATTCAGAGAAGCCGCGAAATTGTGCAAAAATAAGTACAAACAAAGAAAGAGCAGTGGTTAAAGCACTGACGATAATAGCCGAACCGGTATTCTCATAAGTTGTAAACAGGGCATCCTTAACTGACTTTCCTGCTGAACGAATTTCGATATAACGCGCATAAAAATGAATGCCGTAATCAATACCCATTCCGAAAAGAATGACAAAAAGTACGGATGTCATTGTATTAAGCATTCCGAGCACAAAATAGGTCACGCCGAAAGTCCAGGCCAAACTTATGAGGAGCGGAAGGCCAATAACGAGCACCGGAACAGGCATACGTATGAGATGCTCCCAAAAACTCCGGTCTTCATCGCCCGAATTTCCTTTTCGGTAATGAATATACTTCTTTATAAAAAAGTAAAACATCACCAGTAAAACGACACTCGAAATACCGGATGCAAAACTGTTGAAAACATCATTGGTAATGGAATTTATTTCGAAGAGATGGCGCTGCAATCGTCCTCCGAATTTTACTTCCATATCTGCATTATAGGATCCGGGGTTCATTGTAGTGAGCAATGAATCGTAAGCAGCAAACATGTTTTCCAGATAATCTAAATCACTTTTAGATCCGGTTGGGTAAAAGCTCACTACCATCAACGTGCTATCCTCGCTTATGGGATATTCAGATGGAATCAGTGAGTTATAAGTTTCTTCAAAGTCACTGATATCCGGTGATTCCTCCTCCTCATTATCAGTTCCAAAACTAATTAGAAAAGGATTTGCTTCTTCTTTGGCATTCTGTATCTCATGCTCAAGGAAATTTGTGATTTCATTAAGCTCACTTGGTGTAGCAAAATAAAGGGCATTATTTTTTAAAAACTCGGTTTCTTTTCGAAATTCGGCACGTTCAAAGAAATATTGACCGGTTTGATGGTCGAACAATTGTAAGCTTTCACGAATTAAATCCAGCGCAAACTCTTTATTGTCTTTAAAGCTCGGAGATTTAATAGCCACTTTCATCGGCGTTTCACCACCTACTGTTTGCTGCAATTCTTCAAGAGCCAAGACATGGGGGTTTTTCTCAGGCAGCAAATTGGCAAGGTTGGTATCAATTTTAAGCTGAACCGCAAAACTGCCAAGTATCACGGAAAGCAAAAGGGCAACGGCTATTACCCAATAGGGATGCCGGTAGTTTAATTTTATTAGAGGCCTGAAAAACTGTAGAATTTTTTCCATTAAATACTTAGGGATAGCATGTTCTAAAGAACTGCGCTGAATTTAAGGATTTTAAAAGAACATATTAAGAGAATATTTGCTCTTATTTCCTGAGCAATTTTCCTTTAATGCATTAGTCTTGTAGATGACTTATATAACTGCCTTCGTAACAATTTATTTTTTGCTGCACCTCCTCTTCTTGTTAAAAGATGTGGGTAGCGATTGAGAATCTTTAATTTTGCTCTGTTAGATCAACGATTCACGGCTTTTAACTGTTTTAAAATGACATCAAGAGAAAAAGAATAGCTATGGTTACTGAAAGGGTGAAAAAAATTCTGCTCATCACTATCCTGATAAATATTGTATTAGTCGCTACCCATAAGGGTGAATTTTGGCCCTTCAGCATTTTTCCCATGTTTTCTATCTCGGGACAACCCTTTTTAAGAGGTGTTGTAGAAGAAGTTGAAAATATAGACCGGCCAAATTTATGGAGAGTGAAGCCCCTTTATAAAATTGAGGAAAGGGTGATCTCTCTTCAGGAATATGGAATAAATCCCTTCGATTTTGCTAACTATATTAAAAAAACAAAGTACTGGGATGCCGAAAAAATAAACGGCTTGCGAAGCACTTTTCAAATTGAATGTTATTCTGACAAGATGTGGATGATCACCCGCGTAAAGGGCTTTTTTAACGATGACAATGAAATTGTTATTTACACCTACCCCATGTTTTTGCTAACCGGCGATACGACCTATAAAAATCCAAATTTATCAACGATAGCAAAGATTGATGAATAAACTGCTTCATAATCTTTTTGAATTAGACTCGCCCGAATCCGCCGGAACAAAGTTGCAACTCCGGGTTTTCGAACTGTTTACCGTTGTCTATACACTTTATTATAGCTGGGAATGGGCTTATTATATTCAACGATTGAGTGATGTTATACTCCCTCTTGGACTTGCAAATTATATTGATGTAGAATTTTTTTTCGAAACCAACCTTGCCTTCGTCAATGCCGGTTTGATCACTGTTTTCATCCTTGTTCCCCTGATTACCAAACGTTTGAGGTGGACTTACGCTCCGGCATTTGTCCTCTTTCATATCCAATACGTAGTTCGCTTTTCGCAAGGACAAATTCCGCACAGCTCCAACTTAATAGGATTTAGTTTATTAGGCTTAGCCCTTGGCGGTGTGTTTATTCGTGATATCAAACGGGCCCTGCCTTTTGCCTTCGGATTCACCATCTTTTTCACCGGCCTGGCTTATACTTCGGCCGGAGTCAGTAAACTTATTGCATCGGGCCTTACTTGGCCGGATGGCTATCACTTATGGCTGTGGATTGGCGAAAAAAGTGTCGATCTTCTATCAAGAACGAGCGAATTACAACTTAACCCTATTCAGCAATTAGCCTTATCGAGCAGATTCATAGCCACTTTAATTCTTTTATCGGGCATACTCACCGAACTATCGGCTTTCCTGTTATGGTGGAAAAAATTCAGGCCCTTTATTTTCACTCTCTTGATTATGATGACTTTTGGAATTTATGTAACGATGAACATCTTTTTTAAAGCCTTCGTCATAGAATTTATCATCATAGGCTATCCCTGGAACCGGTTTGTGAACTATTTGCTGAATTATAGCAACACCATCAAATTCAAAGCTGCTTCACGCTGGCTGCTTTACTAAGATTGCCACTAAAACACGGAAGCACAAAATTTTTAACTGCGAACCTATTCCGGTAAGCGGTTGAAAGTAGTATCTATAGTCCATTTTGCTGTCATTTCTTCCGAAGGAATCCCTACGGGAGACTGTAGAGCGGTGTTTTTCTCCGCTCGGAATGGAGAAATCTCATCTATTTTAATTTGGCAGCCTTAGTTATAACGGATGAGATTTCTCGACTACGACTCTTTTAAAAACTAAAAGAGCCTCCGCTCAAAATGACAATAAAAGGCAATTTGATTCTTTCTTTGTTATAAAAGATTCTAACCACTCAACGACTAAGTTACTCATATTTTATTCATCACTCTTTTCCTCTTTTAGCATGATGTTATCATAACCGGCGATGACACGATCTGCGGTGCTGTCGCCGTCGCTGAGAATCAAAATAGCCAGCGGTTTTTTAGGAGGCATATCACCAAAAAGACGTTTATAATCTTCTACAATATTTCGTTCAAAAGTCACCCACTCACCCATCTTTTCAGGTCCCGATTCTACGACTACTACCTTTTGGTTGCCAAAAAATTTCGACAACTCTGTTCCCTCTTCTAAAGTAGAGCTCCATGTATACCGAATGGTTTTAGGCACTTCTTTGAATAACGCTACCCGCCCCATATCAAAAGCTACATAAATGCTGACAGCGGTATCGTTATAGTCCTCATCATTTTCATTACCGCCTTCGGGCAGGTCCTTCACTCTCCATTGCCATGACAAAATGGGGGTTTCGTAAATATTAACGTTAGGTCTGTTCCTTAAAGGAAAATTAAGATGGCGGGCATCCGTCCCATAATACTTGAGATACTTGTTGCCCATTTCTTCAGTGATGTAGTAGCGAAATAAACTGGCTTCACGGGGATCATCGGAAGGTTTAACCGAGGCGTTTTGATTATACCACTCCCCGGGAAGTTTACCCAAGCTATCCTTTTCGAAGGTATCAATAATTACCGTTCCGTCAGGCTTAACTCTCAATGGTTTTGAAGCTTTTTTGTTACTCTGGGCAGCCGCAATGTTTAAAGAAATAAAGGATAGAAAAAGCAGAGAGATTGTAATTCTCATGTATCAAAAAAGATTTATGGGTGCAATATTTCTATAAAAACCGTCGGTAAATTTCTATATTTACCAATTACTTTTGTTCTATATAACGCTAATAAGAAAGAATATTATTTTTTAATCCCCGATTTTTTATGACAGAAATCCCCCAAAACAAAAATCACCAAGCAAAAGTAAGTTGTTTGATGGTAACAGCCAACAGAAAACATTTGATGAGGCGTTCCATCTTATGTTTTAATAAACAGCGATATTCAAATAAAGAACTGGTGATTGTTGATGACGGTGAACAAGATTTGGAAGAAGTTTTGAAACTCGTCCCCGCTTCAGAACTTAAGTATATAAAACTTAAAAAAGATCCGGAAAATACCCTCGGAAAACTCAGAAATCGAACACTTGATGAAGCCGGGGGTGATTTTCTCATTCAATGGGATGATGATGATTGGTATCATCCGGATCGTATTTCCATTCAGGCCGAAACACTGAATGAAGGCTATGATGCCTGCTGTCTCTCCGGAGCGCTCATGCATCTGGATGAAGAACCCTATATGCAACATCCTTATGTCGGCTATTTGCCTGATGGTATTCCCGGTAGTATCATGCACCGGACTGATTCTAACATCCGCTACCCGCATACCCGTCGTGCCGAAGATACCGTTTTTCTTAACCAATGGATGGGAAAACGGTACCTGCAAATGCCGAACAGCTATTCTTACCTGTTTATTCGATGCTATCACGGGGCAAACACCTGGGAGAAAGAACATTTTCTGCGAAGAATTCGAAATAATCCTAAAGATGCCCTGCTCTATGGCTGGCATAAAATGATTAAAGGAAATTTGTTTGATCATCCCCGGTTTCGCCTGGAGGAAAATGAACAAAAAGCTTTTGGGATGTATTTAGATGATTCTAAAAGCGTGGATCTGTTTTCTGTTTAACCTGAGTTCCACCGTAGGTATGCCTATGACAGAGATAAAACTCGCAAATATAGCGTCCCTACGGGACACGATTTCTTGACTATTTATTAACTACCAATATTTGATCCCTAAAGGGATCATTTAAATAAATCTTTGAATTATGGGTACGATTTTAAACTTATTTTACGCTCAATCGTTCCATAGGGACGAAATATGGGTAGCAACTAAAAAAGACAAAACAGCACAAATCCCGTAGGGATGCAATATTAAAGATTCATTTTCGCCTTCTGATCCTTACAGAGCATTTTTATATAAACTTGCACTATTAATAAAATCCACCTATGAAAAATGCCTTTTTAGTTGGTTGTCCGAGATCAGGGACTACTTTGCTGCAAAGCATGATCGCCAGTCATTCACAGATTATCTCTTTTCCCGAGACTCACTTTTTCTCGGGTACAATGCCTATCAATCCTGTTTTGCGAAGGCTGAAGTGGTACGGAAAAGGTGATCAAAAAAAGGTGCTGGCCTTCCTAAAAAGTCATGGATATAATTTAAACCCTTTTCAAGACGCTTCTAATTTTTATCCATATCAGCGCTGGTGCAGTAAACTGGGTGATGTTTTAGATCAAATGGCTGAACATGTTACGGTAAAACAGGACAGTGTTGGACAAGTCGCATGCTGGATTGAAAAAACACCACGCCACCTGCATTTTGTTTCTTCAATTGAAAAATCAGCTCCTCAGCCTAAATTTATCCATATATTGCGCGAGGGAAAAGATGTAGTTGCAAGTCTTCACTTGGCTACGAAAGAGCATCCGGATGAATGGAATGGCGAGCGATCGGTTAAGAAATGCATCCAATGGTGGAACCGGGATATTGAAAAATCGCTCAGTTATCGTAACCGACCCAATCACTTTTTTGTGGTTTACCGGCAGTTGATTACTGAACCGGAAAAAGTACTAAGAAAAGTTTGTGATTTTTTGTCCGTTGAATACCAGCAGGAAATGACAACCGAATTTCATCAATCAGCTACCGCTTTGACATCACCCGAAGAATTGTGGAAAAACAGAAATACCAGTAATGAACTTAAAAAGAGCAGAAAACTCCGGGAGAATTTTGATGAACCAACCATTCAATATATCACTGATAAAACAGTTTCGGTTGATCTTTCCTCTTTTTATCTCTGAGGTTTTTCCTTCAGTACTTCACCCTCTTTGCCAAACTCCCCCGCAGCAATCTCTCGCGGATCAATACCGATTTTAGATTGGGTGAAGGAAGAAATCATAAACGACCCCGCTCCAATCAGCTTTTTCAAAATCAAATTTGCCGTTAAAACGCCTACCAACATTGTTTCGGGCACATCCAACACATTCGACATACCCAGCGCAATGCTTACATACAACACATCCTGGCTGGGTAAAAATGGTATGCGGGTTGACATGATTTGAACCGCCATCAGGCTAAACCATACCCCCCACGGAACGGCCGGCTCAGCTATCTTATATTGAATGATTTGAAGCCCGTTGGTCAAAATCAGACGCCCGGTATAAACGCCCGTGATGATGGCAGCAGCTTTCCAGCTTAAGCTCAAAATATAGGTTCGAAACTTATAGATGATGAACCCAATTACAATGACACCTAAGGAAATCCAGAGGTAAACAAGCTGATTTTCTATTGGGGGGATGAAATCGTTAATGCTCAGATACCCCTCATTCAGAAAGAAAATGAGTAAGATAACTGACACAAAAGTCGATGAAAGCGATGAAAGAATATTGTTGTCCTTGATAAATTTCATCGCTTCTACGGTAGGCACTTTTAGCTTATCTTTTGCCCAATAGAAAAGGTAAAACTCCCCTGAATAACCTAAAACATCGGTATTTAACACTTTTTTTTGTATAAAAACCAAAAACGCTTTGAAGTTATTGAACTTCCACCTCAGCCCGTAAATAAAAATTTCAGAAACAGGCAGCGAAAAATAGATAAGAACAAACAGCAGGTAAAAAAGAGGATCCAACGGTAAAGCCTGAATCACCTCGGTAAACCCAATTTCATAAAGTTTGTAAATCAGATAGCCGATGATGCCGGCTTGCAAAACATACCGTACGCCCTTTTTCAGATATGTTTTCCACTTTTCCTCCATAGGAACACAGATTAAGCTGATTTAGCAGATAAGCACAGATTTATAATAAGAAACTTTATCTGCTTAATCCGCTTCATCAGCATTCTAATTTACGGGAATTATGCGATCCCATCTTATCCCCAGCTGAAAGCCTAAACGATTATTTTCATAAAGTTCTCCCATATCAAAAGCCAATGCTCCGGTAAGGCTTAAGCCATATTTTGGAGCAAGCAGGTATTGAGCCTGAAAGAACATGGAATATTCATCTACCCTTCCAATTAGCTCATAAGGTTGTTCTTGCTGGCGTTGATTCGCTACTGTTCCATAATTTCTGGAGTAAGTGAAAAAAGTTTTATAACGAAAACGATCAGCAGGCCGTCCCTGAATGCCAATATGATGAGCCACAATAATATTATTTGAAATAGGCCCCCTCATCATGAAGTTGGGATTAGGTTCTGCTAAGATAAGAGGATTCCCAATCACATTTCCTTCATAGGTCCAGCCGCTCTCATAAATAAAATTGTAGTAATAGCTCGCAGTTCCCCTGGGTTCATCATCAAACGAATCCTGCCGCTTGGTATTCATGTGCTCCCACAAGATTTCATTGATGAAGCTGTTTTCGTCCGTCAATTCAATGCCCACGCCCCAGATACCATCCCAGGGACTTCTAAAACGGGTTGAAACCTTATCCTCCAGGTAAAAGAGCCGGTAGGCTTTGAATTGAAAATCATCAAAATTGAGGTTCAATCGAAAATCGTAGGCTCCAACGGAATTACCGATTACATTCGTAACCTCACCTCCCGGCGCCCCCGGAGCCGCTCCCATTCCAGAAATAACCCTTAAATAATCTGAAAATGAAGATGGTAATTGTCCACTATCCGGATCAACACCTCCCCAGGTTACGTTATGAATGATGCCTCCCATCGCTTCAATCACTTTATAATTTATCTTCAGATAAAAATATTTTTGATGTAGGTAAGGATTGCTCACATAGCGTTCATCATCAAACCAACCATGTGCAAATAAAGCCTTAAATTGAACATAGCCCTGCATTAAAGGTATGTCCGTAAAGCCATTAGTGGATAACTGTATTCGGGGAATGGGTGTCGCGTTTCGGCTGACAATCATCGAACCCATGGTCAAATCATCATCAGTAAGGCCGAGCGTTTGATAAAAACGCCCCACCTTCAGGTCAATAAATTTATAACCGATACTGCCATAGAGCTCATTAAAAACAAGCGTATTGTTTTGCGAAAATCTTGAATAGGCGTCAAAACCTGTCCTCACTCTAAAGGAATTCGCAGTATCAACCGAAGTATAATAACTGTATAATCGAGTAATGAGGTTAGATGATTCCGGATCTACCACTCCGTCCGTATTTGCATAGAACCAGAAGGGAAGGTTTCCATCCTTAGCTGTATAAGCTGATGCTCCTATTCCATAACTAACAACTTGAGATTGTCCGAATACTAAAGCCGGAACACACATAACTGCAAGAATGGTAATCCCCGATAAACTCCGAAAAGAAAAATTCATAAAAAGTTATTGCAAATTTTTAATAAGCCGGTCTTTGTCTTCTAACCACTCTCTGAACTGCTCCTTCTTCAAGGCATTCCATGTTCGTTCGGAAAATTCATTAAAAGGCTGTTTTTGATGATACCAGCCGAAATGCAGACAGTAAGGAGTTGTTTTTAAATAATCTCCTTTGCCGGGTATAAGAGAAAAAAGAGCGATAAGTACTTTTCTCAACCATTTATTTTTTAATCCCCGAAAGTTATAGACAAACTGGTCACAGTAATATTTACAAACTACATATTCAAAGTCAGAATCGTGGGAGGTTAAATCTGAAATATAATCAAGTTGCGGACTGGTATGTCCCTGCAGCCAGGGAAAAACCGGTAAGTTTAACTTAGACATCGCCATCGCCATACTCCATTCGCATGATTCTTCGCTGCGCCCATGCTCTAAAGTGCGGCTTCGAAAATGGGTTTCCTGCTTGCGTTCAAGCATTTTTTGGGAGAGCTCGCACACTTTTTTGGTTAAATTGTAATCCTGTGCATAGATTAATCCCGTTTGGACCCGGCTTAGGTAAGTGAGCCCAAAATGTTTCAATGTCCGCTGCCGTCGCCGCAGAAAAATATCACCGATAATTCCCAAATTTTTAGGGCCACCGAAAAAATTATCGGAAACCTGAGTTCCGGTGATCGTAAAGGAAGTAGATTTGAATGACTGCCATAAACCATCCGGCTCTTTACACCAGATAATATCACTGTCGAGAAAAATATTCTTTTCAAAAAACATAAACTCGTGGATATTATGCTTGAACCCCACAATGGATGCACGCTCGGAAGACATAGTATGTATGATATCAAAAATATCACTCAGGTCATGTTCTTCGAGTATCTTCTTATGTTTTTCTTCACAGACAAGAGCGACAGGCCTCTCCTGATCGTACCGTCGCAAAGAAACGACGGATGCCACGGCATGTTTTAAATACTTTGGATGTCCGTAAGTGGTATAGATATACCCTTCGGCCGCTAATTTTTGATGTTGTACCGATCGCAGCATAAAATAACTTTTTTAGATTCGAGCTAATATACAAGATAAAGTTTTATTACTAAACTCTATCCTGCCGCTCGTTCTCTCAGTATTTCAACTAATGAATTATATCCTTTTCTGCGAATGATATTTTGGAACTGGCGACGATAGGATTCAGCGGTTGAAACATCATCAATAATAATATCTGTAACCACCCATTGCCCTTTTTGGTCATCATACTTCATATTATAAATAACCGGGGTACGAACATCTTCGAGCTGGGCAAGAGTATGAACAACCGCAGTGTCTCCATTTACTTCAATCTCTTTATAAATTACATCAGCCCGATAAATATTAAGATTAGATAAAGAGTGATCACGAATAATAGTTGAAAATAAATCAACAAATTCATTGCGCTGTTCAGTAGAAAGAGTATCGTAAGTTTCCTGCAGGGCGAATTGAGCCATCGCGCTATAATCAATGATTTCGTTAATCATATTTTTTAGCTTCTGGCGGACTTCCTCGGTATATTCTGTGCCCTTTGGTCCCAAAAGCTCTTTAATTTGACGATCTCTTTCTTCCAAAAGTTCCTGAATGGTATCACTGTCACTCTGAGCAAAAGCCCCGGCAGGTTGAAATAAAACAGCGCCGATAAAAAAGAAAACTACAGTAATTGTTAAAAAATAATATTGCTTCATATTCTTAATCGTTGTTAGTGATTTCTAAAATTGGCAAACCGGCTTTTCTATACAATTCAGCCATATTTTTATTGAATTCAAATACAGCCTGCTTTAGCTGAACACGTAGCTCAAGCTCTTTCTTCATGGCATCAATTAAATCTTTGATTTCTCCTATACCAAAGTCATAATCCAGTTGTTCCTGTCGTAGCCACTTCTTCGTGGTAACCAGCGCATCATCCGTCTTTTCCACTGTTATTTTTGCGAGTGAAGCATTTTTGTAAGCTTCATTGATTTCAAGAATAATACCGTCTATAGCCGCTCTTTTTAAATATTTTGCCTGTCGATATTGAACTTTACTCTTTGCAACATCAACACTCATATCAAAAAAGTCCAGGTTTTGACGAATGCCGATACCTACAGCCGCTGAAGCATAGTTTGTCCTGTTAATAATAAAAGGATTGCCTTGTCGCGGTCGGTTAGGCGTGTAGGCGAAACTGCCGGTAATTCCTAAAAATACCGCTGGATAATTTTTGCTTTTTGTGGCTTCGAGGCCGTATTCAGCAGCATCTATACCGGCTTCAATTGCTGCAATTTCGGAACGTTGTGTGATAGCGTTTGAACGATAATATCCTAATTCTCTTATTTCTTGCGGTACGGGATCCAAAAATTGATCTTCGGGTACAAAAACAGTGTTGCCTTCACCCTGCATCACATAGTTCCAGATGCGTTGAATCATCGCGGCGTTTTTTCTAACAGTGGCAGCACGGATTTCAAACTCAGATTTAAAAACTCTGAACTTAAATAATTCTGAATAATCAAAATTAGCTTCACCCGATTCTCTGCTTTCTTCAATCTGTTCTTCAACCCTTTCAATCTTGTTTTGTGCCTCATCAAGCAGTCTCAGAATTTCTTCTGTAAGCAAATAACTCTGGTAAAGATCGAACAAACGAAGCTCTATATCGGCTTTCTGCATTTCAAACTGTTCCTGAGCAGCAACAGCGGCAGCTTTGGCAGCTTTCACTGCATTTTTTAATGCCCCCCAGGTAAATATAGGTTGAATAGCAGTGACATTAGCCCGGGTAAAAATCCCCCAGTTCTCCCAATCGTTATCAAGATAGGGATCTAAATACAGAGCTTCATCAGGCAGGTCGGTTTCACTCTCAACACCCGGAACCAAGCCGTGTTGGGTTGTTAGTTCAAAAGTGGGCAGGTATCGCATCGAATTGGCCTGATTGATTCTATTTTCAGCCAAATTTACCGCCTGTCTTGCATAATCTATCTGTCCCGAATTTTCTAAGCCCTCTTCGATAAAATTTATTAAAGATACTTTAACCGTATCCTGAGCCACCATAAAGCAAGGCAGACTAAATAGAAATATAGATAATCCGAAAAATAATTTTTTCATGATTTGTTAAACTATAGAAAACATTTGTGCTGTAAACGTACCCCAACCCAAATTTATTTAAACCAAAAAGCCCCTTCGATTGAAGAGGCTTTTAAGGAATAAACTTTTATAAATGCACTTTTAGAGAAATTAAATGATTTTCTTCTTTTTCAGATAATTATATCCATCTATACTTTTGAAGAAACGTTCTCGCTGCATTGCTTCTGAACGAGTCTTAAATTCCTCAATGTAGTGAATTTCCCAAGGCCTTCGGCCTTTTGTGTATCCTACCTTTCCCGAATTATGCTGCTCTAAACGTTTGTTAACTTTCTCAGTACTCCCATAATAATAGGTGCCATAAGAAAGACTTTTTAGAATGTAAGCATAAAACATGCGGAGAGTGAGGGATTCGAACCCCCGGAGACCATAAGGCCTCAACGGTTTTCAAGACCGCCGCATTCGACCACTCTGCCAACTCTCCAATTATTTAGAAACTGAAAATACTCAATTCCTAACCTATAAAAAACCTTACTCAGTATTATTTTTTAAATAAAGAGTGAGCGGATTCTCCCATAGGGATGCCTTCGGCAGAACCCCCGGGACCCATAAGGGCCCGCCGGTTTTACCCGAAGGGATTCCTGCGGAACAAGACCGGTGCATTCTTCCAAAGAAATGCCTGCGGCAGACCGCTCTGCCAACTCTCCAAAAAGTGCCTGGCACCTATCCTTAAGTTCCTTCCAGCGCCTGGGCTCCGGAAATAATTTCAGAAATTTCTGTTGTAATTGCAGTTTGACGAGCCCGATTATACTCAAGCTCCAAATCCTGCTGCAATTCATTCGCGTTTTCGGTGGCGCTATCCATTGCTGTCATTCGCGCGCCCTGTTCTGCTGCATTCGATTCAAGAATAGCCTTCCAGAGTTGCAAATTCAAGTGCGAAGGCAATAATTTTTCTAAAATCTCATCAATGCCGGGCTCAAAAATATATTCTTGGTTATCACCGTTTTCGACTTCGGTATCTTCGGGACTTGCCAAAGAATCAGGATCAACAGGCAAAAGCGGTTCTACTACCCTGTTTTGAGCAATAACTGTTTTAAACTCATTATAAGCCAGGTTGATTTCATCAAACTCACCGGAAATAAATTCTGAGATTAACTCAGCCATAATACCATTGGCCTTTGCGAACTGAATATCATCAAAGAAATTAGGAAATTCTGCCTTAATGTTATAATTCCTGCTGCCGAAATGAGTTACAGCTTTTCGCCCCAGACAAATTAACGATAAAGTTCCATCTTTTCTGTACCGGCTGTATTCGTCTTCAATCTTCTTTTCAACAACTTTAAATAAGTTGCTGTTAAATCCACCACAAAGACCGCGATCTGAACTGATAATAACAAAAAGCACCCTTTCAGTCGATTGTGGCTTGCGCAGAAGCACATGTTCGTCAGATGCATTTTTTACGAGCCTGCCTACTACTTCCTGCATTTTAGATGCATAGGGACGGGTTTCAATAATCCGGTCCTGTGCCCTTCGCAGTTTAGCGGCGGCCACCATTTTCATTGCTTTGGTGATCTGCTTCGTATTTTTTACCGATTCAATCCGGTTTCGTATGTCACGAAGATTTGCCATGAATTAAACTTCTTCTGTAGCTGTAATTTGATCGATTACGGTACGCGCTGTTTCAGTCAGTTTTTCACCGAATTCATCACTGAGCTTTCCGATTTCGCCAAGTTTGGCCATTTCATCATCAAACTTAACATTCACCGTTTCGAGATAATTTTCTTCGAACGCTTCAATCTGATTCACATCAAGATTTTCAAGCAAGCCTTCCGCGTTTACCTTAAGCAACGCAATTTGCTCCTGAACGGCCAGTGGTTGGTAGATATCCTGCTTAAGCAATTCAACCGTACGTTCACCGCGCTTTAGCTGACGCTGAGTAGCGGGATCAAGATCTGAACCGAATTTTGCAAAAGCTTCGAGCTCGCGATACTGGGCGAGGTCAAGCTTCATCGTACCCGCCAGTTTTTTCATCGATTTCACCTGTGCCGAACCACCTACACGAGACACCGAAGTACCTACGTCGATAGCGGGACGAACACCGGAGTTAAACAGATCGGTATCGAGGAAAATCTGTCCGTCGGTAATGGAAATTACGTTTGTGGGGATATATGCCGAAACATCACCCGCCTGGGTTTCAATAACGGGAAGTGCCGTTAATGAACCTCCGCCTTTTATCAGAGGACGAAGTTCATCGGGCACATTATTCATTTGCTTCGCGATTTCATCATCCTCAATAATTTTCGCTGCACGTTCCAACAAACGGCTGTGCAGGTAGAAAACATCCCCGGGGTAAGCTTCACGTCCCGGCGGGCGCTTCAACAAGAGTGAAAGTTCGCGATAAGCTACAGCCTGTTTTGAAAGATCATCATAAATTACCAAAGCATGACGGCCTGTATCGCGGAAATATTCACCGATTGCCGCTCCTGCAAACGGAGCAATAAAACGCATCGGAGCAGTAGAACTGGCGGGCGCTGAAACAACCACCGAATAATCGATAGCATCATTATCTTCAAGCGCTTTGGCGATACCTGCTACGGTTGAGCCTTTTTGTCCCACCGCTACATAGATACAAAAAACAGGTTTATCACTGTCTTGCGTATGCTTTTGGTTGATGATGGTATCAACCGCAACCGATGTTTTACCTGTTTGGCGGTCGCCAATAATCAATTCACGCTGGCCGCGGCCAATTGGAATCAAGGAGTCAATCGCTTTAATTCCGGTTTGCAGCGGCTCGGTTACAGGTTCGCGATAAATCACCCCTGGGGCTTTACGCTCCAACGGAATTCGAATTGTATCACCGGCAATCGGGCCCTTTCCATCCAGAGGATTACCAAGCGGATCAATTACCCGGCCGAGCAATCCGTCACCTACGTTAATAGAAGCAATATCTTTGGTTCGGCGAACGGTATCTCCTTCATCAACGGCACTGGTTGGTCCGAAAAGCACGATACCTACGTTGTCCTCTTCGAGGTTCAATACCATTCCGCGAATGGAATTTCCGTCTTTGTCTTTAGAATCAGGCAGTTCAACAAGCTCACCGGCCTGTACTTTAGATAATCCATAAACACGGGCAATTCCGTCTCCCACTTCGAGGATGGTACCCACATCATAGACATCCGCTTCGTTATCAAAGCCGGATAATTGTTTGCGTAATATTGCTGAAACTTCGTCTGGTCTGACTTGACTCATTGGTTCCAATTATGATTTAAAACGTAATTAAATTCTTATTTTTGCCACAAAAACACGGAAGCACTAAAAGTAATTTTTTTCGTGTTTTCGTGCTTTAGTGGCTACTATTTTTTTCTATTCTACGACTGTTGAAAGCAGCGATTCTTCAAGCTCCACAAGCTTATGTTTAACCGTTCCATCAATGACCGTATCATCAATGCGAATGGCCATGCCGCCCCGCAGGCTTTCATCTATTGTAATATTCATTTCCACCTTTTTTTGTGTTTTTTGCTCGAGCTTAGCGTGAAGCGCTTGCTGCTGATCATCACTTAGCTCCCGGGCTACAAACACATCAATCGTTATAATACCGGCGTACTTTTTGTACAATTCGATAAAAGCTTCTGCAATTTGATTGAGCAGGTTTACCCGCTCTTTTCGAATCAGCAACTTTATAAAAAGCTGTGTCAGTTCCTCGGTTTCATCAAAGAACAGTTGCTTTAAGGCCGCCTTTTTATCATCATATTTGATAATCGGGCTTTTCAAAAACATCACCAATTCGCGAGAATCTTCGAAGGTATTATGAATGAATTTGACATCACCCAAAATACTTTCAACCTCATTTCGCTCTTTAGCAAGCTCTAAAAAGGCATTGGCATATCTTCGGGCTGCTTTTGTTATCGGCATCTGCTTAGTTTATTGAGATGTCTTTAATAAAATTATCGACTAATTTATCGTTTTTCTGATCATCGAGCTCAGCATCGATAATTTTAGATGCCGATTGAACAGCAAGCCGGGCAACTTCATCCCGAAGCTCGATTAACGCTTGTTTCTTTTCCTGTTCAATAGATTCACGAGCTTCAATGATAATTTTTTCGGCTTCCTGCTTTGATTTTTCAATGCGTTCTGCCCTGATCATCTCGGCATCCTCAATAGCTTCTTTGCGAATCTGCTGAGCTTTTTTTTCGGCTTCGCGAAGCGCTTTCTCGTTATCTTTTGAGATTTCTTCTGCCCGGCTTAATGCTTTCTCAGCCGATTCCAGAGAATCTTTAATCCGATCTTCGCGTTCACGAAGGGCATCCATAACTAACGGCACAGCATATTTCCCCATTACAGCGAGAAATATAACCATTGTTATAAGAACCCAGATAGCGAAACCGGTATTAAACGAGAGAATACCGCCTCCTTGTAACAGTAATAGCATGATTAGTTAATTTAGAATTTCGATTAACCGCCAATTCCAAGAGCAAGGAGAATACAAACAATAGCGCCGATCAGTGCCACACCCTCAATAAGAGCGGCGGTCAAAATCATCGCACCCCGAATATCACCGGAAGCTTCAGGCTGGCGAGCAATGCTTTCTGTTGCTGATTTACCGATCATTCCGATACCGATACCGGCACCAACTGCTACGATTCCTGCTCCGATTCCTGCTGCTAATAAACCCATAATTTTTACCTGTAGATTTAAGTTTTAGTTTAGATTAGTAAGTATGTATGAGTAAAGTTCTTAGGCATGAGCCTCAATGGCTTGATCATCATGCTCGTGCTCTTCGACTGCCATGCCGATAAATACGGCAGAAAGCAGCGCAAAAATATAAGCCTGTAAAAGGCCCACAAAAGCTTTAAGTATATATAATACCGCCGTCAACGGCACGGAAAATAAACTGACTCCAATTCCCGCAATATTTCCAAATAGATCGGCAAAAATAAAAATCAATCCCAAAATACAAATGATCATAATTTTACCGGAAAGCATGTTTGCAAAAAGACGAATACAAAGCGCAAACGGCTTGGTAAACAAGCCAAGAATTTCAATAGGTGTTAAAATAATACGCATAGCGGGCGGCACGCCGGGGAACCAAAAAACATGCTCCCAGTGATCTTTTGAACCATTCCACTGAGTAACCACAAAAGTAATGAAAGCAAGAACAGCCGTTACCGTAATATCCGCAGTGGCCGTTGCCCCCCATGGTAACAAACCGGCTAAATTCATAAAGGTTATAGACACAAATATCGCAAACAAATAGGGGACAAACTTTTTATACTTGTCACCGGGAATGTTTGCTTTAGCAACATCATCACGGATAAATACAAAGATAATTTCAAACAAGTTCTGAAGCCATCCCCGGGGCTCAGTTTTTCGCCCCTCACCCCGCTTATAGCGCCGGGCCATCGCAATCGTGAGCAAAAGTGTTAAAACGACCCCAAACCACACATACATAAGGTGCGATGTGATTGACATATCTAAAGTAATTTCAGCACCACTGGCCGGTACAAGGGTATGATGTTTTTGTACAAATTCCCCCGACTCCACTGCCGCCTCCGTACTCCAGTAAAAATACCACTCACCGTTAACTAATAAGATACGGGGAAGTGGAAGCTTGTAACCGGGTAGCGTTAAATAGTGATGATCTAATACTTTACCCATTACATCTATTGGAGCCTCGGAACCTTGCTCAGACTCTTGAGCAGCTTTACCAATGGGGGCAAAAAATAGGAAGATCAGTAAGGTTACGAGTAACCGGCGAAAGGCCTGTAGCATTTACTTTCTAATTGTCGGTTTTCAGTAGTTGGTTGATTGAAATAATCTCGATTACAGAGTGCAGAATATAAGAAATTATAAAACTAACTGTAAAGTAAATTTGATGGAATTTTGTTGTCTCCAGCAGAATGACAATAACTGCTATCACAAACACAAATCGAATGGACATTGTAATGAGAAAACGTCTATAAAAAGCAGTATTTGATTTTCTTTCAAAATCCTTGATGCCAATGAAATTAGCTCCCACAAACAGAAAGCTGAGAAGGTAGGCCGAAATCACTCCGCCTGTATATTGCGGAATGATTAAAAAGACAACTAAAGCCAAAAAGGCTAACCCAATTACACCAAAAGCAGCAAATTTGATTTGTACCCTTTTTAACCGATTGCCCACAAAGGTTATTTTTGATTCAACCGTTCGTTGAGCTTAAAGATAAGGATAAAAATATTGACTATCCCCACTAAACAACCGGCCAGCAAGAGCCAGGGGCTTGTTTCGAAATATTCATCAAGCCAATAGCCTATAAAGATGGGTACTAAAAGTGCCCCCGCAATCTCGGCACCAAGCGAGATGTACTCCGCATAGTCGGTTAGTTTTTTGCGATCTTTCAACCTTTTTTATCTTCTTTCGATAAATCTGTGGCTTTGCTTTTAGAGCCAAATTTACCGGATAAACCGTTAGATTTCGTTTTAGACTCAATTTCACTTTTGATGTTTTGATTCATGTGGAATGAACCGTTAATCTGGGCTCCTTCTTCAGCCAAAATAGTTTTCGTATAAATATCGCCTTCAACGATAGCCGACTTTCGAAGAACCAGTTTATTAGTGACTTTTACTTCGCCGTCAATTTTTCCGGCGATATCGGCATCTACGGCTTCCAGATCACCGTCGATTTTGCCTGATGATGAAACGATTATTTTACCTTTTGCCGTTGCCTCGCCATCAAGCGTTCCGGCAATTCGTATATCGTTTTGAGTCTCAATGGTACCTTTAAGTTTGGTACCTTCGCTTATCATGTTTACTGAAGGCAGGTTTTTGTCAGGATTGTTAGTATTCATAGGTGCAGTATTGTTTTTCTTATTGTTGTTAAACATATAGCGGTTACTATTTAATTAGATACTTTTTAGGATTTTGTGGTACGCCGTCTTTCCAAATTTCAAAATGCAAATGGGGACCCGAGCTTAAGACTCCTACATCACCAATCGTGCCCAAAATATCACCTTCCAAAACAATATCACCGACAGATTTGGCCAGACTTGTAGCATGCTTGTAAACAGTAACGATGCCGCTATTATGCTGAACATGAATCACAAACCCATAGTTGATGGTCCAGTTTTGGTCAATAACGGTTCCGTCAGCAATGGCTTTAAAAGGGGTGTCCTGTTTAGTTGCAATGTCAATTCCGTAATGGCCATTTGCCGGATTATAACCACGGGTTAAAGTTCCGTTCAGAGGATAATGGGTCGGAAATTCAGGTGCTTTTTTAAAAATTTTCGAAAATATAATCTTGTTCCCCGATAACATTCCAGAAGTGGTTACTTCAGAGAAGGAATTAAGTTCCCACTTTTTTTGATAACTTATATTTTGAACGTTACTGAAGTCCATATCAACCGAAAAAGAAGTGTCTTTTCCCAATGCAATTACCTGCTGTATTTCGTACAGTTGTGCATCACGCACCTGCAGTGAATCTTGCAAAGCCTGCACCCTTTTTGAAACTTCTATAACCCGATCTCGCAGACCGGCATCTTTGAGATTATACAGTAATCCGCCTAAGGGGGTGAACATCATCACCAGAAGGGTTAAGATTACCACTCCCACCAGAGAGCTGTAAAACAGTATCCACAATTGAGCCGGTTTGAAGTGGTATGATGTAGAAGATTCGGGCTGTTCGTCATCAAAAATTACGAAGGTTAATTTCCGATATTGATGATGAAAAAGCCGTTTTAGAAAATCAAACATGGTTTTTCGGTTTATGCTTCTGGTGTAGGCCCGCGATAATTGAAAGGAACATCCACGTGCTCGTTTACAGAAATAGGCCCGTTTTCTTGTTCAAAACGGCTGATATTTTCGGAAAGCGCACCTGCCAGACGTTTGGCATGGTCGGGAGTGAGTACCATTCGTTTCACCACTTTGGCTTTGGGTACGCCGGGCATTACAGAAATGAAATCGAGAATAAACTCAGATGGCGAATGTGAAATCATCACCAGGTTGGAATAAGTTCCGCTCGCCTCTTCCTCGGGCAGCTCAATTTCCATCTGTCCCTGCTGTATTTTTTTGGTTTGATCAGGCATAATAAAATTTTCTTGTTTAGGATTTAAAGTGTCCTGTTGGCAATTTTTACGAGTAATGTTATCTGAGCAAAGCGTAAGCGCAGTTGAAGGATTTCCTTGTCCTCATGTTATTAGAGAGTTCTTCGGCTCCGGCCATTAGAAAACAAATGGCCTCCGCTCAGAATGACAATCTTTTCAGAATAACAGCTAGTCCAAAAACCCGTTTTCTTTCATCCATTCATCGTTAAAAATTTTGGAAACATAACGGCTTCCGCTGTCTGGCATGATGATGACCATCATATCACCCTTCCCGAAATTATTTTTTCGGGCATATTCGAGAGCTCCGTAAACAGCCGCTCCGCATGATCCTCCCACAAAAAGTCCTTCTTTTTTGGCAAGGTCACGGGTCATTAAAAAAGCATTTTTATCATTCACCTGCACTACGTCATCAAGCAGGCTGAAATCCATATTTCCGGCGATGATGTCTTCACCAATTCCTTCAGTTAAATAAGGGTGAATTTCATCTTTGTCAAATTCACCCGTTTCGAAATACTTTTTATAAACAGAGCCATAACTGTCCACACCAATTGCTTTGATATTCTCATTTTGCTCTTTAAGGTATTTCGATGTACCTGAAATCGTGCCTCCGGTTCCCATTCCGGCTGCATAATGCGTGACTTTACCCTCGGTCTGCTCCCAAATTTCGGGACCGGTGGTTTCATAGTGCGCCTCGGCATTACTGGGGTTGTCATACTGATTGGGATAGTACGAATTTGGTATTTCTTCACTCAGACGTTTGGCTACCGAATAATAACTTTTAGGATCATCCGGTTCCACATCGGTGGGACAAACTTTTACTTCGGCTCCCAGCGCGCGCAGTAAATCAATTTTAGCTTTGCTCTGTTTATCTGTGGTCGTAAAAATACAGTTGTAACCCTTAACAGAAGCTGCCAGGGCAAGGCCCATTCCGGTATTGCCCGATGTACCTTCAATAATAGTGCCGCCCGGTTTGATAAGGCCCTTCTTTTCGGCATCTTCGATCATTTTAATGCCGATCCGATCTTTCACACTTTGACCGGGATTAAAATATTCAACTTTTACAAGAATGGTGCCTTTAAGATCACCGGCAACATGGTTAAGTTTTACTAAAGGGGTATTGCCAATCGTTTCAAGAATGGAGTTGTAGTACATCAGTTAAAAATATTGGGGGTGAATTTATTTTGACATGGAATATAGGAATTTTGTGTAGCTCCCCGAAAAAAGATTCAACATTTATTGCCTCTTTTAGTCACCGATAAATCAAAGAGCTAAAATTTTAAAAGCTTGTTTAACAGCATTAAGTATTTATAAGTGATGATTTATCACCACTTGAATAAGAAAAATTTTAAGTATTACGCGTTAAAACCACCTGTTAGCGTCTGTCCCGAATTTTGGTAACAGCGTTATTTTTTAGGACGCTGACAGGAACAAGAAGACCCGCTGGTACACTGTCAGGTCGATTATTTTATTTCAACCACTCAAATACGTGAAGTACTGTCTTTACTTATTACCCCTCTGCTTCAATACCTTATTCTTATACTCCCTTATTGAACACCCCCGGTTCGCCTTTATGAAGTCATACAACTCCTGAATACCAGATAGCCCTATTTCTCTCGCAAGCGCAATCGCCGAAATTTTAGAATTCGCGAGAATTACTTCATCCAGTTTTCTAAACTTTGATTGTTGCAAGATCTTTTCCGGTGAATTACCGGTTTCTTCATTCATTTTTGCTATAAAAGAATCTTTAGGATAATTCATGTATGCAATCCATTCTTTAACTGTGGAAATTTCTGTATGATGTTCCCATAAAATTCGTTGTGCCTCTTTAATATTAATCTCATTCATGACCGTTTTAGTGAATATTGAAATACGTGAAGTGGTGAAATCTTACTTCTACGCGTATATCATCCCTCGATAACCCCGGCAGCTGTCCTAAAGCCGGATTAAGGAAAAAGCTGTACTAATGTTTGAAATCCCTTTTCGCCAACGGTGAATCGGGATGATACTGGAAGAAAAGTGCTAATCACTCCAAGCCTTATTGAATTTCTACTTATATACAAGAGGAGTTTGAACCGAGTTTGTTACTAAAAATTAGAAAGTTCTAATGTTTAGCCTTTCATTATACCTGAAACACAAAAATCATCCTTTATTCCAACAGCCAACTCTCGTATCTTAACTTTTAGAAACTAAAATGGAAGAAATCGCAAAAAGAAATGTTTGTTGAACAAGAAAAACCCAAAGATTTTGACTGTGGCTATAATCTAGATCTCATGATTGCCTCTTTACCACGGATTAAAGATCAATCACAAAGAATTGAATACGCCAAACGCGCAGTGGGATTAATTAAACAAAGTCACCCAAACTGGGTTGATGACAATGGCCGGAGTGAAGAAGCCTGGAAGCATTTTTTTGAGTTGGCTGAATATGATCCCACAGAGTATGGTATTTATAATCCCTTCGAATCGGGACATGATGATGACGCCCGGTAGTTTTTGAATGGTTGAATGGATGAGTTATTGAATGAGTTGAATAACTTTCCGCACTTTAGTGTTTAATGGTAGCCTCCCCTCTTTTAAAAAGGATGAATTATTATGGAATGATCAATTTTCAATTTATATTGAAAGTTATGAAAGTTATTATTTGATTGATCATTTAAATGAATAATTCATTTTCAAATACGCTGGAATCCCCAAGCCCTGCCACTGTAAACAAGCTGGAAGATTTTATAATAAAGCTGTTTCAAAAATCCCCCAATCAAAAATATGGGGTTGTAAGCCTTCCTATAGCCGCTGTTGACCCGCTTTCTTATCTCAAAAAATGCTGGGATAAAGATGGTTTTCAGTATTATTGGGAAAAACCTTCAGATGAATTTGCCATAGCCGCCGGTGAAAAAATGCTTACTGTATCGGCCTCCGGCAAAGATCGTTTTCGGCAAGTTAACCGGCAAATTAAAGCTGTACAGAAAGCTACTTCTGAATGTTCGTTCGCTGCTCACTCCTATTCAGGATTAATGTTTTTGGGAGGCTTTTCTTTTTTCGATACTATTTCGACTGCTGCCTGGAAACCATTCAAAGCAGCTTCTTTTACCGTTCCAAAATGGATGATTATCAAAGACGGGAGCTCTCATCTGCTTACTATTTCCTTTGATCTAAAATCCTTTCCTTCCCCCAAAAAATTGCACCGGCACCTGTTGCAAAAGATTGAAGAAATTAAACAATTCATTGTTATCACCCCTGTCAATAAAATGAATGGCAGAAAAGAAGTTGGTCCATCTGAAAACCATCTGCTGCCAAATCAGGGTTTGGAATATGGACATTGGATTTCATCCATAAAAAAGGCCAAGTACCGGATCAACCAAAACACCTTTAAAAAGATTGTCTTAGCCCGGCATATTTCCCGGACTGATGTGGAAACATCACCTATACAAATAATCAGCAGGCTTCGCCGGCAATATTCGGATTGCCATAATTTTTTGATTCATCATCCTGATAACAGCACCTTTTTAGGTTCTACTCCGGAAAGACTGGCTTCATTTCGACATAATTTACTGCAAACAGAAGCACTGGCAGGAAGCATTCAGCGGGGTGAAACCTCTGCGGAAGACGCTATGTTTGAACAAGATCTTACGGTTAGTTCAAAAGAACAGCACGAACATAATTTTGTTGTAAAAGACATACAGCAACGCCTAAAGCCTTTTGTTGATCATTTTGATATGAATCATCAACCTGGGGTCAGAAAGCTTGCTAATGTTCAGCATCTTTATACACCTATTCGGGCAAACCTTAATAAGAACGCTGATATTCTTTCGGTCATTGAGCAGCTTCACCCCACGCCGGCCGTAGGCGGTTTTCCCCGGAAAGATGCTGTCCCATATATTAAAGAACTTGAAAACTTTGAACGCGGTTGGTATGCAAGCCCTATAGGGTGGCTAAACACTAAGGGCCGGGGAGAATTCGGGGTAGCCATTCGCAGCGGATTACTGACAAAATCAACCGCCCATTTTTATGCCGGCTGCGGCATTGTCGCTGATTCAGACCCACACGCCGAGTGGAAAGAAACACATCTCAAATTCCAGCCAATGCTCTCTGCGCTTTAAAATGGACCCGGAAAACATAGCCTTTCACTGGACTACCATTTTTTTTCGTGAACTCCATGCTCTTGGCGTGCAGCATATTGTAATCTCGCCCGGTTCACGTTCCACGCCCCTAACCCTGTCTGCCGCCGTTAACAACCATTTCAAAAAGCATGTGATTCTGGATGAACGTTCAGCCGCTTTCACAGCCTTGGGAATCGGCAAAGCAACGGGAATACCTGCTGTTTTGATCTGTACATCAGGGACTGCCGTAGCCAATTATTATCCCGCAGTTATTGAAGCCCGAAAATCAGGTGTACCGCTCATTTTGGCAACCGCTGATCGCCCCCCGAGTTTACGCTCAACGGGAGCGAATCAAGCTATTGATCAGCTCAAAATTTTTGGCGATTACCCCGTTTTTTTCCATGAAGTTGGTGAACCGAATGCAAATGATGCAGATTTAAATCGTCTGAAGATACTGGCAGCCCAGACGGTAGCAACGTCACGTGAACAAGGCGGGCCAGCACATCTGAATTTTCCTTTTCGAAAACCGCTTGAACCCTCTGCGGATTTTCTTAAAAAAGTGATTGATGAAAATGATTCCTTTCAAAGTTCAAATCACAGTTGGGAGCATAAAGAATCACTTCACTTATCGGCCGAACTGCACGGAATTATTTCTTCGGCTGAAAAACCGCTGATCATTGTTGGCCCTACAGTCCCGAAAAGTGATTTGACAACTGTCAGCAGGCTGGCTGAAAAACTCCGTTGCCCCGTGCTTTCTGAATCCGCCATCAGTGGTCAACATTCAATCAGCGGATTTGCGGGTTTTCTTCGGAACAGTTCTATTTTAGATGAGCTGAAGCCTGATCTCATCCTCCGCTTTGGATTTCAGCCCACAACTAAAGGCCTGGAATTGGCCCTCCAAAATTGGACTCCTGACCATCATTTCCATTTTACCTGTACGGATGCCTGGCACAATGCTACTCTCTCCAGTGCCAAACGCATTCCCTGGAAGGGGCGGCCCATTGAGTGGGACGAAATCACTCCCTTTGCTAAAAATAACTGGCTTGAAAGCTGGCAAAAAGCCGAACAGGATTTTCAGCTTTATTATAAAAAATCCGTTTCTGATGAACCAGCTCTGACCGACGGCAGCGTTTACCATCACCTCACTCCTCAAATTCCTGATGATCATTTTCTGGCGGTATCAAATTCTTTTCCCGCTCGTGATATTCAGCTCTTTGGTAAGCAGCAGCCTCAAATCCCTTTGTTCCTGAATCGCGGGGCCAGCGGCATCGATGGACTAACTTCAACAGCTATCGGACTCACTCTGGGGTTACAAAAACCGGGACTCCTTTTTACCGGCGATCTCGCTTTTCTGCATGATACCAATGCCCTGCTTAACCGGAAACTTTTAGATCAGCCGTTGGTGGTGGTCATAATCAACAACAGCGGTGGCTCTATTTTCAAAATGTTGCCTGTTGAGCAGCACGAAACATTTTTCAAACCCTATTTTGAAACGCCTCAATCAGTTGATATTGAAAAGCTTGTCGGTTCATATGATATCCCCTACCAAAAAATCAACACTCTTCAGGTGCTCAAAGATTTTGATTTGCGAAACTGGATTAACCGAAATTCGGACCTGTCGATTATCGAATGCCAAACTGATGCCGATGCTTCCATGAAGCTCCGCAAAACACTTTGGAGTTTTTAGGGATGGAATTAATAGAGGTCAATAATGTTAACTATGCCTGTAAAGTCAGTCAGCGTAAATCAAATCTGCCTTACCTGCTAATGCTTCATGGCTTCATGGGCGACCACCGCGTTTTTGATCACCTGATTGAAGACTTGGATAAATTTTGTAATCCGGTTACCATCGACTTATTGGGACATGGAAAATCATCTAAGCCTGAAGAATCAAATCGATACAACGAAAACAAACAAGTCAGCGATATTTTAGGAGTGATTGAAAAGCTGGATATCACTCCCTTATTTTTGTTCGGTTATAGTATGGGTGGAAGATTAGCTTTGAAAATTGCGCTTTCTGCCGCTAAAACATTTAAAGGACTGATTTTAGAAAGCACAACCTGTGGAATAGCCGGTGAAGATCAAAGAAAAGAAAGACAAAAAGCCGATGAGAAAAGGGCTCAACAAATTGAAAGAAATTATGAAGAGTTTCTCTTCAAATGGCAAAACCTGGAGCTTTTTCAATCGCCCTTGCCCCCGAATCAGGAATTGACCAATAGTTATCGCGATGTTCAACGTTCACAAAATCCCGAATCCATAGCCGCCTCCCTGCGCGGATTCGGTACAGGTTCCATGACTCCTGCTTGTGACCAATTAAAAAGTTTAGATCTTCCTGTATTACTGATGGCAGGAACCAAAGACGAAAAATATCAACATATCAATAGCTCTATGGCAGAACAGTTTCTTAATGCTACATTTTCATCCATAAAAGCAGGGCACCGCATACATTTAGACAATCCACAAAATTTTGTTCAAGAAATTAACAATTTTTTATTTAGCATTATTTCCATCATCGATGGAAATAAGTCCCCCTTTGAAGCGGGTGCAGGGGGATGACCTCTTTAAATTCCATTATTAAACTTTGAAATAAAGTCCTCTACTCCTTACTCATCACTTATTACTAACCATTATGAACTGGAAAACCGTTAAAGAATACAAAGACATCACCTTTAAAAAATCCAACGGCGTAGCGCGAATTGCCTTCAACCGCCCCGAAATCCGCAATGCCTTTCGACCGGAAACTTTGTTTGAATTATTTGAAGCCTTCTCGAATGTCCGCGAAGATCCAGAAATCGGCGTAGTGCTTTTATCGGGTGAAGGCCCTTCGCCCAAAGACGGGAAATGGGCTTTTTGCTCCGGCGGTGACCAAAATGTACGCGACAAAGGCGGCTACAAAGATGAGGCCGGAACTGCGCGCCTCAACGTTCTTGACCTTCAGCGGCTCATCCGTTTCATGGGCAAGGTGGTGATTGCTGTCGTTCCCGGCTGGGCTGTTGGCGGCGGACATAGTCTGCACGTGGTCTGTGATCTCACCATCGCCAGTAAAGAACATGCTATTTTCAAACAAACCGATGCGGATGTAGCCAGTTTCGACGGCGGATTCGGCTCTGCCCTGCTGGCACGACAAGTGGGACAAAAAAAGGCGAGAGAAATTTTCTTCCTGGGCCGTAACTATTCCGCTCAGGAAGCTTTCGAGATGGGCATGGTGAACAAAGTGGTTCCGCATGATGAACTGGAAGAAACGGCTTATGAATGGGCTCAGGAAATCCTGGAGAAAAGTCCCACCGCCATTCGAATGATCAAATATGCCTTCAACCTGATTGATGACGGTATGGTAGGCCAGCAAGTTTTTGCCGGGGAAGCTACACGCCTCGCCTACATGACCGACGAAGCACAAGAAGGTCGCGATGCCTTCCTTGAAAAGAGAAAACCGGATTGGGATGATTATCCTAGAATTGGGTAAGAAATATTTATCCTACTAAAAACCCTGACAGGGTTCTGAACCCTGTCAGGGTTGATCTTGATTTAGTTTCTTAGTGCAACTTTGTGCCTTCTCTGTGTAACTTTGTGAAATAGCCCAAGCAACGATTTCGAACTCAAAGAAACATCAATTTGAAATGACAAAATCATGGTAAAAACTTACAATAACATCTCAAATAAAGCCGTAAAAAAAGCCACAGGCAAAAACTGGGAAGAATGGATTGCCTTGCTTGATGAAGAAGGAGCGGAAAAATTATCTCACAAAAAAATTGCCGCCATGCTAATCGAAAAGGGCTATATCGATAAGGGTGATGGCTGGTGGGCTCAGGCTGTAACAGTGGGTTATGAATATGCCAAAAACCGAAGAGTAAAGGGACAAACAGCAGATGCGGGTTTTCAGGTAGGTGTTCAACGAACATTGTCTATCGATGCCGCTACTTTATGGCAATTTCTCACCGGCCCAGAAGGCTTAGCTATTTGGCTTGGGAACGGAATTGATAACCTATCCTTCAACAAGGGCGAAATCTATGAAACAAGTGAAAGTACGGCAGGCGAAATAAGAAGCGTTTATCCGAATGAAAAACTAAGGCTTACCTGGCAACCTGCTGACTGGGACAACGAAACAACCCTGCAACTCTATCTCTTAGCCAAAGGCCCGAAAACTGCCCTCCGCTTCCATCAAGAAAAGCTGCTGGATTCCAAACAACGTCAGCAAATGAAAGAACATTGGAAGAATGTACTTGAGCAGATAAAAGTTTCGCTGTAATTGAAGCCCTTTCTAAGACCATAAATGGAATAGAGATGTTCATCTCCATGAAATTGTTTAGATTACTTCTTTAACAAATACGCTAGAACTATGAAAAAATACTTATTCATACTACCCATTTTACTGACCTTAGGTTGTGAAAGCCTTTTTAATAGTTCTTTGGATAATTTTGAAGTAAAAACACTTGAAACAGTTCCCAATAATGAATTCACTTCTGATTTGTTATATAAAGCTTCACCAGGTGAAAATTTTCATTTTTCATCCCTAAAAGAAGTCAAATACCTACTCCTTTCCTTGCAAACTAAAGGTGTTTCGCTCGAAGCGGCTTGGTATAGAGAAGGTAGCCCCAGTTGCGGAATGCTTGCAGTCGTTGTACCCACAACGCTTGTGGTTCAGTTAACTGAAAGAAATGACGCCGATAAACTGCCTGAAGCTTTTGATTATGTTGAAAAAAATGAACCTATATTAATCTGCCCTACTCACGTAAAAAAACTTATTCCTAAATAAGTTTTCCTAATTCATTCCGTATTAAAAAAACCTGACAAGTTTTGGAAACCTGCCAGGTTTTAAAAGTTAAGTTAAAATCAATAACTCACGAACACCCCGTCGTAGAGCCACACGTAATACACTTCTGGCAGGTGCCGTTGCGGATCATCGTCATACTGCCGCATTCGGGACAGGAATCTCCGGTATAGCCTAATTGCTTGGCGCGTTCGTAATCGCTTTCGTAGCTGGTGTCCTCTTCCTGCACCTGAGAATTTGCCCCCGTAACCGTTTCCGGCTTAGGGTCTTTCTTCGGGCTCACTTTCTTTGATTCCTGGCGTGCCTGGGCAGCTTCTTCAGAAGGACGAAGCTTGCGCGTCATGATATTATCAGGATCTACATGAGCCAAATCTTCGCGACCAAGATAAGTTACCGCCAGTTCACGGAAAATGTAATCAATCACAGAAGTGGTCATTTTCACATGCGGGCTTCCGTTCACCATTCCGCTTGGCTCAAACTTGGTGAATACAAAAGCATCCACGAATTCTTCGAGCGGTACACCGTGCTGCAAGCCGAGCGAAATAGCAATGGCAAAGCAGTTGGTCAGGCTTCGGAAAGCTGCGCCTTCGCGATGCATGTCAATAAAGATTTCACCGATCTGGCCGTTTTCATACTCACCTGTTCGCAGATATACGCTTTGTCCGCCTATTTTTACTTTTTGAGTGTAACCGTTGCGGCGATTTGGCAAGCGTTTTCGATTTGCTACATACTTATGGATGATGCGTTCCGCCGTTTCCACCACTTTATCCTGGGCAGCTGCGGTCACTTCATCCAGATCTTCTTCATCGAGTTCTTCAAAAACATCACTGAGACTGTTCAGGGGCTGACTCAATTTAGAGCCATCGCGGTAAAGAGCATTTGCCTTGAGCATCAGCTCCCATGATTCCATGTAGGCATCTTTGAAATCATCAACGGTTGCTTCATTCGGCAGGTTGATGGTTTTTGAAATTGCTCCCGAAATAAACGGCTGAGCTGCAGCCATCATACGAATGTGCCCACCCGGTTTGATGTAACGCGTTCCAATTCGTCCACAGCGATTGGCACAATCGAAAACGGGCAAGTGTTCATCCTTAAGATTTGGAGCCCCTTCAATCGTCATTGTTCCGCAAACATAATCGTTAGCTTCCTGCACTTGCTCAGCAGAAAACCCAAGATATTTCAGCATGTCAAACTGCGGATTTGAAAGCTGATCTTCCGTTAGCCCGAGTTCTTCCTTGCAGAAATCTTCGCCCAATGTCCATTGATTGAAAGCAAATTTGATATCAAAACTGCTGGGTAGTGCTTCTTCAATGGCTTCAAACTGCTGATCGCCAAAGCCCATTTCACGCAGTTCTTCTTCATTGATGTGAGGACAGCCTTCTAAAGTGCCATGACCTTTGGCATAATCAATGATTGCTTCCCGCTCTTTAGGAGTGTAACCAAGATTATCCAGGGCTTTAGGTACGCTCTGGTTGATGATCTTGAAGTAGCCGCCACCTGCCAGCTTTTTAAATTTCACAAGCGCAAAGTCTGGCTCAATCCCGGTGGTGTCGCAATCCATCACGAGACCGATTGTACCGGTCGGAGCAATCACCGTTACCTGTGCGTTACGGTAGCCGTGCTTCTCGCCCATTTCTACAGCTTCATCCGAAGCGTCGCGAGCGGCCTTCAGCAAATAATCGGGGCATTCATTGGCGTCAATCCCCATCGGCTTGATAGTAAGGCCTTCATATTCATCAGGATCAACATTGTAAGCTGCCCGTTTGTGATTGCGAAGTACCCGCAACATGTGCTCTTTGTTGGCTTCATAGCGTTCAAAAGTACCGAGTTCTTCAGCCATTTCAGCACTGGTCGCATAGGCTTTCATGTGCATCAGGCTGGTCAATCCACCGGCGATAGCACAACCTTTAGCGCTATCATAGGGAACACCCTGAACCATCAGAGCCGCGCCGATGTTGGCATAACCCAGGCCGAGTGTTCGGTATAAATAAGAAAGCTCGGCAATCTCTTTTGATGGAAACTGAGCCATCAGCACAGAAATTTCAAGCACAACGGTCCACAACCGTGAAGCGTTTCGAAGCGATTTAACATCAAACTCCTTGCAATCTTCAGTCTTGAAATACTTCATCAAGTTCAAAGAAGCGAGGTTACAGGCCGTGTTATCCAAAAACATATATTCCGAGCACGGATTACTCGCGTTAATCGGTCCGTCTTCGGGACAAGTATGCCATTCATTAATCGTATCGTGATACTGTGCTCCGGGGTCGGCACAAGACCAGGCTGCGTAAGAAATATCATCCCAAAGCTGGCGAGCCGGCATTGACTTAACTGCCTCAGGTTCGCGACCTTCTTCGGCCGCATCTTTCTTTTCAGTTCTCCAGTACAAATTCCACTCTTTATCATCCTTCACTGCCTGCATAAAGCCGTTAGGCACACGGACAGAATTGTTGGAATTTTGCCCGCTCACTGTACTATAAGCTTCGGAATCCCAATCCGTATTGTAGGTATCAAACTTAAGATCAGTGAAACCCTGCGCAGCGAGCTGAATTACTCGTTCCACATAATTAAGGGGTACCTGATCTCTTTTGGCTTCTTTAATTGCCTTGCCCAGTTCCTTGTTTTTCAAAGGATCACGGCTGACAGCGCCGTTGAAAGTGCGACCGTCTAATTCAACCGGCTTGTTGCATAATTTGATAATATTTTTGAGATGCTTTTCGAGAATTTTAGATCCTGCGACGATAGAAGCAACTTTCTGTTCCTCGCGCACTTTCCAATTTACATACTCTTCAATATCGGGATGATCTAAATCCAGCGTTACCATTTTAGCTGCCCGGCGTGTAGTTCCGCCTGACTTTATTGCACCTGCTGCTTTATCCCCGATTTTCAGGAAGCTCATCAGACCGGATGATTTTCCTCCGCCGCTCAGAGGCTCACCTTCACCACGAATTTTGGAAAAATTACTGCCGGTTCCTGAACCGTACTTAAAAAGACGAGCTTCACGAACCCACAAATCCATAATTCCGCCTTCATTCACCAAATTGTCTTCAATACTTTGAATGAAACAAGCGTGAGGCTGGGGATGAGTGTAAGCGTCTTTTGATTTCTTGAGTTCGCCCGTTTTGCCATCTACAAAGTAGTGTCCCTGTGAGGGGCCGTTAATTCCATAGGCCCAGTGCAAGCCTGTATTAAACCATTGTGGACTGTTGGGAGCCGCCATTTGATTAGCCAGCATATAGCAGAGTTCTTCATAAAAGATTTTGGCATCTTTTTTAGTATCAAAATAGTCGTGCTTCCAGCCCCAGTAGGTCCAACAGCCTGCTAAACGATGAAACACCTGCCGGCTGTCATGCTCACTGCTGTACTGTTCATCTTCAGCAATATCCTTCATTGCTTTTTCATCAGCTTCTGAAGCTTGCAGCCATGCGGGAACTCCCTTTTCTTTAATCTTTTTCGTTTTTTTAGGTACTCCCGCTTTTCGAAAATATTTTTGTGCAATAATATCGGTTGATACCTGGGACCATGATTCAGGTACAATCACCTTATCCATGGAAAACACCATTGAGCCGTCGGGATTTTTAATCTCCGATTTCCGGCTTTCGAACTTCATATTTCCAAACGGACTGTCCCACTCATCTTTAGTATAAAATCGTGTAAATTTCATTGACGAACTCCATAATATTTAAAAATTAATAAGCTGGTTCTTATCCAAAATAATTGCTCCCAAGCTCTTTGTTCTGCAATAAATATAAAGACTTGAAGTCGGGTCGCAAGGAAAACTTTTCCACAGATTCTTCGAGTTATCCACATCTTGCTTTTTGCAGACAATGAACCAAGATTTAAAACCATAACTTTTGATCAAAAAGTGCGAAATATTAAAAATTTCTAATAAAACTTTCATCATATTAAATAACTCTATTTTGTCATTTATATTACTTTAAAAGCATCTTTTAAGCGTTTTATTGGCTTTTCAACAAGTTTTCCACATTGAAATAATGCCTTTTTTCTAAGACATTTTTTCCAAATCCAATACTACCTTTTTATAATAATTTTTATTACAGCCGTTCGTATTTTTTATAAAAAATGGGCAGGATTTTTTGTTCTTCTATAGATTTTAATCCTGCCCATGCTGTAAAATTGGTAGAAACTTCAGCAGCTTTTAAAACATCCCGATTTGATAGCGGAGCTTTAGGAAAAAGCCTCTCCCCCTTGTTTGATAACCGTTGATTTCTACATAATCCGTATCAAAGAGATTTTCTATTTTTCCGGTAATAGAAAAATGGCCGGTAATTCGATAACGGGCGCTCAAATCGGTAATATTATAAGCCGAGACTTCGGTGCGATCTAAAGCCCCAAAAGGGCCAAGGTTGCCGGCGTAGAAGACGTCATCACGCGAGCCGACGAACCGTGAATCAATTCTGAAACTTAAAACCTCAGTAGCCTGATAAGCTGCACTCACGGAAGCATTCACAAACGGACGACGTGACAAACCTTCAATAACGTGCCCACCGGTCACAAATTTACCGCTTTCAAAAAGCTGTACATGATGTCCCCCCGTATAACTTTCATTAATATCAGCGGGACTAAAAGAAAGCTCCGATTTTATTAATGAAGCCGTTCCGTTAAAAGAAAGCTTAGGTCCTGCATTGGCTGATACAGAAACTTCTACCCCTCTGATATTTTGTTCAGAAAGGTTGATGTAAGTGTCGCCTAAATAATCGGCAGCGGTGAGATCAGCAATTGGAACAGAGCCCTCCCACAAATAAATATATTCAATCACATTACTGACCTTGGTTTTAAATACCGCCAATTCGAAAGACAAGGCAGGACTGACTTGCTGCTTCCATCCCAATTCGTAAGAGATTGATACTTCAGGGTTCAAATTAGAATTTCCTCTTGAAGTATAAGCTCCAAATCTCCTGGCAGGTGAATGCAGTTGGTAGAGTGAAGGGGCGTTAAACCCTGAAGTAATCGCACCATAAACAAGTGAAGATTCACTCAGCTGATATTTTGGGTTGATTTCGTAAGTAAAATGGGCGCCAAATTCGTTATGGTGAACATAACGTCCTCCCAAAATCAATGAAAAGCGGTTCAGATTTTCAGAGATCAATCCGCCATTAAAACTGCTATGCAGGTAGCCGCCGTAAATAGTTTCTTTGAGATTCATGGAATCAAGATCAACGGTAGATTCATAAATACCAAACTGTGAACGGCTGTAAATATAAACCCGGGTGCTCATTGTTTGACGCGAAGCTAAAGCTCCGGCCACCAACCGCAGGCCATCACCCCTAAAAGTTGCCCTTAATTCATTCTTCCAAAGGCTTCCTTTGGCATTGGTTTCATTGTAGCTGCCATCATACTGTCCGTTGGGACTAACCAGCGAAGAATCATTCACAACATCACGCTGCAAATCGGAATAAGCACCGCTAAATTGCAGGCTTAAATTGGAAGATAGTTGCGCTGCCGCACCATAACCAAACAAATCGCGATTAAAATCGGTATAAAGATTACTGTCATCCCGATAAGCCCCGCCATCAGCTTCTATCTTTTGATCTATCTTCCGGTATGAAGCGTATACATCATATCGATCCGTCTTGAAGCCGATTTTTCCTACCAAATCCAGCTTGTCAAAGTCGTCTCTATCCTGAGGATTATATAGAGTGTCGCTACTGACAGTATCAATAGTAGCATCCAGACCATTGGTAAACTGCTGATAAACGCCGAGATTAGCGTAAAATCCATTGCCAAGGGTATAATTGCCAAATAAACTGTTGGCTGTCGAATAAGTACCTTCGCCAAATCGCCCGTGGCGGGTTGATAAATTAGCATTGAATCCGGGAGTACCGCGTTTTTTAGTGATGATATTTATAACTCCGCCGATAGCCGATGATCCATAAAGTGTGCTGTGTGAACCGCGGACAATTTCAATCCGCTTAATGCCGGTCACGGACAATTCAGATAAGTCGACAGAATTGTTAACGGTTGAAGGATCGCTGATTCGAATGCCATCAATCATCACTACCGCATGGTTGGAATTCGAACCGCGAATGAATCCCTGCTGAAGTGAGCCGGGGGTTTGTCCGTTGCCAACCAAGTGGATGCTTTGCTGATCAGCCAACAAATCGGCTACGCTGGTATAAATAGATCGGCGAATTTCTTCACCGGTGATGACGGTAACATTCCGTCCCACCGACTTCGGCGCTTGCTCGTATTTGCTAGCACTGATAATGATTTCATCCAGCTTGTACACTTTTGATGTATCGACTTTTGTTTCTGTTTGGGCTGATGATGAGGTGACTAAGCCAAAGAAAAGCCCCGGGGCCAAAAGGCCTGATAAGATTAATTTTGAAATTTTCATGAGTGATATATTAGGTTACAAATGATGATTTAATTCATCACCCGCACCTTTGGGATATCAAGAAGGAAGGTATAAATACGTCCCGATAGCATTCGGGACGACATTTATTCTTCGCTTTTCTCCCGAAAGCTACGAATGTTCAGGAGCCTTTCAGACTTAGGAATAATCTACTGCGGCGGCATAAAATCGGTCTATATTTCCTATCATTTTCGTTCAATAGTTGTACTATTCAACTCAAATGATCGAAAATCTATCCTCGATTTTCCGCTCGCCTCATTACGATTCCCTAAATCCGAAAGGCTCCTTGCAGTGGCAGGTCTTCTGGCTCGTTCCTTTTTTGACAACCTTCCCCCCGCAACTAAACAGGAGTGGTTAACAGATTAGAATCAAAAACTGCACATATTTTTATTTATGTGCGATAGAACTTACAGCATCGGGGAATGCTCCGGCTTTTCACCGGATTCCCTTTTAATTCGTCCCTCCCGATTGTTGTCGGGACGGGACAGAAACCAATGCACGTCAAAAGATAGAGAGTGTTGGGGTTATTTCAAAAGGGAAAGATAGAAATTATGTAGGACGGTTTGCCAAACCGTCAAAGACAATTTTAATTGAAGCTAAGAGTTTTTTGACAGGCTTAAATTCTTTCACTATTCTATAAAAGCAGGCGTCGGGTTAGCAACCCGACCTACATTTGCCGAAGTCCAGTTATCAATTCCTTGATTGATGAACATGAAAATTCCCTTTCTCCGGTTGAAGCCTTCCATAGAAAACCATCACCTAAACTGGCGCCCCGACACTTTCGGGGCTCATGCCCCTGCAAAATTTCAATCTTCAACTCGGCTTCTCTCGATTCAGCCATCCTATATCCTTCCCTTTCCAATGCCCGGCGGGTCCAGAACTTGGCAACTGCATCACCCGAAATATAAACCGTTTGTTTGGTGGGTTGATGTAGGGTAAACGAACCCGTACTGCGGTCGAAATCGAAACTGTCGCGGGCAAAGACGGATTCAAATGAGCCTTCTAAAACCAGATCCTCGGGGGTTCCCGTAATTACTTTTCCATCACTTCCCATCAGCCATAAACTATCGGCAGCTCTGAGCGCTAAATCCAGTTCGTGGGTTGAAAGCAAAATTCCTTTCTGCGTTTCATGCGACAGCTTTCGCAACAACCGAATAATTTCAACCCGGTTTGGCAAATCCAGATGGGCAGTGGGTTCATCCAGCAAAATAACGGGAGTATCTTGTGCCAAAGCTCGTGCTATCATCACTTTTTGGCGCTCACCGTCACTGAGACGAAGCACATCCCGGTCAATAAATGCTTCGATTCCGGTTGATTTAATCGCCGTCTGAATAATCTCTTCATCCCTTTTGCGGAGCGATCCGAACCAGCCCGTGTAGGGTGTACGTCCAAAGGAAATTAATTCATAAACGCTCAGATTTCCCACGATAATGCGATCAGTAAGCACAGTGCTTATTTTTCTCGCTTTTTCTTTAGCGCTGAATGCCGAAAGTTCTTTTCCCGCAAGTTGAATACTGCCATCAAGCGGAGCATGAAGTCCCGAAAGTGTTCGGATGAGCGTTGATTTTCCAGAGCCATTTGGGCCTAAGAGACAAACTACTTCACCCCTGTTTAAAGCTACGTTTATTTGCGAAGCCACTGTTTTGGGTGAAGGCCGTCCTGCCCTTGCCGGAAAACCGATCTCTAAATCTTGGGTTGATATGATGGCTTCAGGTTTCATCAAAAAGAAGCTTGCAGGTTTTTACGCTTGATAATCACCCAAATTACCACCGGTGAACCGACCAGCGAAGTAACGGCGCTGATGGGAAGTGTGGTGATGCTGCCGGGAACCTGGGCGATGATATCACAAGCCAGCAAAAGTATGGCTCCCATTAAAAAAGTGGCGGGAATGAGAACGCGGTGATCATTGGTGCCAAAAAGGGAACGCGTTAAATGGGGCACAGCGATACCCACAAACCCGATAGGACCGCAAAAAGCGGTGATACCGCCTGCCAGTAAGCTGGTACTCAGGATGATCCAGATACGGGTAGCATTGACAGAAAGCCCCATGCTTTGGGCGTAGTTTTCACCCAGTAAAAATCCGTTGAGAGATTTCGACAGCCCGAAAGCGATGATAGTGCCAACTAAAACTACCAATCCCAAAATCCAGAGTTGCCTGAAAGGAACGCCCCCGAGGCTGCCGAAGGTCCAGATAAGATAATCCTGTATCTGCTCAGGATTACTAAAATATTGCCAAATACTGACCATAGCGATGGTAACATTGGCGATCATCAAACCGATGATAAGCAGCGTTACGTTGTCGCGAATTTTGAATGAAATGACCAGAATAAGCAGAAAGACAGCGGCTGAGCCTAAACTTGCGGCACCGATGATGAGCCAGCTTCCTAAAACTGAAAGCTGTTGAATAGCAAAAATAGTAGTTATCGTTCCTGATGCCAGCATTACAATAGCAACGCCTAAACTCGCCCCCGCGGTAATGCCCAAAACCGAGGGACCTGCCAGTGGATTGCGAAACAACGTCTGCATTTGGAGCCCGCCTACTGAAAGGGCACTACCTGCTAAAATACCTGTCACTGCCCGCGGAATACGAATATTCATCACAATTTTTTGCCACGCTTCGCGGCTTGCTTCTCCCCCAAGTAGAATTTGAATAATCTCATTCAGGGGAATATCAACCGAACCGAGGGCAATGTTCACTAAAAAAAGGAACAACATTCCGACGATGAGCAATGCGAGATAAAGCGGACGAATGGCCGGTTTAGCTGCTGAGATATGTGTGGTTTGTTTGAGCATTAGGCACTAATCAATTTGTTGCAGAATCAAGCAACTCTCTCTGTCATCCCGAATCCCCGCTTTCTGGGGTGAGGGATCTCAAGCGCTGTTATGGCTGCTTTCTTTAATTCGAGTATTTACCTTTATTACATTTGAGATCCCTCGTCATTCAGAAAAACACTGAATTCCTCGGGATGACAACTAAACTTAAATTTGATTACATTTTTTTTGCCATCATTCCACTTTTTGATAGTAATAGAGTTCATGGTCCGGCAGAATTTCGGGGTGAAAGATTTTGATTAAATCGGCCAGTACAATTTCGGGATGCACTACGCCTGATTCCCAGATGTCATTTCCCCCCGAGGGCCTCATCCGTTTATTCCGGTTATAAATCTCACCCGTTTTGAAGGGCTTAAAAGCTTTGAGTCTTGGATCAACAGCTAAGATTTCTTCCTTCGTTGTAGCCGTGCCGGGATTCATCCAGACATCAGCCCGCAAACCAATTTCATAAATAGTTTCAAAACCTAACCGAAGTCCGCCCGTCTTTTCCGTATCAAACCAGGGATAATTTGCTCTGGCATCTTTTAAAAGACGGGCAAAATAACTATTCCCGCCTGAAACGAACCAGGCTCCCTTGAAGGGCAGATTGTTAATCACCAGCGGCTTTTCCTCTACATTCTTTACAGCCTTTTTAAGCTCCTGGTATCGCTCGGCTACAGCCTGGAATTTTTTATTGGCAAGCTTTTCCTTATTCAGCAAAGCCGCCATCACCTTCACCCATTCCGCTTTGCCCAGCGGCGTGGTTTCCAGCCATTCGGCATTGGGCAAAATGTTGATTCCGGAATTCATCAACACGCGGTAATTGTCGAGCTGTGATGATTGTCCGGCAGAAAGCATAATCAGGTCCGGCTGCATGACTAATATTCGTTCTTTATTGATCTCACCCATGGGAAAAGGCACGATTTTTCCCTGCTTAATCCGCTGCCTGATGTCTTTGCTGTAAACATATTCTGCTCCTATCATGCCTTTGATAACCTCATTTGCATTCAACATTTGAGTGAGACCGATATGTGTTGTGGAAGTGGCGATCATGCTGCGTACCGGAATGGGGATTTCAAGGGCATTTGGCACTTCTATCTGATCCGCCAATTTTCTGGGAATTAAGGCATAGCGCAGGGTATCAGCTTGACCAAGAAAAGGATTTAAAATCTCCAGCAGTTTGTAATTTTTGTGGTAGCTGATGCGAAATCCCTCAGCATATTTTGCATGAACTTTATGCTGAAAAGAGACTACTTGTGCATCAAGATTTGTTGTTCGTGGCTTTTCCGATGAAGAACGGCAGCCGCTTAAAAAAAACATCGCGCAAATGACGATGAGTATATTAGTCTTGAAGTGATAAAGAGAATTGTATGACATTGGTGCAGCTTTTCTCCCGAAAGCTTTTCCGTCATCATTACGGCAGGTCTTCTGGCTCTTCCCTTTTTGATAACCTTCCCCCCGCACATAACAATTAATATTTGTTAAAAACGAGAGTGGTAAAGATTAGGATCAAAAATCGCACGTACTTTTTGAGTTACGTGCGGGGAATTACAGCAGCGGGGACTGCTCCGGACTTTCCTCCCGAAGACTCGGGAGGCTCACCGGATTCCCTTTTAACGCCTTGCCTGTTTCAGCAAAGCGACCGCGAATGAATCAGTAAGTTAAAGTGAATGCTAATGATAAGAGTATTCTTGGTAATTTGGAAATGGTTGAAGGATTGAATGTAAATCGACTGATTGATCTTGATTTTCTGAGTTTTATGAGTAGATTAGATTACAGTTTTATTGACCCCTAAATCCCCTAAAGGGGACTTATGTTGCTCTAATTAAAAACGCTGGAAGTTTAAGTTGACCTGACAGCGTATCGGAGGGTTTCTGATTCCTGTCAGCGTCTACGAGAAACAACGCTGTAAGGTCCTTCGGACACTTATAGGTTGTTTTAACTCCTAAGATTTTATTAATGATAATTTATTTGAAGGTATTAACCTAAAGGCCCATCAAAAGTCCCCTTTAGGGGATTTAGGGGTATTAATCATAACCAAACTTACTGCTATGCGGGCTAAAATTTTATACGTTTTTCTGGGTATTTCCCTGGGATTTATTGTGGCATTCGGAGTACAAAGAGCTTTTCAATCTGAAATCACTACACAAAATATTCAACAGGCTGCAAATATTTTAGGACTGAGCTTTACTCCTGCTGAACGTGATTCAATGCTTGAAGAACTGGAGAATAACCGTGAAGCATATAAAACACTTCGGGATCTCAAACTTGAAAACTCCGTTCCGCCGGCGTTAATTTTTAACCCCATTCCCGTTGGCAAGACATTTAACAAAGTGGAGAAGCCCGAAAACTGGAATATTCCCACTGATGCTGAGCTTCCCGAAGATCGTTCAAAACTTGCTTTTTATACAGTAAGTGAACTTGCTTCACTCATCAAACAACGTAAAATCAGTTCTGTTGAGCTTACAAAATTCTTCCTTAATCGCATCAAAACTTATGATGATACGCTTAAAGCCATTATTACAGTTACTGAAGAGCTGGCTCTTGAGCAGGCCCGGGAAATGGATGAAGAGCTGGCAAACGGCAACTACCGGGGACCGCTGCACGGTATTCCATACGGACTGAAAGACCTGTTTGCTGTGAAAGGTTATAAAACTACGTGGGGAGCCACACCCTATAAAAATCAGGTGATCGATGAAACGGCAACAGTAGCCAAAAAACTGGAAGAAGCCGGTGCGGTTTTGCTGGCAAAAACAACGCTTGGCGCACTGGCTTACGGGGATGTCTGGTTTGGCGGGAAAACGCGGAATCCATGGAATCTGGAACAGGGCTCCAGTGGCTCATCAGCGGGGTCGGCAGCGGGAACAGCGGCAGGACTCTTCCCTTTTGCCATCGGTACGGAAACTTTAGGCTCGATTGTATCTCCTTCTAACCGAACAGGCACAACGGGCTTGCGTCCCACTTTTGGACGCGTAAGCCGTCATGGAGCAATGGCCTTGAGCTGGAGCATGGATAAAGTAGGTCCCATCACCCATTCGGTGAAAGACGCCGCCATCGTTTTTAATGCCATTTACGGTCCCGACGGATTGGATCAAAGTGTGATTGATTTGCCTTTCAATTACAAACCTGATGTTGACATAAGCGAATTGAGAATCGGTTATGTGAAATCTTCTTTTGAGCGTGATTATTATAATCGAAGCCGGGACAGCCTTACCCTGGCTAAGCTTCGCAAGCTTGGGGCTGAATTAATTCCCATCGAGCTTCCCGATTACCCTGCGGAGTCGATGAGCTTTTTACTCACGGCCGAGGCTGCCGCTGCTTTTAGCGATCTCACCCTAAGCAACCGAGATGATGAAATGGTCCGTCAGGGGAAAAATGCCTGGCCCAATCTCTTTCGTGCCGCGCGCTTCATTCCTGCTGTAGAATACATCCAGGCTAACCGTGCCCGACAGGTGCTCATTCAAAAAATGGCTTCACTCATGCAGAAGGTGGATGTTTACGTTTGTCCCACTTATGGCGCAAATAATCTGCTGATCACTAATCTTACGGGTCACCCTGCTGTAGTACTTCCCAATGGTTTTACGGATGAAGGCCAGCCAACCAGCATCACTTTTACCGGCGGTTTGTTTGATGAAGGCACTTTGCTCAGCGTAGCTTATCAATACCAGCAGGCTACTGATTTCCACGAGAAGCATCCCGAAATGTTTGTGGATTGGTGATTCGTTGATTCGTTGATTCGTTGATTCGTTGATTCGTTGATTCGTTGATTCGTTGATTCGTTGAAGAATCCGGGGGATTCTCCAAATAACGAATACACGAACAACTACCTCACCAGTTAGGTGCGAAGCTGGGGTTTACCAGCCGCGTTCCCTTTTCCAGCTGATCAATACGATCGAAATCTTCATCATCCAGAAAGAAGTCGAAGATTTCGAAATTGTCTTTGAGATGCTCTTCACTTGATGCTTTAGGAATGGCAACTACGTTTTCTTGTTCTATCAGCCAGCGTAAAGCAATTTGCGCAGGAGATTTATCATACTTTTCAGCTATTTCACGTATAGTTTTATTTTTGGTTACTTTACCTTGTGCCAGAGGGCTGTAAGCGGTAATCAAAATATCATTTTCGATAGCATAATCCAGCAAATCCAGCTGATCAATGAAAGGGTGGAATTCGACTTGTTCACAAAAAATAGGCGCCCTTATTTCATCGTTCACCTTTTTTAACAAAGGTAGCGGAAAATTGCTTACCCCTATATTCATGGCTTTTCCCTGGTCCCGCAGTACCAGCATCGATTCAATGGTAGCGCGCAAATCATACTGATCGTTCGGCCAGTGAATCATCAGCAGATCAACATAAGGAGTATCTAAATTTCTTAAAGAAGTTTCCGTGCTTTTCAGCACATCATCCGCGGCAAGATTGGTATGCCATATTTTAGTGGTAAGAAAAATATCTTCACGGGGAACGTTTGATATGCCAATAGCACTACCAATTGCCCGTTCATTTTTATACATCTGAGCCGTGTCTATGTGACGATAACCAATCTCCAGTGCTGCTCTAACTGTATCTGAACATTCTCTATTGTGAAGCCTGTGAGTTCCAAGTCCTATTTCGGGTACGTCTGTGCCCTGTATATTTTTAAATTGCATGCTTTTTAAAAAAAATACCCCTACTAATTAATTTGTTTAAAATGAATCTTTACAACAGTTCCAATGATTTATTGGTTCACTTAAAATATATAATCGAAGCCGGATCTAAAAAATCATTCCTTCTCGCGCAATTTTTTAATGGAAAGCACCACCGATTGCGGCAAGAACTCCCGGCGTTTCTTTTACTTAATGAGCGTCATTTTTCTGATAAAAACCTGTCCTGCTACCTCAAGGCGAGCAATATAAATTCCACTGGGCATACTGGATGCATTCCAACGTACATCATCATGAAATCCCGCTTCTTGAACACCATCAACCAGGGTTGCCACTTTTTGGCCAATCATATTCCATATCGTAAGCGTTACATTGGCATCTTCCGCCAATTCAAAAGGAACCGTTGTTGAACTGGTAAACGGGTTTGGATAGTTTGGATTGAGCTTGATTGATTCAGGTAAATTTTTCTCGTTAAACGCCAGCTTTTTGGGAGGGGTAATCGAAAGAACAAATCGAGTGCTTTCTTCTTTAAATTGCTGTTTGTTCAATAAAGACTTCTCTTTAGAGTGATTTGATATCTTAGAAGTCGCCTGAAATAGATCAAACTGATAACTTTCTGCGATTCTTAAATCAATTTCACGGTTTATCTCTTTATCAATAAGCAGAATTTGCCAGTCAGCCGGAATTTTTTCAATGTTATTCCAGCGAAAAGTGAGTGAATTTCGTCCCCTTGCTTTAAATAGGAGCGGAATTTCAAGAGTTGTTTGTAAATCAACCGGCAGTTCATTTTTCTGTAACCTGTAATCACCGGCACGGCTATAAAGACTAATGGAATTAGGACTTAGTGAAAATTGCTTGAAAGCGTCGAATCGATCCAGTTCAACATTACCCTGCTCGCCAAATTCCAGATAATAAGAATCAAGATACTGATCATCATGCAATTCCAGACTGAATTTGAAAGTTGAGTTACTTATTTCTTTATAAAAATGAGTTTCTTTGTTGGCCCTCAGTTCATTTCTGTTAAAGTTTATGGTCGCCTTATTTACTTCACTGCTACCCATGTATTTAACAAAAAAGGCCTGATAAGGAGCAATAGTATCATCGTTATCTAAAATCTCGTAACCGCCGTTTCCCCCGCCAAGGGTTTGATTCCAAATGTAAATATTAGCATTTAAAGAATCTCCGAGGGTACTCAGCGTATTTTTTACCGCTTCAACCGAAATATCTGTAGCGAAAGGATTTCCGAGCAGATTCCATCCTTCATTGCTATCAATTGTTTCATTATTGTTCCGGTCGGTAACCGAAATATTTACCGAAACCGTGCTGCTGTTTTCCTTATAATCGGAAGTTAAAATTTTAGGAAAACCGCCCTGAATTCCCGAAACGGATGGTTTATCATCCGCAAAGAAATAAACGATATAGCCTTTTCCCGCTTTCATTTCATCGGACATGCTTGCCGGCGCATCCCGAAATCCCCCCAGTGCTTCATTCCATAGGTAAATACTCGATATGGTATCTGCCGGTGCGTCTGAGCCTGTAATTCCCTGCACCCGATAAGGACCAAAAAGGTCTGCGAAAGTTGTATTTTGTGTGGGTGATGAAATCATTCGCCAGCCTTCCCCCCCGCGAATGCCAACAGAATAACCGCCGCCAAAACCCGAACCGTTTGCTTTAGTTCCGGGTGAAATTAAAAAACCGTTAGCTCCGGGTATTGCTGAATGATTCACTAAGGTGGAATCTGTTTTTCTGACTAAAGATTCACCTTCAGTACTCTCGCCATAAGAAATCCGATCAATTATACTTCCATTTTCATTCTGAATAAAGAGTGTTTCATCAGAATTGTTGAGGCTTAAACCCCCGTCAATCGTTTGTACAACTGCTCCGCCAAAATATCCGTCGGGTTGCCCTTCAGAAAGCACCAGCGCACCATTAGCGGGAACTACGGTACCTTGCGGAAAGGTATATTGGACATTGGGAGCACCGGGATCACCGTCAGCAAAAGTCCAGCCGGAAATATCAACAGCCGCAGATTGTTTATTTACGATTTCTACAAATTCATCACCATCATCCGCTTTTCTATCCTTATTGGCATCGTTTGTCCCCGGATTAACCAAAATTTCATTAATAACAATTTCCGGTGCGTCATTATCTTCAATTTCAATGGTCAGAACATCGGGCGACAGTATTGTACCCACCGAACTATTTTGTAGTTCAAAGACCGCCGTTTTCTTTCCAGTGTACAGATTATCGTCATTTAAGCGAATAGGAATTGTTTTAACGGCATCTGAGTTATCCTCCGAACTAAAACTGACAGTTTGGGTTGAAAAATTACCAATATCAGCCGAGGAAGCACTGCTTGATGAAGCTGCAAAAACCACATCAACTGAAACGTCAGTATTGCTTGATTCAACTAATTTAATATTGATTGAAATAGAGCCATCACTTTCATTCACGATTATAAAATTCGTTGTGAAAGCAACAGTCGGGGGATCAACTAATTCAAAACTTGCAGAAAATGCCGAAAAGGGCTGACTGTCATTTTCTATCCAGTTTGATTCATCGCCCACGAGAGAAAGCAAGAGTTTTTCTGTACCCTTCGTGCCATTTAAAGCATCATATTGTAGATTATTACTCGTCCCGAGACTTAAAATAGTATGACTTTCTTTACTCAATCCGGGTGGAATGTCTGATTTACTTGTAATGCCTTCAATGTATTCCCATGAATCGCTCTGAGCCCAGCCCACCCCATAAATAAAGCTGGGATCTGTTTTATCCCCCTGATAAACTAACAGGTTATTACCAGAGCCGGAAGCATTATAGTCGCCATCTGTTTCGGTAAAACCGTTTTCGAAGGAAGCATCAAAAGAAATTATGGTTCCGGCTGAAACAGAATCTGCTGCGGTAAAGGTAATCACCCCCTCTCCGCCCCGGAAGGCGGCAGAATCGCTTACCCATGCATCATCGGTAAAATGAATGATGGTTCCTGCTTCCAGATCTGTCAGGGGAATGAAATCGAAATTATCAGTGCCGCCGGAATTGACGGTAACGACTACAAGATCGCCGGGAGAAAGTGTGGTTTGGGCATAGCTATCTTGCGCAATAATTCCGGAAAAAAATGCGAAAAGAAAAAATAAATATGTTGATAAACAGCTCTGTAGCTTTGGAACCATAGGCGCTTGATTTTAATAAGCGACAATCAACTATAATTAAGCCTTTTTTGATGATTTTTCAAAGAAGAAGTGGCCTTAATTACTTTAAATATAGTAAAAAAGAGAAGCATAATTCCCTTAATCAAGAGTATTTTGGTTAAGGATTTGTGTTTGCTAAAATATCAACTTTAGAATGATTGCCAGCAGGGTGCCGCTTGCAGTTGAAAGGCTGTTCACCAGATTGTTACCAATCTTAATTTTCTGTTGAAAGAAGGGGAATGATATTTTCTTGTTTTTTTGCTGAAAAACAGCTCCGAGCCAGGAATCTGCGAAACATCCGAAAACCCCCGATAAAAAGATGAATATAAAATCGAAAAAATAAAGCGGAAAAACGAAAGCGGCAGCTAAAGCGATCATCACACTCCCTGCCAGTGCCGCAGCCGAACCTTGTCGGCTTACGCCGCCGTCTGCACCCGGTTCAATATTCTGAAAGGTAGTAATGAGATAGGTTGACTGGCGAGACTGATCTCCCAATTCAGTAGCCCAGGTATCGGCGGTGGCGGTGGCCAGAGCTGCCATTGCGCCTGTTAAAAAAAGTTCACTGTTAAAAAATGCCGCTAAAACGAGGCTTAGAACAAGCGCAAAGCTGTTGGCCCAGACCTGCCTGCCGTCTCGCCTCGCTTCACCCCAATGAAAAGATTTTGCTTTCCAGTAATTTGAGAGAATTACACTGGAAACAAAGAAGAGAAGAATAACAAAGGCAGCCGCTAAACCGCCTAAACCAAAAACAAAAGTACCGACAACGATGGCGGCGAACATTCCGTCGAGCGTTAACTGCCGCAATAAAAAAACGGTGAATGAACATACCGAAGCCAGGATCAATCCCAGGATGATTGCCCGGTGCTGCTCAGCATTGGCCGCGAATATGAATACAACAATTAATAAAAAGGAAAAGAGATAGTTAAGTTTACGGTCCACCGTCATTTGCTGTGATTAATCGGACGAAGTAACCGAAGATCCGTTTTTACCTTTGAGAATGGCAAAAATTACAGTTACATAACCTGCCATAATCATAATGGGCGAGATGAACAGTGAAATGAAACCATATACTTCATTTTCGATATACATTGCAGTGAAACCGATGATTACAAGCAGCAAGCCGAGCGAAAGCATTTTATAATTCCACGCGCTAAAAATCATCGAATTATTACTTTGGGCATTCCTTCTTTTATGAGCCATTTCAGGGGAAGTAAATTAAAGTTTGTTTTTGAGTGAAACGAAAATGAATCGATTCTTTTGTATCATTTGTATAATTACAACTAATACTTTTAACGATTAACATTATTTCTTAGCCTGTCATCCTCTTCTCGCCAGCTGACAGACTATCGAAATGAGGCAAAGAGTGGAAATAAGACTTCAACCAATGCTCAACAAACTAACAAAAATTATTAATTATTATTTCTGATTTTTTGAGTTCTATAATCCTCGCTTCCGCAAGTCCAAGACGAAAAAAGTTGCTACAGCAAATAAACCTCCTCTTTCAGGTGCATCCGTCTTCGGTTGATGAATCTTTCAACCCGGAACTGAAAGCGAATAACATAGTTCAACAACTGGCACTGCGTAAAGCTAAAGATGTTGCCGCACAATTTAAAGATGCGCTCATTATCGGAGCCGATACCATTGTAGCGTCCGAAGATGAAATTTTGACGAAACCGCAGGATGCCCGGGACGCAAAAAATATGCTTAGCAGGCTTAGCGGTGAAACGCACCAGGTTTATACCGGTGTTGGCCTTTGTAAAGTGGACAGTCAAAATAACATTACCAAAAGCATCACGTTCTTCGAGAGAACCAATGTAACTTTTGGTGCTTTAAAGCCGGATGATATTGATGCTTACATAGCAAGCGGAAGTCCTATGGATAAAGCCGGCGGATATGGCATTCAGGATGATTTTGGCGCTATTTTTGTGAAAAAGATTGAAGGCGATTTTTATAATGTTGTAGGCTTGCCCCTTCATTCATTTTATGAAGTTATGCGTTCTTTCGCACCCGAATATTTGCTAAAAGCCAAGGCTGATTAAATGAATAAAACCCGCCAAAAATACCTGCTGTTAATACTGCTTGTTATTGCGCCACAGTGGGCTTTGGCACAGATGGACCAGGATTATTTCAGGGCTGAGCAGCTATTTCATCAGCAAAAGTTTGAGCAGGCTTATCAAATATTTGAGCAGCTTCACCGCGAGAATCCAAGCTCTTACCTTTTTCTTGATAAAGCCACCGAATGCCTGGTAAATCTTAAGAAATATGAAAAAGCAACCGCTCTGGTTAAAGAAGCCATCAACGATGGGCATTTTCAACTTCAGGGAGCTATTCGGCTGGGAGAAATTTATCACATCAGTGGAGATGAAGAACAAGCTTTTTCTGTCTGGAATGAAGTGATGAAAAAGTATTCGGGTAATTACCAGGTTGCGTTACGAGTGGCACGGGTAATGAAAGACAGAGGTATTTATAAACAAGCTATTGAAGTTTATAAAAAAGCGGCTGAAGCACTTCCAAATTCAACTATGATTACTTCTGAGCTGGCCGAGACCTATCTACAGGCGGGAATTTACGATAAAGCTATTCGCCGGTTTTTGCAGCTGGTAAAGCAGAACCCAAGCCGTGTCAATTTTGTACAAACCCGGTTAATTCGCCTTCAGAATGATGCCATTTACAATACAGCCATCGCTGAACTATCTAATTTTCTTGAAGATTTACGGCCTGATCACCCCAGTTATCAGCACCTGCGTCAGCTGGAAATATGGCTGCTGATGGAGCAAAAATCATTCAAACAGGCACTGAAAACGGCGCAGGTTTTAGAGGCAAAGACATCAAACGTCACTTATACTTTATACAATTTAGGCACAAAGTTATTAGCTGAGCAGCAGTATGAGCTTGCCGAGCAAGCCTTCTCATTTTATATAAAAAACAGTTCCGGAAGTATAAAAAACAGAAGTCGAGAAGAGCTGGCAAAGGTCTATATAAAATGGGCTGAGTATTATGAAGATTACAGCCTGGGATTGTCTCCTGAAATAACTCAGCTTTACCAAAAAGCTTTTTCTACCCTGCAGACGCTTTATGATGAAGCTTCAAATTATCATCGAATGGACAAGGTGCTGATTATGCTTTCGGAGTTGTCGCTGGATGTGCTGCATCAACCCCAAAAAGCAGCTGAATATTTGGAGGGACTTCGGCAGATTTCAGGTTCTTCTTTATCCGCCCCGATAAATTTCATCGAGGGACGAATTCATCTTTATAATAAAAATTATAATCGCGCCCGCGTCTCATTCACCGAAAGCAGTAAGCAAAAAAGTTCAGGAGACTTGGCCGCGAAAGGCCGCTATTACCTGGCTTTGACTGATTTTTATGAGGGTGATTATGAGTTCGCTCAAATCCAGCTTAAGGCGCTTGAACGTGAGAATACTTCTTATTTTGCGAATAATGCCTTGCAGTTACGGCTATGGATCCAGAATGGCCTTCGGGCGGACAGTACCGGCAAGAGTTTAGAACCATTTGCACGGGCGGTCGAGTATTTCTCGCAGGGTGACAATGAGCAGGGCATTGAGGAATTAAAGCATTTTTTTAGTGATAACAGTTATCACCCCCTTATGGATGACGCCTTGCTCGAATTGTCCACTCACAAAAGTATCCAAAATGTTATTTTTATTTATGGTGTGCTGAGTAAGTACCTGGCAGATTATGGCCACGCATCTCCGCTTTACGAGCGGCTACTCTGGGAGAAAGCGCGTATTGCCGATCAGCTTGTCACCAATAAAAAAATTCCGGTTGAGGATTTGAATAGCAGCACAAACGATACGGTACATTCATCCGTTGTGATACCAGCCGAAGTTGATCAGGTTATTAGCCTGTATGAAGAAGTCCTGCTAAAATTTCCCAATGGTTTTTATGCCACTTATGCACGAAACAGAATACAAGAACTGCAAAAAATTAATACTTGAATATTGCCCGTCCTTTAGGTCGGGGCAATGGAGAATTATTTTAAACTGATTCGCTAAATTAACCGATTTATTCGATATGTTCTTACGCACTTTGCTTGTCCTTCTCTTCACCCTGTTCATCACTGTTTCGGCATATTCGCAGCATCTTTTCATTCCCATGGATGCCACACAAACAAATCACTTGAAAGCCTATGGCATTATTTTTAACAATCTGAAAGACGGGAATGAATCTAAATGGCTGCTCAATTATCGGGGCGGCAGTTTTTTAACCGTTTATTCAGATAAATTGCTCCGCGATTGCCGGCTGCGAAATGTGAAGGTAAAAAAGATTTCCGATCAGCAAGCTGCACAGATTATTGCCGATGTTCAAAATCCAAATGCCAATACGGCGGTGGTCGTGCTTAACAAAGCGCCGAAAATTGCGGTTTACACTCCTAAACAGTCCCTTCCCTGGGATGATGCTGTAACATTGGCTTTGACGTATGCAGAAATAGAATTCGATAAGATCTGGGACCCGGAAGTGCTGGCCGGCAAGCTCAAACAGTATGACTGGCTGCATTTGCATCATGAAGATTTTACGGGACAGTACGGCAAGTTCTGGGCATCGTCGCGAAATCAGCCCTGGTATATTCAGCAGGTACAAAAAATGGAGGCGATGGCGCAGACACTGGGATTTGAAAAAGTGAGCGTTGAAAAGAAAGCGGTGGCGAGAAAAATTAAAGAATATGTGGGACAAGGCGGATTTTTATTCGCTATGTGCTCAGGCACTGACACTTTCGATATCGCTTTAGCAGCTCAGGATGTCGATATTGTCCCCACTCCCTTCGACGGCGATCCGGCCGACCCCAATGCCCAGCAAAAGCTTAACTTTAGCAATACGCTGGCTTTTGAGAATTTCACCATCAGCCTGAATCCCGCTGAATATGAACACGCAAATATTGATGTACCGGTAAAACTTGATCAGGTTGATCGTTCACTCGACTTTTTCACCCTGTTTGAATTTTCCGCCAAGTGGGATCCTGTTCCCACTATGCTCACTCAAAATCATGTGAGTAGCATTAGAGGCTTCTATGGACAAACGACAGCATATCAAAAAGATAAAATAAAAGAATCGGTGGTAGTTTTGGCTGAAAGCCCGGGGAGAAATATGGTGAAATATATTCACGGAACATACGGGCGAGGCACCTTTACTTTTTACGCAGGACATGACCCCGAAGATTACACACACCGGGTGAATGATCCTCCGACAGATTTAAGCCTTCACCCCAACAGTCCCGGCTATCGCCTTATTTTGAATAACATTCTTTTCCCTGCCGCTAAGAAAAAAGAGCGAAAAACATAGCGGGTTAACTTTAAACCTCAATTATACTTTCTCATCTCTTTTAAGGCACAAAAAGTTCCATAAATTTAATCAATTAAAGGTATAATAAATAACAATTTAGAATGTAGTATTTCTGGTTTACCCTTGTAGTAAATGTCCTTAATTTTAGTTTCACTTTTTTGAAGGCATTCACTCTAAAAACCTACGATTTTCTTCATGAAATACTACATGCAGTTTGTTCTCAAAGAGAGACGACTCCTTTCATTTGGACTCACATTCAACTTTTTCTCCAACTTCGGGCAAACCTTTTTGATCTCTTTGTTTGTTCCCTTTTTCTTAAACACTTTTAATCTTTCAAACGCGGCTTTCGGCTCCATTTATTCAGTGGCTACACTTGGCAGTGCCTTCACCCTGCCTTTTTTAGGCAAGTGGATTGACCGGCTGCCATTGAAGCGCTTTAGCTTAATGGTAGCAATGGCACTGATGTTAGCAGCTTTCACCGTTTCAATTTCATCGCATATAGCTATTCTTTTTGTTGGTCTGCTGTTACTCAGATTGGCTGGTCAGGGCTTAAGCGTTCACACTGCCGAAACGACCATGGCGAGATACAGTCATTTTGAACGCGGAAAAGCGTTGAGCATTGCCAGCCTGGGTTATCCGTTTGGTGAAGCTCTTCTCCCGCTGATTCTCACTGCATTGATTCCCCTGTTAAGCTGGCGCGGCGCATGGGGAAGCATTTCACTGGCGATCGGCATTCTGCTCATCCCCTTTGTGATGAAAATCTTAAACGGAACGCCTGACGAGCAAACTGTTCCCTCATCAACGCCCGGTGCATCACCAAACAGCCATGAAGTTTCACGGGTGATTTTTTCTGATAAACGAATTTACCTGCTGCTTCCCGCTATTTTGCTGCCGGCTTTCTGGGTAACGGCTCTGTTTCTTTACCAGGTAAACTTTGCCCAGCAGTTAGGATGGTCAGCCGCACTTATTGCCACGGCTTTTATTGCTCATGCGCTGGCCCGTATAGTCAGCTCGCTGCTTATTGGCCCGGCTATTGACAAATTTTCCGCCAGCCGGCTTTTTCCCTTTCACTTAATCCCTCTCGGTGCAGGACTTTTACTGGCTTATTTTCACCCGGGTGCCTGGTCAGCTTTTGGCTATATGTTTCTTTTGGGAATGACACTCGGCATCAGCGGAAATCTTAAAACTGCTCTCTGGACCGAAATGTACGGAACCAAATCGGTAGGTTCTATTCGCAGTTTGTTTTCATCAATGATTGTTTGCAGTACAGCCATAAGCCCTTTTTTGATGGGTTGGATGATTGATCATCACATTTCAATGAACTATATCTTATTGTTCGCAATAAGCACGGTTTTAGCTGCAAGTACACTGGCAGCGCTTGCTTTCAGGAAAGAACTTGCAGATTGAAAAGCAATAACCAACCTGCGCAATGTATAACTGGCGCAGGCGTCCCGCTTGTGCCAAACCAATCTGTATATCCAGCACGAGCGAGACACTCGCGCTAGGGTCTTTTCGATTCACCCGATGGCGAACTCTCAATCTCAGGTAGAACATCCAAAGCTCAATCTTCATCCTCCTCATCTGATGCGTTGATGATATGTGACGGCCTTTCTTCTGCCCTCGGCGACATAGCCATGATCATATCTTTTATGGCATTATAAAGCATCAAAATAACGGTAATAACAGCGCCGCCAAGAATAGAAGCCAGAACCAAAGTTGCATAATAAAAAGACGTTAACCAGTCCGCAGGGTCTGTTTTGGGATCGGATTCTTCCAGGGGAAAATTCAAAAGAAGGTAAATTAAAATAGCACCTACAAGCGTGATGGTATCAGCCCAGGCAATTTGTTTTATGCGCTGATAGTGTGTCCATTTTAAATCGATGCCGGAGCTTGTGCTTAGTCCCAGCAGGGTAAGCATCAATGCCAGAATGTTGCCGGTGGCAAGAGTTACCGTTCCGCAAAAAGATCGAGTGGTAGATAATGCTACCTGCAATAAAAGATGAGCTTCTCCCCCGCTGACTTCACCGACCATCCACGCGCCGGCAAAAGTAGCTAAAGCTGTCAGTCCCCCACCGATTAAGGCACGCTTGGCATCCGCTTTTACTTGTCGTGAACCAAATATCGAACTGTTACTTCGCGATTCTCTTGAAGAATGCTGTTTTTCCTCTTTTGACTCTTCTTGCATAAGGTTAACCCTTAGAGGTGAGAAAACTCGGATCAAACCATAAAATTATACTTTGTCTAATTTTAACTCGCGCCTTTTTTGGCCTCTTTCATTCCGAAATTTTGGAAACGAAAAATTTACCGGCTATTAAAGCAATCACAAAAAGAGCGATGAAAATAAAGAATAAGATTTGTGCTATATCGGCAGCTGCTTCTGAGATGCCTCCAAAGCCAAAAATGCCTGCTATTACCGCTATAACAAAAAATATCGCTGCCCACTTAAGCATAATTCTGGAAATTTTAGAGTTGATGGTTTAGTCTGATGGATTTATCATTTTATCCCTCACTAATGAAATCACAAAAAGAGCAATAAATATGTAAAACAAAATTTGAAATACGAGTCCAGCCGTATCCTGAAGCCCTCCAAAGCCAAAAACAGCGGCTATTACGGCGATAATCAGAAATATGGCAGACCATTTTAGCATAAAATATTTAGATCATCAGGAGTATGTAAAAAAACCTTAATACAGACACTAAAAGTTCAGCAAGCCCCAAGATTTTTTAAAAGACTCATTAATTTTTTAATAAAAAGCAGCCCGGAAGTTACTCCGGACTGCCATCATTCTATTTTTTCACTTGCGGCAGATAATTATAAAGCTCAATAATTGATGAATTATTGATATTCACATTTACCTTTGGGCAATCACTGATATTAAAACCAAATGCACTGCCAAGAGATTTTTTATCTGTATTGATAATCATCTCTCCTTTTTTTCGAATATCTACCAATTGCATACCCATTGGAATCGCAAAATACCTCATACTGTTACCGAATAAACTATTACAGCTAAGAATGAGATATTCTATCAATCCTCGTTTCATATCAAACATTATATCTTCTATAATACCAAGTTTTTCTCCGTTAGGATCTTTGACCTTGGATTTAAGGATATCGGATAATGAAACAGATGATAACGGTAAAGGCATAATTGATAAATATTTTTTTAAAGTTAAATGTGAATCAGGAGCTACTCTTAGCATGAACGTTGATGTTATTTGTAGCTAACTGGCTGAGCTTTTTATCGGTACTGCTCTCTTCATTTAATGTTTCATGAAGTTTATTGGCTGCTTCTTCATGGTTTAATGCCTTCGCATACTGAGCAGCCGTACCGTAAGCCGATATCTCATAATGCTCTATACGCTGCGCATCAGCAATAATTCCGGCGTCGCGAACATTGGCTTCGGCATCATCAGAAATAAATGAATTGGCTTCCTTAATCAGCCCTTCCATAGCTTTACAATTTACTCCCGAAAGGTCGATATCCATGCTTTTGGCAATTTCGTCGAGCCTGTTTTTATGATTTTTTGTTTCTTCGAGATGTTGAGAAAAACAATCCTGCAGTTCTTTGTTTGATGATTTGTCCCTCATTTTAGGCAGCGCTTCGGCCAGCTGACTTTCCGCACTGTAAATATCTCTTAACTGATGACGAAACAAATCTTCGAGGTTATTAAGTTTTTTCATAGTCTTTATTCTTTTGAGTTTTAGCGTTAGTTATGACTTTTGGTTAATTTCTTTTAAAATTGAGTTCACCCTCCTTTCTGCTTTTCCTCAATTAGTATTTGCTTAATCAAATTCAATTATCTGATTGGTATGATTTCATCAAGCGTCCACTCCGCATACGGCAGATATCCTATGTCTTTCGATCGCCACTTTTTAGACTGCGGTTTTAATGATTTTTGATTTTTCTTCTTTTTATTCATTTGGCTAACCTTTTCACTTTTAATCATAATCAGTGTGAATTTATTTTAGGTTGAAATATTCTTCATCTAATAAATACTATCTCGAAGGTGTTTGATAGCCATAATAGCTGTAAACTTGCTGTGCCAATTTTTCATCATATTCTCCCCGCCAGTTATTCTTTTCAAAATTCGGAGCATTTTGCAACCTTTCTTTTGAAACAGCCGGCTTAATTCTGTCGCTGTCGCTATCCTTTTTTATGGCTTCAAAGGGTACCGGATAATAACGGTCATCTGCTCCCACCTCATTGTTGAATTCATTGAATGAAACGATCGCATAGATTACATGGCCGCTTTCAATATCGACCAAAAGATCTTCAATCTTTGCTATTTTTTTGCCCTCCCTGTTCCATACTTCTGCTCCAATAACAAGCGCTGATGAAAAAGTTCCGGACATACCATTACACTAAAAAATGTTTGTTCAAAAGAGGCTAACAATAACTTCCAAAAATTCGTTATCTCATCAGTATTTTAAAGATATTTGTCCCGGTTTTGTTTCACCCAATACGCCTCCTTTAGTTTTAAATTTATGTCATATATTTATTCAAATTATCGTCTCAATATCTGGTAAACTGATAATTATTTTAGAAGTGAATCTAAAATTTGGCCACTACTTTTTGAGATAGATTCATCCATATTTTTGGTTGTTTTCCAATTCTCTCTTATCCATTTAAAGCTATTACTTTATTAATTCCGTTTTAGTTAAATTTTTTGCTAAGTAAGATACCCCTTTTTACTGCTACGCAGCAGGTTATATAATTTTAAATAATATTTTTTATAGGTACCTTTTTAGCATTATACTTACTCCTAAACCTACTATTAACATCATCTTAGGATAATTTTATAAAAAATTGGGGAAATGACTTAAAGATGCTGTATCAAGGGTTTAGTCAGAAAAAGAAACAGCTGAAAATCATTTCTTTTTGGCAAGCATTTTCACCGGTATTCTAAGTTGACCTGAGCAAGAGACTGACAAAAATTTATAAAAGCAGATAGCTCCTTCCCACACTCTCTTTCACTTCTCTCCTGTTCGAAAACAAGTGTTATTTTGCAGATCAATTTTTAAAACAGCCGTTGCTTATTTTGCTCGTTTGAAATAACGAACAGGATGTAAAAGCTGACAAATTTTCCTATAAAATGAGTTTCACAAAATAGTCGACTCCCAGAGCAAGCAAGGTAGAAAGAAGGGTACCGATTAAAACATATTCTGCAAAAGTATAACTCTTAAAATCGGGAAACGGGCAACCCCTTTTGCCGCTAAAATAAAACCGATGGCAGTATATTGATTAAATAAAACGAACAGAAAAACAAAGATACGTTCAAGCATTCCAATCAACCGCCCAGTATTATACTCACCTTCATCAAATTGGTTTAAAAATAATATTTTCAACCTATACGGTTGAATACATCCTCTATAAAATTATAATGATTTTTCATTCTTCTTTCTAAGCTAAGGTTGTTATTTTCAATTCAAATAAAGTAGGTTTGGCAAATTTTCGAATGTTATTAAAATATCATGGGTAACAACATCTTCTCGAAAAGTATTTTCCGTATTGGAATCATTGTTCTCCTGGCAGTTTTGCTTATCGGCGGTTTTACTGACTGGATCATCGAATGGCTCTGGCTTGACAACTTAGGCTATGAGCAAGTCTTTTTGACGATAAAAACCACGCAAATTCTGCTTTTCATCAGTTCGCTGGCAATCGCTTTACTATACGTACTGCCGAATATGAGTGCGCTGGCTAAAAACTTTAGCTACATCAATTTTGGACAATCACCCCTTGCGCAGTTAAACCTTCACAGCATTACTCCCGCTCAATTTCGAAAAATATTCTGGGGGCTGGGAGCCGCACTCAGTGTTTTCTTTTCAATCGCTTTCTTTACCCAATGGGATAAATACTTCCGTTTTCACTGGAGTGAAATGTTTGGACAATTAGATCCAATTTTCGGCAATGATATTGGTTTCTATCTGTTTCGCCTCCCCTTCATCCAGTTAGTTCAAAACAGTCTTATTTCGCTGGTTTTCTTTGTGACCATAGCTCTCATCATCCTTTATATATATTCCGGTGCGCTTTCTATCGCTCCTTCAAAAAGGATTACTGCCGCCGGCGGTATAAAAAAGCAAGTTAGTGTCAACCTCGGTATCTGGCTTTTACTACTTTCCTGGGGCTATTACCTCGACCGCTACAATATTCTTTACAGCGAAAGCGGCATCGTTTATGGGGCCAGTTATGTGGATGTCAGCATCAATCTGCCCGTAACGTGGGTTCTCTGCATGCTCTGCTTTTTGCTGGCGCTTTTAGCCTTTTTTCAGCTCTATAAAAATCGCTTCAAATGGCTTTTAATCGGGGGATTGGCAACTTTTGTGATCGGCGCTATCGGTACCGCAATTGTACCCGCCATCACCCAAAGTTATGTAGTTGAACCCAATGAATTAGAGCTCGAAAAACCGTTTATAAAAAATAACATCGAGTTGACGAGAGAGGCTTACGCGCTTGATGAGATGCATACCCGAAACTACCGGGCAGGCGATACTTTAAGCTGGGCTCAAATCCAGAACAATCAGGCAGTCATTAGAAATATCCGGCTGTGGGATCAAAATCTGCTTCTTCAGACCTACAGACAGCTACAGGAAATTCGCCTCTACTACCAATTTTATAATGTTGATGTAGACCGATACCATACCAGCGAAGGCTATCTTCAAATGATGCTTTCGGCCAGGCAGCTTGCGCAGGATTTACCGGAACAAGCTCAAACCTGGGTAAACCAACGCCTGCAATACACTCATGGCTATGGTTTGGTAATGACCCCCGTAGCCCAGCAAACCGTACAGGGCGACCCAAAAATGGTAATTAAAAATCTGCCGCCGGTTACCCAATTGGGCTTTGAGGTAGAACGTCCCGCTATCTATTTTGGTGAAGAAAATTCGGATTACAAAATTGTGAACACCGAAATTAAAGAATTGCATTATCCCAGAGGCGATCAAAATGTGTATACTCATTATGCGGGCACTGGTGGTTTATCGATCAATAACTTCTTTGAAAAGTTGCTGTTTTCCTGGGAGTTCGGTGATATCAATATTCTGTTGACCGATTATATTCGCGACGGCAGTAAAATTATTTTCTGGAAAACTATTGGTGAACGCGTTCGCCGCATCGCGCCCTTTCTTCAGTTCGAGGATGACCCTTACCTAGTGCTCAGCGACGGAAAGCTCTACTGGATTCAGGATGCCTATACGATCTCTGAATATTACCCCTATTCGGAACCGGTTGAAGAAGGTGATTTTAACTACATTCGAAATTCAGTCAAAATTGTAGTCGATGCTTACAACGGCAGTGTGGATTTCTATGCGGTTAATGAACAGGAGCCCATTTTAAATGTCTATCGCAACGTTTTTCCCGATATGTTCAAAACGCTTGACGAAATGCCCGAACATTTAAAACAGCATCTCCGCTACCCAAAGTATTATTTTGTTAAGCAGGTTGAAATGTTTAACACCTATCACATGACCGATCCTCAGGTGTTTTACAATAGCGAAGATTTATGGGTACGTCCCACCGAGAGATATGCGGGCAGGCAAATACGAATGGAGCCTTATTATTTGCTCAGTAAACTGCCGGGGCAAGAAAGCTTGCAGTATTTACTTATCATGCCGGTTACTCCAAGAAACCGGGATAACATGATTGCCTGGATCGCGGCGAAATCTGATTTCCCCCAATATGGTGAAGTGACGGTCTTTGAATTGCCAAAAGAACGTCTCATTTTGGGTCCCGCACAGGTTGAAGCCAGGATTGATCAGGATACGAAGATTTCAAGGCAGCTTTCGCTGTGGGATCAGCGAGGGTCAAATGTAGTACGCGGCCACTTGTTAATCATCCCTATTGAAAATTCATTTTTATATGTGGAACCGGTTTTCCTCATTTCACAACAGCTAAACATTCCGCAACTGCAAAGGGTGATTGTTGCCACCGGCGAAAAAATTGTGATGGAACCTACCCTTAGTGAAGCTCTTCGCTCACTCTATGGCAAAACCGAAGTGACTCAGCCGCTTTTTGCGCTCCCAAATATTATAGAAACGCCGGAAGCGGAAACATCCGCACAATTCAGAAAAACGCGCATACTCTGGAAAGAAGCTATACAGGCTCTGCAAGAGGGAAATTGGCAGCTTTTCGGAGAAAAAATGAAGGCGGTAGAAGAGCTTTTGGATTAGGGATTACAAGCAAACCGGAGCCTCAGGAATTACCCTGTCATCAATAGCGCGAGAATTAATTCCTGCGCTGATGAGATAAAGCCTTTTGCTTTTTCACTTCTGCCTTCTCACTTCAAACTATTTTTGCAGTTCAAACTCTAAATTAAACTGCGTACCCGGTTTGTGATCACTAAAAGCAGCTTTTCCGTTTAGCTGTTTTGATAGTGTTCGTATAAGGGTTAGTCCCAACGATTTTGGATTATCAAGATCAGCTTTGAGAGGAATTCCAACGCCATCATCCGAAACCTGCAATTTTACCATTAAATCTTCTTCAATAAGTGAAATATGAATACTGCCGGTCTTCCGCCCCGGAAATGCGTGTTTATGAGCATTGGTAATCAGTTCATTAATGATAAGTCCGCAGGGAATAGCCTGCCCCACTGTCAATTTAACTGCTTCAGCCTCAATCTGAATGGAAATGGCTGTTGCATCACTCGACAGAGATGAAGTAATTACATCGGTAAGCTGTTTGATATAAACATCGAAAGAAATCTCCGACAGGTCCTCATTCTGGTAGAGTTTTTCGTGCACAAGGGCGATAGAATTAATGCGCATCTGGCTCGCTTTCAAAACGCTGCTTGCCTCTTCCGAACTGGTATTATACGATTGAAGCTCCAGCAAGCCCGTGATGACAGCCAGATTATTCTTTACCCGGTGATGAATTTCAGCCAGTAAAACTTCTTTCTCTTTTAGAGATTTTTTGATCTTTTCCTCTGCCTCCTTTCTTTCGCTGATGTCAATATAGATCCCAAAAATGGCGACGGTTTTACCATCTACAATTACCGGTACACCATAGATAAACACATCGATGAGACTTTTGTCTTTACGAATTCTACGACCCGATTTTAGCCCGGATTCTCCCTCCAAAACATCTTTCGAAATTTTTTGGGCGATCTCCATTTCATCATCAGGTACAATTAAACGGTCAATATCCAGTCCCCGTACATCTTCGGTAGAGTAGCCGAAAACATCGGTAAAGGCCTTATTAACGGTTTTAATTTCCTGCCGTTCGTCCATAAAAGCGATAGCCATCGGGGCATTTAAAAACAGCTGCCGAAACATCTCTTCACTTTCACGCAGCATCTTATCGGCTTCGTAGCGTTCGCTGATATCGCGACCGTTAGCAATAACCACATCTTCTCCAAAATAAGTGCCGGGATTAACCACTACCTCTTTGGGAAATACTTCCCCGTTTTTACGCCGCCCCCACCATTCAAAACTTTGTGGCTCGCCTGTTAGCGCTTTTTGTATAAGTTCCCGTGTTTTAACAAGATCTACCTTACCCGGAGCCGCCAACACTTCCGGTGTTTTTCCAATAAAAAACTGCTGCTCATAGCCGTACATTTCGACCGCACCCCGGTTTACTTCCAAAAAGCGGCCGTCCTTATCCAAAATATAAATGGCATCACTGATGGAATCGAACAGATCCTGAAAACTTTCAACACTGGCCCGGTATTTTTGAATTGCATCTTTATCCCCGGTGATATCCACCAAGGTACCCATAACAGCCGGTTTTCCTTTAAAAGAAATGACAGAACCATAGACACTTACTTCAACAACATCTCCATCTTTGGTGACACACTTAAAATCATAAGCCTTCGATTTTGCCTCACCCTCAAGCCGCTGCCGGATATTCTCCTGCACTTTATCACGATCATCGGGATGCGCTAAATTGAGAGGACCTAAATTATGCTGGATTTCTTTTTGCTCATAACCGAAAATTTCAGCAAAGCGGGGATTAACATAAATAAACTCTCCGTCTTGTATTAAATAGACTCCTATAAGTGATTCTTCCGCAAGCGCGCGAAACAGGCTCTCAGTTTCTTTGCTTTTGGTGATGTCGGTAACGAGCGAATGCATAGAAAGGAGCCTTCCCTTTTCATCGTAAATAATGGAATTATACCATCGACAGGTAAGCCTTCGCCCATTTTTAGTTTTAATTTTTCCTTCAACAGAATAATGGGTTTGATGACTTTCAATTACGTTTTTCACTTTTCTGCGAGCCGCTTCAAGTTCTTCATCAGCAATAAAGCGGTTAAAAAACTGATCATCACACAGAATCTCGCTTTCTTTCCAGCCAAAAAGTTCTTCCGCTTTCTCTGACCAGTTCTTCACTCTGAGATCAACATCCCATTCAATCTCCGCCAGCGGATAATTCGATTCATGCGTTACATATTTAGGAAATTTGATACGCCGCTTTTCTCTTGCTTCAACTTGCCGGCTTACGTCATGCGCTACCGCGAATTTAGCGGGACGATCTTCATAATTAAACACATGGTAGGTAAACTGAATAAACAGTTCTTTTCCCTCTTTGCTTTTGTGAATCCATATTTTATCGGCACTGTTATCAGCTTCCTGCAAGCTACCTGTAAGCTCTACACGCTTTTTTACTACTCCCAGATCATTCAGATTCATGGATAAAAATTCATTCCGCGAATAACCATATAAATTAATTGCACGGCAATTCATATCAAGAATATCGTTTGTCTCATGATCAAGTATAAAGATGGGTTGAGACTTAAAAAAAGAAGTGCCCTTACTTTCCATTCTTGTTCACATTTTAATTTATAGGCAACGCCGCGGAGGTATTGTTTAACTGAGAATTAAACCTAAAAAACAACCTGTAATTTTCATATCTTTACGGCCTGAAATTATAGCAAATTATTCAGAAAGCACAATTAATACTTAATGGCAGAACAAATTACCGTTACTTTCCCTGATGGAAGCAAAAAAAAATTTCCAAAAGGTGCAACAGGCCGTGAAATTGCCGAATCGATTTCTAAAGGTCTGGCCCGTCAGGCACTGAGTGTTACTTTTAATGGTGAAATTTTAGACCTTGAACGTCCAATTGAAGATAACGGCGCCATCACCATAAACACCTGGGAGAGTGAAGAAGGTAAATACACATTTTGGCATTCGTCTGCGCACCTTCTGGCCGAGGCTGTACAAGAGTTATATCCGAACGCTAAATTCGGAATCGGCCCGCCTGTTGAAAGCGGCTTTTATTATGATATCGATTTTGGTGATCAAACCATAGGGCCTGATGAGCTGGAAAAAATCGAAGACAAGATGATCGAAATGGCCCGCAAAAAGTCAACTTTTGAACGCAAGCCGGTTTCGAAAAAGGAAGCGCTCAATTTTTACAAAGAGAAAGGTAACGAGTATAAGGTTGAACTGATTGAAGACCTTGAAGATGGAAACATCACTTTTTATACACAGGGTGATTTTACTGACTTGTGCCGGGGTCCGCATATTCCCAATACCGGAAATGTAAAAGCGGTGAAACTTACAAGCCTTGCCGGAGCTTACTGGCGCGGAGATGAAAACAATGAACAACTGACTCGTATCTATGGCATTTCATTTCCCAAGCAAAAGCTGCTTGATCAACATTTAAAAATGGTTGAAGAAGCCAAAAAACGCGATCATAAAAAGCTGGGTAAAGAACTCGGGCTTTATATGATCGACCCAATGATTGGACAGGGTTTACCGGTTTGGCTGCCGAACGGTACCATCATTCGCCGTGAGCTTGAAGCTTTTTTACGCGACGAACAAAAAAAACGCGGCTACCGGGAAGTCATCACCCCGCACATTGGTAAACTGGAACTCTATGAAACTTCAGGCCATTTTCCCTATTACCGCGAGTCACAGTATAATCCCATCGAATCGGATAACGAAGGGTATTTGCTAAAACCGATGAACTGCCCGCATCATCACCGCATTTATTCGAACGAATTGCGCAGTTATCGGGATCTTCCACTCCGGCTGGCAGAATTTGGCAGTGTTTACCGCTATGAACAGTCAGGTGAGTTGAACGGACTTTCACGCGTGCGGGGCTTCACTCAGGATGATGCCCACATTTACTGTACTCACGATCAGCTCAAAGATGAAATCAAGAATTGCATCGATCTCACCGAGCTGGTTTTTGGCATTTTTAGCATGCCGGTCGATATTCGCCTCTCATTCCGGGACAACAATGAAGATAAGTTTGGCGGCGAAACAGAGTTTTGGAATCGCGCCGAGCAGGAAATACAGGAAGTTGCTGATGAAGTGGGCCTTGATTACACAGTTGCCCGCGGAGAAGCCAGTTTCTATGGGCCAAAAATTGATTTTATCATTCGTGATGCCATTGGCCGAAAATGGCAGCTCGGTACCGTTCAGGTTGATTATGTGATGCCCGAACGATTTGATCTGACATATGTCGGCTCGGACAATGCCAAGCATCGCCCGGTAATTATTCACCGTGCCCCCTTTGGATCGATGGAACGCTTTACCAGTATTTTAATTGAGCATTTTGCGGGAGATTTTCCTGTCTGGCTGTCGCCCGTGCAGGTTCAAATCATTCCTATTTCCGATGATTTCAATAGTTATGCCAGCCAGTGTGCTGAAAAACTTGAAGAGCTCAATGTGCGTGTGCAGGTTGATACCCGAAGTGAACAAGTGGGCGGAAAAATCCGTGATGCCGAAACGGCAAAGATTCCTTATATGTTAATAGTGGGTGAAAAAGAGAAATCTGAAGAAAGTGTTTCTGTTCGCCGCCATAAAGAAGGTGATATTGGAAACTTTGATTTTTCTAAATTTATTTCTAATCTCATACAGGAGATCGAAGATAAGGAAGTTCCTAATCATTAGATTAATTATAACCAAATAACAGAGGTTACTATCGCAAGAACCAGAAGACCACGGCCAAAGGGTAAGGATGATCGACCCAGAGCAAATGAAGAAATAAGATCATCAAAAGTACGTGTTATTAAACCCGATAATGAACATGAAGTTGTACCCATAGAGCGTGCCCGTGAAATAGCCGCTTCCTATAATATGGATCTCGTTGAGGTTGCGCCTAAAGCCAAACCACCCGTTTGCAAGGTGTTGGATTTTGGTAAGTACATGTACAAGAAAAAGAAGCAGGAAAAAGAAGCGAAAAAGAAGCAGCATACAGTACAGGTTAAAGAACTTCGGTTCCGTCCCAATACAGATGATCATGACCTTGAATTTAAAACGCGTCATGCCCGGGGATTTTTAGAAGACGGTGATAAAGTTAAGGCGACGGTTCAGTTTCGAGGACGTGATATGCTCTACACAGAACGCGGCAAAGAACTGCTCAAAGATTTAGCCAAAGAATTGAACGATATTAGTGAAATCGAGAGCAAACCTAATATGGAAGGCCGCCGTATGATTATGATCTTGTCTCCAACCGGTAAAGGTTGATTCATCTCTCATCAGGCGACTGCTTTTGTCGCCCGATGAGTAACAAAAGAACTTAGCCTTCCTATTCATCCGTCTTAGCCAAAGGCATTCCTTCGGAACAAACCCAGAATGTGGATGAGATGATCACGATAAAATATTTTATGTGAAATCGGTTTAATCTGAATACATTAATTCATATCTTAGCAGCCTTTAATTCAAATTTCAGCAAAGTGTATCACTATGCCAAAGATGAAGTCAAATAGTGGGGCTAAAAAACGCTTTAAGGTTACCGCTTCAGGTAAAGTAAAGCGTAAAAAGGCAGGCAAAAGCCATATCCTTACTAAAAAGAGTAGTAAAACAAAACGAAAGCTTGGCAAAGCTACTACCGTCGATAAGACGCAGGAAAAAAATGTCAAGCGAATGATTCCTTATAAATAGAAGTCTTTGAAAAAGCTTGTATGTCATGCTGTCCGCCGGCTGGCGGATCAGCATCTGTTCCAAGGCTTAATTTTAAGGCTTTAAATGCAAATTCCGCTACAGATCCTGAAATAAATTCAGGATGACAAGGTTTTTTGGAAGGCTTCAAATAATTAATATTAACTCTTAAACATTACACAAAATGCCACGTTCAAGAAATAAGGTGGCTTCCCGTCGCCGTCGCCGAAAGCTTTTACAACAGGCGAAAGGTTACTGGGGCAAGCGAAAAAATGTTTATAAAATTGCGAAAAATGCGGTCGAAAAAGGGATGCTGTATCAGTATCGCGACCGTAAAGTCCGCAAACGTGAATTCCGAAAGCTCTGGATCACCCGCATTAACGCTGCTGCCCGTCAAAACGGTTCAACCTACTCAAAGCTGATGGGAGCCTTAAATAAAAAAGACATCCAGATTAACCGTAAGGTCTTAGCCGATCTTGCCGTTCATGATCCGGAAGCATTTACTGCTATTGTTGAAGAAACAAAATAATAGCATTTGGTTATTTATAAGCCGGTCTCCCAGTTTTGGGTTGATCGGCTTTTTTTCATTGATAGATTCTGTCAAATTAAATAGGTTCTTATTCAATACGCAATACGCATTACGCAGTTAACTTTCAGCGTATCGCGCATTGCGTATTTTTTTATCTGACTATAACGCTTGATAATCATCTCATGCTCGACGACATCAAAAAATTACAGAATGAAGTAAAAGATTTCCCCATTTCGAATGAAGAAGATCTGGAGGCTTTTCGACTGAAGTTTATTTCGCGTAAAGGTAAAATTCAGTCTATGTTTTCCCGCATGGGTGATGTGCCAAAAGAAGACCGCGCGAAAGTGGGCAAGGCAATGAATGAGGTAAAAAACCTGGCGCAAAGTACTTTTGAAGAAGCAAAAAAACGGCTGTCCGGAGCAGAATCGGCTTCACAAAAAGCTACCGATGATATCACCCTTCCCGCCCCGCCCTTCCCTACCGGTTCGTTTCATCCTTTAACACAGACGCTCGAAGAGATGAAAAACATTTTTTACAGGTTGGGGTTTTCCATCGCTGACGGACCGGAAATTGAGGATGATTTTCACAACTTTACTGCACTCAATTTCCCACCCAATCATCCGGCACGCGATGAGCAGGATACTTTTTTCATCCGAAAAAGCGATGATCCCAAAGTGGATGATCTTGTTCTGCGTACACACACGTCGCCCGTTCAAATCCGGCTGATGCAGGAAAAAGAGCCGCCGATTCGAACTATCATGCCCGGACGCGTGTACCGAAATGAAGCTGTTTCGCCCAAATCATACTTCTTGTTTCACCAGGTTGAAGCTCTGTATATTGATACCGATGTAAGTGTAGCCGAACTGAAAGAAACGCTCATTAGCTTTGCCAAGCTCATGTTCGGTTCGGATGTCAAATACCGGCTGCGTCCCGGTTTCTTTCCGTTCACCGAACCCAGTTTGGAAATGGATATCTGGTGGAATTCAAACGGCGAGGGTAAATGGCTGGAGATTTTGGGGGCTGGTATGGTTGATCCCAACGTTTTTAAAGCGGTGGATATCGATCCTGAAAAATACACCGGCTATGCATGGGGCATGGGTGTTGAACGTATCGCCCTGCTGCGCCACGAGATTGATGATATCCGCATTTTTTATGAGAATGATGTTCGGTTTTTAGAGCAGTTTAATTAAAAGATATGCCTTTGATTGCTTAAATTAAGGTACTATCTAAATAAACTTTCTGTTATGGCTATCCAAACTGCCCTTGACAAAACTAAAATAATCCAGCTTTTAGAAGATAATAGCCAAAAAGTAAGAGAATTTGGGGTAGCTAAATTGGGTCTTTTCGGTTCTTATTCTAAAGATGAACAAACCTCAGACAGTGATATAGATATTTTAGTCGAATTCAGAGAAGGGAAAAAAACTTATGATAATTTTATCGAATTAGCTTTTTTCTTAGAAGATATTCTTAATAAAAAAGTAGATCTCGTTACCCGCGCATCCATTGTTTCCTGGCTATTACCTGATATTGAAAAACATATCCAATATGTCGAATACCGTTAATTTTTTAAAGCACATCCTTAACGAGATAGATTTTCTTTTGAATGAGACTGAAGACCTTCAGTTTCCTGATTTTATTGAAAATGAAAAAGATAAAAGGGCTTTTTCCCGTAGTTTAGAAATTATCGGTGAAGCCATTAAAAATGTTCCTAAGGAGCTAAGAGATGAATATGACCATATTTCCTGGAAATCTGCAGCAGGTTTGCAGATCGACTCATTCACGGCTATTTTACAGTAGATTATGCAATCATTTGGGATGTAATAAAAAATGATATTCCTACCCTAAAGCAACAAATTGAAACCATTATTCAAGATCTCGAAGAATAATACATGAAAATATCCTACAACTGGCTTAAAGAATTTATAAATCTTGAATTAACACCTGAAGAAACCGCTGAAAAATTAACGCTTATCGGGCTGGAAGTTGATGAATTAGTTTCCTTTGGCAGCAAGCTGGAAGGCGTAATTGTGGGTGAAGTGTTGGAAGTAAATGAACATCCTAATGCTGATCGTTTGCGCCTTTGTAATGTAGATTTGGGTGATGAAACCGTTCAGATCGTATGTGGAGCGCCGAATGTGGCAGCGGGACAAAAAGTGCCGGTAGCAACTGTTGGTTCAAGCCTTCCCACTGATAACGATGAACTATTTACTATTAAAAAAGCCAAGCTGCGGGGTGAAGAATCTAATGGCATGATCTGCTCTGAAACTGAACTGAATCTGGGTGACGATCACAGCGGCATTATGATTCTGGATTCAACGCTAAAAACCGGTACTCCCCTTCACGAAGCTGTAGATCTTTATCAGGATACCATCATTGATATTGAAATCACCCCAAATCGTCCCGATGCTACCAGTCATGTCGGTGTGGCGCGTGATTTAGCTGCCGCTCTTGATCTGGAGCTATGCAGACCCTTCAAAACAGATTTTACAGACTCAAAACCGCTTGAAGAAATCAAAATCGAGATTGAATCGCCTGAAAAATGTCCCCGCTATGTAGGTAAAATGGTGAAGGGAGTTGAAATTGGGGAATCTCCGGCCTGGCTCAAGAATCGACTGGAAGCATTGGGACTTCGTCCCGTTAACAATGTGGTTGATGTCACTAATTACGTGCTTATGGAGATGGGTCAACCTCTCCACGCCTTTGATGCAGACACTATTAAAGGCGATAAAATTATAGTGAAGGATTTTGACAATAAAGTTGAATTTGAAACGCTGGATCATGTCAAACGGAAATGTTCGGCGGGGACGCTTTTTATTTGTGATGCCGAAGAGCCGGTAGCTATTGCGGGTATCATGGGCGGGGTGGATTCTGAAGTAAGCGAGAAAACCACGAATGTACTCATTGAAAGCGCCTGTTTCGATCCCGGTACCATTCGCAAAACCGCCAAAGAACAAACACTGCAAACTGATGCTTCCTATCGCTTTGAACGTGGGGTTGATCCGCAATTGCAGCGAATAGCGGCTGAACGCGCCGCAGAACTTATCGCGGATGTGGCCGGCGGCACCGTTATTGATGCCTGCACGGATATGCAGCCTGTAGAAGTTGAACAAAAGGAAATTACCCTGCGAAAGTCTTATGTGAACCGCCTGCTTGGTACCGGTTTCCAGATAGATGAAATAGTTGAAATACTCGACGGACTCGAATTTGAAGTTGCTGATCGAAATGATGAGACAGTTACTTATTCCATCCCTACTTTTCGTCCCGATTTAACCCGTGAAGTGGATTTGATCGAAGAAACAGGCCGGCTGTATGATTACAATAAAATCCGGGCTCCGAAGCACAGCAAATTCACTTCACCCGAACCATTAACAGACTGGGAAAAGCTGGTTTCAGGTGCTAAAGAGACCACTAAAGGATTGCTCTTCCGCGAAATCTACTCCAATTCCCTGATGCCTGAAAAGGATGCGAAGCTACTCGGTGATCTGGATTCAATGATTCACACCTTGAATCCTATTTCGAAGGATATGACCACCTTACGCCCGTCTTTGCTTTATGGGTTCCTCAAATCGGTTGCCTACAACATCAACCGTAAAGAAACCCAACTGCGCTTTTTTGAAGTGGGGAATGTTTTTGAAAAGGCTGAAAAAGGCACGCATCAACCGGGAATTAAAGAAGAAACCCATATTTTATTCGGTCTGGCAGGATTCAAATCAATCGAACATTGGAAAACCGAAGCCAAACATTACGATATTTTCGATCTGAAAGCACCCGTTCGAAGTTTTCTGCAAAAATTGGGCATTGCTCAATCATTGTCCACAAAAACCGATGAAAACGGAGTCCTGATCTATAGCTTTGGCGATATTGAAGTAGGAAAACTATCTGTTGTACCGGAAAATTTACTCAACAATTATGATATTGAATTACCCGCTTTTGCCGCTGAATTTTCGCTTACGCAAATTCAAAAAGTACGCCTACAGATTGATGAGCAAAAGTATGAAGCCGTTTCTAAGTTCCCGTCTTTTGAGTTTGATTTCGCGGTAATTGTAGATTCATCCGTAAAAGCGGGTGCTTTGCTGAAAACAATTAGGCAAACAGCGGGCAAATCGCTCAAAGAACTGGATATTTTTGATGTTTTTGAGGGAAAATCGCTGGGCGAAAACAAAAAAAGCCTTGCATTCAGGCTCTCATTTCTCAATAAAAATAAAACATTGACTATCAAAGATGTAGAACCTATAATTAACAAGGTTTTAAAGGTTTTGGAGAAAAGGTATTCAGCAAAACTACGGTCTTAAATTTAGGAGATGTTAACGAACGAAAGTCCATATCACGAGCGGTTTCATGAGTTGCTCGATCAGGTGAGGGAGGAAATTAATTCCCTGAACGGACAACTTAAGGAGCTCAAAAGAGAAAATAGCAAGCTTCGGTCTAAACTGGAGGAGATCCAGGATGGGCAGAGTGATATTTATTCTGCTATCTCAGAGTCCGAGCGTATAGCTCTTCGTCATCAGGTATTGGGATTGATTTCTAAGATCGATAATCATCTGGAGGAAAAGGCATGAAATCAATCAAAATCACCATCCTTGGTAAACAATATCCGCTAAAAGTCGAAGATTCTGAAGTAGATGCGATGATGCGGATATCGCAGTATGTGGATGAAAAGTTTCGCCAGTATAAAAAGGAACTCAACAAACAACCGGATACTACGGTGATGGTTTTGGCAGCTCTGAGCATTGCCGAAGAACTTTTCGAAGAACGCAGGCGTAACCGTGAGTTAAGCCAGCAGGAAGACAAAGTTTTGCAGGATGTGAATAAATCACTCGAAGAGTTTATTGAAGAGGTTAAGGGGTGAGAAAGGATAAACCGCTTTTGAGTTAGAAATTACTAAATATTGCGTATTAGAACCTTCCAGATAATACGAACTACGCAATACGCAATATTTGTAGGTCACTTTATAGTTTTCACCCTTTCTTTACATCTGATAAAAACTTTTGATTAAAGACGTTTAAGTCCCAAATCCAATTCAGAGAAAGCCGTTATATTCCTTACCTTAAGGGCTTCCATTCAGAGATTTTGCTTTAATAATTCTCAACATGTCAAAGAAATTAGTCAATATACTTTTTGTGGGTGATATTGTCGGTGAACCAGGGCTCAGTTTGCTTGAAACCATTCTGCCCAGCTTAATAAAGAAACACGAGCCCGACTTTGTGATTGCCAACGGGGAAAATTCACACGAAGGTAAAGGTATTAATCGTTCCATCATTTCACGGCTCTATGATCTTGGAGTGAATGTCATTACCGGCGGAAATCATTCTTTCGCCAAATGGAAAGTATTCGACTATATGAAAACGGACAGCAATATTTTGCGTCCCATGAACTACCCCCGAGGCAATCCCGGCTATGGATTTGGCGTTTATGATGTTCCCGGCCATGCTCTTAAAATTGGCGTACTGAATCTTCAGGGACGTACTTTCATGCAAGCCATTGATGATCCTTTTTCAACAGCCGACTGGGTAATTGAACGAATGAAAGAGGAAACCGATCTCATTTTTGTTGATTTCCATGCTGAAGCAACCGCCGAAAAACTGGCCCTGGCCTGGCATCTTGATGGTAACATTTCTGTATTTGTGGGAACCCACACACATGTCCCGACTAATGACGCTCGAATTTTCCCCAAAGGCATGGGCTATATCAGCGATGTGGGTATGACAGGCTCGTTTGATTCTGTTTTGGGAATGGATAAAAATACTTCGATGAAGCGATTTAAACTCGGAACGCCTCACCGCTATAAACTTGCCAACGGCAATAACCACCTTTGTGCTATTTTCGCGAAAGTGGATGTTGAAACGGCAAAATGTGAATATATCGAACCTGTTATTTATCCTTCCTTTCAATCCAATAACCTTGAAGAGTGATACATGCCTATTTTAGAAGCAAAAAATCTCACCAAAACATACGCCGCTGAAAACGGAAATGAAGCGCTGACTGTACTTCAGGATACTTCCATTTCGATTGAAAAAGGCTCTATTATTACCGTCGTTGGCGCCAGCGGAAGCGGAAAAAGTACTTTGCTTCACATTCTTGGCGGTTTAGATCACCCTGATTCAGGGACGGTGAATTGGGAAGGCAAGGCTATCTATTCGATGAAGCAGGAAGACCTGGCAGTATTTCGAAATCAACGCCTTGGCTTTGTTTTTCAGTTTCATCACCTGCTGCCTGAGTTTACCGCCATTGAAAATATCATGATGCCGGCTTTGATTCGGGGCGAATCACAGGAAAAAGCAAAAATACGGGCAAACGAATTACTCGAGGATTTTGGAATCCCGGGACGGGCGGGACATCGTCCTACCCAGCTTTCGGGCGGTGAGCAGCAACGTGTTGCCATGGCTCGCGCGCTCATGAACAAACCCGATTTAATTCTTGCCGATGAGCCTACCGGTAACCTGGATGAAAAAAATACAGACATCCTGCTTCAGCAACTTTTTAACTTGAGAGAAAAAGAAGGAGTAAGTATTCTTTTAATCACTCATGAAAAAGATATTGCCCGCCGCTCCGATGTAATTTATGAGCTCACAAAAGGCAAGTTACATGCACTTTAAATTTTACTCTCAGTGAAAACAATCATATTTTAAGCGGTGCAAAAATTAAGATTAATAACAGTGAATTATGGTAAATAAACAGGCAAGGCAAGAACTGGAACGAGATCCATTATTGGAAACATTTTCCAGAACCCAAAGTTTTTATGACAACAATAAAGCAGCTGTAATCGGGGGATTTATTGCCTTGATTGTAATCATTGGCGGAGCAGTCGGCTATTATTACTACTCCAGCACTCAGGAAAATGAAGCCCAGAGATTAATGGCCCATGCTACGCAAGATTACATGCGAGGCAATTACCAGGAGGCTTTAACAGGTTCTAAGGCTGATTTCACTGTTGGTTTCCAGCAGATCATCGCCAATTACTCAGGGACCGATGCCGCTAATTTAGCACGTTATTACGCGGCTGTGGCTGAATATAATTTGGGAAATTTTGAGCAGGCATTAGAGTATATAAAAGAATTTGAAGTGCCCGAAGGTATCATGGGAGTCGGCCCGATCTCTTTCCATGGTGTTTTGCTAACGGCAATGGGGAACCATGCTCAGGCAGCAGATATCTTTGTAAAAGCTGCAGAATGGGATCAAAACGATTCCACTACCCCTTATAATTATCTCGAAGCGGCTAACGCATTTTATGATGCCGGAAATCAGGCTGCTGCTCAAGAATATGCTGAAAGGGTTATTAATAACTATTCAAGCAGCCCTCAAGTGGCTGAAGCTCAGCGCTTGCTCGGAATGCTTGCAGCGGCAGAATAGAATAAGTAGAAATTTAAAAAAGGCGATCAATTATTACATTGATCGCCTTTTTCTTTTGGGACAAAATACCCTTTTCGCATCATTTTTAAGGCATCGTCTCGCATCTCACTTCTGCCCTACATATTCCTGCGATACTGCCCGCCCACTTCATAAAGTGCACGGGAAATTTGCCCTAATGAAGCCACTTTTACGGTCTCCATAAGTTCTTCAAAAGTATTTCCGTCATTTCGGGCTACTTCTTTAAGCCGTTCGAGGGCCTTTTCGGCCTCCCCTTCATTTCGATTCCAGAATGCTTCAACATTTTTGATCTGTTGCTCTTTCTCTTCCCGGGTTGAACGGATTAAATCTACCTTATGGTCTTCTTCCTCACCCTCATGATCTTCACCACCGGTAAAGGTATTCACACCGATAATGGGCAGCTCGCCGCTGTGTTTTTTGGACTCGTAATACAGGCTTTCATCCTGAATTTTGCCCCGCTGATACATATTCTCCATCGCTCCGAGCACGCCTCCGCGTTCGGTCAGGCGATCAAACTCAGATAAAATCGCTTCTTCAACAAGATCCGTCATCTCTTCAATAAAATAAGAACCCTGGTTGATGTTTTCATTTTTAGCCGTTCCCATCTCTTTATTAATGATCAACTGAATTGCCAGTGCCCGGCGAACCGATTCTTCAGTCGGTGTGGTGATCGCCTCATCGTAAGCATTCGTGTGAAGCGAATTACAGTTATCATAAATGGCAAGCAGAGCCTGCAGTGTAGTACGAATATCGTTGAACTGAATTTCCTGTGCGTGCAACGAACGTCCACTGGTTTGAATATGATATTTCAGCTTCTGCGACCGCTCACCCGCTCCATATTTTTCGCGCATTGCGACCGCCCAAATACGTCGGGCTACTCGCCCTATAACGGCATATTCGGGATCCAATCCATTGCTGAAAAAGAAAGATAAGTTATGGGCAAAAGTGTCCACATCCATTCCCCGGGAAAGGTAATACTCGACATAAGTGAATCCGTTTGCCAGCGTGAAAGCTGCCTGGGTGATGGGATTCGCCCCCGCCTCTGCAATATGATATCCCGAGATAGAAACGGAATAGTAATTCCTCACCTTATGATCAGTGAAGTATTGTTGAATATCACCCATCATTTTAAGCGCAAATTCAGTGGAAAAAATGCAGGTATTTTGCGCCTGGTCTTCCTTCAGAATATCGGCCTGAACCGTACCGCGAACTACCGAAAGTGCTTTTTCTTTGATTTCATTATACGTTTCTTCAGGAATCAATTTATCACCGGTGACTCCCAGCAGTCCCAATCCAAATTCATCATTCGTCGACGGTAATTCGCCGCTATATTGAGGTGCTTTTACTCCCCTTTCTTCAAAATACTTGCCGATTTTTTTCTTCGCTTCTTCCCATTTACCATTTTCTTTGAGCCAGCGTTCTACCTCCTGGTCAATAGCTGTGTTCATAAACATCGCCAGAATCATCGGCGCGGGGCCATTAATCGTCATTGAAACGGAAGTCTTCCGGGAGGTCAGTTCAAAGCCGGAATAAAGCTTTTTCATATCATCAAGCGTACAGATGCTGACGCCCGAATTTCCTACTTTCCCGTAGATATCGGGGCGATGATCGGGATCTTCGCCGTAAAGGGTTACGGAATCAAAAGCGGTTGAGAGTCGCGCTGCGGGCATCCCTTCACTCAGATAATGAAACCGTTTGTTGGTTCGCTCGGGCGTTCCTTCTCCCGCAAACATGCGCGTGGGATCTTCTCCCTCCCTCTTAAACGGAAATACACCGGCTGTAAACGGATAATAGCCAGGCAAATTTTCTTTCAGCGCAAATTTAAGCTGCTCGCCTTTGTGTTTGGTCTTGGGCAGCGCAACACGGGGAATTTGCAATCCGCTCAGTGACTCCCGGTACATTTCATTCTTGAATGTTTTATTACGGATCTGTACATCAACCGACTCCTGCCGGTACTCTTCATATAGTTCATTCCAGCCGTCCAGAATTTTCTTACAGCGGGCATCAAGCTTGCTGAGCCAGTGCTTACGCATCTCATCGAGATTGTTCTGGAATTTCTCTTTGTCCTCCGGCTCCCAACGTTCAAGCTGATCAATAGTCCCTTCAACCTGGTCCAGTTTGGCGGCAATTTCGGATTGATCTTCAGCCCACTGGTGATAATCACGAATGCTTTCGGAAATATCAGAAAGATAGCGCTGTCGTTTCCCCGGAATGATAGCCTGTGCCTGAATATCTTCGGCAGGCTCAGGATTGGTGTAGAGTGAGGTCTCCCAGTTAAGGCTGTAATGCTCGTTTATTTTGTCGGTCAGTGCTTTGAAGAGCCGGTCTACGCCTTCATCATTAAACTGGGCGGCAATAGTGGGATAGACAGGCATATTTTCGGGTTTCAAATCCCACGCCCCGCGATTTCGTTTTATCTGCTTGCGAACATCCCGAAGGGCATCAAGAGAGCCTTTTTTCTCGAACTTGTTGAGCACCACGAACTCCGCCAGATCCAGCATATTAATTTTTTCAAGCTGCGTGGCCGCGCCGTATTCACTGGTCATCACATACATTGGGATATCGGAAATATTCACAATCTCAGAATCACTCTGGCCGATTCCGCTGGTTTCGACGATCACGAGATCAAAGCCCGCCGTTTTGCAAATTTCGATGGCCCCTTTCACGGAGGAGCTCGTAGCGCGGTTGCTGGCACGGGTCGCCAGGCTGCGCATAAAAACGTGCTCAGGGTCAATGCTATTCATCCTGATACGATCACCCAGTAACGCGCCGCCGGTCCTTATCTTGGAAGGATCAATGGAAATAACAGCTATGTTGATGTCTTTGAATTCCGTTAAAAAGCGACGGACAAGCTCATCGGTGAGCGAACTTTTACCTGCCCCCCCGGTCCCGGTAATACCAATTAGCGGAATGGGATGCCCGTTTTTTTGAGCCGGAATGATGTTTCCTTTGCCGTCGAATAACTTTCCATCTTCGAATTTTATAATATCATCGTGCTTATTCTCCAGCGCCGAAATGCAGCGGGCAATGGTTTTAGCATCTTTTTCAACAATTTTTTGCGCGTCAACCGGTTCAATTTCTGCAGTATCAAAATCGCATTTTTCAAGCATGAAGTTGATCATGCCCTGCAGACCCATTTTGCTTCCATCCTCAACCGAAAAAATACGGCATACACCGGAATTGTGAAGTTCTTCAATTTCATCGTTCACAATCACGCCACCGCCACCGCCAAATACATTGATATGTGAAGCACCGCGTTCTTCAAGCAGGTCAACCATATACTTGAAATACTCCATGTGTCCACCCTGATAAGAGCTGATAGCAATGCCCTGTGCATCTTCCTGAATGGCGCAGTCCACAATTTCCTGAACGGAACGGTTATGCCCTAAATGGATTACCTCTGCCCCGCTGCTCTGCAGAATACGACGCATGATATTAATGGCGGCATCATGACCATCGAATAAACTGGCAGAAGTTACAAAACGAATTTTATGCTCGGATTGATAGACATCAGGCCTGCCGGATTTTTTAGCCTTAGAATCCTTCTCAGCAGTCTTAGCTGTGCTCTTTTTTGATGTCATCGTATCCTGGGGCATAGTAATATCCTTTGTTGGTTGAAGTTTCAAGCCCTGAAAGGTACAAAATTTGCGCGAATTTTTGAATAATTAGCTAAGGGTGAATAGCTACTCGGTTGAGGTTAGTCAATTTTAATTATCGTCAGTTCGAGATAAGGAAATAATGATTCCATTAAACAGCCTTTCCTGCAAAAGAGTACCCCGGCCCCTCCCTTCCCGATACAAGCTGGCTATACCACTTTAATTAAAACAACTCGCGGTGCCTCGGCTTAAACATGAGTACCAGCCAAAAAACAAGCAGTATAAGCTCAATAAACGCGTCCAGTAAATAGATAGGATCTATCACAGCTTTCCAAACATAGATGATATCAACCAGAGCGAAACCGAATGCGGAACCAGCTGCTATCAGGACTAAAGGCAGTGAAAGTTGGCGCTTAATTCCTGCTGCCAGCAAACCGACTCCGATAGCCAGTGCCAGCATTCCTACAGTCTTAACAAGCCATATATCCGTTTTGGGGCCTGTTACAGCTATAAAACTTTCTATATGAAGGATGGGCCAAATACCTGTAATAAAGAAATAGATACCTTGGGCAATAGTCAGGTAGTTTACTTTTCCGGATGATTTCATTTTTGTCGGCACCGAAAAACCTTTCTTTGTTTCAGCTTACATTGTCACGGCTTACAAGCTTATTAAAATTACTTGTTTTTCCGTCTTTTGTTTTTTCCTGGTAAATAAGCGCCAGGTCTCGGCTGTCGAAAATATCGAACCACTTATCCCAATCAATTTCTTCCAGATTATCTTCAGAGTATCCCGGAAAATTTATTCTTAAGAGCTCTGTCTTTTCTCCTTTATTAACAATAACTGCCGGCTTTCCATCTCTGCTTTCAGCCCATTTCTTTATAACATCATGGTCGGTTGTATTTTTTTGGTCTGCCATAATCCTCTCCTTCTTTTATAGTTTTGACTTACTTTAGTAATTAAGAACTAAGTCGATAATTCATTTATCCAACTGTTAATACTGATTATAAGTTCCAATTCGTATCGCTCTTAAAACCCCTTATGCGTACACATTTTACACGAATTCGTTTTGCTTTGAGAATATTCGTTACATCATTTAAGGGCATTCGTTTTTGTTTAAGTTATCGAAAGGCAAATTATGCTCTCAAATATAAGTTGGCACATTTATTGTCCTGTTAACACTAATGAATTCATTAGCTATCTATAAGAAAGAGTGTATTGAAGAAACAGGAGAAAAAAATAACATCTATCCGGCAAAAGCATTTTGCAAAATTTATGCTGGCTATTGTTCTGATAACCGCATTTGTCGCTGTTAATTGTAACAGAACAGGTATCACAGATTCTTCCGGCGCCCCTGAAGTGCTTTCTACCAATCCGGCAAATAATGCCGAAGAAGTGGCTTTAGATGCAATGCTAACCGTCACTTTCAGTGAAGAAATGGATACTACAACCTTTAATACCACTTCTTTTAATCTTCAGTTAGATTCATCTCCCGTTCCCGGTATTGTCACTTTCACCAGTACTACGGTCACTTTTATACCTCTGGACAGCCTTTTACGTGGTCGCACTTATGTTGCTACGATCACTACCGATGTGGCCGACGCTATGGGTTTTAAAATGCCCGAGAATTATGTCTGGCGCTTTTCTACAATAGATACCACCAATTCCGGTGAAGTAAATATTGAGGTGATTTCTACCAGTCCGCCGGATGATACCGTAAACATCAGCTTGGCTCCTCTAATTACCGCTAATTTCAATGAGGCTATGAACGCATCAACCCTGAACGAAGAAACCTTCATTTTAAGACAGGGTACAAATCCGATTCCCGGTTCGGTAAGCACAAGCGACAGTTCGGCTACATTCATCCCGTCACAAAGTCTGAGTTATAGTAACACGTATACCGCTACCATCACAACAGGAGCAGAAAGTGTAAACGGACGTACTTTAGCAGCCAATTACAGCTGGAGTTTTACAACTATTGAAAATCCCGATGATGATGCTCCTGAAATTAGCTCCATTGAACCTGAGGCAGATGCTGATGATGTAGATATAAATACGACCGTCAGCGTTACTTTTGATGAGGAGATAAACCCATCAACCGTTAATACCGCAACTTTTACCTTAAGTCAAGGCTCTAATACTGTGGAGGGTTCGATAGAATATTCCGGTACCACGGCCACTTTTATACCTGATGAAAATCTGGAATATGGAGAAAACTATACAGCGAGAGTTTCTGATGAAATTGAAGATCTGGCGGGAAATAATTTGTCCGACAATTTTGAATGGCAGTTTTCAACAGAAGATGATCCTGATGATAATCCTCCTGATATCATAGATGCCGATCCCAATGACAAAGCAAATGATGTTGGTATAGATGTTATCATCGCCGTTACTTTTAGTGAAGCCATGAATCCGGAAACTATTAACCGTTCCACTTTTATGGTAATGGAAGACGGACCCGGCAGAAGTACTCGTGCGATTGACGGCTCGGTGAGTTATTCCGGTTTTACGGCCATATTTACGCCTTCCGGACCTCTTGATTTTGATGAAAGGTATTTTGCTGTTGTCACCGATGAAGTGGAGGATGAAGCCGGCAACAAGATGAATGAAGATTTTGAATGGGACTTTCGAACAGAACGAAGAGATGATGATGATGACGACGATGATGATGACGACGATTGAGCACTTTATTAAAATTTTCTTTACTTCATTACAGAATTTTAATGCTAACACCTTGTTTATTAAGCCTTTCTAACTTGATGATTATCTATTAAATAGCGACCATAACAGACATGATAATATAAGTGTTTCTGTCATGAGGGTTTCAGCAGCTTTTTTAGTAAATACCAAAAATTTTGATACCATCATTAGTGCCCTTGCTACTTGTAATGCTCAGGTCATTAATGTTGATGTCGTTCAAGAGTTGGGTTATTCCGACCCTAACGACCTGCTTGTGGTACGCCTGCTTAAGGATTTTGAAATAATAACTGATGATGGCTTGCCTGCTAAGTATTTTGATGAATTTCAAAATCCCGAAACCACCAAATATGCCCTTGCCAGGGGATTTTTAGAAGCCTATTCATCACTATTTGAAAAGCATCCCTCTATTCATCATTCTCCACCTGATAAAGTTAAAGAGGCATTTGAAGAAATATTCAGTGGTAAAAAAACAAATCTCATCATCAAGTATATTACAGGTACCTTTCTCTGTGTTGCTGCCTACTGCGGCTTGTCTGTTATTGACGCGATACAGGGAGGTGAAGAGGAACAGGTATTTGCGCATTCATCTGTTACAAACGGCCAAAACGGTTTTTATAAAAACGAAAGAAGTATTACTGAAGAAATCGGAGATAAAACTATTGATGATCTGGTCAGCAATTTTAGCTTTCAAAAAGGTCCAATTAAAAATGGAACAGAAATGCAAAAGCCGGAAGAAATCAGCAATAATGAAACCACTAATGAAGATATAAATAGTTCGTTTGAGAACACTAACCATAATAATTCGGAGGCAATGATGGCAAATCATGACTACAACATAGACAGTGATCCCTTTGGTTTAGATGCGCCATCACCGGGAGCACCTAATTCGGACCATCTAAATGGCGAATCGAACCCTCTGAATGATACGCCAAACCACAACAGTAAGCCGAAGCTGAATGGCAGTTCAAGTCTGAGTAGTAAGTCAACCAGAGATGAATTCATTCAAAAGGCGCTATTCCGAAAATCTGATCTTCTTTACAAAATGCAGCGGTGGGAAAGCCTGCTGCCCACTCTCGAAGAGATCATTAAGCGGTATGACAACCCCGATCATGAAAACCTAAATGAAACGGTTTCGCGATCTATCATTCACCGTGCCATTGTCCTGATTAAACTTAAACGGTTAAATGAAGCGCTGCCGGCCCTGGATTCGGTTATAGAGCATTTTAAGGATTCGGAGAATAAAGAATTTTACCATAAAGCTTCTATGGCTATGATTTACAAAGTACAAATTCTTGAAAACAAGGATGATGCTGATCTTCTGCCTCTTTATAATGCCATTATCGAAAGAATGGCTTCGCATCCTGCCGGTATGCTAGGCGATAAACTTGATGAAATTCACCTCAAACGTTTTGATCTTATCCTTGCCAGAGGTGAAACAGATGAAATTCTGGATGCAAGTGCAAAACTGATTGAACGTTTCAAAGATAGCCAAAAGCACTCCGCATACCTGCAAAAAGCGATGATACAACGAGCCGAAATTCTTGATGAAATGAACCGCGATGAAGACGCCCTCCAGGCTTACGAGGATTTTCTGGCTGTTTTCGGGTAAAACTGCAATGATTTTCTTTTAAGGGAGGAACACGGATCAACACAGATTAAGCGGATAAGTGAAACGTTTTTAAAAAATCCGTGAAAAACAGCCTAATCCGTTTAACCCGCCGCGTTCCTATCTTTACGCCGACTTCGGCTCCGGCAGCAGCTCATCTTTATACTGTAACTCATAAAGTTTGCGATAAATGCCTGCCTCTTTCTCAAGCAATTGTTGATGCGTGCCCGTCTCGCGAATTTCACCCTTGTGCATCACCAGAATTTTATCTGCTCCCTGGATGGTCGAAAGCCGATGGGCAATCACAATGGATGTCCGCCCTTCCATCAACTTATCACACGCTTTATTTACTAAATCCTCAGTTTCGGAATCTACGCTCGAAGTCGCTTCATCCAGAATTAAAATATTCGGATCGTATACCATCGCCCTTACAAAACAAATCAGCTGCCGCTGTCCCATAGAAAGCGATTTACCCCGCTCATTAAGTTCGAAATTGAATCCACCGGGCAGCTTGTTGATGAAGCGGTGAGCTTCTACCTCCCGCGCCGTTTTAATCACTTCTTCTTCCGATATATCAGGGTTTCCAAGGGTGATATTTTCCATGATAGTTCCTGAAAAGAGCGCATTATCCTGAAGTACCAGTGCGAAATTCGAGCGCAGTTCAGCCAGCCTAAGCTCCCGGATATCAATTCCGTCAAGTTTTACAGAGCCTTTATTGATATCATAAAAACGCATCAACAAGTTAATGATAGTAGATTTACCCGCTCCGGTAGCACCCACGATGGCAATTGTCTCTCCCGCTTTGGCCTTAAATGAGATATCTTTGAGCACCGTTTCTTCCTCATTATAACCAAACCATACATGGTCAAATTCAATATCCCCCTGTGGATTTTCAATGTTTTTAGGCTCATCCGGATCTTCAATCTTATTTTTTGTATCGAGCACATTAAAAATCCGCTCAGATGATGCCAGAGCTGATTGAAGGGTATTGAACTTTTCCGAAAGCCCCTGAATGGGACGAAAGAAATCACGGACATACTGCACAAAAGCCAACAAAATACCGAAAGTCACTTCATCCATGAGCGCACGGCCACCGCCATACCAGATCACCAGCGCCATCGCCAGACTCGCGATGACTTCAACTGCGGGCCAGAAAATGGCAAACCAAAAAATGGTATCCAGGTAAGCCCCTCTGTGAGCCCCGTTAATCGATTCATACCGCTCTTTTTCACGCTTTTCTTTATTAAAAAGCTGAACGATTGACATGCCGCTGATGTGTTCCTGCACAAATGAGTTCAGGCGCGCAATTTGATCACGTACATCTAAAAAGGAATCGCGCACTTTGGCTTTAAATACAAAAGTAGCATAAAACAGCACCGGAAGTACCGAAATAGCCACCAGTGAAAGCTCCCAGCTCATGCTGAACATGAAGTACAGGATAAAGAAAATGCGAAACATATCGCCGATGATGTTCACCACACCATCACTTAACAGATCACTTAGAGCTTCAATATCGCTGGTTGTGCGAGTGATTAGTCGCCCGATTGGGTTTTTATCGAAAAACTGCACGTGCAGCGACTGTATCTTTTTAAACACGGCGTTACGCATATTAAAAAGCGTGCCCTGCCCGAACCAGCGCGTAAGGTAGGTATTGACGATCAAAAGAATAAATTCGCCGATCAGGGCGAGAATAAGCAACATAATAATCCACAGCAATCCCTGCAGATCATTATTTCTAATATACTCATCAACCGCGACCTGTATCAGTTTTGGACGTACTGTACCCAAAAATGCGGCAGTGAGCGTTAGCACAATGCCCAAAACAACATACCAGCGGTATGGTTTTATAAATTGATAAAGCCGCCGGAGCAAATCCCTGTCGGCGGCCTCACCATTCTTTTTAGTACTCACCTTTTACAAATTTTAGAATCGATCGAAATCATCAAATGGAGTGCGCGGAGTAATCTGCTTGGGCTTACGCTGATTACCGCTATCGTTGCGTCCCCCGTTATCGTTGTCATTTCGGCTGCGTACCGGTCTTGACGGACGGGAGCTGTTATCGGTCCTGCTTTTGCGGGAGGAACTGCTCCGGCTCTTTCTGTCCGAATGATTTTTCCGCTTTCTGAACCGCTTTTTCTTGCTTCCTTTGCTGTAGCTCTTCTTCTTAGACTTACTATTATTTTTATCCCTATTGATCTCTTTCAGGTACACTTTCGGTTGAATAATACCTTTTTCATGAGCGGGATCGGTAAAAATAGGTCGCAGTTCGGTAGCTACCCACGCCGGGAAGAAATCATCACGGGCTTCACGCAACAGTACGTATTCGTTGGTGTAACGCGCCGAGAAATGGGTGATAACCAGCAACTTCGTTTTGGCTTCATTCGCCACCCGAGCTGCATCTTTTGCTGTAGAATGTCCCGTTTCTTCGGCTTTATCAGCCAGGCTCTGGCTGAAGGTTGCTTCATGAAACAGCACATTGGTATTTAAAGCCAGTCTCACCGAATTCGGGCAGTATTTTGTATCCGTGATGTAGGCAAAGCTGTCGCCCGGGCGCGGATGGCCTACAATATCGATGGCCTTCACAACGGTTCCGTCTTCCAGTTCTACATCTTTGCCGGCTTTCAAATCTTTATATTGCCAGTCTTCATTGACGCCCATCGCTTGTGCCTTACCGGCATCAACCTTACCCGGCTGGTCTTTTTCCTGGAAGCGGTAACCGATGCAGAATTTTGAGTGATTTAAAGGACGAGCCTCAACATAAAATTCATCTTCGTCAACAACCCGTGCTTCCTCAAAATCTTCTGCAAGTTCAACATAATTGATGGAATAATTGAGATTTACATTACTAAACTCAAAATTCCATTCAACAAATTTTTGCAAGCCTTCGGGGCCGACAAGGGTAAGTTCACGCTCACGCCGCTGCAATTGCAGGGTTGACAGCAAGCCGATGAGTCCCGAATAATGGTCGGTATCGAAGTGAGAGATAAAAATGCAATCGATTTGCGAACGTTTTAATCCGCCTTGCAGCATTCTCATTTGAGCATTTTCACCACAATCGAAAAGATAAACGCTTCCTTCTCTCCATACTGCCACCGATGAAAGGTGTCTTGTAGCCGTGGGGGTTGCTGATGCAACGCCTAATGGTACGATAATCATTTTGTACTCCTATGTTTTTGTTCGGCTGAATTGCGATCAACAATCAACCTCGTTTATTTATTTTATTTATTGAATAATTACTATTCTCACTGTTGAGTGATTATGTTGACCTGACAGCGTGATTTCCGGTTCCTGCCAGCGTCTACGGAATCAACACTAAGTTGATTTTCCATTCGGTATTTATCTTAAATTTCGGCCAGTTCTTCTTCGATTAGTTGCTTCTTGTACATCACGGAATAGTGGCCTTCTTTTTTAAGCAATTCTTCATGCGTTCCCTGTTCTACAACTGTACCATCTTCCAGATAGTATATAACATCTGCATCCTTTATAGTTGAAATACGATGGCTGATCATTAGGGTAGTCCTTCCTTCTAATTCATTTCTGAGATGTCGCAGAATAGCTTCTTCGGTCTTGGTATCAACCGCACTGAGAGAATCATCTAAAATAATAATCTTGGGATCACGAATAAGTGCTCTTGCTATAGCGGTTCGTTGTTTTTGCCCGCCTGACAAAGTAATTCCCCGTTCACCCAACATAGTCTCAAATTTCTTGTCAAAATCCAAAATATTCTCTTTTACCTGCGCTTTTTCGGCCGCCGCTTCAATATCCTCCGGTGACGCGTTCTCCGTACCAAAAGCAATGTTTTCTCCGATCGTATCAGAAAAAAGGAATGTATCTTGCGGTACAAGCCCGATACTTTTTCTTAAAAGTTGTAACGGGATTGACTTGATGTTCGTGCCATCGATTAAAATTTCGCCTTCGGTAACATCAAACAAGCGCGGAACCAGTTCTACGAGCGTTGTTTTTCCACTGCCTGTTCTTCCTACAATGGCCGCGTTTTGTCCTGCTTCAACCTTCAGATTCACATCCTTCAGCGCATATGCTTCAGCACCCGGATACTTGAATGAGACATTTTTAAACTCAATAGCCCCTTCAATATTGTTGATGTTCTGATCGGTACCGGATTTATCCGAGATATTAATTTCTTCTGTCAGGATTTCATCAATCCGCCTCCATGAAGCCATCGACTGCTGGAAGCGATTCACGGTATAGCCAAGTGAAGCTACCGGCCAGGTCAAGTAAGCTACATAAATGATAAATTCCAGTATATTTCCGACCGTCAGCGTGCCTTCAATCACCATTTGACCCGCTTTCCATACCACTATCACAACAGATGCACCGATTAATAAATTCAGTGTAGGGTGAAAAAGAGATTCCACTAAATCAAGGCGCAACTTTTTCTTCCGGTACGACTCGCTTTCATCACTAAAGCGCCGCCGCTCATATTTTTCACGATTATAAGCTTTAATTAACCGTATGCTTGAAAATGATTCATTCGCCCGCCCCGCTATAGTCGAGTACTGTTCCTGAATGAGGTGCGAATAATCATTGATGTAACCACTTACCCAGTAAGCGAAAGCCGAGAGAAACGGCAGCGGAAGCAAAGCCCAGAGCGTCAGCTCGGGGCTTACAATCAGCATCATAGTGATGATAAAGCCTGCACGTGTTATAGTATTGACGGTGTACATATAGGCGGGACCGAAATATTCGCGAACCTTGGAAACATCTTCGGTGGCACGTACATATACTTCACCCGAAGTATATTTGCTGTAAAATCGCTGGGGCAGTTCTAATAACTTATCGAAGATATCGTTTCGGAGATCGAACTCAATTTTCCGTGATGCCACGATCAGGGTCTGGCGGGTTGCGAAGAGTAATAACCCTGAGAAAACCGCTGCACCAACAAGGAATAAAGCGCTTCTGGCTAAAACCCAGCTGGCGCTGCTGTTAAAAAGAACGGTGACGATGCTGTCAAAAACACCTTCCGACCGATCCACTTCAATCTGGGCCACCTGATCAACTGTTCTGCGCAGAAAAACCGGTATCCAGACCAGAAAGAAATTGGAAGCAGTAAGAAACAGCGAGCCGAGAATGATGGTGCCCTTATACTTCTTGAAATATTTATTTAGCTTTTGCAGCGAGCCCAACTTGTTGTAGTTATTTTTTAAACCGTTTGCCAAATGATTTTTATAAACTTATTTAAAGCTCCGGATTCTCACCTTTTCACTGTTTCTTTAAACGGTGAATGAAAAAGCAACCTTAGTATTCACCGGTGTGACAAAAGCGGTCAACCGATGGAGAATCTTTTTTAGTACTTATTTAACGGCAACTTCACTGTATTTATTGATCCAATATTCAGCAAGATTATATCCTGCCAGAAAAGCATTTTCCACTGAATTGCCGCCAAGGTAGTCTCCTATTAACGCAAGCGGACCGTCTTCCATTTCCAATTCCATAAAATATTCGTTGATCGGGTTTTTCGCCTCAAAATACTTCCAGCGGTGCAGATAAGTAGATTGTGGCCGCATAATTCCCGAATCTAAAATATTAGATGCTTCTTCCAGCAACAGTTGCTTGAGAGTTTTATCATCTTTTTCGACATGCTTTTGGTAAAAATCTGCGGTAGACTGAATAAGAAGTCCCGTTTTTTCAGTCTCCTCTTGCTTCGATGATTCATTGCTGATCCATCGAACGGAGCTATTCTTGCATTCAATGCCTTTCCAGTCAGGCCTGCTTTGGTTGTAAGTGGCTATCAGCGAAACGCATCCGTCATATCTCACTTCATCAACTGTACGAATAATTCGGCGCACTGCTGTTTCATCCTGGCTGGTTTGCAAGAGTCCGTAAGCCTCAACCGCAGGTGAAGCAATGATCACTGCATCACATTCAAAAACACTGAAGTCGCTGAGATTTATCATCCATGAGCGCTTTTTTGTTCGGTCAGGGCCGATATAAGTTATACCGCCTGCACTAACATCCGAAATTAAATCAACCCACCGGCTCCAATCTTTGACGATAGATTGCATTCCCCCGCTACCGGTGAAATAGCCCGGAGATGATGAATGGGGATTGCCCGGGTGCAGCTTAGTGCCGTCATAGAAATTGAACTCTTCTGCCCATTTTTTAACGATTCCCTTTTGGCCCAGTTCCGCAAGATAATCGCGAAATGTTTTTGATTCGGCTGAGAAATGAGAAATTCCATAATCCAGGTAAAGATCGTCTAATTTACTGGTAGCGAATTTACCACCCAGCGAATGCATTTGCTCAATAACGGTGACATCATGCCCCGCTTTTGCTAATTTTTTACCTGCGATAAGTCCTGAAATACTTGCGCCAACTATTCCTATTTTCATTTTTTGTGACTTTAAATATTTACTCTTTTTACAGAGGGTCATCCCCCTGCGCCCCCTTCAAAGGGGGACTATTCTCTTCTTTGAAGAGAATGATGGAAAGAATTTTTGGAATTAAAAAATTCTTTTAGATTCGTTGCTAATAAAAAATTTTGATTTTTTTAAATCCCATCAAAGATGGGATGTTGTCCCCCTT